>CAZEWK010000111.1:0-17720 GCA_964515905.1 uncultured Rhodospirillaceae bacterium | reverse complement strand
GTAATCATTCCGATTTCCAAAAATTTCGTCAGAACTACGCCAAACCAAATCAGACTTAACCCAGTATCTTGTAGTATGGGAAGTAATACAGGAATAGTAAGTAACATCGCCCCTAGTGGTTCCAAAAACATTCCGAGTACGAGATACATGATTGCTATGCCGAGCAGTAGTAAAAACATATCGGCGCCAAGTTCGATAACCATCTGGGAAAGAAATTGAGAGGCGCCCGATAATGCTAGAAATCGGGTCAGTAGATTGGCGCCAATCGCAATCACAAAAATTGCGGCGGTTGTTTGTATTGTTTCAATGATAGCTTGTTTTGATTTTGTCCAGGTCAGGCTTTGTTTGGCACCAGCAATCAGGAATGCTAGAAAGGCTCCCACGGCACCTGCTTCTGTTGGTGTAAATACACCACCAAATAATCCGCCAAATACACCAAGGACTAACAAAATAATGGGCCAGGTTTCAGCCAATGCGCGTAATTTATCAGACAAAGTACTTTGTTCCAGCACCTGGGGGGCAAGTTTGGGGTTCACCTTTACACAAACTATGATAGTGATCACGTAAGCAAATGCTGTAAGTAGGCCGGCGCCGACGCCTCCGAGAAAAAGTTTGGAAATCGGAACTTGCACAAATATTCCGTATAGAATTAGAAGAATCGATGGTGGAATAAGCGCACCTATTGTTCCTGCTACTGCAACGGTCCCTGTGGCAAGCGTTGCGTCGTATCGATTTCGGATCATTTCGGGCACAGCGATGCGGCCCATAGCTGCCGCACATGCGACGGAAGAACCAGTGACTGCAGAAAATCCGGCAGCACCAAAGACAGTTGCTATGGCTAGGCCTCCAGGAAGACCGGATAACCATTTTCTTGCAGCATCAAAAAGTCCCTGAGTGAGACCAGCGTGGAAGCAGCAAAATCCCATAAGTAAAAACATAGGGACAGAAGTGAGTGCCCATTTAGCTCCAAAGTCATAGGGCACGGCGGTAAGAATTCCCCAGGCGGGTTTTAATCCCACTAATGTCCAAATGCCCCCAAAAGATACTGCAATTAGCGAGACACCCACAGGAAGGCGAAGTAGTATCAGGACTAATAAAACTCCTATTCCCGTTAGACCAACCTCTATCCGATCCATAAAAACCTACTTGGCATCTGATTGGTGGCCAGAAAAAGCTGCATGTTTCGTTTCACCGAGGCCACTTTTGTAGCTAAATAGATTAATCACAATTCTGTACAATAAAACGAGGATGACTAACCCAAAACCCATGGGAAGAAAGAAGTACGATGCCCAAATCGGAATTTTCCAGTCTACTTCTACTATGAATGTTCCTATTGCCATTTTTTCTATAGCATCAATCAACGTCTGGTAGAATAGGATGCCAAATACTCCGGTTGAAACGAGCCAACTCAAAACGGCCAGCATCCTTTGCCACCGACTTTGCAGGACTTGAACGAAAAGTTCCACAGTAATATGCGCATCGTTACGCTCTGCTAGTGCTAAAGGTAGAAAAACAATGGGCAACATATAATAGTGTGGAACAATAGTGACGGTTGCGGGAATTGGAAGCCCAACCCACCGCAAAAATACGTCAATAGTTATGTGAAGCATCATCAGTACTACAGCGACGCAACCAAAAAATGCTAAAGCATCTGTTAAGAACCGAAGAACTCGGCCTATTTTATACACTTTGTACTCTTCGGAAAAGGATAGATGATCAGGTAAGATAGCAATCTGCATATAGGAGATAAAAGGAATGAGCAAACCTTACAAAACATGGGTTTCGGCATCTACTTTATCCCATATTTCTGACTTATAGAGAGCTGTTACTGCATCGACATCAGTATTATCGATCGTTCCGAGCAAGCTTCGCCATTTTTCTATCAAAGATTGAAACCTAGCCACTCGGTTTGGTGCGTCAAGGATTCCATAATTTTTTCGAGCCATTTGATCAAATTTAGCTAAATCTTCTCTGATAAATTCTTCTGTTATATGGACCAGTCCTGGTGATGGATCGAGGACTTGTATACCATCAGCTATAGCTTTTCGATCGAGTATTTCATCATTAAACGTTTGGAACTCCACCGTTGTAATCGCCGCACCTTCGGCGAAAAGATCCAACATGGTACGTCGTTGTTCAGTTGTAAGAGATCTCCATGTATCAAGATTGAAATTGTATTCGTTGCCGTTATATGTACCAAGGGGAAGCCGGGTAACATACTTAACTACATCCCCGAAGTTCAAGTTATAAAGCTCGGTCGCTGGGTGCAAATTAGCATCAAGTGCACCCCGGCTTAAAGCATCATAGATGTCATTGGCAGATAGAGACATTTTTATTCCACCCACGTATTCTACCCAACGACCAAAAGCCGAAAAACTCCGGATCTTTTTTCCCTTTAACGATTCGACTGTGACCATCGGTTCTATTGTTAAAAGCATATAAGGGGCGTTGGCGGTCATGGCAATAAATACC
This sequence comes from uncultured Rhodospirillaceae bacterium, assembly GCA_964515905.1. Classification (GTDB taxonomy): domain Bacteria; phylum Pseudomonadota; class Alphaproteobacteria; order UBA7887; family UBA7887. The sequence goes on along the minus strand of CAZEWK010000111.1, from coordinate 15,248 downwards.
GATCCATTTGCCTCGGTTTCAGCCAAGCACTCGCTACAAGTAAACATATATTCGGACACCGCGGCCGAAAGTACCGTTGCATTTTTCCCAAGCATAGCTAAATCAATAATTAGATTGGTCTGAGGGAGTTCAGCTGGGTGATAGCCGGGCACAAGCATTGCTACATCAGCAATTCCATCGCGAAGGCCTGTAAGACTTTGTTTAAGATTTAGCAGGGATCCGTAGTAAACCTCGGTACTTAGTGTTCCTCCTGTCCTTGTTTCTATTTCCTCGTCAACATATGTATACATCTTTGACCAGGTATGAATAGGTGGAAGGCCAATAGCAACTGTTAATTCCTTTGCACCAACGAGTGATGATATGCAACATGCCACCAGGTATATTGAAGCGCACATAGCGCATAGTATTTTCATCTTTGATCTCCTTGGACCTGATACTCAAAGCAGTTTTAATTAGAAAATGATGGGGTACTTAATTTGATTGGGCTTACTATTTTTAGGACACAAAAATAATCCAAACCTTTAACTTGGCAAGATAACAGGTTCTAATTGTGGTTTATCCAGTACCATGTCTGCACCCTTTTCTCCAATCATCATTGTGGCTGCATTAAGGTTAGCAGACATCATTGTGGGCATTATCGAAGCATCGATTATACGGATATTTTCCATTCCGTGCACACGTAATTGGTGGTCGACGACAGCCGTAGGGTCTGTGTCGGGTCCCATCCGCGAGGTCCCCATAAGATGATAGGTGGTGCTGCCACAATGTCGAGCTGCTTCTAATAACTCCGCGTCAGTTTGGACTTGTTGGCCGGGAAATTCCTCATAGTCAACATACGGTGTCATCGCGTGTGTATGAATTAATTGGCGTGCCATCTTCATCGCCCCGACTGTCACTCGTCTGTCTTCCTCATCCTCTAAGTAATTTGGTTGGATTTCCGGCTTCTCGAACGGATCAGACGATCGCGCATGGACCCATCCGGTACTTTCCGGCCGGTGTTGCCAAGCGGCAACCGTGAATCCGGGGTATTCATCCAAGACCCCATGCTCCCCTCGCTTATAGCTAGCAGGGGTAAAGATGAACTGAACATCGTTGCTGCGAGTAACTGTATTGGTGTGCCAGAAACCATACACCATAGAAGGGCTTAAATTAACGATACTTTTGGCACCTAAAAGGTACTTAACTACTTCACCGGCAAGCCGAAGTCCGTGTGACTTTTCATTGATGGTTTCAATATTTTTTACCCGAACATTAAAACGCGGTGCATAGTGATCTCGAAGGTTCTCCCCAACCCCTGTCAGTTCGTGCTTAATATCTATTCCTAAGGAGTTTAGTAATCCGCCCCCGCCAATACCGGATATCTGAAGGAGTTGCGGCGAATTTATTGTTCCCCCGGAAAGGATCACTTCACGATTTGCTAATACTTCGACCAAGCTGCCACCACGACCTCCTTTATAATAATGAATCCCAATTGCTTTTTTTTTGTCCAATAGTATTTGTGTTGCAAAAGCATTCGTTCTTACGGTTAGATTGGAACGATTTATCGCCGGTTTTAGATAAGCGCGAGCAGTGCTAACCCTGCGCCCTTTGTACGTGGTTCGTTGAACATAGGAGATTCCTTCCTGTATTTCGCCGTTATAGTCCGGATTACGTGGAATTCCTATTTCTTCAGCTCCCTCCATGAACGCTTCACAGAGAGGATGGGAGTATTGAAGATCAGTTACTTTAACGTTTCCCTCACGTCCACGAAAAGTGTTATTACCATCTCCAATCCGTTCTTCGGTACGCTTAAAATACGGAAGTATATCCGCATATCCCCAACCTAAATTTCCTCGCTGTGCCCAGGTATCATAGTCAATTCGCTGGCCTCGGTTATAAATGTGGCCGTTTATGGAACTAGAGCCTCCAAGAGTTTTTCCACGCGGGACTTCAATCGTCCGTCCGGCAGTCCAGTGACTTGGTTCCGACCGGTACATCCAATTCACGTGGGAGTTTTCTAAGGTTTTAATAAAACCTGCAGGGATGTGAATATAGGGATTTCGGTCGGGGGGTCCCGCTTCTAGCAAGCACACGCTGTACTTTCCATTGGCGGTTAATCGGTTTGCTAGAATACAGCCGGCGGAACCTGCTCCGACAATAATATAATCAAACCGTTCTGCCATCAATTTTGCTCCTCGGATTTTATTTGCTGGCGACCGTGTCAGACAAAATGCTTTTTCGACAGTTGTTCTTAGGGCAATGCAATCAGGTCGAATGCTATTGTAAATCTGGTGTCGTCCGTCTCAAATGGAATTGTGCGATGATAGAAATATGCGGGAAACAAAACAACCATTCCTTCCTTTGGACGCAGAATGTGAAATTTTGGATTATTGCCACTATCCACGTAATTAATTGGTCTTCCGAATTCGATGCATCCTTGGCTATTCTGTGTTTCGTTTTCCATTACCGCAGGAAGTTTCCCATAATAGACTCCACTTAGCCAACCAACTTTATGTATATGAGACTCATGGTGCCCTTCTTTTCGAAGTATGGATCCCCAAGCGCTGATACGCCATTTACGTGGCGTTTGGACAAGGAAGGGGTGTTGAGGATCGGTGGGATGGGTTTTGGTATAAAGCTCGGTAAGCTCGTCTATTTTTGTTAATAGCATAGTGACGGGACTGTCGGCGGGGTCAGTATGCAAAGAATCAATTCGTTCTCCTTTCGTTATTGCTTTTCCTGGAGCCTCAAAAATTCGAGAATCATCAGTAGCACATCGATCGAACAGAGCATTGTTGAAGCTTTTCGTGCTTTTATGTCCACTTGGACTCTCAATCATGTGGGTTTGGACCAGGCGGTTAAAATCACACAGTGAATTCCATTCGTCCAATTGGTTCGTTCCTATTAGTGCAGCAGCTTTGAGTGCCAATGCTTGAGTATCATGGGGCGTAATGTCTAGTGCGCACTCGGCACATTTACGAACGTCATCCCAAAGTTTTCCTTCTTTGGAATGGTCAAAAGAGCCTGTACTGTCAATTTGGTCGGGGTTGGTAATTTGGCGTGTCTGAGTTTTTAAATATGCTATATCCCTAAGTGCTTCGCCGAGGTTGCTATGCAATTTCGTCGATGTTTCATCTAGGTCTAGTCCCTTTCGATAACTTACAACGGCCTCATCGAGTCTTCCCAAACTCCGCAATGCGTTTCCGAGGTTATTATGTGCTACCGCATAGTGAGGATTTAATTGAAGGGATTCTTTGTAGCTAGTTACTGCCTTTTCAAAATGCCCAAGTTCTTGCAACGCATTGCCTAGGTTATTTAGCGCCAAGGCATATTTAGGATTTACTTGGAGTGCTTTGCGGTAGTTGGATATTGCATCAGCAAGTCTACCGATCAACTGAAGCGAATTTCCAAGGTTGTTGTATGCGTCAGCATAGCCACTTCTTATGGTCAAGGCGCGATGGTAACTTTTTATAGCTTCTTTTGGCCGGTTTGCGGCGTGTAGGGCAAGGCCGAGATTGTTGTGGGCTTCTGCGTAATTTGGTTCCTCTGCTATCGCCTTGTTAATTAGTTTAATAGCAATATCGTTTCTTCCAACTTGGTGGGATTTCACTCCTAACAAATGCAGAGCAACAGGGTGTTTAGGGCTGGTTTTAAGTATTTGACGGTAAATATCTTCGGCCTCAGATAGCCTTCCAGCGGAATGGTGTGTTAAAGCAACTTCAAGATCACTTTGGATGTTGTCCGTGTACCGCTTTTCCGACATGGTTTACCTTGTGTTTGTTGACTTCATCGATTCTACAGGACACGATCTATTGCATGACTCAACGGTATGTTTGTTGTTAACTACTGAGGTTATATAATTAAAACAAAACCTGAGCGCCCCGTCTATATGTATGGTTCTATTAATTAACATTGGGAGAGTCTCTTATGATTAACGTTTCTGAAACGGAATGGGTTGAGAGGGCAAAAGCGGTTCTTCCAGCAGGCGGGTTTGGGAATTTTGATCCAAGGCTTACGATTGTATCTGGCAAGGGAGCGCGGGTACTTGATGAAACGGGGAACGAATACATCGATTATCTAATTGGATCGGGGCCGTTGGTGCTCGGTCATGCGAATCCAGAAGTAAACGAATCGGTTTTCCAACAACTTGAGAAAGGCTCTACATACTTTGCAAATAATCCCAAAGGGATTGAGCTAGCAGAGGAAATTTGTCGGGCAGTAGTATGCGCGGAACAGGTTAGGTACATGTGCACTGGTACAGAAGCAGATATGTATGCGATGCGGCTGGCCCGTGCCTACACAGGAAGAGATAAAATTTTAAAATTTGAAGGCGCATTCCACGGGATGACCTCGGAAGGTCTCATGAGTTTAGCTCCTAAGAGGTTTTCTAATTTCCCATTAGCGATTCCAGATTCCGCCGGCATACCCGAGGTGGTGCGAGATCAAGTTTTGGTTGCGGCATTTAATGATATAGATTCGGTTTCACAGATAATACGAGAGCATGAAGAAGACATTGCGGCTATCATAGTGGAGCCACTTCAGAGGCTAATTCCACCGGAACCCGGGTTTCTGGAGGCTTTACGAACCCTGTGTGATGAGTCTGGAAGTGTACTAATTTTTGACGAAATTGTGACTGGTTTCCGTCTCTCCTATGGTGGTGCCCAGGAAAAGTACGGTGTGGAACCAGATCTTTGCACGTTGGGAAAAATACTTGGTGGAGGATTTCCTTTGGCGGCATTGGCTGGAAAAAAAGAATTAATGGACCACTTCGACCAAGAGCTATCTGGAGAAGAGGGTTTTACTTTTCAGCAGGGAACACTTAGTGGTAATCCGGTCGCCGCTACTGCAGGATTAAAAACTTTAGAAATTTTACGGCGTCCCGGCAGTTATGAGAGGTTCCAAGGGAATGGCATGCTAATTATGGAGGCGATAAAAGAAAGTTTGTGCTACCATGACATCGCGCATCAGGTTGTCGGTGATCCTGTTATGTTCGACGTTGTGTTCACGAATACTCCTGTACGAAACTACCGGGACATGGTGGAATCGGACTTACAAAGTTCGCGAAGGTTTAATACTTATCTTCGGGAACAAAACATTCTTAAATCTGAAAATAAATTCTATATTTCTTTAGCTCTGGGTGATGATGACCTAGGTGATACTGAACGTGCAATTAGGGAGGCTGCTCGTAAATTAGGGACCGAGTAAGAGGTTCGTTTACGGTGTTGAAGCAGTTTAAATTGGCCGTTTTTCTATACTAATGGGATACGCCTAGCTGCGATTGTAGCGGGCGAAATTACATCCATATCGATAGGAACACGCCATCGTTTTGTATTTCTTACACAAGGGGGGCTTAAAGTGTTCACTGGTTGATTGAACGAAAACCCTTCGAAGTTATTGGTCATCACTTCGTTACATTTATTTACATATATTGGAAAGCCACCAATGTATGGCATGAAGACTCTCGGACGTCCTGGAATATTTGCCCCCACGTACCAGGAACTGCACGTAGATCGCAGCGATACTTTCGATACTTCGTTGACGTGATCCACCCAGTCATTTTCGTAATTGGTCTCTGGTTCTATGGTTTTGGCTCCGACATCACGCATATGACCAATGCAGTCGGTAATCCAGTCCACATGCTGCTCTATCGCCTGTATCATACTGGCTAGAACGGAAGGACTTCCTGGACCAGTTATCATAAATAAGTTTGGAAACCCTGCTGTAGACAGTCCTAGGTAAGTTCGGGGTCCTGCCTTCCATTTTTCCGTTAAAGTGACCCCGTCTCTTCCAGTTATCCGGATTTTGTCAAATGATCCCGTTATCGCTGCAAAACCGGTGGCGCACACGATAGCATCTACCGCATATTCTATATTATTCGTCACTACACCGTTTTCTGTAAAACGCTGGATCGGATTTTTCGATATATCTACAAGTTTTACGTGAGGTTGGTTGTATGTATTATAATACCCGGTATCAACACATAGGCGTTTGCAGCCAAAGATATTATTTGGGCTAAGCAAATTCGCTGTTTTGGGATCTTTGACGATACTACGAATTTTTTGTCTGGCGTATTCTGCAATTGTATCATTTGCTTCTTTTTCAAATAATAAGTCGCCGTACGCGCCAAGAAAAGGCAATCCCCCAACGCTCCAAAGTTTATCGAACTGTTTCTGACGTTCCCCAGGTGTAGCATCGAGTGCTGAGCTGGTGTTAAATGGAAAATAGAATCCAGCAGGTCGACCGCGAGCTTTGGATCGGAGAGCGGGATAGTCGTTCTTAATGGATTTCTCATATTCCGGATCCATTTTTTCGTTCCATGCTGGCACGGAATAGTTTGGCGTACGCTGAAAAACCGTGAGGGACTTGGCCTCCTGCGCTATAATAGGGATGGATTGTATAGCGGAGGATCCAGTTCCAATGACCGCCACATCAAGGCCGTCAAACTGGACACCATCGTGGGGCCATTTTCCAGTATGAAAAATTTGTCCATTAAATCGGTCCAGCCCCTCAAAATATGGCGTATTTGCTGCTGACAAACAGCCCACGGCCATAATGCAAAATTGGGCCTTTATTGTATCGCCCTTATCGGTTTCTACCACCCATGTTTCTTCAGCTTCGTCAAAAGTAGTAGCGATAACTTTGGTATTAAAAGAAATATCATCCCGCAGTTTGAATTTATCTGCAACGTGGTTTGCATATGCAAGTATTTCAGGTTGAGGAGAATATTTTTCTGACCAACTCCATTCTTGATCCAATTCCTCCGAAAATGAATACGAGTACTGCATACTTTCGACATCGCAGCGAGCTCCGGGATATCGATTCCAGTACCAAGTCCCACCCACTCCACTACCGGCTTCATATACTCGAACTGACAATCCTAGTTTCCGGAGGCAGTGCAACATATACATTCCGCCAAACCCGGCTCCTATAACTACGGCATCGAAACACACATCTGATTCGGCGTGTGGTTCTTTCCTATCGGTCACAGGACTCTCCATCTTATCTTCCAGGCACCACGGGTTAAGATACACTAATACATCTTTAACGGATTCCTTCGGCGACCGTCATTTTGTCGCTTATGGACTTAGATCGCAAGTCCTAGTGGTTTTGTATTCTTGGAGAATACGAAGTAAAATGATGAGGTTGCTGGCGCTACAGGTGCACTATTGACGGAGCATTGTAGTAGAGTGCCACTTAAAGGGGCTTGGCATATGAGTTTGAACAGTGATGACGCAGTGACGTGGGGACGTATACGTCGCAGGGTACATCAAGTGCTGGATGTTCCCGAGGCAGACGACCTAACAAGCAAGGTTATAAATACAACCCTCATTTTCTTAATAATTGGTAATGTATTGGCGGTAATTTTAGAATCTGTTGCCGCAGTTCGTACAATCTTAGGTGAGTTTTTTTTCTATTTTGAGATTTTTTCGGTGATAATATTTACAGTCGAGTATGTGCTCAGACTGTGGGCAAGCGTAGAAGGTAGTGATCCAAAATATTCTGGCCGATTCCTTGGACGATGTCGTTACGCCATGCGGCCACTTGTTTTAATAGATCTAATTGTAATCCTTCCGTTTTATTTGAGCACATTTTTTGGCTTTGACTTAAGAATTCTACGTATTTTGCGAATCTTAAGAGTATTTAAATTAACCCGATATTCAGGCGCATGGTCATTGTTTGCGGCAGTGTTGAACAGTCAAAAGCGACCATTATTAATGACTGTTTACTTGCTTTCAATAACATTAGTGGTCGTCGCAAGTCTGATGTATTTAGTTGAGAGTGATGCACAACCTAAAGCATTTGCTGATATTCCCTCGGCTATGTGGTGGGGGTTGGTGACTCTTACAACGGTTGGATATGGTGATGTCACGCCAATAACGATCTTAGGTAAGGTCCTTGGCGCAGCAGTTACTATTTTAGGGATAGGGGTTTACGCTTTGCCAGCGGGTATCCTTGCGTCTGGATTTATGCAGGAACTAAATCGTCGGCAGTTCATGGTCACTTGGAGTATGGTTGCTAAGGTGCCGTTGTTTTCACGTTTGAATGCAGAACGTATAGCGGAAATTGCCTCTCACCTTGACGCACAAGTAGTGCCTCCACGTCATACGATAGTACGTCGTGGAGAACCTGCGGAATGTATGTATTTTATTGCCTCTGGTGACGTTGAAGTAGAGCTCGAATCTGCGCCCTATCGACTGACAGCCGGCGACTTTTTTGGAGAGGTAGCGATTATCCAACGGCACAATCGTACGGCAACTATTGTAGCGTTGACAGAGTGCCACTTATTGGTTCTTGAGGCACGAGACCTAGAGAAAATATTGGCGCAAAATCCTGAAATGGCAAAAGAATTTGACCGAGTAGTTAAAGAAAGAGCTGTAGACTTTTCCCAGTCTAAAAAAAAATAGCAGTGTATTAGCATACATTGCGAGGTCCCTTTGTTACATTATTTAGGTGGGCATTCTGGATTCGGCAACTTCTTCAATTGTTCGCCTAAGATCGGGGCTAGTGTTTAAAAGCTTTTCAAAGTCAGATCGATCGAGAGTAAGTAGATCACTAAAGGACTCAGCAACAACATCTGCCGTTCGTTTTGTATCTTTTACAAGGGCAATTTCACCAAAGAAATCGCCCGAACCTAGCATAACGGACTCAGTAGAAAGTTGGACAGCAACAGCTCCTGAAGATACAAAATACATAGAATTTCCTACTTCGCCTTCGCGACAAATGACTTCTCCAGGGATCGCAAGATTTGGTTTAAGCAAATTTGCGATTGATTTAATTTTTTTCTGACTTAATCCTTCAAACAAAGGCACTTTAGAAACTAGATATTCTGGATTTAAGCCTAAATCTAAAGTAGGGCGTTTCCTCAATTCTGACTCGCGTTCAGAGATTTCTTTTTCTAAGTTTGCGTATACTTCTGTTCCAATGATTGCGGCTTCGTGGAGCCGTTCGTATTCTGCCCGCTCTTGTCTCAGAGCGACTTGGCGTAAATATCGTGACTGAAGCTTTGCCGCATAGTCGGGATATTGGGCGTGCAGCGCATCTAGGGCCGATTGTATTTTTTCTATACGACTGTCGAGTAGTTCGGAGAGCGCATCGGCCGGATTTTGACCAGCTAGTGCTCGGAAGTCAGGAACACCCTCGTTTCGCACTGTCGATAGAACAGCCAGAGCAGTCCGTAGGAACTCCATTCGTTCTGATAGTCGGTTGCTGAGCGGGGCGACTATCGAAAAACGTCGTTGTAATTGCATGGAGAAGTGAAACCGTCGATTAAACCGGAGGGAGTGTACCCATGCCTCTGAATAACCGAGCGGGCCCCCAGCTTTTACTCCATCCATTAATTCGTCAGTGGTAGCTATTAGCTGACGCGCAATTGATGGCTCTGCATAGCCTCTAACATACTCGTTCAGATAACCCTCTCTTTCTTGCCCGATTATGGCTATCAGACCTACCTTCAGCCAATCCTCTCCATCCAGAGCTCCTTGTTGGCTGTCGCTAGAGCGCATAGATTCGACTCGATCCTTATAGTCGTTTGAAACGGCTTTTGCGACTCCTTCAGGTATGGTGTGTTGGTTAGCAACAACTGGAACAGTTGCCGCAATGTCGCCTAAAGCTTTTGAGACCGCTCGGTATCGTATTGCTTGGTCGGCATCCGATAATTGGTCAAGTCCAAAACTTTTCATTACCCAACCTACGGTTGTTGCATTGACTATCAGTGTAAACACAACGAAGGCACAAACTAGAGCGGCCACAAAATTCCGAACATCTTCAGGGAAAGCATCATTCTCAAAAACAGCTAATGCCAGAGCGAGTGATACAGCCCCTCTTAGCCCACCCCACCACATCACTGTTCGAAACCCCAGGTTTACTGGATCTGCCGCTCCTGCCTTAGTTAGAAGCGGCAGAACTACATGGGTCAGGAGCCCGCGCGCAAAGAAAGCCACTACAATAAGCACCAATAGCGTTACCCACATCTCATTGCTAAATACCGAAAGAATCTGGGGAACAGCAAGTCCGACTAGCACAAAAATCAGGGAATTTGCCCAAAAACCGACATTTTCCCATGTTTCTTTAAGAAGGTGCCAGCCGTTGCCTGAGATGCTGGTTCTTCCATGTGAACCCATGACTAGTGCAGCGGCGACAACCGCCATGACACCCGATACATGCAAGTAGTGTTCAGCAACTAAAAAGGACAGGTAAGCTAACGAAATGGTTAAAGTAACTTCAATAATTGCATTGCTAGCGATCTTGCTAATTACCCAAGCAAATATTCGTGCCATTAAATACCCAACGAATATTCCTCCTACAAATACTTTTATAAAGCTTAAAGTTCCTCCAAAAAGATCTGCAGTTGCCGAACCAATAATCATCGCTACTAAAATATTGAACAGAACGATTGCCGTCGCGTCGTTAAAGAGACTCTCTCCTTCTACCAGAATTGCTAGCCGCTTAGGCGCTCCAAGATCCTTGAAAATAGCTACAACGGCGACGGGGTCTGTCGCTGACAATATTGCGCCTAAAAGCAAGCATGCAATAAAACCCATCCCTGAAACCGCGTATACAGCTCCCCCGACCAAAAAGCTCGATATCAATAATCCGACTACAGCTAAAAATAAAATAGGCTTAATATCAGCCATTAGTTTTCTCACGTCGATTGCCAAACTGCTTTCAAAAATCAGGGCGGGTAGGAAAACAAAAATAATTATTTCTGATGTAAGTTCGAAGCTTTCAAAGCTATGGAAGAGATCACTAATCGCGCCTATTTGTGTGTCATGCATTTCCGCAGTAATCAGTCCCAGTAAAATTCCGACGATAGCCAGCAGCACGGTGTAGGGCATTCTGTAGACTTTAGATAACGGTAGGGCTAGAACCGCAATTGTCACTAAGCCGAACAGTCCTAAAATTGTTACCCAAATACCATCATGCATTGCTATCCCTCACTTAAGACGATGAAACTGCCGGAATACTGTCGATATGATATCACAGATATGTCTCAAACTTGTCTATTGTTTTATATTCTTCTAGTTTTCTTGCGGTTTCATTAAGTAGTGTTGCCTTAATTAAATAGTCGCTCTAAAACAGAGACTCTGCATTTGTATTGAGTCATTCAAAAATACTTAAAGCGTTTACTGTTATTTTTTAATTTTTGCATAACTCAAAGTTTATAATGGAGATAGAGAGAAAAATTCCTATTAAGAGCATGCCCTGGGGTTCTTCTGTATCTAGTAGAAGGATAGAACAAGGGTATTTGTTTATTTCTGAAGAGCGGACGGTTCGTTTTCGTTGTTCTGATGGGCAATATACTCTGGCCATAAAAGTTAAAGGTGAGGGGCTTGGTTGTCAGGGCCCTGAAGCGAATCTCGGATTAAAACTTGAGCAATACCATGAAATGCTGGCGGCATTTTTGAAAGTGACATAAATATGAAAACTCGGATTACAAAATTATTAGGAATTGAACATCCTATTATCCAAGGTGGCATGCATTACGTAGGATTTGCTAGACTTGCTGCAGCTGTCTCAAATGCAGGTGGTCTCGGGATTATAACAGGGCTAACACAAAAAACACCGGCTGATTTAGCGAAAGAGATAGCTTATTGTCATCAGTTAACGGACAAGCCTTTTGGCGTGAATTTAACTTTCCTTCCCACGGTTACTGCTCCTGACTATCCTGGCTATATTAGTGCAATTATTGATGGCGGAATCAAAATTGTGGAAACGGCTGGACGAAATCCACAAGATCATTTGCCGCGCTTAAAGGATGCAGGAGTGAAAATAATTCATAAATGCACTTCGGTTCGCCATTCTTTGAAAGCTGAATCAATTGGATGTGATGCGGTTTCGGTTGATGGATTTGAGTGTGGAGGGCATCCGGGAGAAGACGATATACCTAATATGATACTGCTTCCACGAGCCGCTGAAGAATTGAAGATTCCGTTCGTAGCTTCTGGAGGAATGGCTGATGCACGAAGCCTTGTGGCCTCTTTGGCAATGGGTGCCGATGGCATGAATATGGGTACTAGGTTTATGGTTACTAAGGAAGCACCTATCCATGAGAACGTTAAGAAGGCTATTCTAGAGGCGTCAGAATTGGATACACGGTTGGTCATGAGGCCATTGCGGAATACAGAACGCGTGTTAAAAAATTCTGCTAGCGAGCGGTTGCTCGACAAAGAGAGTCGTCTGGGGAAAGACTTAAAAATCGACGATATAATGGATGAGGTTTCCGGTGTGTATCCAAAAATCATGATAGATGGTGACATGGAAGCTGGTGTTTGGTCGTGCGGAATGGTAGCAGGTTTAATTCACAACATACCAACCTGTCAGGAACTTATCGACACTATAATGTCTGAAGCTGAAACACTTATTCGACAGCGTCTGGAAGGTATGGTGTCGGCTGTTGCTTAGTCGATTTGGTTTGCCAGTTTCAAATAGCCGTTGGGACTCGGGTGGAGAGGCCTCAGTTTGCCTTCACAGGCCCTTCTAGCAGAAGTCCTAATTATTGTCTCGTCGAGTCATTTAAGTATCTCTATTATTCGCTTCGGTCCCATATTCTTGGGAAGTTGGTTTGTAATAGTCGTTTTTGTTTGATTTCGAGGGAATATAATCATCAGCTCGATCATCGTGTCCTGTCTCTACCAGTTCAGAATTTGGGTCGCCCGCGACTCTTGTATGTCTTAGTATACGAACCTCTTTATAGTCGTACGGCATCGCCCTGTGAAGCACACAACGGTTATCCCACATCAAAACGTCACCTGCTTCCCATTTATGGCTATACGTTCGCGGTTCTTGGCACGCAAAACTTACTAGTTCATCCAAAAGGTTTTGGCCCTCGTCTTTATCCATGCCGACTATTTCATATGCGTGTCGTCCGACAAACAGTGATTTGCGTCCAGTGACTGGATGCATTTTGACAAGTGGTCGACGCGGTGCTCCCTTATTATGGTATCCGTATGCAGACCCTGTTTTGATTTCGTAGCCGATCTTCGCTTGAGACTGATACAACGAGTGATACGCTTCAAGATTCTCTATTTTTGCTTTCATCTCTTGGCTTAACTCATTATAGGCGGCCCTCATATCGGCTACCTCAGTCTCTCCGCCTTCAGGAGGGACGACTTGCGCAGATAATATGGATGCTTTCGCCGCAAGTGGCATATAAGAACTGTCTGTATGCCAACCTTCATTTCCTCTCAGGGTCTTGTACCGAAAATCATCGGATTTAAGTACTGAGCCATCGTCCTTTTTGTTGCTGATCGCTACAGCTATTGGTTTTCCATCTGGGCTCAGGGTTTCTAGGTTGCCAAACCGTCTAGCAAATCCCACTTGTGTATCTGCATCCAAATGTTGGCCAGGGAAAACTAAGGCCGCATATTGGTGGAACGCATCTTCGACAATTGCCCATGTGGTTTGGTTCATATTTGCGAGGTCAATATTAGTGATCTTAGCGCCGAGTGTCGCGTTAAGTGGCGTTACAATTGGTTCCATAATCTTTTACTCCTATTCTGACACCGTCCGATTCGTATCTATTTTGGATTCATTAATGTTCCGGTCGCATTTCGCCTATAATCTCGCCAGAGGTTGTGACGTAGCCCTTATTAGGGTCACCGGTTCGACCATAAGCATTCCAAATTTTAAATCCAAGCCGCGCAAGCAGTTCTGGAGTTGCCTGTTCTAGAACTGCAGGGTCAATACCTAAAGTGTAATTTTCTTGTGTGCGAAATTGGGGTCCGCAATAGGTGGCTAATAGGCCGATCCGGGGTCCGTTTGATCGATTAGCCCCGGTGCCATGCCACAAGCGACCATCAAATACAATGGCTGAACCGGCACGTGCCTCTGCGGCAATAGAGGAAACTATGTGAGGAATGTCTGGAGGAGGCTGCAGGCCTGTGTGATGGCTCATCGGAACTATCCTAGTGGCACCATTTAATTCTGTGTAATCATTCAGGCAATACATAACGTTACAAGCACAAGGAGGATTTATCCGTTGGTTCAGCTCACCGTTCGATTTGCCATAGTATTCGCCACGCCGAATGTCTCCTGGTGCTATATGTCTTTCCTTTCTTGGCAAAGGGCGTGGCATCCACCATTGATCTGTGTGGAGTCCCATTTCTACGCCACCGGGCTTTGCGATATTTGCTGATAAGGTTGAGAGAAGAAAGTGTTTTCCCAACAGAAACTCAATTAGGGGAGTCATAAAGCTGTGTGTGACTAGCTTCCGAAAGACCGCGCCTTTATTGACTAGCATCCATACTCGCTGGTTAATCCCACCTTTACCGATCGAAAACGCATCATCAGGAATTTGGTCGTATTGTGTGCCTGGTACCATCCTATCAATCTGATTTGGGCCCTGGTCTTCAAACGCAATTCCCTGCTCAATTTCAGCAGCTGCCTGCTCAATCAACCTATCACGAACCGATTTCAAAGATTTATCATCCAAGGCATTTTCGATTATAGAATAGCCAAATTCTCTTAAATCAGATAATGCTCTGCCTTGGTCTCTTGTAGGTTCGGGAATTGCATCTCCTGGCCCCCAACCGGGTACAACTTCTGCCATTATTCTACTTCCTTAGACTCATTTCTAGGTGAGACTATCTGATTCATTTTTCGTTAAAGGGTCGGTCTGTATTCTCCCGCGCCAGGCTGTTGTTCCGCATCCTTATAGACGATTTGTCGTACGGTATCGCTGGCACGTTTGTGAAATTCGACGGTCTCTGGATCAAAGTCTTTAGTCGGCCTTGGGGCATGAACGAAATTGTTATGTTGATCCGTTCCTCGCACTAAGGCTGCACTATCCCATTCAGCATTCATTTGTTTCGTATACGTTGGCATATAATGCAACGATAGGCCAATCCGACGATCGTCCGTTTTGTTCGGACCAGAACCATGAGCGCATTTTACGTTGTGCAAGGATACTTGGCCTGGGTTAAGCGGCATGGGAACCGTTTTCTGGTTGCTAACGTCTACTTCTATTTCCTGACCGCGGGTCAGCATATTGTCTTCGTGATATGTTTCTCGGTGGCCGAGTTGTTTTTTTTGGCTTCCTGGCATATCGCTCATGCACCCGCTTTCAATAGTCGCAGGGGATAAGGCGAACCAAACACTTACCAACTCATCGTTGTCGAGGCCCCAATATTGCAAAGCTTGGTGCCACCCCACGTAAGATGGTGTGTTAGCCTCCTTAATCCAGAAACCAGTGTTCCAGCAGAGTATATCTTCCCCAATTAGATCTTCCACGGCATCTAACAATCTCGGATTACGCATTAGATTATCCACCC
>CAZEWK010000110.1:0-2791 GCA_964515905.1 uncultured Rhodospirillaceae bacterium | reverse complement strand
GGGCCAAAGCGTCAGTTCCATGATTTGATTGCGGAAGGGTTGAAGGCGAAGTTCCCGGAGGTGGTGGTGAACACACCGGAGTTGCTTGCCTCCCATCTGGCCAAGGCAGAACGGTTCTCGGAAGCCATCGATCATTGGAAGGAAGCCGGGTTGAGGGCCAAGAATGCCTCAGCCAACCAGGAAGCGGCTAATCACTTTGAGGTAGCGCTTGAATATCTGGAGAAGGAAGACCTCTCCCCTGAACGCGACAAACGCGAACTCGATCTGCAGGCGCCCCTTGCCCTGGTTATGACTGCAGTTTTTGGTTACGGGTCAGCTAAGACAAGCGCTGCATATGAGCGAGCTTTTTCGCTCAGTGGAAAGGTCGATAACCCGCCAGAACTATTCCCAATTATGTATGGTTTAAGTATTAATCGGTTAAGTATGAACCGCTATATTGATGGGCTATCGATTGCAAAGGAATTAGCTAACTATGTGGATAACATAAACAACAAAGCCTTGTATCCCATGTCACATCGTTGGTATGGCTCCACTCTACTGTTTTTACCGGATTACAATCAGTCGAAGACACATCTCGAGACAGCTATCACAGTATATGAGGATATCGAGGCACCACGATTTACGGAAGAATACGGTCACGATCCCAAGGCCTTGGGACTGATTTTTTTAGCCTGGACGGAGACCCTAAGAGGCTTTCCAGATAAGGGATTAGCACTTTCCCGAAAAGCAGTTGAGCACGCTGAAACTTTGGATTTTCCATACGGCCTAGCCCACGTACATTTTCATGGGGGGAACCTATTTAAAGACTTGAATAATCCAAATAGAGTCGCAGAGCACGCTAAAATCCTCAGCACAATCGCCTCTGATCAAAATTTTTCGCTTTTTACAAGCAATGCAATGATACTATTGGGGTGGGCAGACCATTATAAAGGGAATCCATTATCCATCAAACACATTGAACAAGGTCTGCAACAACTTGAAGATACCGGTTCTGTATTCTTTGAACACATGCTGGTGAACGCTTATATCAATGTTCTGGTTGAGACCCATCAATACGACGCGGCACAAAGTAAAATTCGAGAGGCAATCGGAGTTGGGGAAAAGGTAGGGTATAGCTGGATTATTCCGGAACTAAAGCGTCTAGATGCCACGTGTATACTATTCAATGGAAAATCGGATAAGAAAGAATCCGAGTCACGTTTTCTAGAATCTCTGAAATTGGCGAGACGGCACGAGGCCAAACTCTGGGAATTACGCACAGCGGTTTCCCTTGCTACATTATGGGGAGAAAACAACGAGAGGCAAAAAGGTTATGACCTTCTACATCCCGTATACAGTTGGTTCACCGAAGGTTTTGAGACGGAAGACCTGCAAAAAGCGAAAAACAAACTCGAAGAGCTGTTATAGACTGTAGCACGGATACTCCCGGGCACTCACGGCTATAACAAAAAATGTGCCATCTTCCTCTTTTACTTTTGGAACTGTTTCATTCATGAGTAGAAGTAGCACAAATATTTTGTACGCTACCATCTTCCAATAGCAGTGTCCGACATATCCACACATGTGAATCATATAGAAGTAACAGTTGATAATTATTGGCATTTTTTTCTACATGAAGGATTGTCCCTCCAACGATAATTTGTTCTGCTTCCTTCCCTACTATCGTTGCCGAATCAGCTGAAAAAGACACCAGCAGCATAATGAAAGACAATGTTACCAGCCTCATTTTACGTTAAGCCCTTATTCAATATTAACAATTTCAATCGTTGTTTTTGCAACAACCTTCTCTTAGTTTCTTTGCCATTCGCATGTGCCCCTAGTGACAATTCTATTTTCAGGCAAGTAGACCACCGTATACTCGCAATTCCCGGTTATTCCCTCGTATTTTCCAGTACCGCCAGTCATTTCCTGACTTCCTCTTCCACCACCACCAACTGCAATGTCGCCAATACTTCTTCTACCGTTAACAAATCTCGTATCACCGTCGGAGTCGATTTGTACGGCATCCGCCATCAGGTCTATCCCAGCAGACGATTTTTTAATATAGACTACAGCGACCTGGGTTTGGCTTGAACCTTCCTCAAACGGACCTCCACTGCTTTTGGTTATTGTGACAGAGCCTTTTAAAGATCCAGCTGTTATTGTCTGTCCTGACTGTTCAACTACTGTGTAATCCGTATTAAGAGCTTGAACAAATTCAAATGTACCGCTCTTTGCATGATGCTCTGCAACAGCCATTTGAGTTGCACACAATGTGGCCACCACAATCGTCAGCATCACAGTTATTTGATTCCAAAATGACATGTACCACCTCCACAAAATTATCACCCTGATTCCATCTTTCCTAAAGTATTAGGGTGCTCATTGATTCTGCCTCTTTTAACCACAAAAATAAAGGGTCGGGATATACGGAGTAGATCACGAAAGTTAACAACTGTAGGTCCTTACTGCAGATCTTTCTCGCATTTTTTCGACATTTACAAGATGCGAAACTACGATACTTAGGAAAAAATGATTTTCCTTGATTAGCTCCTAAAAACCAATGCTGCATATCTAATCATACTCATGTAGAGTTAGAATCGGAGGAAAGTATTGTGACTATACGCGAGTGGCTAGAGCACTTGGGCCTAGAAAAATATGCTTCCGTTTTTGAAACGGAAGAAGTTGATGTTGACGTGATGCCCTCTCTAACAGAAGAAGATCTTGTCACATTGGGAATACCTTTAGGCCCTCGCCGTAAAATTCAAAGGGCATTATCAAATCTCAGAACGACTTCTTTAGAACACATCGA
>CAZEWK010000109.1:0-4002 GCA_964515905.1 uncultured Rhodospirillaceae bacterium | reverse complement strand
CAGAATGCCTACATAAAAGTGCACATCAAAGTGTCATGCATTTTGGTGCCTGTTGACGTATTGCAGCTCTATGTAACTTATTAAAATTGCTTACATGCGTGTTAGCACTGATACATATCACGGGAAGTGAACTTTCTCCTGGGAACCATTTATGCTATGTCGCGATGGGATGTATTACTTTGTCAGGCATGTACCAGTCGATATATTCCCACAAGGTGTCCATTTTCCTGGAGCAGTCAAAAAACAGGTCAAAGGCCGCAACAAAAGAAAAAATAATAGAAATGTATCTTTTCGTTTCACAAGAGGTTTTCATCCTAAAAAATCCGGGGTCTATAATTATGCTCCAGGCGGTTTTTATATAGCAGCTAGCGTTTTTTTATATGCCCGAACCACAATATTTTCCTACGGCATTCCAGATAAAAATGTAATTATTCCCAAAAAACATTTCTCTACAATTTTAGAGAAATTGACTTTCAGCAGAGCAATGGGCAATAGCAAACAAGTGGATAAAGAAGTAATGACCAAGTCTCTCAACATCGCAGTAGCTGGTACAGGCTATTTTAGTCAATTTCATTTGGAAGCTTGGTCAAGGCTTGCGGTCAATGTAAAAGGAGTGTGCTCCTTGGATGCGGATGAGGCGCGAAGGGTCGCAATTGGTTTTTCGGACTGTGAAAGTTTTACAAATTTTGAAACAATGCTTGACACTTTACAACCAGAACTGGTCGACATTGTAGTCCCGCCAAGCGAGCACTTCGCTTTTTTAGAGACCGCTATTGATAGAGGCATAGATATTATATGCCAAAAACCATTTACAAATTCGTTGGTTGAGGCAACCAAAATCGTAGAACGGGCGGAGAGCCAAAAAGTCAGACTAGTAGTTCATGAAAATTTTAGATTTCAGCCTTGGCACATACAAATAAAAAAAATGATCGATGCAGGACAAATTGGTGAGCCTTATCAAGTGGCTGTTAGAATGCGACCAGGCGATGGGCAAGGACCGGAAGCCTATCTCAACCGACAGCCGTACTTTCAAAATATGAAACGATTTTTAATCCATGAGACCGCGATCCATTTTATCGATGTATTTCGATATTATTTTGGCGAAATCAAAAATGTTATGGCTGACTTAAAGCAACTAAACCCCAAAATACACGGTGAAGATGCTGGGATAATTATTTTCAATTTTAAAAATGGCGTGCGCGGACTTTTTGATGGTAATCGCCTTTCCGATCATATTGCGCTGGATAGACGTCGTACGATTGGTGACCTGCTCGTGGAGGGATCCAAAGGTTCTATTCGGCTAAACGGTGATGGTGATATTTTTTTCAGACATTTCGGAGAAAACGCAGAATTGAAAATAGATTATGAGTGGAACAATATTGGTTTTGCAGGTGACAGCGTCTATTCATGCCAAAAGTATATTTTGGATGCTATTTTATCTCAAGGACCCATTGTCAATACTGGAGCTGACTATCTCCAGAACCTTAAAATTGAAGAGTCAATTTACAAATCTAATCAAACTGGAGCAAGGATTTCCGTGCTTTAAGGAACGTTTGAATATTAAGTTCTATTCGATCAAAATAGGAATAAAATGAAAGATACAAAAATAGCTGACTGACGGACGGTTCGTATTGACTTAGTCCTTGGGGAAAATTAACTCTTCGAGACTCATAATGATTATCGAGATCACCCGGGACCAACCAATTATAATAGAATAAGCCTCGATTTTTATATCTTCTTTTGAAAAGAAAAATTATTTTCACCCAAAATATTTTTATGGAAACCGACCTTTACTTTATGATTTGACGAAGTCCAATCTATTAGATAACGGTGGAGTAGTTTCCAACGTACGAGCCTGTTTCAATGAATTTTAGTCCAATGTTAACGCCTAAGGAAATGCTAAATCGAGGTGTATTTGGAGGCACTTATTTCAGTTCTTTAATTGACCCTAAGGAATTTCCAGATGATTGGTTTAACGGGTTAGATGAGAGTTTTTATTTATCCGATAGTTACCGAACTGAGATTAATTATTTTAAGGTCAAATCAGGACAATCTCAAAAAGAATGGGAATCTAAGGGTTGGATACACAAAGATGATCCCAGAGGGTGGTATGAGTGGTATTGTAAATATTTTTTAGGCAGACGGCACGAAGATGATGAAAGACAAATAAAAAGATGGGTAGCGTTCTGCGGACCCAAGGGTCGATGGAGAAATATTATTTATTCGAAAATTCATAGTGTCGGATGTGGCATCGAAATGAGCGGAGACATAAGCAGGAAAATACAACAATCCCTTTTGCATTGGTCTTATATTGTCAACAAGGATGATTATGAGAGATGGAGAGGTGAAAAATATGATAAAATTACATAAAAACTTATTCGTGAGCCCATAAGAATTACTCATTACTCCACCCGTAAACAACAGCAGGTATAATCAATAAATAAGTCAATCAACATACGATCTTTAGGGCTTATTTTAAGACTCCCTGAGTCCATTCAGGTACCCTAACTCACTCCAATACAAGATTAATCCAACCCTGACTCGGAGAGTCTTATTTGGACTTTCGGATACACTCTAGTTTTTGGTGATTTATTTTGAATAAGTGTCCACCACTTATCAGATGCAGGAAAATTCCGTGACTGGTTATTAAATAAAGACCAGACGATTGTTTCAACCAAGCGTGTATTTGCCACTATAAAATTAATCGTCCATCTCAGCATAAGTGAATATGGATTGAGCTGTTCCAATAGCTTTGGTTGATCCTCCATACCTGAATGAGATGATTTATCAAATTACTGGATGGTCATCTGGGGATGTTGGTGAGGGGTATCATGA
This sequence comes from uncultured Rhodospirillaceae bacterium, assembly GCA_964515905.1. GTDB lineage: Bacteria > Pseudomonadota > Alphaproteobacteria > UBA7887 > UBA7887. The sequence goes on along the minus strand of CAZEWK010000109.1, from coordinate 1,167 downwards.
AGGATTTCGGTTAGAAAATCTCAATAAATAGCTTATTAAAATAGCAACGACTTAATTAGTCTTCTAACTTATTAAGCGACTGGAGAATTTTAATGGACCTTAAACTATTAGTAGATATAGCAAGTATAGTTGGCTCGTTTTCGATATTTTTCACCCTAATATTCATAGCTATCGAGCTAAAAAAAAATGTTGACCAGACAAACTCAGTTAACATTGCTAATAGAGATCTAGTCAATAGTGAGTTTACCCATTTTTGGGTAAATGAGGCAGCTGCAGAGTTAGTTATAAAGGGACGTATGGATTTTGACAAACTTAATGAAAAAGAGAAATTCCAATTTGAAACATTTATTGAACAAAGAATAAAACTATTCGCATTCGGCTCTACCACGGTACATGGAAAAGATAGGGAAATACTCAACTATAAAATAAGAGACTTTCTTAAGCATCCTGGTGCGATAAATTGTTATGAAAGAATGAAAGAACAGAATCTAATGCCACCAGTCTGGACAGTTGTGATAGATGGGGCACTTCGCCAGTAAGGAAAATTAACTCTTCGAGACTCATAATGATCATCGAGATCGATCGGAACCATCTGATTATAATAGAATATGCCTCGTTTGTTATATGTATAAGGGATTTGATTTAACACCCGAAACTACTGCCCCAACCCAAGTATCATACGTAATAAAACAGGCATCATATCTAAATCGTAGAGGTGCTGTGCATCAATATATTCGGCGCATTCCTTGCGACATTAGACCTCACTATAAATCAGATCAGCTGTATTTTAGTTTGCAGACAGGGCAATTTGTTGCTGCGCATCAATGCCGCAAAAACTTCAGCAATGTTTTAAATGCCAATTAGTTTAACCGCCGCTTGTTTTGTAAAAAATGAAATAGCCACCACTTCATACGTGTAGCTATTTATAGAACAAAATTCATTCAATGCTTTAAATTCGTCTTGCTCCCAGCTTTCATTCGTAAGGAACTCGTCAAAAATAAGAATAGTATCTTTGTCCATAACTGATTGTGAAAAATTTAAAGCGCAAATAGTCGAAGAGTATAGATCTGCATCAAAATTTATTACGGATGCCATGGGGCGTTTTTCAGAAAAGAATATTGGTAAAGTGTCTTCAAATTTACCTACAATGAATTCCCCACCTTTAAT
>CAZEWK010000108.1:0-25321 GCA_964515905.1 uncultured Rhodospirillaceae bacterium | reverse complement strand
ACAGAAGAATTGTTGACTCAGGCACCAAACAAGGGAAAGGCTGTATAAACATTGTTGCAATACGATTTCTGAAAATGGACTCAAAAGTGAAATTTTGACATGGATGGTTCATGAAATTAGATTTTGATTTCAAATTTTATGTGAAGATAGGGAAGACTTATGTTTGATTTGGGCTTAACAGGAAAAATTGCAATAGTGACCGGTGGAAGTGATGGGCTTGGCCGGGCGACGGCGGAACGGCTTGCTGCAGAGGGTGCAAAAGTCGTAATTTGCGCGCGTCGAGAAGAACATCTGAATAGAGCTGCCACCGATATTGCCACACAAACTGGTGGTGAAGTAGTGGGTGTACGTGCTGATATGTCAAAATTGGCCGACATAAATAATCTTGTGGATTTCACAATAAACCAATTTGGTGGTGTAGACATTCTTGTGAACAATGCTGGCAAATCGTCTGCGGCCGGTCTAGAGGAGGTCGACGATATTGAATGGCAGGAAGATTTAAACTTAAAAGTTATGGCTGCGGTTCGTTCTTGTAGACGGGTGATTCCAATCATGAGGGAGCGTGGTGGTGGAGCGATTGTGAATGCGACAATAATTGGGGGTAAAGCGCCTCCAGCTAAAGCCCTTCCAACTACGGTCAGTCGAGCTGCAGGAATAAATCTGACAAAGTCTTTAGCAAATGAATATGCTGGTGATGGAATTAGAGTGAATACCGTTTGTATTGGCTTGCTGAAAAGTGAGCAGTGGGTGCGGCGAGCAGGAAACAAAGATCCCGAAGGGCTATATAAGGAATTATCACAGCAGGTTCCACTTGGAAGAGTAGGCGAAGCTAAAGAATATGGGGACCTAGTCGCTTTTTTAGTCTCTGATCGCGCTTCTTACATTACGGGCGTTGCTGTCAACATCGATGGGGGTCTCGCTAGCGTGGTATAAATATTAACATCAAAATTCGAACTTCTTGCCGAAGCTGTTAATATAATGATGTTGCAAATGAGGATTACGGGTCCAAGCGTAAAAATCTAGCTTTGATGACTGTATTTTGCCTCATGGGATGCCTAATCCTCCAACGGAAACAATAAAGTCCATTATATCTTTTACTCCGTCTCCGTCTTTTAAGTTAGTAAAGAAATAAGGTCTTCCATCGCGCATTCTTAGCGTATCTGATTCCATCACGCTTAGATCTGCGCCAACATGAGTTGCTAGATCAGTTTTATTAATAATTAACAGATCGGACCGTGTGATTCCTGGGCCGCCTTTACGGGGGATCTTTTCCCCAGCTGCTACGTCGATTACATAAATGGTGATATCAGCTAGTTCTGGACTAAAGGTTGCAGCTAGATTGTCGCCTCCGGATTCAATAAAACAGATTTCTGCACCAGGGAAAAGTTTCTTCATGTGATCGATGGCTGAAAGATTAATGGAGGCATCTTCCCGAATTGCGGTGTGTGGGCACCCTCCGGTTTCTACGCCTTCGATGCGTTCTGGTGGCAGTGCACCGGCACGTGTTAAGATCATTTGATCTTCTTTGGTATAAATATCGTTGGTTATTACGACTATGTCGTATAGCTCCCGCATGCCTTTACAAAGGTTTTCTACGAGAGAGGTTTTCCCTGATCCAACGGGACCACCAATACCGACCCGAAGAGGGCCGTGCTTTGCCGTTAGAGATTTTGCTTCTTTTAGGGGAGTCATGAGCGGAATAGCCTTGTATATTGGATTTCATGGTGCATTGACATGAGATCGATCATTGGTGTGGAGGTGCCAAGCTTGTCCAAATCCATGGCTAGAGCCTTTTCAACTACCATGTTCACAGTTTGTTCAAGTTGGGACAGTGCTCGTTGGCCATCGGATTGGCCGAGTGGTATTAGTCGAATGCCTGCGCTAACAAGATTGTTTGCATCAGCTTGTGTGTAAAAAAATAACGCGGGTTTAAGTGGTATTTGACTGAGGGCGCAGGCCGTTGCTGCTGCAACCGGGAGAGTCATTTCAATGCCCAGATTGGTTAAGTCTCGTTCTATAGAATTCATCTGAGGTACGGACCAACATTCTGATGTAGCTTTTGCAAAAGCTTTTCCCTGATTGGAGCTTTCTAGAGCGAGTTCACTGCTTCCGCGCGCTGCATTTGCTAAGGTAGCCAATTCCATAAATTCATCTTGGTTGCCGCCTATAATTGAACGAAAAATATGACAAAACAATATGGCATCAGTCCATCCTGGGCCACGTAGCAAATCAGTATGTATCCAATCAACCAATCCATTAACCTCAAGGACTAGTTTGGCTTCTATTGCAGTCTCCAGACCACGTGAATAAGAATAAGAACCAATTGGGAAGGAAGGAGAAAACCAATGCAATAATTTGTATAAAGCATCCTCGGGGAGGTTGAGAACATCGCGGTGTTCAATCATAGTTCAGAACCAATTTTTTTCTATATTATGCTTGTGATAAGCACCGAACTCAGGTTGGAAAGGCTCTGTGACAGTTTCTGTGGTTGCGTGAAGTTTCAGTAGCATGTCCTCAATTACGTGATCGGGCCGAATTAATATCCGGTCTTTACTAATAGCGGCCGGAAGATGACGGTTACCTAAATGCCATGCAATGCGGGTCAAATGCTTAGCGTTTTCTGCAGTGATTTGCACAAGGTTTTCGGGTTTTGCTGTGACTCGAAGCCAGCGAGAGTCATTCAGTTGTAGGCCATCGCCATCTGCCATTGCAATTGCAGTTTTCAGGTCTAGTAATATTTCTTCCCCAAAACTGGTACGCAGTCGAATCCGCCGGCGGTGTCTATCGTCATAATCCAGTATTACTTGGTCGGCCTCTTTTGCGGTTGGCCAACCTCCCACAACAGCATGCTTTATGGCCCGTTTCATGCTTCTTCCTCCTTTCTAATAAAGAAAGTACCGTTGGGCCATGCTTAACGTTTCTGCTGGTTCGCAAGTCAGTAGGACTCCATCTGCCTTTACTTCGTATGTTTCAGGGTCTACTTCGATGTGCGGGGTCAAACTGTTGTGAATCATGCTGCCCTTGTTAATTTGCGCTCGTGTCTGCGCGACGGGGATAAGACGTTTAGATAAGTGATGGGTAGAACCGATATTTTTGTCATAGGCAGTTTGACTAACGAAGGTAACCGCACTTTCAAGCAATGACTTTCCAAACGATCCAAACATAGGTCGATAGTGTTCTGGTTGCGGTGTTGGAATGGAAGCATTGGGGTCTCCCATTAGTGCAGCTGTTATCGTTCCACACTTTAATATAAGATCTGGTTTGACACCAAAAAACGGCGGATTCCATATAACCAAATCGGCTAATTTTCCTTCTTCTACAGAACCGATATGCTGTGCAATTCCGTGAGCAATAGCTGGATTGATTGTGTATTTAGCTATATATCGTTTAACTCTCATGTTATCGTTATCGGCGGCGTTGTCTCCCATAGGTCCAAATTGACGTTTCATTTTATCGGCTGTTTGCCATGTTCGTATTATCACTTCCCCAACTCGACCCATCGCTTGGCTATCTGACGCGATCATGGAAAATGCTCCAAGATCGTGGAGAATATCTTCCGCTGCTATAGTTTCGCGACGAATTCGACTTTCTGCAAATGCTACGTCCTCAGGTATATCTTTATCTAAGTGATGGCATACCATTAACATATCTAAATGTTCGTCGAGTGTATTGACCGTATAGGGACGGGTCGGGTTTGTGGACGATGGTAAGACGTTTGGTTCACCACATAGTTTAATAATATCCGGGGCATGACCGCCTCCAGCACCTTCCGTGTGAAAAGCGTGTATCGTCCGCCCTTTGAAAGCAGACACAGTGTTTTCAACGAAACCAGACTCATTTAACGTGTCAGTATGAATTAGTACTTGAATATCAAAATCGTCCGCAACACTTAAGCAATTGTCGATAGTTGCTGGCGTGGTCCCCCAATCTTCATGCAATTTGAGTCCGCAGGCGCCGGCTTCAATTTGTTCCACAAGTCCGCCCGGCATACTTGTGTTTCCTTTACCAAAAAAACCTAAATTCATGGCAAATCCTTCAGCAGCTTGAAGCATTCGGGAAATATGCCATGGGCCTGGGGTGCAGGTAGTAGCATTTGTTCCTGTTGCTGGACCGGTTCCACCACCCAGCATCGTTGTTATTCCGCTGTATAGTGCTTCCTCAATTTGTTGGGGGCTAATAAAATGTATGTGCGCGTCAATACCACCAGCCGTAACAATTTTTCCTTCCGCAGCAATTGCTTCGGTACTGGGACCGATTACTATGTCGACATTAGATTGGATATCTGGATTACCTGCTTTGCCAATTTTCAGAATTCGGCCATCTTTTATACCAATATCTGCTTTGGTAATTCCCCAGTGATCAACAATAACTGCATTAGTGATCACAGTGTCGACCGCTCCCTCCTCTCGTGAAATTTGTGATTGACCCATTCCATCGCGAATTACTTTGCCTCCGCCAAATTTCACTTCTTCTCCATAGGTGGTGTAATCGGATTCTATTTTGATATACAAATCTGTGTCGGCCAGTCGCATACAGTCTCCAGTAGTGGGCCCAAACATGTCCGCGTAAGCATTTTTTTTGATTTTTGTAGCCATGTCTATTCTGCTGTGTCTAAGCTCGCCATTATGGCTTGGTTAAAACCGTAAACTGCTCGTTTACCTTCAAAGGGTACTAGCGAAATTTGTCGAGACTGACCCGGTTCAAAGCGCACCGCTGTGCCGGCTGGGATGTCAAGCCGAAAGCCTCGAGTTTTTTCTCGATCGAATTTAAGAGCGCTATTCACTTCATAAAAATGGTAGTGGCTTCCAACTTGTATGGGCCTATCACCGGTATTTGAAATTTCAAGAGTGATAGTGGTTCGGCCTGCATTCAAAGTGATGCTACCGTCATCAGTTATTATTTCCCCAGGAATAATAGTGGAAGACATAGGTCTAATTGGTTGATGCACTGTTACCAACTTAGTTCCATCAGGGAATGTCGCTTCCACCTGGATTTCCGAGATCATTTCTGGAATGCCTGGCATAACCTGATCCGTAATTAACACCTTAGCTCCGTCCGACATAAGTTGTGACACTGACTGTCCGTCGCGAGCCCCTTCTATCACAAAATCGGTGATTAGGGCGACAGCCTCCGGGTAATTGAGTTTCACGCCTCGCTCCATTCGGCGTCGAGCAACCATTGCGGCGACGGAGACTAGTAATTTGTCTTTTTCCCGCGGTGTAAGATTCATGAGATATCTCTCCGATTTTAAATTTGCCAAATAGAAGGTAGGGCTGACTTTTGTGCACCGACTAGTGCGCGAAACTCCGACCAGAATATTCCAAAATTACTACGCAAGTGCGCGGGGTCTTTTGACAACCATCGCATGATTAATAAGTTTTCCATTGCACTCACTCCGGTTAGCGTATCGCTTCTAATGTTGTTTTGTTTTCCGAGTAAACTTCTAGCATCATCTAGGTAATTAGATGCATCGTCTGCACAGTAAAGACATATGCCCATCGCGTCTGAGTTATCAAGTCCTGCAATTTGGTCAAATGTATTATGCATCTCGTCGTCTATATGGAAAAAATCGGCCCAGCACAGTTTCTTGTCCCTAAATATTTTCCATTCGTCACTTACCAGACCATTTCGTAAAGTTTCTCCCATAGCAATGCGTCCAAAAGTCAGGATTTCCCCAATCATACATCGCCCTCCAGCGAGTACTGTGACATGATTCTTACGCTTAACTCTGCAACCGTTAAACAGTATTGTCCCTTGGGGTAACATTTCAAGCCATCCCTGGCGCGCAACAGAAATGAATTGTTCTATTTGGGCAATGGCACCGGTAGACCGATATATTTTCTCGGCGGCTTGACCCGTAACTGTTGCAACAGCGTTAGGACCACACTCAATATTTATGCAATGTTGATCCCCTCCGACAACTCCGCCCGCCATGTTTACGAGGACCGTTAGATTGCCGATGTTTGAATCTCTAGGGAAGAGGACTCTTAGCGGTTGTTTTTGATATAGGTGATCCACGTAGGTATGTTGCCCGTCACTATTAAAACGGATTTCAAGGCGCCCAGAAACCGGCTTTCCCCGTGATGTTTTGGTAGACCTGTAACTAGACAGTAAGGTGTCTTCTAACATCAGATTCAACCATATTTCTTCTGTCTCCGCCTAATACGATCGAACCTCTATCCATAACAAAATAGCTATCAGCTAGTTCTTTTGCGAACTCAAAATACTGCTCCACCAACAGTATAGCGATATCAGATTTACTCCGAAGGTGGCGTATGACGTGGTCGATATCCTTAATGATTGACGGCTGAATGCCTTCGGTAGGTTCATCTAGTAATAACAGTTCGGGTCTAGTTACGAGCGCTCGAGCAATTGCCAACTGCTGCTGCTGACCTCCAGAAAGGTCGCCGCCCTTCCGGTTTAACATATCTCGAAGTATTGGAAAAAGTTCAAAAATTTCTTCTGGCAAATACTGAAGTTTTTTTGGTAGTGCGGCATAACCTGTAAGTAAATTTTCTTCTACCGTCAGCAAAGGAAATATTTCTCGTCCTTGGGGGACGAAGGCAATTTTTCTTCGGGCACGTTCATAGGGTGAAAGTGAGGTAATCTCTTCCTCCTTCCATTTAATGCTTCCTGTAGCCACAGGGTGTAATCCCATTATTGCTCGTAATAAACTAGTTTTCCCTACGCCGTTACGACCTAAAACACACGTTACTGAACCAGCGTTCGCTCTTAAAGTTACGTTTCGCAAAGCGTGACTAGCTCCATAATAAAGGTCCATTTTATCCACGGTAAGCACTGTCAACGACCTAAATAAACATCGATGACACGTTCATTATTTTGGACGAAATCTAGGGACCCTTCAGCTAACACAGATCCTTCGTGTAAAACTGTAACTTTTGTGTCTAGAGCCCTAACAAATTCCATATCATGTTCGACCACTAGGACGGACCGTTTTGAGGAAATCGTTTTGAGTAGTTCCACTGTTTGCTCTGTTTCTTTATCTGTCATACCGGCGACAGGCTCATCAACCATCAAAAGCTCTGGGTCTTGAGCTAAGAGCATGCCGATTTCTAGCCATTGCTTTTGGCCATGGGATAGGCGGCCCGCGAGCACTTTTCTTTGATCAGACAACGCTATTATTTGGAGTATTTCGTGGAGTCGTAATTCAGAGTCTTTAGTAGATTGACCAAATAATTTTGGAAAGACTCTTCGGTCCATTTTTAGGGCGAGCGAAAGATTTTCGTACACCGTTTGCTTCTCAAATACTGTGGGTTTTTGAAATTTTCGACCAATACCGAGCTCAGCAATAGCTGACTCATCTAGCCTTGTAAGGTCAGTTTTTCCGCTAAAAATTACACGGCCACTGTCAGGTCGTGTTCGGCCGCTGATGATATCCATCATTGTCGTTTTTCCCGCCCCATTTGGACCTATGACCGCTCGCATTTCTCCTCGTTCTACTACCAGGCTTAATTCACTTAACGCTTTAAAGCCATCAAAACTGACGCTTACTCCATCCATATAGAGAATAGAATCTCGAGCTTTTGATGAGGGTAAGCTATCGTGATCAGTAGTTTGTGTTTGTCTATATGTTTTGAGCATTTCCACTATGCTCTATCCTTCATTTTGCTTAATAGCCCTGTAAAGTTAGGTCGAGTTGTTAGTATTCCAATAATTCCTTTTGGCAGATAGAGTGTTACAATAATGAAACTGGCACCAAGTACGTATAGCCAAGCATCTGGCAATGCCCCGGTGAAATATGTTTTTGCGTAGTTAACGAGGACAGCTCCTAAAGCTGCGCCATACAATGTGCCACGCCCCCCGACTGCAACCCATATCACTATTTCGATGGATCCTGGCGGTGCGAATTCGCTAGGATTTATAATCCCCACTTGTGGCACATAAAGTGCGCCAGCTATGCCTGCCAGCATCGCAGATATAGTAAAGATAAACAATTTATAATGATCCACCCTATAGCCAAGAAAACGTGCGCGACTTTCGGAGTCCCGTATCGCAATTAGAACCTGCCCTAAACTTGATTTGGTCACAAACCTACAAAATAGATAACCAAATCCCAACGCGACGGCGGAGGCAGTAAATAGACAACATCGAGTTAAGTCCGATTGTAAGCTGAAGCCAAGTATGTCTTTAAAATCGGTTAGACCATTGTTTCCTCCAAACCCCATGTCATTTCTAAAAAACGCTAGCATTAAGGCAAAAGTCATAGCCTGGGTAATAATTGCAAAGTACACGCCGGTCACTCTTGATCGAAAAGCGAGCCAACCAAAAGCAAATGCCAGGGCTCCGGGTATGACAACAGCCATGACTATCGCAAAAATAAAATTGTCAAAACCGAGCCAATACCACGGTAAGGTATCCCAATTGAGAAAGACCATGAAGTCCGGTAATATTGAATTTCCATACACTCCTCGGTCTCCAATCTGGCGCATCAGGTGCATACCCATTGCGTATCCGCCTAAAGCGAAAAAAGCGCCGTGCCCAAGACTCAGAATTCCACAAAAGCCCCATATTAGATCTACACTCATAGCTAATAGGGCGAAACAAAGGTATTTTCCAATCAGGCTGACCAGATAGGTTGGTATATAAAAAACAGATGATTCTGGAATCAATAAATTTCCAATTAGGACGATGACTGTCGTTAGTGCGATTACGGTAAGAAAAACAGTGCTTGCCGAGTCGAGCCTTAAGAAGGATTTATTATTGAGCACCATAAGCTATTGCTCCGCTGCTCGGCCTTTGAGAGCAAAAAGGCCGCGTGGTCGTTTTTGGATAAAGAGAATAATAAACACAAGCACGAGTATTTTCCCCAATACAGCTCCCGAGTGAGGTTCAAGAAATTTGTTCACAACTCCGAGGCTCATTGCGCCAACCAATGTGCCCCACAAATTTCCGACCCCGCCAAATACGACAACCATAAAAGAATCAATGATATAGGCCTGTCCAAGATTAGGACTCACGTTATCGATTTGACTTAAGGCGACCCCTGCTATCCCAGCGATGCCACAACCCAAGCCAAAGGTTAAAGCGTCAACCCTACCGGTGCGAATTCCCATAGCATTAGCCATGCTGCGATTCTGAGTTACAGCCCTCATTCTCAAACCGAAAGTAGTATGCTTGAGAGTCACCAACAGGATTGCCAAGACAATGATGCTAAAAACAATGATGTATAGCCGACTGTAAGGTAATACTATTCCACCGCCTACATCGAGGGCACCCATCATCCAAGTTGGTGAGCCAACTTCACGATTAGTTGGGCCAAAAATGGTCCGGACGAGTTGTTGTAAAATCAGGCTAAGTCCCCAAGTCGCCAGAAGTGTTTCCAATGGTCTTCCATAGAGGTAACGAATAATACCTCTCTCGATTAGAATCCCAACTATTGCCGATATTAAGAAAGCCAGGGGAATAGCTATTAATAGTGAAAAATCAAAACCGGAGGGAAGATAATTACGAAATAATTCTTGTACCAGAAAGGTTGTGTACGCACCGAGCATAACCATTTCTCCATGGGCCATATTAATTACACCCATTACTCCGAACGTTATTGCTAGTCCAATAGCTGCAAGTAACAGAACTGACCCAAGACTCAGACCATGAAATAAAGTTTCCAGTAGTCCGTACAATCGAAGCTTGCTTTGAATATTTTCAAAACTAATCTCCGCTGCTACTCGAACAGAGTCGTTTTTTTCGATAAAGGTTCCAGACTCATCTTTGACTAAAACTTTGGCCAACAATGATCGGACATCTGGATCAATAAAACCACTCAAAGTCTTAATTGCCTCCAATCGTTTTGTCTGTGGAAATTGGGAATCTAAATATATTGCGGCTAGTGCCATTGACATCTTAGAGCCCACATTTTTATCCGTTTCCCGTTTTAATGCAGCTTCTAAGACCGCTGCGTCATCTACGCGGGGTTTGTGAAAAAATGTTTCGGCTGCCTTCCCACGTTTGACCGGATCTGGGCTTGATAGTGTTATTCGACCAAGGGCACTACGAATAATTTTTCTGAGTCGATTGTTCACTCGAATTTTTTTAATTTCTTTCTTGGTAGCAGTCCCAATTTCCATTGAGGTGATAGGGTCCGTCAGAACATAAGCTTCGTCTGATTTCTCGACTATTACGACTTTTCCGTTTTCCTTTCTTGTATATAAATGGCCATTCAGGAACTCCATAAGGATCTTTTCAACCTGAGCTCCTCCAATTTCAGCCAGAGCGTCAATAGCAATAGATTTCTCGTCAAAGCCCTTCTTGCTGAGATCGCTTATAACTGGTTCTATCGAAGAGTGGTCGTTGGCAAACGCCTTCGTTATCTCTACTGAGATCACGGAAGTAATAAGTAACAGAGTGATCAGGTATCTACGCGCTATTAGGCTCATTGCTCTGTACAAAAAAAGAAGTTCAATCGGAAAGACTATATGGTTCGATATTCAACACAGTTAAAAAAATGTCGATTCCAAAGGTTGTTTGGTCCAAAAGATTAAAGGTTATGGAAGATTACCCAATTGCCCGTCCACATTTGGGGAGGGCAATTGAAAAGTACAACATATGGTCTGAAGCGGGAAAACCAGAATCGCATCAACCGTCCATAAAGCTATTTAGTTTATTTTGCAGTGGTAAAACGAGGCGTCTGGCAATTCCCACAGACCCAGGGGAATGTCCAATCAGCCACCAATTTAGCACTTTCAGGAATGTAATCGCTCCAGGCGTCACCCTTCACCACATTATCGGTCTGCCATACCACGTCAAATTGTCCGTCCGGTTGAATCTCTCCGATCATTACTGGTTTTGAAAGGTGGTGATTCGTATTCATCATGATTTCATATCCACTCAGCGCCGCCACAGTCTGTCCATACATTGCTTGCCGGACTGCATCGATGTCCGTTGTTCCAGCCTGCCTAACAGCCTGAACCCACATTTGGAAGCCTATATAATGAGCTTCCATAGGGTCGTTAGTGGTGCGGTTTTCGTTGTCAATAAAGCGGTGCCACTCTTCTATGAATTGTGCATTGGTGTCGTTGTCGATTGACATAAAGTAGTTCCAGGCTGCTAAATGCCCTACCAGGGGTTCTGTATCCAGCCCTGATAATTCTTCTTCACCTACTGAAAATGCGATAACTGGTGTATCTTCTGCACTGATTCCTTGGCTAGCTAATTCTTTGTAGAACGGAACATTAGCATCCCCGTTTATTGTGGAGACTACAGCAGTGGCCTTTCCGGCTGATGCAAAATCTTTCACGTCGCTGACTATTGTTTGCCAATCTGAGTGGCCAAACGGGGTATACTGTTCCATTATGTCGCTCTCGGAAACCCCTTTCGCCTGAAGAAAAGCGCGTAGTATTTTGTTTGTTGTTCGTGGGTAAACATAATCAGTTCCAAGAAGTACCCAACGTTCTGCAGCACCCCCATCGTCGCTCATTAAATATTCAACTGCTGGGATCGCTTGTTGGTTGGGGGCAGCCCCCGTGTAAAACACATTTCGTGAGCTTTCCTCGCCCTCATACTGTACCGGGTAAAACAAGAGCCCATTGAGTTCCTCAAAGACTGGCAATACTGATTTTCTTGATACAGAGGTCCAACAACCAAACACGGCGGCGACTTGGTCCTTTTCTAACAGTTCGCGAGCTTTTTCAGCGAATAGGGGCCAATTTGAGGCTGGATCAACTACCACGGCTTCGATGGGTCTGTTCAATAGGCCACCACTATTGTTTAGGTTTTCAACCAACATTAGGATTGTATCCTTTAGGGTCGTTTCACTAATTGCCATAGTGCCTGACAGAGAATGTAGCACACCGATTTTTATCGGTTCTTGGGCAGTTGTAGCTGCACTCATGGCGCAGATGTGTGTAAAAAGAGTCGTTAAGATTGCAAGATGTATAGAGAACCTTTGAACTGTCATGGTTCAACTCCTTAATCGTTAGATGGCTACCTAAGAGGCAGAGTGGACGTAACCTCTAATAGTTATACATGCAAGAAACATGCCAAAATTTTGGAAAAAATTAAATCAAATTCTATCCTATTGATTTGCCATAACTAATAGGTCTTGCGAGGCTTAAAAAATTACCAATCCTCATGCGTCGATGGATCGATCGTATTGACTGATAGAGATAATGCATATTTTTTAAGCAGATTTTTTAGCTAATGCCACATTTTGCTTAATTTAAGAGCATAAAATGGTTAATGTAACATTGCAATCGAAGGCTTACTATTGAGTTTTAGATTTGTCATGCTGCAACTTAGAAACTAGGAAGATCAATTGTGATCGGTTTTAGAATTTTGATTAGAGGTCTTAAGTCGTAAGTTATGACAGGATCTTGAACTACCAAAATTAGATACTGATACTAAATATTCATTTAGTACTGCTTTTCAGAAAGATGGGTAGTAATTTATCAACGGTGATTTAGAGTTATGGGGTACATTAATTTCTTTGCAGGAGTCTAGTTTAAAACAAACTATTGTTTTAGGGCCAGGTATGGTCCTAACCAAATGTTACTTCTAACGCTTTCTTGAACTGTTAATATCTGTAAACGCTGACGCGTTAACCTTGATATGGGAGTTGAAACTATGTCTGTCGATTCTAAGCATGCTGCAACACTGGGACTGCACGCAGGCCCACGAAGTGACCCAACTACAAATTCGGTTGCTGTACCAATTTACCAAACCACTTCCTACCAGTTTGACAGCGCCGAGCATGCGTCAAATTTGTTTGCTCTAAAAGAACTGGGCAATATTTATACACGTATTATGAACCCAACATGTGCGGCTTTGGAGGAACGTATGGCCGCTATCGACGGTGGAGTGGCATCACTGGCTTTGGCTTCCGGACAGGCAGCTTCCGCTTTTGCAATTCAAAATATTGCTCAAACAGGTGACAATATTGTTAGTTCAACTGATTTGTATGGTGGTACATGGAACCTGTTTGCAAACACACTTAAGACAATGGGTATTGAAGTTCGTTTTGTGGATCCATCCGATCCAGAAGCATTTGCAAATGCAACTGATGAAAAAACACGAGCGTATTATGCCGAGACACTACCAAATCCCAAATTGCAAGTGTTCCCAATAGAAGAGGTGGCAACTATCGGGAAAAAATTGGGTGTTCCATTAATTATGGATAATACCGCGTGTCCTGTGATTTGTAGACCAATCGACTATGGTGCTGCAGTAATAGTTTATTCAACAACTAAATATGTTGGGGGACATGGTAACTCCATCGGAGGTGTCATCGTCGATAGTGGAGCCTTTAATTGGGAAGCGCATGGCGACCGATTTCCATTATTAACCCAACCAGATCCGAGTTACCATGGGGCAATCTGGACAGAGGCTGTCAAACCCCTAGGTCCGATCGCATATATTTTAAAGGCTCGTGTCACCCTTTTACGTGACTTAGGTGCCTGTATGAGTCCGTTCAATGCTTTCTTGTTCATTCAAGGTTTGGAAACTTTGGCTCTCCGCATGCACGCTCATAGTAAGAATGCCGCTAAAGTTGCAGAGTGGTTGCAGAAACAAGCCAAAGTAACGAACGTGATATACCCTGGTCTCATGCAAGGGGAAGCTAGGCGGCGGGCCGACAAATATCTGGCAAATGGACACGGCGCCTTGGTCGGATTTGAGTTGGAGGGCGGCAAAGAAGCGGGTCGCCGATTCATTGATGGTCTAAAGATGTTTTATCATGTCGCAAATATAGGCGATGCACGTAGCCTTGCGATTCATCCAGCTAGCACGACTCATTCGCAGTTATCACCTGAGGATCAGGCGGCTACAGGAGTCACTGATGGTTACGTTCGACTATCTATTGGGATAGAGCACATAGACGATATCTTAACGGATTTAGATCAAGCTTTGTCTGGCAGCTAATAATCTTGTATGCGCGATGGGGATGAGGATGATTTTTACGAGAGAACAATTGAAAGGTCTAATAGCGGGTATATTTCGGACTTCTGGTTCTGACGAAAGTGAGGCTAATTTAATCGCAAATAATTTGACCGAATCTAATCTCTCGGGTCACGACAGTCATGGTATTGGTATGGTGCCGAGTTATATTGAGCGAGTTCAGCGAGGTGCTATAAATGTCAACCAACATGCTACTGTGAAGTGGCAGAACGGTCCTATCGTTCAAATTGATGGCAATCTGGGTTATGGCCAAGTAATTGGCTCCGAAACGATCGATATCGGGATGGAAAAGGCGCGAGAAACAGGAGCGGCCATTGTTGCTCTTCGAAATTCTCATCACTTGGGGAGGATCGGAGCTTGGGGTGAGAAGTGTGCAGATAGCGGCTTTGTTTCTATTCACTTTGTGAATGCTATTGGACTCAATCCCCAAGTGGCGCCTTACGGCAGTGGAGAAGCACGTTACTCCACAAACCCGTGTTGCGTTGCCCTTCCGGCTACTCAGCAACAATCACGGATAGTATTGGATATGGCTACAAGTAAGATAGCCATGGGGAAAGTGCGGGTTGCACGTAATAAAGGAGATAAAATTCCTCCGGGCATACTTTTTGATCCTGATGGAAAACCCACCAATGACCCAGATGTGATGTTTGGTACTCCTAGGGGAGCCCTTGCTCCGTTTGGTGATCATAAAGGCTACGCTCTATCGTTTATATGCGAAACTTTGGCAGGAGCACTGATCAATGGCGGCACGTGTGTGCCCCGTAACCAAGTACAAAATACTACCATCAATAACATGCTGAGTATTGTATTAGATCCTAATGCTCTAGGCGACGCCGATGTATTCCGAACCGAGCTCAACGAAATTACTTCGTACGTTAAATCAGCACGGCCGGCAGAAGGTGTCGCGGAGATACTGGTTCCCGGTGACCCAGAAAGACTGGCAAAGGAAAAAAGACTAGAGGTTGGGATTTACGTGGATGACAACACCTGGCAGGAGGTGGTAGCGTCAGCTAAGTCAGTGGGTTTACAGTCAGGCGACATTGATCAACTGCTAGCTGCATAGTTAGTGTTTCTCCTGCAATTAAATTGCGATATAAATTTGTAAAAATATTAGTTGCAAAAGGTGGGCGATACTAAATGCTTCCCACTATTGTAAGGTTCTACTTAATTTCGCAATAACGCGTACCTGGCAAAGGAGGAGTTCGCGGTGGGCCAGCGAAACACTGAGCAATTGACATCCAGTAAGCGGCATTAGATCCTTTGACATTGAGACTTGTGTCCTGGATATTTCTAGTTTGGGTTACTACTTGACAGAACTCAGCAGCAGAACCGGCTATAAAGTTTGCAGTGGAAGGCTTATTAAAATTCCATATACCCCCCGATGGTGCAACAAGCTGCAGAAACGGTTTGTTCTTTGGTGCTTGTTCTCCTCGGTTTAGAAAGCTCCACGCAAAAGTGTTGTTTCCGAGGACTACGATGTTGCGTATATAATCGTTTTCCTTTCTTGCTATCCCTAAGGTATCGTAAATATCCAGTCCGTGGGCCCATGTTTCCATGAGCCGGGCAGTTACGCTGGATAACACGCTCATATCTGGGCCAAACCATTGTACTCGTTTCTTGGGTTCTGTTAGTTTGAGCACGTCGCTCATTTCAGAGTACAGATTTTGCCATAATTGAAGCAGATTCTGGCCCTTTACCCCGTCTAAATTTCTCTCTGTGTAACGGACCATGGTTTCATCAGCGGCCCGACTTTCCTTTAAGTCCTCGGTTAACTTTCGAAAAGCTTGTTCATCTTTTATAGATAAATGGGCAGCCCAATTAAAAAAATGTAGATGTTGTATTACATTGTTGATGGTCCAGTTTTTAAATTGAGTGATTTGTTCAAAATCTTTATCGGCGAGGTGACAGAGAGTTTGGTATAAATTATCGCTTTCACTTTTGAAGTCCAACGCGGTCTGTAACATTCCTGTTTTCTCGATCTATTTGAATATGTTATTTTCTTATTAGGTGTCAGGTGTAGTAACAAATCAAATTTAAGTTAGGTTAGTTCAGTTAAGTAGATATTGTAAACATTTTGGGGGGAGAATTCTGTTTACTGTATGCAAGAATTGGGTAGAGAAAGGGCCATTGCGGTATAAATGCTTTCGACTAGGAAAATAATTTGACTATAAATCAGTATTTAATTGACGTATCTAAGTTGCTAGAGGAAGTCGCGAATGGTGACCTCCAAGCCCCCATAAATTTAGCTATCGATACATTAGTTAGAGCGCTCCGGAGTAGGAAGCCAGTCCTCGTATGTGGAAACGGGGGATCTGCTGCCGATGCGATGCATATAGCTGGCGAATTAGTTGGTCGCTATCTTCTTGACCGGCCACCTTTTAAAGTTATTTCTCTTGGTAGCGATGCTGTTATAACTACCGCCTGGAGTAACGATTTTGACTATGATTCTTTGTACGCACGGCAGGTGGATGCGTTAGGTGAAAAAGGGGGCGCCTTGTGGTGTCTAAGTACGAGTGGAAATTCGGAGAATATTGTGCAAGCGGTGCTAGCGGCAAAAAATCGCGGTATGAAAACAGTTGCGTTCACAGGGCGAGGGGGCGGACGCTTGTCTGATGTGGATATACTGGTTGCGGTTCCTTCGATGTTGACCCCTCATATTCAAGAAGTTCATAGATGCCTTTACCATTATGTATGTGAGCAGGTGGAGCAATTGTTGGAGAGTGCTGCTTCTACTCGCTCGGGCCAAAACTAAATTATGCGTTGAAGCGTAGAAGTTAAACCTTAATCCCCATCGAATTCGCACAAACTGAAGACGCTATGGCCGAGATCCCGTAGCCGTTTTTTTCCACCGACGTCAGGTAGATCCACTAGGAAACAACATTCATGTATTATTCCGCCGCTCTTTTCAACCAAGCGTATGCTTGCCTCGGCCGTACCGCCAGTTGCTAAAAGGTCATCTACTAGCACTACTGTGTCACCTTTTAGTATCCCATCTATGTGCATTTCAATGGAGTCAGTCCCATATTCCAGCTCATATTCATGAGTTATAGTTTTGAAAGGAAGTTTTCCTTTCTTTCTGATAGGTACCAATGCGGTTTTAAGTTTATGGGCGATAGGAGCACCAAAAATGAAGCCTCGTGCCTCGATCGCAGCAATTTTATCTATTTGAACTCCCACATACCTGTCCGCCATAAGATCTATGGCCTTAGTAAAGGCCTTGTGGTCTGAAAGAAGAGTTGTAATATCTCGGTACATAATGCCGTTCTTAGGATAATTTGGTATGGTGCGAATTCGGGACTTTAAGTTCATTTAAGCTGCCTCAATTTACCTGTAAAGTTACTTAACTATAGTATAGTAGAGAAAGCGCTTATTTCAGTGGCCGCATTTTTTTACTGGTAAACAACATATAAACGCTCTCTTGTCGAAACCAAAGCATTGTTTCTCAAAATTACTTTTTCAGCCATTATCGTTTGATAAAAAGCCTTTAAAGGCGTCGGTCTGCATAAACTATTGGCATTTTAATGTCTTTTATGTTCTGAATTATAAAAGTTTGGCTTTCGAATGACTACTGCAAGGGCACGTTTCATGGAGGATAAATTGTCGAAGAATGGTGCTTGTAAAAGGAAGATTAAACTTAACCAGTTTTTTGAGTTTTCTTTTTTAGCATGTTTGGGAATAGCAATTTTGGTTGGAGCACCGGTTTTCGGTCAAGAGCTCAACGATCCGGCCGTGGAACTGGATACAAATAGTGCATTGGCCCCATTAAAAAGTGGGATTATAGACTTTGCTAGTGGGAGCCGGTATGAGGGCGAACTAAAGAATGGAAAAATGCATGGTTTAGGTATTTTTAGTTATTCAAATGGAGACACGTACGAAGGCCAATTCACTGAAGGTCAAATGGATGGCCAAGGAATTTTGTTATTTTCAAATGGGGACCGTTATGAGGGCACCTTCGTTGCAGGAGAAAGAGAGGGAGAAGGGACGTTAGTCTTTTCCGATGGCCATGAATATGTGGGAGCATTCGAAGAGGGACAGATGCATGGCCAGGGCAAGTTAGATTTTGTCAATGGAGACTTGTATGAAGGGGCATTTATAAGCGGAAAACGCCAAGGGGATGGGAAGTTTACTTTTGGAAATGGAGACTCTTATGAAGGGGAGTTCTATGCAGGTGAAATGCACGGTACGGGAGTTTTCACATTTGTGAGTGGTCATGTATATCAAGGCGAATACTCCGATGGATTTTGGCATGGGGTCGGCAATTTATCCCTTGCCAATGGAGACCATTATCACGGAGATTTTGTGAAAGGATTCCGACACGGTAAAGGTCAGTATACCTTCGCCAGCGGTAATGTTTATGAGGGAGAATTTGCACAAGATAAAATGCACGGAGAAGGGGTTTTTAGTTACTCAAACGGGGACCGTTATATTGGTGAATTTGCTGAAGGTCTCCAAAACGGTGTTGGATTAATAGAGTATTCAGATGGTGGCCGATTTGAGGGGAGATTCCAGAACGGCAAACGTTCCGGAAAAGGAGTAATGATCTACTCAAATGGAGACAGGATCGAGGGCGAATTTTGAGTTTATGGCATTAATTTAATACTGTTCTAACTTTAATTAGGTGATTTAAGTTGTGACGAAAACGTATTTTATTGCTGTCATCATGTTTCCTAATTGTAGTAGAGTCGAAGTTTTTATGCAGTGGGAAAAAGAACTATTTGGCTCTACTTTTATGCTATTGGGCATATTAATTTTTAATCGACCTAGCATTTAGTGACTACTTTTAGGTATTTGCGTGGGTTGCATAGATAATGATTTTTTAGGTGACCACAGTTCCTTGAAGGTTTTACTTGCTTCCCGGGCGTAGCGCATAAAAAATAAAGCTTTGGGAGGATGTTCTTCCCATCACTTGGTCCATAATGTCAGGTGATGGACTATAACTTATAGAAAACATAGGCACCAAGATGGCAAACAAATTAGCGTCAGGACCCAGGAATATTGCTTTAATTGGGCCCTATTCCAGCGGCAAAACAACAGTGTTAGAAAATTTATTATTTGCAGCTGGGGCGATTTCTCGTAAGGGAAGTATCAAGGAAGGAAACACGATCGGTGATTCGTCCGCAGAGGCGCGAGCACGAACCATGAGCGTTGAAGTTTCTACAGCAAACTTTGAATTTCTTGGGGATTCATTCACAATTCTGGATTGTCCTGGTTCTATCGAGCTACTGCAAGAATCGCTAGATGTTATAGTCGGAGTTGATGCTGCAGTAGTTGTTTGTGAAGCTGATTCAGGTCGTGCAGTCGGAATGACACCATTGTTGCGTTTTCTTGATATCAACAAGATACCTTACCTGTTATTTGTAAATAAAATGGATCGAATATCTACGGATTTTGGATCATTTATCAACTCGCTTAAGGATCTAACGCGTCGACCGCTTGCAGTTAGGCAATTACCGTTGGTTGAGGGGGATGAGGTCACCGGATATGTTGACGTAATTCATCGGCGGGGGCATCAGTATGTTTCCGATTCAGAGTCCATGAAGGTTGATGTGCCAGAGTCAATGTTAGCAGAGTTGGAGTCGACACGTACTGCGTTACTTGAGGCCTTGGCAGACTTCGATGACACGTTGCTTGAGCGTTTGCTCGAGGACGACATTCCTTCTTTAGAGGAAACGTATGTAAATTGGCATGGTGCCTTTGGGGCAGCAAAGATCGCGCCGGTGTTATTTGGTGCTGCGGAAACGGGGAAAGGCATTAACAGGTTGCTGAAGTCGCTTCGGCACGATGTTCCGGAAAATTCAGTAACCCTGGCTCGTGTAGGTTTGAGCAAAGAGGATAAATGTAAAGCACAGGTTTTAAAAACATATCACACTACTTCAAGTGGTAAACTGTCACTAATTCGGTTGTGGGATGGTTCTCTTAAGGATGGGTCGACACTGAATGGTCAACGGGTGGCAAGCCTTAATCAGATGGTGGGTCAGACGGTTAATAAAGTATCTGAGGCTACGGCAGGTGACGTCGTTGCTCTTGGACGCATGGACAAGCTAAAAACAGGCGACGTAGTGTCTTCTGACGGGGCAATTGAGGCGCCAAACTCACTGGATGTCGAAATATTGAGTCCTATTTATTCCTTTGCTGTGAAAGCAGAAAGTCGGGGAGATGAAGTGAAGCTTTCTGATGCTCTTCATAAACTGAGGGACGAAGATCGGTCACTTAGCTTTGAAGCGGATGCGGAAACCCATCAAATGTTGCTAAGGGGGCAGGGTGAAATACATTTGCAAATTGCCCTCGAAAGGGCCCGCAATAAATATTCTCTTCCTTTAGTTACGGAGCCTCCTGCAGTGCCATATAAGGAGACCATTCGGAAACCTGTAAGCCGAGTGCAAGGTCGGCACAAAAAACAAAGTGGAGGTCATGGGCAATTTGGAGATGTATTTCTCGATATCCAGCCGGTATCCCGTGGTTCCGGATTTGAATTTCATGATAAAATTACAGGTGGTGTGGTGCCAAAACAATATATACCTGCTGTCCAAAACGGAGTGACAGCCTACTGTGATCGCGGCCCACTAGGTTTTCCGGTGGTTGACATAGCAGTTACCCTAGTATTTGGATCATATCACGCCGTTGACAGCTCTGAGATGGCTTTTACTACGGCTGGACGCCTCGCAATGGGCGCCGGTATGCCACAATGTAGTCCTGTCCTTCTGGAGCCTGTTTATACAGTGCAGGTTCATGTTCCTAACGAGTTTACGCCACAAATCCAAAGACTATTGAGCGGTCGGCGTGGTCAAATTCTGGGTTTTGAGGCTCGCGATGGTTGGCATGGTTGGGATTCGGTTTCGGCACATCTTCCGCAATCGGAGACGCATGATCTCATCATTGAACTTCGATCCTTAACGCGTGGAGTAGGTAGTTTTCAATATAAATTTGACCGTCTTCAGGAACTGACAGGCAAACTAGCTGACGACGTTGTAGCTGCAAAAGTTGAAAAGGAAGCTACCTGAGGTCTTAACAAATATGATTACTTGCCACAGGATCTTTTTATGAAAATAATCCTTTGTTCTTAAATATCTTTAAGGTCAACTTCTTGAATTAGAAGGCTATCAAAAAAAGCGATTAGTTTTCTGATGAGGTGCGGTAGTAACTATTTTATGAATGAGAAAGATCATGGTTTCGTCAAAGTCAATTAAGGACACGTTTCCTAAACTTCTAGGCGATTTGAAAGAACAGAGTCCGCACGGTATTTCGCTGCGGGAAAAGGACCTGGGCATATGGCAGTCTTGGACGTGGCATCAGTATATGGAAGAGTCCCAGGATATTGCGAATTGCCTTGCTGCAAGCGGCTTTATACGAGGTGATAAGTTAGCCATTATTGGCGACAATCGACCTGAACTTTACTTTGGAATCATGGCTACTCAGATTTTGGGAGGAATTCCAGTACCAATATACCAGGATTCTATTGCTGATGAGATGGCTTATATCCTCGGACACGCTGAGGTGCGATTTGCAATCGTTGAAGACCAAGAACAAGTGGATAAGCTTCTAATCCTCAGAGAGCAGCTTCGCAATCTTGAACTCATCATATATGAGGATGGACGTGGTTTGAGAAACTATGACCAGCCGGGGCTCCTTTCTTATGCATCTGCACGAAAGAGAGGCCAAGAGTTTTCAACAGATAATTCGACCTTCATTGATGATGAAATTGAAAAAGGTTCCGGCTCAGACTTGGCCATCATGTTATACACGTCTGGTACTACAGGAAAACCTAAAGGGGTAATGTTGAGCTATGACAACGTTATTAGTACTTCTCGAAGTGGCATCGAACATGATCAATTAGGCGAAAATGAAAAGGTGGTGGCATACATGCCTATGGCCTGGATTGGTGACCACTTATTTTCTTATGGAGAAAGCTTGTGCGCTGGCTTTACTGTATTTTGTCCAGAAAGCGCCGATACAGTTCTTCAAGATGTTCGAGAGATTGGTCCGACATGTTTTTTTGCGCCACCACGTATATGGGAAAATATTTTGACGACCGTGATGGTGCGTATAGAAGATTCCGGTTGGTTAAAACAGAAAATGTTCAAGTATTTTATGAAAGTAGCGGAGCGAAGCGGTGATTCACTGATGGATGGCAAATCGGTGGGGATAAGAGAATATTTGTTGTATCAAATTGGTAAAATTTTTGTATACGGGCCACTTAGAGATAATTTAGGCTTTTCAAAGGTTCGCGTAGCGTACACAGCGGGGGAAGCTATAGGACCAGAAATTTTCACTTTTTACCGCTCCATCGGTGTGAACATTAAACAACTGTACGGTATGACAGAGGCCACAGCACTTGTTGTTGGCCAGTCGGATGGTTCAGTCTATGCGGATTCAGTAGGTGTTCCGTATCCCGGTGTGGAAATAAGAATAGATGATAACGGTGAAGTCATGTGTCGTAGCCCTGGTGTATTTCAAGGGTACTATAAAAATGCTGAGGCAACTGCTGAGACAATAACACCAGATGGTTGGATAAAATCAGGGGATGCGGGATTAATCGACTCTGATGGGCAGTTGAGAATAATCGATCGAGCAAAAGACGTCGGTAAATTAGAGGACGGTACAATGTTTGCTCCTAAATATATAGAGAACAAACTTAAGTTCAGCCCATTCATTAAGGAGGTAGTTGCACATGGAAATGAACGGGACAAAGTGACAGCTTTTATAAATATTGATCTTGAGGCTGTTGGGAACTGGGCGGAGCGAAAAGGGCTTTCCTATACCAGTTATACTGATCTTGCCGGTAAGACCGAAGTTTACGATCTAGTAAAAAATGATATAGAGCGTGTCAATGTAAGCCTTTCAAAAGATGCCCAATTATTCGGTTCCCAGGTGCAGAGATTTTTAATTCTTCACAAAGAACTAGATCCCGACGACAATGAATTGACACGGACAAGAAAAGTGCGGAGAAGATTCGTAGCTGAAAAATATGCAGTACTTATTGATGCTCTGTACAGCGATGGAGATAAGGTCCTAATAGAGACAGAAGTTACGTTTGAGGATGGTCGTTCGGGTTCGATTAAGGCGGAGTTAGCTATACACGATGTGTCACCTGTGGAAGTCAACATTGATCAAGTAATGGCGGCGTAAACTTATGGTGGATGGTCAAAGAAACATTGGGGAACCACTGCTGGAGGTTAGTAATATCTCCCTTAGGTTCGGTGCGGTACAAGCGTTAACGAACATTAGTTTCAGACTGTTAACGCACGAAGTGCTTGCCATTATTGGGCCTAACGGAGCAGGAAAGTCCTCTATGTTAAATGTCATTAATGGATTTTACACCGCTAACGAGGGTCAGATAATTTATAAGGGCGTCAGTCGTCCAAAAATGGAGCCAGCAGACGTGGCGCGTAACGGCGTGGCTCGGACATTTCAGAATATTGCTCTGTTCCGTGGCATGACAACGCTCGACAACATTATGACTGGTCGTAACACCAAAATGCATAAAAACTTCCTTTGGCAGGCCCTGCATTTCGGTCCCGCTAGAAAGGAAGAGCTAGAGCACCGCCGGAAAGCTGAGGAGATAATTGATTTCCTCGAAATACAGGCAATTCGGAAAACCCCTGTAGGACGCCTTCCTTATGGCTTACAAAAGCGCGTGGAATTAGGCCGCGCACTTGCAGCTGAGCCCGAACTTTTGCTGCTTGATGAACCAATGGCGGGTATGAACACGGAAGAGAAAGAGGATATGTGCCGTTTCATTTTAGATGTGAACGATGAATTCGGCACCACGATTGCTTTAATTGAGCACGATATGGGTGTGGTGATGGATATTTCAGATCGCGTTGTTGTACTTGATTATGGAAGAAAAATTGCTGAAGGCGCGCCCGATGAAGTACGAAGAAATCAGGATGTAATTGATGCGTACCTTGGTGTAGCACGCGATTAACGTTGGGCTCCAGTTTTAAGGACGGAATATATAGGGACTATGGAATTTTTGTACTCTGTTACAGCAGATCCGATTCTGCAAATTATAGAAGACCCAGTGTTTTTTATCCAGATCCTCCTAGAAGGTTTGATGGCGGGTGTGATGTACTCGCTAGTTGCTCTGGGTTTTTGCCTCATCTACAAGGCGTCCGGTGTATTCAACTTTGCACAGGGCGTGATGATGGTTCTCGCCGTGATGTGTATGGTGACGGTTTACGAAGCCGGTTTTGGTATTGTGTTGGCCGTCCTAATTGCGATGGCTTTCATGGTGGGACTATCATTCGCTGTGGAGCGCGTTGTTTTGCGGCCTATGGTAAACCAGGAACAAATTATAATGTTCATGGCGACCATCGGACTTGCGTTTTTTCTCGAAGGATTTGGTGAGTTTATTTTTGGGGGTTCTTCGCAAAAAATCGTACCGACGGAAGCACTGCATATTGGTCGAGATGCTTTGATTTTCCCATTGCTTGGGAGTGAAATCCGTCTACAGCAGCTGGATTTGACAGCAGGCGTTTGTGCTGCCCTATTGGTTGCCACTTTGGCGCTCTTTTTTCAAAAGACTCCAGTTGGTCGGGCCTTGCGTGCTGTGGCAGACGACCACCAAGCGGCACTATCTGTCGGAATCCCTTTAAGATCCATGTGGGTGATTGTTTGGTCCGTCGCGGGGTTGGTTGCATTGCTTACTGGCATTATGTGGGGGGCTAGTAGCAGCGTTGATTTCAGTCTTGTTTTAATTGCAATGAAGGCGTTTCCAGTACTCATCCTCGGCGGCTTCACGTCTGTCCCCGGTGTGATAGTCGGTGGTTTGATAATTGGGGTAGGTGAAAAAGTTGCGGAACTTTATTGGGGTGATGCGCTAGGAGGATCGATTGAAGAATGGTTTGCCTACGTGTTGGCGTTGATATTTTTGATGTTTCGCCCCCAAGGTTTATTTGGCGAAAAGATTATCGAGCGGGTGTAGACAGTGATTTATCGTGAAACTGGCCAATACAAGACTACTTACGATTCGGATCAACAAATATTTCCAATCTTCCAGGACCGTTACATATTTTTTGCCTTTATGGCATTTTTAGTAATTTATCCAGTTTTTTTCGGCTCGGATTACCTGTTTCAAGTCGTGTTATATCCGGTTATGGGTCTTGGGCTATGTGCGTTGGGCCTAAATATTTTAACGGGATATTGTGGGCAAATTTCACTAGGTACTGGCGGGTTTATGGCAATAGGAGCCTACTCGTTCTTTAAAATAACAACGATTTTCCCTGAATTAAATGTTCTCGTGATATTTGGTTTTGCAGGTCTAATAACGGCTTTTTTTGGCGTATTGATTGGTCTTCCGAGTTTGCGAATTAAAGGGTTTTATTTGGCGGTTACCACACTTGCAGCTCAATTTTTTGTCGAATGGGGCATTAATCGTATCGACTGGTTGTCCAACTACAGTCCCTCGCACACG
>CAZEWK010000107.1:0-16876 GCA_964515905.1 uncultured Rhodospirillaceae bacterium | reverse complement strand
TCACAGGTATGGCCAGTATTTCGGCCAGGCGTTTGAGTTGCGGCCATGCTTCTGCATAATGTACGCCTTGTCCCACGTATATAACGGGATTTTTTGCACTCATTAATACATCGGCTACGGTGCCTACTTCCTCTGGATCTGGGCCGGAGCGTGTTGAGAGAGTGGGTTTATAGGAGAAGTTTTCAACCTCTTCGGCAAAAAGGTCAGCTGGAATCTCGACTAAGACGGGACCGGGTCGACCATTACGTAACTGCGTGAATGCTCGTCGCATTACATTGGGTATTTCATTGGCACTGGTAATAGGCTCAGTTTGCTTGGTGATATGTTTAAAGTTGAGTGAAGAATTAAAATTAGGTGTAACGTGTGCCTGCCCTCGGGTATATCCCATGGGCATCACCAAAATAGGAACAGAATCACCAAACGCCTGGGCAACACCACCCATCGCGTTTTCCGCTCCAGGTCCCATCTGCATTGCAAATGCACCGATGCTTTTTCCACTCGAGACGCGAGACATGGCATCAGCCATGTGTAGTCCAATTCTCTCCTGTCGAACTACAATCGTTCGGATATCTGCACGCGCAGCTGCCTCAATAAGGTGGTTAACCGGATAACAAATTAATATTTCTACGCCTTCTCTTTTCAGAATCTCAGCGATTGCGTCCCCTGTATTCACGGTCTTCTCCATATTTTCCTTGCGCGAAAGAATACTACGGCTTTCGCCGTAAACCTATAGATATAATCCTGGTGTTCTCCTAAAAAGTAATCGATTATAATACTTCTTTGTACCTTTTTCTTCCAGCCCCGTCATTTTTGATTATGGAGACATGCCATGCTCGATCAGTTCCATGTACCTAAGGATGTTGCCGTTTACGTAGACGTGGACGCAATGCGCTCTACCGTTGAAGATATATTTACGGCGCTTGGTATGTCGGCTGAGCACGCGCAGCAATCTGCCGATGTGCTTCTGTATGCGGATATCCACGGCATTGATACGCACGGGGTCTCTAATATGTTGCGAATCTATGTAGAGCGAATACGTAAAGGGGAAATAAATTTAAATCCAAAATGGGCCATTACTCGGGAGGCACCAGCGGTTTGTACAATCGATTCGGATGGAGCGCATGGTGGTGTAATTGGACCGGAGGCGATGAGAGAAGCAATTGCCAGAGGAAAGGAATTTGGTGTCGGAGCGGTAACTGTGACCAATGGGGGTCATTTTGGGGCGGCCGCTTACACCGCGGCTATGGCGCTTGAGCATGATATGATTGGTATATCGATGACAGCCGGCGGAATGGCAATGGCTCCGACCTTTGGTGCGGAAGCTTTGGTGGGCCTAAATCCAATTGGTATAGCGGTTCCGAGTAGAGATGAGGCCCCATACGTCTTCGACGCGTCTATGAGTGCGGTTGCTGGAAACAAAGTGAAGTTAATTCAGCGTTTGGGCAGGGGAACATTGCCAGGTTGGATATCTGATTCCGATGGGACACCGATTATGGATGAACGGGAAATTCCAGAAGGCTATCTGCATCTCCCTGTGGGTGGGACCAGGGAAATCGGTTCCCACAAAGGGTTTGGAATAGCTATGATGATTGAGCTTCTTACTAGTACCTTATCCGGAGGTGCAGCGGGACCCGATCGTAGATCAGAGCAAGCCCATCATTTTCTAGCGTATAGAGTAGACGCATTTATAGACTTAAATCAGTTTAAAAATGACGTGGATGCTTATCTTAAACGCTTGAGAACATCCAAAACAGCGCCAGGAGAAGAGAGAGTTTTCTATGCGGGCCTATTCGAGTATGAAGAAGCAAAAAAGAGGCGGGTTGAGGGAATTCCTTACCATCCGGAAGTAATAGGGTGGTTTAAGGAAGTAATTGGTGAGCTAAATATTTCTGATCGTTTGCCCCAATAGGAAGTTACATATGAGCTCACAAGTTATTTAATGTTTTCGGGGATTAGTGTTTTTTAATCCAATCTTGAATACCTTTGTTGCCTAGAGCTATTTGATCTCGAGTCATCTTCTGACGGACCTTTTGAAGATACCCAGAGGCATTTGGACTTCCATTAATCGCTGCTAGTGAGAGCCATATAAACGCACTGCTATAGTTCTTAGGGACCCCGTCACCGTCGGTATAAGCTCGGCCCAATGGAAGAAACGCTTCTGGGATCCCATTTTCAGCAGCCTGGTGGTACCATTTAAGTGCTGATGAAGTGCTCATTGGCACTCCCATTCCGTGTTGATAAAGAACAGCAAGATTGTATTGGGCAGCACCATATCCTTGTTTGGCAGCTAAAAGATACCACTTAGCCGCTTTGACGTAGTTTTGCATTGTTCCAATACCGTCGGCGTGCATGACCCCGAGATTGTACTGGGCCTTCTTATTCCCTTCCAGCGCCACAGAGGTCCATTCTTGTAGGGCCAATTCGTAGTCGCCACTCTTCATAGCAGTGGCCCCATCTTTGAAATCGCACCAGCCAGGATTAAAAGTACTTATGCTTAAGAAGCAGGCTATGGAGAGTAAAATTTTTATCACTGGAGAACCTACCACTGGTCGATATTCAATCATTTGGAACATCTTACCGGCCATTCTTGATTTCCATGAAATAAGTACATAACACGAATCTGTAGTAGCAGGTTGGGGCTTAGTAAAGACCTTGTAGATTATTGGTGCTTCTGGCAACTAACTATCTCTTGCTTTCTAGTTCGTTGGTGTAGGTTTATATCGGAAATCCAACAAACATAATTATCAACAAAAACGAGTTGCGATTGTTAGTCCCATATATCTTTATTGTTCCAGGTAGCAAGTGGTTCTATAGGTGGCCTGTTCACAAAGCCAAGTATAACCGAAATAAAGAACAGAGTAGTAATATTTAACACCATACTGAACGTCTTTTGAAAAGCTGTTCATAACTGTTCCTTCGCGTATCATTTTTTCCGCTTCTATTCCACTCACCATGCTTTCATTAAGGGCTTCATTGTTTGCAAAGGAAGCTTCTATCAAAGTAGTTGCACACACAGCTATTAGAAAATATCTCATAGAGTCACTCGGGATGGCTCTTGTTATTTTGGCGGAATTGTTGCCTCGTAACTACCAATTTAGAAGGTGGGGTTTTTGTTTTTTCCATCCATTATCCGATGGAAAAACTGTATTCATTCTGATGCTGTGCACGTTACCATCAAACCATGGCTCTACTGTTGAAAACCATTTTTTGAAGTGGAGCGTATTTTTATGAGCGTCAAAAGCGTGCTCGTTTTTATAAACCTCATAAAGGTGGAAGGTATGGTTGTCTTCAGAGCTTTCCAGAATATCAAAACGGAAGCAACCAGGTTCATCTCTAACGGACCCTTCTGAATCACCAAAGCTAACCTTTCGAAATTGGTCTGCTAAGCCATCTTTAATTTTTATAGTTACAAAAATCGCAATCATAAGAGAGGCCTCTGTAGTATAGAAATGGTATATATCGGTTATTGTGTCAGTGTTTTTAGGACTCTGTCGAGGTCGTGATTTGGAAGTGGACCATTTACTCACTATTGAAAAGGATTTGTCATTGAAGGCGAAGCAATTAATTGGGGCAGTCCCGGCTTTCTAGTCCCCAGTCCATTTTAGTTCTACAAAAATAAGTAGTTCCATCTGTGTAGGCATTTTGTAGGATGGCGCCAGTCATATCAGCATCAGTAAAATTAGCACCAAACAATTTTGCAAATTGTAAATCTGCATTTTGTAAATTGGCTCCCTCAAAATTAGTATTGATTAATGAAGCAGAGGTTAAAATTGCGTTACCCAGGTTTGCACCTTTTAAAGTCGCATAGTTCAAAGTGGTTGACGAAAGATTTGAGTTTCTTAAGTCAGATTCACTCAGATTAACCTCGCCCAAAAAGGTATCATTGAGAACTATATTCTTGAGATCACATTTGATACAAATACCAGTCGTTTTTAAGTCCCTTAAATCCTTATCATTAAACCCGTAAGTTACAGATATATTCGTACTTAAAAATAAAAAAATAATGATGTTTAAAAGCTTCATAATAACAGGTGCTCCTAAAAAAAATCCTGGTGGTACAAAGTGCCGATCCAAATTAAGAACACTTAAATTGTGACGGTAATAATGTATTGGGCTCTATCATATAATTCCCGCGCGCGGCCGGGTTGTCAGAGTGTTACCACCGTCGACCACGAGTATTTGACCGGTTATAAACCGAGCCCAGCTAGAAGCAAGGAAGACAACTGCATGACCTATGTCCCATCCAGATCCTTCAATTTGAAGAGCGGAAGATAACCGTCGTCGCTCACGAGCTTCTGCAGACATGCCGCCAGCATATACCATGGGAGTATATACAGGGCCGGGGGCCACACAATTTACTCTTATACCGTCTTTAGCGTGGTCTATGGCCATAGCCTTGGTTAGGGCGATTACTGCTCCCTTCGAAGTCGAATACGCAGTCAGGCCGCGTGGTCGAAGCGCAGATATTGAAGATATATTGACGATGCTTCCTCCACCGGTTTTTTCCATTTCTGGAATAACATATTTAGAAGTTAGGAACATCGCTGTGACATTAACCTTCATGAGGTTTTCCCACTGCTCCTTTTCTTCCTCAACAACTGATCCCGAATGAGCAATTCCGACATTATTATCAAGAACATCTATTTGCCCATAAAAATTTAGTGCATCATCGACTACTTTTTTACACCCATTATCGGTAGTTACATCCGCCTCACTAGATTCGGCCGAACCACCGAACTCTTTTATCAACTCTACAGTCTTTTTTGCAGCAGCAAGGTCGTGATCAACGACTACAACTTTAGCTCCAGCATGTGCTAGTAAAATTGATGCCGCTCGGCCGTTTCCAATTCCATCACTGGCGGCACCACCACCGCATACGATAGCTACTTTTCCATTAAGACCTATATCGCTTGGTATCTCCATGACAATTGTGTTCCCAATTATTAATTATAGCTTTCACAGTTCCTTCATATACAATATCGTATATTTAGCCGATACTAAGGAGTTTAGTCTGAAGTTTCGATTTCATCGAAAACCCTTGTTGCAATTCGAAAACTATCTATTGCAGCAGGCCAGCCGCAATAAATTGCCGCCTGAAATAAGATTTCTTTGACTTCATCTTTGGTAACTCCATTATTAATTGCTCCTCTAAGGTGAAGTTCAAATTCGTGAGGTCGATTCAATGCGGTCAACATTGAGAGATTCAGCATACTTCTGGTTTTAAGTGGTAACCCAGGTCGGGTCCAAACGACGCCCCAGCCAAATTCCGTGACCATTTGTTGCAGTTCTTCGTTTGCTGGATCATTTTTAGCATTTTGTAGTGCTGTATTTACATATGATTCGCCGAGTACTTTTTTCCGTACAGCTAAGCCTTCTTTAAAGCGCGGTGTAGTCGGTTCTTGCATTGTTTGATCTCCTACAGTTCATAGTTAGTTTGATGAAAGGTACATCTCGAATTAAGTGAAGTGTTTGTGATACTATACAGATACCATAATGGGGATGGAGAAAAGGATATGAAGTGGGGCGTATTTAGCTTAAGTCAGATACCAGATTTAGATAGGGTGCCCGTAGCTTTTGAAGAAGATTTTTCATATTTTCGAAGAGCCGAGGAGATAGGCTACGATACTGTGTGGCTTGCAGAGCATCTTTTTTCAAATTACGGAGTTGTCACTTCCTCTCAAGTTTTGGCAGCAGCTGTCGCAAAATGCACTAACACCATCAAGATAGGAACAGCTGTTGCTGTGATCCCATTTAATCATCCACTCAGGACAGCATCAGATTTTGCGCTCGTAGATGTAATATCAAAAGGTCGTTTGAAATTTGGAGCAGGTCGCGCGTATCAACCACATGAATTTGTTGGGCTAGATCTACCTATGGAAGACAGTAGGGAGATGTACACCGAGGGATTGGATATAGTTATTAAGGCCTGGACAAATCAGACCGTAAATTATCAAGGAAAATTCTGGAATATTCATCAACCGGTTGAGGTGTTGCCCAAACCGATACAAAAACCTCATCCGCCCATTTATCAAGCCTGCATATCACCGGACAGTTTTATAACTGCTGCTCAAAAGGACTTACACCTGCAGTTAGCTTCACCTTTTAGTTACCGCACGTATCGGGAAGACTGGATAGATAAACTCGCTGACAACATTGTCCTTTATGAAAATGAACGGGCTCGTAATGGATTGGATCCCAAGGGTGGTGAGCGAATGATGTTGCTTCCATTTTTTGTTTCAGAATCTAGTAGCGAAGCCCAGGAGACGTACGGACAATACGTGGAATGGTTCTATTCTAAGGTCACGAAGAATCAAAAAAGCGTTGCCGGACAAGCAGAGGTAGTCAAGGGATATGAACTGACGATGTCCGAAAGTCTCAAAACCCTAGAAGGCGGTTATTTAAATTTTGAAAAACTACATGAACATGGTGCTGCTATTGCGGACGATCCGGAGACCTGCATCGAGAAACTGTGTAATCTTAGAGATAAACTTGGAATAACGGAATTTGTTCTGTGGTTTAACATCGCCGGCATGCCATTTAACAATTCTGTTAAGGCCATGGAGTTAGCTATGGAGAAAGTGGTGCCAATAGTTAACAGCTCTTCGGGAAGAATCGTGGCTGTAGAGTAGGAATCCTGTGCTTTGTCAATAAGGTTGGATAACTTATGATTCGTCAGGTCGTTTTTGTGAATTTTCATTTGCTTATATTTTTCGTTGTAATCATTCCGATGACGGCGATAGTTTTTGTGACCCCTGCCTTTTCCGAGTGTGATGCTGGTGAAATGAAGTTAAAATTTAGCCATGTCACGAACGCGGATAAGCACCCAAAAGGTATAGCGGCGTCTCTTTTGGAGGCGCGTGTTAATAAGGAAATGGATGGGAAACTTTGTATGGAGGTATTTCCAAACTCTATTTTGTTTGATGACAATAAAGTATTAGAGGCACTCCTAAATGGGGATGTTCAATTAGCCGCTCCGTCTTTGTCTAAATTAGAAAAATTTACCAAAAAGTTTCGTATTTTTGACTTGCCTTTTATCTTCCAGGACATCGAAGCGGTTGACCGCTTCCAGAACTCAGCAACGGGACTGCAACTGATGCATTCAATGCGTCGGAAAGGTTTGGTGGGGCTGGCTTTTTGGCATAACGGAATGAAACAGATGTCCGCAAATAGACCTCTCTTAAAACCAGACGACGCATATGGTTTGAAATTCCGTGTCCAGGCCTCTGACGTGCTTGTGGAGCAATTCAGGCAACTGGGGGCTAATCCACAAAAGATGTCTTTTAAGGAAGTTTACGGGGGATTGCAAACAGGAGTCATTGATGGCCAGGAAAACACTTGGTCCAATATTTACGGGAAAAAATTTTTTGAAGTGCAAGATGGTATAACCGAGACAAATCACGGGGTTATTGATTATTTGGTTGTGACGTCGGTGGATTGGTGGGAAGAACTACCGGAAGATATCAGGGAGCAATTTTCTGCTATTCTTCGAGAGGTAACACTCCTCCGGAACAGCGAGTCCTACAATGTAGATCAGGAAAATAAACAAAGAATTATCCAGTCAGGTGGCATCGTTCGAATGCTAGATACTGAGCAACGGCAGGCCTGGATTGATAAGTTAAAGCCAGTTTGGAAACTTTTCGAGGATGACATAGGTGCGGACGTAATAAAGGCCGCTCAGGCGGTAAATATAGATAAATAAAATTTAGTAAGGAATAGATCCGACAATTGTATTTGCTTAAAACATACTACTTACGAAGTTTGTGTGATGACTAAGAGTTTAAAATACTCCTGTGGTCAATGGGCTAATCAGATTGAGGAAACGTTCATTATCGTTACCCTTGGTTTGATGACGTTGATCACACTTTCAAACGTTATAGCCCGTTATATATTTAACGATAATCTTTTGTGGGCTGTTGAACTCACCGTATTTCTTTTTGCTTGGCTTGTACTAATTGGGGCTTCCTATTGTGTAAAAACAAAAATGCATCTTGGTATCGATTTATTTCTGTCTCAGATACCTCGTGCTTGGAGGCGGATTGTTGGTTTTTTTGCAGCTGTGGCGTGCATCCTCTTTAGTATTTTGTTACTGAAAGGCAGTTGGGATTACTGGTACCCGTTTGTTACAACTCGTGCGTTCCTTGAAACCGAAGATGTTCCTATGCCGAATCTTCTGCAATTTTTATCGGTCTGGTTGAATGAAGGAGAGCGTTACGAAAAACTGCCTCGTTTTATACCCTATTTCGCTCTTCCCTTAGGCTCATTGTTGTTAGTTTTTCGTTTTTGCCAATTAGGGTGGCAAATAGCTTGTGGGGGCGGGGATCGGCTTATTCAGGGTTTTGAGGAAGATAATCCATCAAATAAAGTATAGAAATGGAAGTTATACTCCTTTTTTCCCTTATATTATGCTTGCTAGCACTTGGTGTACCCATCGCAGTGTGCCTAGGTTTATCCAGTATCATATTTTTATCCATATTTTCTGATGGGTCTTTGGCCTCAATTGCACAGACGTTATTTTCAGCATTTCATGGTCACTATACCCTTCTCGCCATTCCGTTCTTTATTCTAGCCTCAACATTTATGTCAACAGGGGGGGTAGCTCGACGGGTTATTCGTTTTGCAATATCGGTGATTGGTCATGTTCCAGGCGGTCTTGCTATAGCATCAGTTTTTGCATGTATGATGTTTGCTGCGCTTTCTGGATCATCTCCAGCGACTGTAATCGCTATTGGATCAATTGTAATTACTGGCATGCGACAGTCCGGGTATTCCAAAGAATTTGCGGCCGGAGTGATCTGCAACGCTGGTACTTTGGGTATTTTGATACCCCCTTCTATAGTTATGGTCGTGTACGCGGCAGCTACTGATGTGTCTGTCGGGCGGATGTTCCTAGCTGGTATTATCCCAGGCCTAACTGCCGGTGTTTTATTAATGTTGGCGATCTACGTATCAGCCAAGGTACGCCGTTTTCCGGCCCAGGTATGGAAGGGATGGGACGAAGTCATGAGTGCAGGGTGTGACGCGGCCTGGGGTCTGTTCCTGATTTTTATAATTTTAGGCGGGATTTATGGTGGGGTGTTTACCCCAACGGAAGCCGCTGCGGTAGCCGCTGGTTATGCATTTTTTATCACCAATTTTATATACAAGGATACAGGCCCTTTTGCTCAGCAAGAAAGGGCCGAAAAGCATATCATTATCCGAATCATTTCAACCTTCTGGCATCGTGATACTCAGAAGGTGCTACTTGAGGCCGGTAAACTAACTATCCTTTTGATGTTCATTATTTCCAACGCATTAATCCTTAAGCATGTTCTCACAGAGCAAAGAATACCGCACTTAATCACAGAGGTGATGTTGGAGATGGGTCTGGGTCCAATTACGTTTTTAGTGGTGGTAAATTTGCTTTTACTCATCGGCGGACAGTTTATGGAACCCTCGGGGCTTTTAGTAATTGTTGCTCCGTTGGTGTTTCCTATAGCTATGCAGCTTGGGATCGATCCTATTCACTTGGGAATCATCATGGTGGTTAATATGGAAGTAGGTATGATTACTCCACCAGTTGGATTAAATCTTTTTGTCACGGCGGGTGTTGCAAAAATGTCCGTGACAGATGTTGTCCGGGCAGCGCTTCCCTTTTTAGGTATTCTTTTTCTATTCTTAATTTTAGTTACTTATGTCCCAGTACTTTCGACATGGCTTCCAACTGTTCTAATGGGACCCCAGATTCTTGTTTATTGAAGAGTTCGACTCTTAACAAAAACAGTATATGAAAAAAAGGGAGACATTACAGATGTCTCCCTTTTCGTCTCTGGGCATATCGATACCCGTGTGAATAGGTGTGTTACGACAAACTAGAGAGGTTGCTCCGAAGTTTGTCACAAAAACTTTGGGTAATCGACATAGTATCCAAAGGACTAGACATTGGACCACCTCCTTTCAATTGTTAAATGATGGGTAGGAGTATAACCCAAATATCATTTCGTCTACCAGAACGATTATTCCAAATACGAAAAAATGGGAGCCTTTCTATTAGAAGTGTTTCTCAACGTCAGAAAGCGCTACTGGCATCGATTTCTTTGATGTCTTCATCTGTAAGTGTAATATCTATCGTTTCTATCAACTCTTGAAGCTGCTGCACGCTGGTTGCGCTGACGATTGGTGCAGTAACGCTAGGCCTTGCAAGCAACCACGCTATCGCAACTTGCCCAACTTTTACCGCGTGGCGATCAGCAACATCATGTAACGCTGATATCACACGAAACCCTTGTTCATTTAGGTATTTCTGAACACCCGGTCCTCGTGGACGACCACTGAGATCCTGTTCACTTTTATATTTTCCAGTGAGAAAACCACTTGCTAGGGAGAAGTAGCTAATCACTCCAATATTCTCATCTTGAGTCAGTTGTTCTAATTCTTTTTCAAACTCTTCGCGTTCTACCAAACTGTAGCGCGGTTGCAGTGTTTGATATCGTGGTAGACCATTCGTGCTTGCATCGA
Organism: uncultured Rhodospirillaceae bacterium; assembly: GCA_964515905.1. Classification (GTDB taxonomy): domain Bacteria; phylum Pseudomonadota; class Alphaproteobacteria; order UBA7887; family UBA7887. The sequence continues at coordinate 6,382 of CAZEWK010000107.1, read as the reverse complement.
TAGCTTCCTTTAAGCGGGTAGAAGAGAAATTGGAAGCACCAATTTCACGAACTTTTCCATCTTCTATTAGTTTTTGATAGCCCTCCAAGGTTTCTGTAACTGGAGTATTTTCGTCATCTTTGTGGGACTGATATAAATCGATGTAGTCAGTCTGCAGTCGTCTAAGAGAGTCTTCGACGGCTGTAGCCATATATCGTTTAGACAACCCTACTTTATCAGGCCCCATTTCCATGCCGAATTTGGTTGCAATTATTACTTTTTCCCTTCCGCCTCGTTTTTGTAGCCAATTCCCTATGATTGTCTCAGATTCCCCGCCGCGATTCTCGGGTACCCAGCGAGAGTACATATCTGCTGTATCAATGAAATTGAAGCCGGAATCAACAAACTTATCGAGTATTCTGTAGGAATCAGATTCGTTTACCGTCCAACCAAAGACATTTCCACCAAAACATATTGGAGAGACATTAAGAGAAGAGGAGCCTAGTTTCCTAAAAATCACAATATTTTTTCCCATTTAAGATACGTTGCAATATTAACTAGAAGATCTTAAAACCTCTTATTGAATCAAATCGTGTGGCGCTTCACCGGGACCATATTTGGTCCCGCTAATCCATTTCCCATTTTCAAACAGTCCGGTCCAAATTTCGCCATCAGTGAAGTAATAGTTACCTTGACCGCTTTTGGTGCCGCTTCTAAATTCACCAACATATTTTTCTCCATCAGGCCAAAGGTACGTTCCATGCCCGGTTCGCCTTCCATCTTTCCATCCTCCGATGTATTGATCGCCATTACTAAATGTGTAAGCGCCTTGGCAATTGTGCCAATTTGTTACGTCTGTTCCTCGACAGGGGGCAAACTGATCAGTTGTTCGTGAAATGGGAAGATCAGGAGCATCGTCATAGTAGTCGTCTTCTCCCATAACCCAGTCGTAGCCGCTACTGGCCCAGTTAATAGGATTAAGGCGGTCTGGAACGTAGGAACAGCCGCTAAGAAAGACAAATCCGATGGCGACGGTTATATAACGCTGAAATCTATAGAAGATCATTGTGCATATCCTGCATAGTTCGGGTACATAAAGGCATTATTTTCGTATAGTATTGGCTAGGTCAGTTATGATTATAGTGATCTTAAGCATACAGTCACCTAGCATATGGCAAACAAATTATCTGGGATCATTTATCTCTGCTTGTTTGGTAGTATATTTAGTCTATCAAGGTCAGCATGGTATTTCTAATTCGTAGAATCCAAGCTTATTGGCTTCCAGGAGCCATAGTATATCAGGATAACGAATGAAACGGACCCTCTTATTTGTAGTCTTGGGACTGGTTGCTTTCGTCTTTGTTTATCAGACTGCAATATACCTAGAACAAAGAGGGAAAGCTGAGGAAGGAGGCTTTGCCTCGGTAAAAGAGATGAAACTATTGCAACGTTTGGGGTTTGCCACGAAAGAAGATTATGAGGCCGAACTTTGGTTGCGTGAACAAGCGAGACAAATTAAAGAAGACGTAGAGGCCAAGGCTGCAGCCAAAAGACAGAATGAAGAGCTACAAGCTGCTGAGGCAAAGGAGGCTTTAAGAACTAGGATCCGGAATCTCCCTACCCATATTTCAGTTTCCGATACAACACTATACGGACCAGAAGAACGGAGAGGTGAATCAAATAAAAATATTGCAACCCCAAAAACGGCTAATAAAAGAGATAACGTCGGTGTAGAGGATTTTAGGTTGGCTTGTGAACTTGCTAAAAAAATAGATATCAATGCCTTAGTAAGCGGAGCACGGCATAATTTTTTTAAAGAAAGTGCAATTAATAAAATGGTTATAGAATCCCCAAGAACCGTTAATACAGTGCCTATTGCAATGCCAGTTCGATGGGATGGTAAAAAGAATAACTGCAAAGCATTTTTTAACATAGATGGTATTTATAATGGAATTCGATACTGGAGTTATTACTTCGGTCATGTCCATAGCTTGATAAAAAATGATAATGGGGAAATATCTGTTTCAGGTTTTAAAGAAGGATTCTGGAAATTATTAAGTAATGATTAATCCATATCGTAGTAATGTTTGATGTTTCGTAATAACAGTTAGTATTGTGTAACGAAACTTATCAAAATAAATTATTCTTGGTTTAATATGTATTCCTGGTTTAAAAATTAAAGCGCTCACTATGAAAACTCTTTTTTTTGTCCTACTACTTTTTTTTCTAACATCTTGCACTACAGCCGGCCCGATCACGTATATTTCCTACGGTAAGTCGATAGCAGACCTTATATCTTATTTAACAACAGAAAAGACTACTACAGAGCACGGCATGGATTTTATCACGGGGCAGGACTGTAAATTTTCCTATGTATTTGAGGAAAAAGACTTGAAGCAGGTATGTAGAGAGCGGGTGACTATCGATCACCTAAAGGCAGTTCATAACCGACTAAACAATCAATCGCAACGAGGGTTCGGAGTTGACATTAGATTGTGATTGGAAACGTTTCTTACAGTGGAACTGGGGGGAGTTTCTAGCGGTCTGCCAGTGTTTATCGAAAAAAAGCACCATTTGGGAACGTATATTCCATTGTGTGACTAACGGGAAGTGGTATCCTGATAAAAACTGCTGCTCTTATGGGTCTTAGGAAGAATAGAGATATTACATAGTACCATTAGATTTATAACATGATCTTCCTCACAAATATTTTAGTAAATGTGGGTGAGTTGACAGCCAAATACAGAGGGAAAAAATGAGTAATATTTACCAGGATAGTCATCGTGCTCTTCAAGATCAGTTCGATACACGTCGGCTTGCGGACACTATAGAAGGTGGATTTATTTCGGCAGAGTTAAGCGAACAGGATGAAGCTTTCATCGGAAGTAGAGATATGTTTTGGTTGTCAACCGTGGATGCAGATGGTTCGCCAACGGTTTCATACAAGGGTGGGGATCCCGGATTTGTGAAAGTGGTAGATAATACAACGATCGCTTTTCCTAGTTATAATGGAAACGGAATGTACTATTCCATGGGGAACATAAGTTCTAGCGGAAAAATTGGTATGTTATTTATGGACTTTGAAAAACCAATCCGGTTACGGGTTCAAGGTACTGCGACAGTCTCAAATAACGACCCACTAATCGAAACATTTAAAGAAGCTCAGCTTGTAGTTCGTGTCGCTGTAAGCCACGTGTTTCCAAATTGTCCGAGATATATACACCGGATGGAAAAGGTTTCTGCTTCCCGTTACGTGCCACGCGAAAATATCAACACACCTTTAGCTGGTTGGAAACGTATCGATATACTTCAAGATGCTCTTCCTGCAGAGGATCAGGGGCGTGCCGACAAAGAGGGAGGGAAGATTTCAGTTGAGGAGTGGTTTGGCAAGGTTGCCGAAGGGGACCCCGAAGCATAGTACCACAGCCAACGTAAGATATGTTAGTTGCGTGGCGGGTTGATGGCTTGTTTATCGTGTCAGACGGGTCATCAGCTTTATGTTTTGATATAGATTAGCTGTAGAAATCCTTAGTTTATAAAAAGGGCGTTTCCGGAAGGGTGTTACCAAAGGCGCTGGCTAGCAAGTTCTGCTCCATCAGCGAGAACTCTTAATTTCGCCCAAACGACGGAAGTTGCAACCGCTTCAGTTCCTGAAAAGGTACCAAAGCCGCAATCGGTGGAGGCAATGATGCGCGTTCTATCACCAACGCTTTCTGCGATTTGACAAATTCGGTCAGCTACAACTTCTGGATGTTCAACATAATTTATTGTCGAGTCTATTACTCCCGGAATTAATAGCATTGAGGATGGGAGCGGGTGCATTTTGAATAATTTATATTCGTGCTGATGTCGAGGATTAGCTAATTCCAACGACAGGGCCCCAACTTTAGCTTCGTATAGAAGTGGTAAAATATCCTGCAGTGGAACATCGTGTATGTGGGGGCTATCAGTGTTTCCCCAACAAACGTGTAACCGGATGTATTCGGGCGGAATATTTACCACAGCATCATTAATTGCTTGTATATGCATTGAAACTTTATCTTGAAACTCCTTTATGGAAAGATCCTGAAAAAATCGGGATCGTTCCATGGCTAAGTCAGGGCAATCAAGTTGTAAAATGAGACCATGATCATGAATGAGTTCGTATTCCTTCCGCATTTCGCGAGCTAGAGCAGTCACGTAGTTTTCATGCGAGTCGTAGTATTTATTCATCATTGTGGTCGCAATAATTCCGGGTGATGCAGCAGTCATAAAACGATCAGTGAAAGAAGCGGAAGTGTTATTGCTCAATCGGAGAAACTGTTCACATTCTTGTGTCGATTCTGACAGATTATGATATTTTATCTCTGATTCGACGGATGCAGTCACATTTACGCGGCTAGAGCTTTTTCTTTTAAATTCCAACAGCTTTTTATAATCAGGGAAGTCTCTGAGATCCAGGCTGGTTGGGCGGGGGTATTCGCCACCAAATCCTTCCATTCTCGCAGTAACGTACGTCGAGAAACCAACCCGGGGCTGTTCCCCGTTGTTTCCGACATCTATTCCAGCTTGGAGTTGCTTGCTAATTGCTTCGGACACATTGGTTTCAATAAGTGTTTGTAATCTAGTCGACATTGCGCCCGACGTTTTTTCCCTTTCTTTTAGGAGTTCACGTAGTTCTGGCACTCTAGGTAGGCTTCCTACATGAGTCGTTAGTATTCTGTTATCACTTTTTTTCATTAAAGATCGTCCCAAAAAATATTTTCACGCGTCTAATTAAAAAATCGTTCGATTGCTAGGCGCATCTGCCAGTTGTTGAAAAAATCTAGATCGAAAATCTGCCAGGAGCACAAAGTTATCGAAGCTGCTCTATCAAAAGCTTTGCCTCGATAAGATCAGGAGTTTCAAACCCCTCCGTAAACCAATCATAGATCGGAACCAATAAGTCATGAGCCTTCTGAGGGTCTTTTTTTTCTGCCCACAGGCGAGCAAGAGAGGTAGTAGTACGAAGTTCCCAAAGCTTGCTTTGTTGTCTTTTTGCCAGGTCTATCGAGTCTTTAAAACGCTGCTCTGCTATATCACAATCAGAATTACTTTTGTTAATGTGGAACACGCCATCTAAGCGCATTAATTCAGGCAAAAACCATTTTCCTCCTAATGTTTCATTCATCATGTAGGCGCGATCAAGTGTCCTTTGAGCTAATGCCTCTTGTTTCGTTCGAATGAGTGCGTCTAGTTGTGCTCCTAGTTGGAATTTAGTCATAAACGGAGAGAGTTCATATTTTGTAAAACCATCATCAATCTTTTTGAGGGACAAAATATCGTCATCGAAATGTTCAGCCCAGCCACTAAGGATAAGAGCCATACTCTCAAACAGACGAATTTCCTTTTCTTTCGCTATTGGGAGAAGGGAATGCGCATGTTTAAGGGTCGCTTCTTTATCATTTAACCACTGGTATGCACACGCTGCCATCCAATGAACGTAAGCTTTAACAAATGGAAAATCTAAGTCGTTTGCGTGACGGAGCGCCTTTTCTGTTAGGGTCGCGGCTTGATCAGGGAATCCTCTCAGTATTTGTACGCAGGCCAGACATTGGAGGCCTTGGGCTTTTGGGTCGTGCCCGTATTTTTCGACCAACGTATTAGAGTCTAGTGTTTCACATGCAGCAATGGCCTTATCACAGTGCAGTTTGCTTAATTCATAATCGGGCGCAAAAATAAGGATTGAGCCAAGCCATCGATGAGCAACAGCGTATCCAAATTTGTCACCGGCTGTATCCGCATATCCAGCTAACTCTTTCGCAATAAGAACTCCTTCATCAAATTTCTCACCGAGAGCCCTGTTTTGACTAAGTCCATACAAAATTTGGAATATTTCTTGTGGAGAGTCGACTTTCTGCGAAAGTTTGTGTGCGCGCTCATACACAGCGCCTGTCATCGGTGCGCCGTACCCATAAAGTGCAGTCACTGTCAGAGCTAATGGGGCTTGCAGTTCGAGTTCACGATTATCTCTTTCGGGGGAGGGGTCTTCCTGCTCCAGATGTTCAAGCGCTAATTCGAAGTAATGAGTAGCCTCCTGGTTGGAGGAAGCATTCTTGGCCCTCAACCCGGCTTCCTTCCAATGATCGATGGCTTCCGAGAACCGTTCTGCCTTGGCCAGATGGGAGGCAAGCAACTCCGGTGTGTTCACCACCACCTCCGGGAACTCCGCCTTCAACCCTTCCGCAATCAAATCATGGAACTGACGCTTTGGCCCCCGCAGTAGACTGGCATAAGCTGCATCTTGCAGTAACGCGTGTTTGAATATGTACGATCCGTGTGAAGCCCCCCCTTGGGGTAAAATAATCTGTGCCTCAATCAATTGCTGGAAGGAAGCCTGTAACTCCGAATCCGATAACGGAGATACCGTCGACACCAATTCGTG
>CAZEWK010000106.1:0-12221 GCA_964515905.1 uncultured Rhodospirillaceae bacterium | reverse complement strand
GGCCACAACGTCACCAGTTTCAACGCTTTCAGCGTTTTCTTTATTTAAAAGAATTTGTTTAGGTGCTTGTCGACTAATAGCCTGAACTCTGGTGCCTGAACTAGTTTTTTCCACAACACCTATAATTTGGTCGGGCACTTTGCCAAGATGTCTCATCATCTTTGCTTCAACATGATTCTGGTCGACTATCTTCAGTCGCGCCAGCACTCGTTCTTTTAGGCCCGGAGAGCGAAGCCGTGTGCGTCTTGGTAGGGTTACTGTAATATGTGGCTCACTACCACCAAATTTCCAACTTATGGGTCGGCCTATTAATTCTCCGTCAGCATCAATAGAAGTAATTTCAACTATCCCTACGGAAGGTACAGTCGACGGTATCCGGTAACTACGTCGGTTATGACCTTGTTCTAGTTGGCCATCTTCAATCATGGTCTTTAAGGTGGCTTTGAGTTCTCTTCTATCATCACCCTTGAGACCAAATGTACGTGCTAAATCTCTCGTGTTAATGACACCCCCTGATCTCTCTATGGCGTTCAGTATTTCATTCGGTTTCGGGACATCGACCGATGTAAATATTTTTTTCTGAGTCTCAACGGTAACTTTGGTGATTGATGGATCACCCATTAGCCTAGTCAACTCTTCTTCTTCAGATTTTTGCGGCTGGTTTTCTTTCGGCCGGGACTCTTTTGCCTTCCCGTTTTTTTCTTTGATTTAGCTTTTTCATCAAGAAGAGTTACCGCTTGATCAATAGTTATTTGTTCTGGCGAGGTATTTTTTGGAATACTAACATTTATCGATTTGTATTTAATGTAAGGACCATATTTTCCGTCATATATGCCTATTTCTTTATCATCTTCTGGATGTGTTCCAACAATTCGTAGGGCTTTTGCTCTGCCTCGGTTCTGTCTCGGTTCGGCTAGTAAGCTCACTGCTCGATTAATACCGAGTGTTAGAACGTCATCGTCTTTGCGCAATGAACAACTTATGTCACCATGTTTTATATATGGACCAAAACGTCCGATCGTTGCCGTGATAACTATCCCTGTTTCTGGATGAATGCCAATTTCTCGAGGCAGAGTAAGAAGTCCTATCGCGATTTCTAAAGTGAGTTCCGTAGGAGCAATATTTCCGGGTAGAGAGACACGTTTCGGTTTATTTCTATTCTCAGCCTCTCCGAGTTGCACATACGGTCCATATGGTCCGTTACGAAGCGTTATTGTTATCCCCTCTTCGGTTTCCCCAATTTTCACGGGTCCGTCAGAGGCAATATCGGAACCGTTTTGTGATACGGAAATCTGGCGAGTGTATTTGCATGTCGGATAGTTGGAACAGCCAACAAATGGTCCGTGTTTTTTTCCAGGTTTTAGGCTCAAAAGACCATCTTCGCATTTTCCACATTTCCTTGGATCAGTGCCCTCCTGATTCGGCGGGAATACATAGGGTTCTAGGATCGTATTTAGTTGATCTAACACCTCGCGAACTCGAACATCGCTGATTTCTTCGACTGAAGCTGAAAAATTTTCCCAAAATTTCTCTAAGACCTTTTGCCAGTCAAGTTCGCCATTGGCTACGCTGTCAAGTTGGTCCTCAAGGTCTGCTGTAAAGTCATACTGAACATACCGTTCAAAAAAACTTCCTAGAAAAGCCGTGACAAGTCGGCCTCTGCCTTCAGGTATAAATCGTTTGTTAGAAAGAGTGACGTAATCTCGGTCTTGTAGGACTGCAATTATACTAGCGTAGGTAGATGGTCTACCAATTCCTAATTCTTCCAGTTTCTTTACGAGTGTCGCCTCGTTAAAGCGGGGCGGTGGTTCAGTGAAATGTTGTTGAGGGGAAACCTCGCCAGTTTTTAAGGATTCCCCCGTCTTGACGTCTGGTAAAAGCGGGGATTTAGTATCGTCAGTTTTAGAATCATCTCGACCTTCAACATATACTCTAAGAAAGCCGTCAAATGCGATTATGGATCCTGTTGCCCTTAATGTGAGGTTCCCGTCTGCAGAATTTATGTCGATACCTGTCTGATCTATTCTAGCGTTAACCATTTGGCACGCCATTGTTCGTTTCCAAATTAATTCATATAGTCGACTTTGATCTTGATTAAGATATTTTTTTAAGTCCTGGGGCCTGCGTGAAATATCTGTGGGTCGTATCGCTTCGTGTGCTTCCTGAGCATTCTTGGAGTTAGTCTTGTAATATCGGATCCCATCGGGAATAAAATTAGTTCCGAATTGTTCTTCTATTTGTTTCCTTATAGAAGATCCCGCTAATGCCGATAAATTGACGCTGTCGGTCCGCATATAGGTTATTAGGCCCTCAGAGCCGGTACCAATGTCTATTCCCGCGTAAAGCTCTTGGGCTACCTGCATACTGTGACGAGCAGAAAAACCTAGTTTTCGTGAAGCTTCTTGCTGCAAAGTGGAAGTTGTAAACGGGGGAACTGGTCTGCGCTCAACTTGTTTACGGTCGATTTTTCCAACTGATAAACTTGTCGCCCGGATAGCTTCTGCGGCATCCTGGGCCATTTTTTCATTTTCTAGGGAGAATTTTGTTAATTTTTTTCCACTTAGGACAGTTAACCGAGCAGTAAAGTCTTTCTCTGATTTGTTTGTTAATTGCGCCTCAACCGACCAGTATTCTCTGGGTATAAAACGTTCGACCTCTTGTTCTCGTTCACAAATTAGGCGCAGTGCGACGGATTGTACACGTCCGGCAGACCTCGAACCAGGCAGTTTGCGCCATAAAACCGGCGATAACGTGAACCCAACTAGATAGTCTAACGCTCGTCTGGCTTGTTGAGCGTTCACCAAATCCATGTCAATGTCGCGGGGTCTTTTGAAGGCATCGCGAACGGCTTGCTGGGTTATTTCATGGAAGACAACTCGCTGAACAGTCTTGTTGTCGAGCTCTTTTTTGTTACTAAAATAGTTTAGAATATGCCACGAGATTGCTTCTCCTTCACGATCAGGGTCTGTGGCTAAAACTAAGCCATCGCTGTTTTTGATAGCTGTTGAGATAGCATTTAGATGTTTTTTAGATTTTTGATCAGTCTCATATGTCATCGCAAAACCATCGTCAGGACTGACCGAACCGTTCTTTGACGGAAGGTCACAAATGTGTCCATAAGTGGCGAGGACTTTAAAATCCGATCCTAGATATTTTTCGATCGTTTTCGCTTTAGCGGGTGACTCGACGACGACTACGTTCTTCATTTTCCTAATTAGTAAATTAATTTATTAAAATTAAACTATATCACATTGATATATAGAATAAAAATCTATCCTACTTAATGCCATTGGAGTGCTAGACCGTAAACACAAAAACCCTTGCACTGTCTCCTAGTCACCGTTATTTCGCACTGTCTGCAAAATTCGTCAACTCACGCATGGGTATCTTTGGTCATATTTGAGCGCTCATCTAGGAGTAGAGGTTCTTATTTCGAACGAGAAAAAACTACATTCAACCAGTTGGCCCGAAGTTAGTTGCTATTAGAGAATAGGGTTTTATTTAACAAATAAAATGGCGTAAACCCGTCAGCAACAGTAGATGTAACTCGTATTGTGTCCAATGGCCGTTATTTATTTCCTATGAAATATAACTGGTTCTTCCCCACGTAACAGTCGTCGCAAGTTTCCATAATGGCGAGATAGAACCATAAAAGCGAGTATCGCAAATAATATAATGTGTTGAGACTGTCCAGGTAGCCATATTGGGAGAGTCCCATGCTTTTGAAGTGGCAATAACAATGCGAGCAGGCAGGGTGCGCACGGCATGGAAATTATTGAGGCGAGGGATGAATAACGGAAAAGCAATAGTATGACTACCCAAATGACTGTAGTTAATATGCCGATGCCCCAGGAGAAAGCATATATTACACCAAAGGTGGTAGCCACTCCTTTGCCGCCTTTGAATTTAAGCCATATGGGAAACATATGCCCACCAACCACGCAAAACCCGGCCATAACCGCGCAGTCAGGGCCATAGATTCCTGCAATGACTACGGCAAAAATACCTTTGAACACATCTAGGATAAGTGTGGTTAGGGCTAATAGTTTCTTACCGGTTCGGAATACGTTTGTGGTACCAATATTGCCAGATCCGATTGTTCGTATATCTCCAACCCCTGCCAATCTTGTTATTAGAAGTCCAAATGGGATTGAACCGATGAGATATGCAATAACTCCTGCCAAATATATCGGCCAGGTGTACGAAAAAGCACCAAATAAGTCCGGCACTTTTAATCCTCCATTTCAATATCGAAAGCGATCCTGCCATTCACCCAAGTTTTAAGGGCTCGTCCTTGTACTGGGCGGCCGTCGTAGGGCGCATTGTGAGACTTACTATGTAATTTATCGACTTTTATCTGCCAAGGATAATTCAAGTCAATCAATGTTAAATCTGCTGGAGCTCCTATTCTTAGCTGACCCGCTTGTAGCCCGACTAAATTGGCTGGGTTTATAGTCATTTTTGCCAGCAATTCATGAAGGCCAATGTGCCCGTTATGGTATATTTCGAGTGCCAAAGGCAACATTGTCTCTAGACCAATAATTCCGTTAGCTGCTTGCGAAAAAGGTAGTCGTTTTGAATCCTGATCATGTGGTGCATGATCGCTCACTATGATATCAATCGTGCCGTCCGAGATGCCTGTAACCATTGCCGCTCTATCAGTTTCTGCTCGCAGAGGAGGAGAGACCTTGGCAAATGTTCTATAGTCGGCAACTGCATTTTCATTTAAAGCAAAGTGGTGGGCAGCTACCGCTGCTGTAATTGGCAGGGAACGGCTTTTCGCCGCTCGTATGACCTTTACTGTTTCGTTCGTCGAAAGGTGGCTTACATGGTAACGAGCCCCAGTTAACTCCATCAGGCGGATGTCCCTCTCAACGATCACTGTTTCGGCAACCGGTGGAATACCTGCTAGGCCTAATCGAGTGGCAAGTTCTCCGTCATTCATTACCCCAATACTTAGAGCTGGGTCTTCGGGGTGTTGCATGATTAAGGCATCAAATGTATGGGCGTAGGCAAGAGCCCGCCGCATTACAAGGCTGTTGGCTACAGCGCGGTCAGCGTCAGAAAATGCTACAGCACCTGCTTCGAGAAGCAAGCCCATCTCCGTTAATTCCTTTCCTTCTAGGTTTTTTGTAATAGCGGCGGCTGGATAGACTTTGACGATACTCGTTTCTCTCGCTCGTCTAGCTATGAATTCGATTAACGCTATTTGATCAATGACAGGATCAGTATTTGGCATACACACAACACTGGTGATACCTCCAGCGGCGGCAGCGCGACTTGCTGTTGCTAGGTTTTCTTTGTGCTCAGCGCCGGGTTCCCGAAGATGCGCTCGTATATCAACTAACCCTGGTGTCAGACAGTTCCCACCACAATCGATTACAGGCATATCTTTGGCAATGCCTGTCGATAGAATATCGGGACCCAAATCAGCTATTTGACGATTTTCTATAATTAGTGCACCTAGCTCATCTAACTTGCTGGCAGGATCTACTAAACGAGCGTTGACCAAAGCAATGCGTTGATCTTTATCTGAAGGGAGAGTGGTTTTCACGAGGGTTGATCCGGTAGATCAGACTGTAAATTCTCAGTTAGCACGTCTAGGCATGCCATTCGAACGGCTACACCAAGTTCCACTTGGTCCAGTATTGCACTATGGGTTATATCGTCGGCCAAGACACTATCAATCTCAATACCTCTGTTCATTGGTCCGGGGTGCATTACTAAAGCATTGGGACTTGCTACAGATAATTTTTCTGCGTCCAGTCCAAAAAAATGAAAATATTCGCGGGTAGAGGGAACAAAAGTACCTTTCATTCTTTCTGTCTGTAGCCGAAGCATCATGACAATGTCACAATCAGCTAAACCTTTACGCATATCATGAAACACTTCTACACCGAGTCGTTCTACATCGGTTGGCAATAGTGTGGGAGGTGCTACTAGCCGCACCCGGGCACCTAACTTATTTAGTAAATAAATGTTAGATCGTGCCACTCTGCTGTGAAGAACGTCACCACAAATCGCGACTGTGAGGCCTTGGATTTTGCCACAGCGTCGGCGAACTGTAAGGGCATCTAGGAGAGCTTGAGTGGGGTGTTCGTGGCTACCGTCACCAGCGTTAATTACAGAACCGTTAACTTTTTCAGACAGTAACTTAACGGCTCCGGAATCTGGATGACGGACTACTAGAACGTCAGGATGCATTGCATTGAGAGTCATCGAAGTATCAACCATAGTCTCGCCCTTTTTTATGGAACTGGTGGCGACCGACATGTTGATAACATCCGCACTTAACCTTTTCCCGGCTAACTCAAATGATGTTCGAGTGCGAGTTGAATTTTCAAAAAAAAGGTTTATCACCGTATGCCCACGAAGCTTGGTTTGCTTCTTTTGACTACTCCTATTGAGGTCGACATAGGTATCTGAGATATCTAAGAGAAAACCAATTTCGTCAGGTGACAAATCCACGATTCCCAGCAGATGCCGATGGGGGAACCTATTTTGTCGTAGTAACTGGTTCATAAAAAACTAATATAGGCATGACTCGGACTATTGCGCAAGAAGAGTTGTCAATTCAAGCGTTGTCACGAATAAAGGCATGGTTAGCGCGGCAGCAACAGTTGTTAGAGTGATGATCGCAGCCATCAGTGGAGCATCTCCACCCATCTGTCGGGCAAGGACATAGGCGGTACTTGCAGACGGAAGTGCAGCAAAGAGAATAGCGACTTGCGCAGAAACACCTGTTACATCCAACAAATTACAGGCAATTACCGTGACACTGGGCATAGCCAAGAGTTTAAGCACAGCACTCCACAAAATGGCTCGCCGAGTAGTTTGGGTATTAAGAGCACTTAATCCAGCGCCAACGGCAAGCAGCCCAAGGGGCAGCGCCGCTTGGGCTAGAGCGGAAACGGTACTCGCTATAGGAGACCAAAGGGTCCAAGGGGCTATATTTATTGAAATGCCTATAAAGCAAGCGATGATTAGAGGATTGGTAATTAATGACCAAATAATAGAGGTCAAATAACTCTGGTTATCTGCCCTAGGCACAAATTTTAGAAGTACCAAAATCGAAAGTATATTTACCAGCGGCACTAATACGGTGATCGCGAGCGCTGCCATGATTAAACCCTCGTTACCATACAAAGCCGACGCAGCTGCCAAACCGACGTATGTGTTGAAGCGAGTTGCGCCCATAAATACCGCTGAGAAACCGGCCCCGTCTATTCCCATAAACACCCTGCATAGAATTGTTAACCCTCCTACACTTAAGGTTGAAAATATAAGAGCCAATACCATCGGGAAGGCAGCTACAGTTTGGAACTGCGAGTTCCACAGGGTGTCTATAATGAGTGCTGGGAAAAATATATAATATATAAACTTTTCCAGGGTATACCAAAAATCACCGCTTCTAAAAAGCGATTGCTTCAATCCAAAGCCCAAGAGGATCAAAACGAATATTGGTAGCAATGAAAATAGAATCACCAACATTCAGTTATTGCGAGCCAGCACTTTTCGAGGTGTCTAAGGCAGTTTGCAATATCACAGAGGCTGCAATCTTATCTACATGCTTGGCTCTTTTCTGCCGAGATAAATCCGCATCTAATAAAGCGTTAGTGGCGACCACGGTGGATAGTCTTTCATCCCACAATAAAATTGGTAAGGTTAACTGATCCAAAATATTGCGGGCAAAATCGCGGGTAGCCTGGCAGCGGGGACCTTCTGATCCATTCATATTTATGGGAAACCCCAACACAATCCCCACGACTGATTGTTCATCAATTATAACTTTTAGGTCATTCGCCACTTTCGAAAAGCGAAGCCGCTGTATAGTGTGCATGGGTGTAGCAATTTTCCGATTTGCATCGGTTAGTGCAAGCCCGATTGTTTTGGTTCCGAGATCTAGGCCAAGTAGTCGTCCTCGCTCAGGAAGTAATTCAGAAAAGTCTTTTATTTTATCAAATATCATTAGGCGTGCATAATGAGGGGTGAGTGAATGATCCACAAGCGTGTTGCTCATGCTTGCCCCTTATGTTTGCAGGGTGTTAGTTATCCATAAAGCTGTGTCAAACTGGAGTGTTCGTACGATGGCATTGACAAAAGAAACGATAACGCACGTAGCGAAGTTGGCGCGTTTGGAATTTACAGAGAGCCAAACCGAAGAATTATCTACACAATTAACTGAGATATTAACTTGGATTGAACAACTTCACGAGGTTGACATTGAGGGTGTTGAACCCATGACTAGTGTTGTTCAAATGGAGTTAAAAGTGCGTGAAGATGCCGTAACAGAAGGCGATCAGGCTTCAGGGATCATTGCAAATGCGCCGGAAAGTAAGGAAACATATTTCTTGGTCCCTAAGGTGATTGACTAATGATTGGTGGTAAAAGTTTAGTTGGACTATCTCTTACGGAAATGCGTGACGGCATGGCACGTGGAGATTTCTCCTCTGTTGAGCTTGTAGAATCACATATAAGTGCGACAGAAAGTATTCGTGGGCTTGGAGGGTACATTACTGAAACTCCGGATTTGGCCCTTGAGATGGCGGCGGCATCAGATCAAAGGCGAAAAAGAAATGAAGTTGGATTACTGGAAGGAATACCGCTGGCGATTAAGGATCTATTTTGCACTAAAGACGTAACCACAACAG
Organism: uncultured Rhodospirillaceae bacterium; assembly: GCA_964515905.1. Taxonomy (GTDB): domain Bacteria; phylum Pseudomonadota; class Alphaproteobacteria; order UBA7887; family UBA7887. The sequence continues at coordinate 3,570 of CAZEWK010000106.1, read as the reverse complement.
CCGCATCCCGAATGTTAGATGGTTTTACCCCTATCTATGAATCAACTGTAACGGCCAAACTCTGGAATGCGGGAGCAGTTTTGATGGGAAAAGCCAACATGGATGAATTTGCCATGGGCTCATCCAATACAACTAGTAATTTTGGGCCTGCCACGAATCCTTGGTGTCATGCCGACCACACAGAGCCTCTGGCTCCAGGGGGTAGTTCGGGAGGGTCTGCGGCCCTGGTTGGTGCGCGCGCGGTTCCCGGTGCCTTGGGAACGGATACAGGTGGTTCAATACGGCAACCAGCTGCCTTTTGTGGTGTTGTTGGGATGAAGCCTACATATGGGCGCTGTTCTCGTTGGGGCATTGTTGCTTTTGCAAGTTCTTTAGATCAGGCAGGTCCTATCACTCGCACAGTTAAAGATTCAGCATTGCTTCTCGGAACTATAGCGGGTCACGATGCCAGGGACTCTACATCAGTAGACGTGCCAGTCCCTGATTATGAAGCTACAGCGTCCGATAATATTCGTGGGCTCAGAGTGGGAATACCCCAGGAGTACAGCGTAACCGGAATGCCAAGTGAGATAAAAGAGTTGTGGGATCTTGGAGCAAAGTGGTTGTCCGATGCGGGTGCAGAAATCGTTGAGGTTACATTGCCGCACACAAAATATGCGTTGCCGACCTATTATATAATCGCTCCAGCAGAGGCTTCATCCAATCTCGCGAGGTACGACGGTGTTAAATACGGATTTCGTGTACCAAACGATGACCTGAACCTTCAATATGAGCAAACGCGGGGTGCGGGTTTCGGGGCTGAAGTTAAACGTCGAATTATGATCGGTACTTACGTCCTTTCTGCAGGGTATTATGACGCATATTATTTGAGGGCCCAAAAAGTACGTAATCTTATTTTTAAAGATTTTGAAGAGGTCTTCCAAAAAGTAGATGTACTTCTAACTCCGACCACTCCGAACGAAGCCTTTACTATTGGCGAGAAACTAAACGATCCAGTCTCGATGTATCTAAATGATGTCTTTACCGTTCCTGCCAGCTTGGCAGGTCTTCCGGCAATTTCTATTCCAGCTGGTTTATCCGGGAACGGGCTACCTTTGGGTTTACAGTTGATTTCTCCCCCGTTTCAAGAAACGGTCCTGTTCTCTGCGGCATCTTTGTTGGAAAGTTGTGCACAATTTGTGGCGGAACCGAAGACCATGGCTAGGGAAAGTTGATGTCAGAACTTTCAAAACTTCTTAAGGGTAGGACAGGTGATTGGGAGGTCGTAATTGGCCTCGAAGTTCACGCCCAGGTTGTGTCAGATTCAAAACTATTTTCCGGTTCTTCTACAAGGTTTGGAGGCGAGGCAAACACTCGCGTCTCTTTAGTGGACGCGGCGATGCCAGGAATGTTGCCTGTGATAAATCAAAAATGCATTACGCAAGCGGTACGAACGGGTTTGGCACTGGGAGCAAAGATAAATTTGACATCCGTCTTTGACCGGAAGAACTACTTTTATCCCGATTTACCTCAAGGTTATCAAATTTCTCAATTCGCTCACCCGATAGTGGGTCCCGGTGAAATACAAATTGACCTGGATGATGGTACTTCGCGACAAGTTGGGATAACCCGTTTGCATTTGGAGCAAGATGCTGGGAAGAGTTTGCATGATCAACACCCAACGAAAACATTTGTTGACTTGAATAGATCAGGAATTGGTTTGATGGAGATCGTTTCCGAACCGGATATGCGTTCGGCCGAAGAGGCAGGGGCATATGTTCGCAAATTACGTTCTATTCTGCGCTATATTGGGACCTGTGATGGGAACATGGAAGAAGGGTCAATGCGTTGTGACGTTAATGTTTCCGTTCGGCGGCCAGGTGACCCATATGGTACCCGTTGCGAAATCAAAAATTTAAACTCTGTTCGCTTTATGATGCGTGCCATAGAGGTGGAAGCAGTGCGCCAAATAGAGATGATTGAGGAGGGAAATAAAGTCGATCAAGAAACCCGACTTTTTGACCCAAATAGGTCTGAAACCCGATCGATGCGTTCTAAGGAAGAGTCTCATGACTATCGTTATTTCCCAGATCCCGATTTGCTTCCGCTGCGATTAGATGGGGAATGGGTGTCGCAGTTGCAAAGAGGGCTTCCTGAGCTCCCTGATCAAAAACGAGTACGATTTGTTGAGGTGCTGGGAATTTCTGATGAGGAAGCGAGCGTTTTGGTAATGGAACCGGATCGGGCTGATTTTTTTGAGTCTTTGGCAGAAGGACGTTCCGCGAAGCTCGCGGCTAACTGGGTATTGGGAGAGGTAATGGCCCAATTGAACAAGGTCGGTTGCGAGTTGGCTGATTCCAACCTAAACGTGGATCAACTGGGAAAACTTCTAGATCTTATCGATGACGGTTCGATTTCTGTCAGGATGGCTAAGGAAGTATTGGACGTAATGTTTGAAACCGGTGAAGAGGCCGAAGCGATAGTATCAAAGAGGGGATTGGTTCAACTCAGTGATACTACAGAAATTGAAAACTATGTTAGGCAGGTGCTTGAAGCACATCCAGATAAAGTTAGCGAATACCAAAATGGAAAAGATAAGCTTTTTGGATTCTTCGTAGGCCAAATCATGAAAGAAACTAAAGGAAAGGCAAATCCAAAAGTAGTCAATGATATTTTGCGAAAAAATTTAAATGGATAGTTCACCAAATGCCGCAGAATCGGTGATCACAGGTTTGCGCCAAACACAATTAATTTTGTTTTCTGATCTTTAATTGGAAAGGGCGTTAGAATTTTACAAGGACAAAATGCTAGGAGGAAGGATGTACGATTTTTATACTTGGGCGACACCCAATGGGCGGAAAGTTTCCATAATGTTGGAGGAACTCGAGCTTCCTTACGAAGTTCACGCAGTAAATATTACGAAGGACGAGCAGCTTGAACCTGATTTCCTTAAAATTAGCCCAAATAACAAAATACCTGCGATAGTAGATCGTGAGAACAATGTTCCGCTGATGGAATCGGCCGCAATAATGATATATCTTGCGGATCGCTGCCAAAAGCTTTTACCAGTATCGGGGCAAGATCGTTATGATGTTTTGCAGTGGTTGATGATGCAAATGGGTTCGGTTGGTCCAATGCTCGGTCAGACCCACCATTTTCTGCGCTTCAATAAGGGGAAAGCTGTATATGCCGAGGAGCGGTATGCTAAGGAGACCGCACGAATCTATGGTGTATTAGATAAACAACTATCGAGCCACGAATATTTAGCAAAGGATTACTCTATCGCAGATATCGCCACCTGGCCTTGGATTTCGCGATTTGAATGGCAAGAAATTGATATGGATAACTATCCAAATGTGAAGCGTTGGTACAAGGAAATAGCATCCCGACCCGGTACAATTCGAGGCTATGATGTTCCTGAAACGGGGGCTTCCATACCTATGCCTTAAGGCTTTTCTCACTAAGTTTTGTGAGAGTGGTTTTGGCAGTTGAGTCGTCAGTTAGAGTATATCCCGAATAACGGATAGTGAAAGTTGAGCACGCAAGGATCCGGCTTTTGGTACGTTTGTTTATTGCCATTGATCTTTCTAA
>CAZEWK010000105.1:0-3314 GCA_964515905.1 uncultured Rhodospirillaceae bacterium | reverse complement strand
GGGAAAGAAGCCTCTTGTCATGTTGGCTACAAAAGTTGTTTTTATAGAAAGGTAGTAGTCAGAAATAATGGTGAAATTTCATTAAAATTTACAAAAAAAAATAAATCTTTTGATCCTGACATTATTTACAAAGGACTTCCCAATCCAACAAAAATATAAATTTTAATTAAAAGTATTGACAAACTTATATTTTAAGCTAACTATAGGATTTTACAATAATTAATATAGGAAAAATCTATAATGAAAGCTATCTTTACTTTTTTTACTATCTTAATTTTTAATTTTTGCTACGCAGAAGAAAACCTTGGAACTATAGAGGTTATTGGAATTTCTCCTTTACCAGGTATTTTCATTGAAAAAGAGAAATACCCCAATACTTCCCAATCTATTGATGAGAATGAAATTAAAAAGAACTTATCTAAGAGTTTAGTTGATATTATGAATGAAAATCTTTCTGGAGTGACGGTAAAAGATGTACAAAATGGAAGTTTTCAAAAAAATGTAGACTATAGGGGTTTTACAGCATCTCCCCTTTTAGGTGAGTCACAAGGAATAACTGTCTATTTAGACGGAATCCGTATTAATGAAAGTTTTGGTGATACTGTTCAATGGGAGCTTATTCCAGAATATGCAATAAAAAAAGTAGATTTAATGAGCTCTAATCCAGCATTTGGGTTAAATGCTTTAGGGGGTTCTCTTGCTCTCAGCACTAAAAAGGGATTAGATTACAAGAATGAAAAATTATATTTTGATAATACGATCAAAATAGGTTCATTTTCATATCATTCCGAAATCTTCGAATTTGGAACTGGAACTGGAAACACTGGACTTTATACTTCAATAGAGAAAGCTAGTGATGGTGGATGGAGAGATCACAGCGACGGAAAAATAGGAAGGTTTTACACTAATTTAGGACATGAAAAAGAAAATTATGAAGTGAACTTTTCTATTTTAGGTGCAGATACTGACTTAAATGGTAATGGAGTCACTCCTGTAGAACTATTACATGTTGATAGAGACTCTGTTTTTACATGGCCTGATAATACAACAAATAAAGTATTGATGATTACAGGATCAGGAAGCTACTATACAGAAAATGACTCAATAATTTCATCAAAACTTTATATAAGAAGGTTATTTCGTAATACCTATAATGCAGATGAAGTTGACGCTGAAGAATGTGCTGAAGATGTAGCTGCTGATGCTAATGAGCTAAAAAGTGACTATAGTTTTGATGACTCACCTCTATGCGGTGAAGATAACTCAACTGGAGACTATGGAGTCATTTTAGATCAAAATGGAAATGCTATTGAATCTAATGATGATATTAGAAAATATGGTTTACTAAATAAAACTTTTACAACAACTACAACATTTGGTGGGGGCATACAATATGATACATTTGAGGATTTTTATGATAGGGAACATCAGATTGTATTAGGATTATCTTATGATCAAGCAAAGTCTTATTATAGATCTGGTGGCTTTTTAGGAATTCTTACTAACGAAAGGACCGTCAATCCTCTTTACAATAGTTTTGATCAACCTATTGAGCTTGTAGCTGAGCAAGAACACACAGGTAATGGAGGTGACCCTGACGAGAAAGAAAGAGGAGATGTTGGGCCAGCTGAAGTAACAGGAAAATTAAATCTTTATGGAGCATATATAAGTGATACGTTTAAATTTGATGAACTAACTACTTTCTCAACCTCTGCAAGGGCAAATATTGCTTTCGTAGAACTGATAGATAACTTTAAAACCGACATATATACTAGAACAGCCTTTGTAAATGGAGATCATAGATATTTTAGGGTAAACCCTGCATTAGGTTTTGTGAGAGAATTATCTAACAACTCTTCTTTTCTTCTAAATTATAGAGAGGCTAGTAGAGCACCATCACCAGTTGAATTAGCTTGTGCAGACCCTGGGGCTCCTTGTAGGTTACCAAATGCATTTGTTGCAGATCCTCCCTTAGAACAAGTAATAACTAGGGCAATAGAAACTGGAATAAGAGGAGTTAATAAACTAAATCAATTCTCTGTTAATTGGAGTTCTGTAGGATATTTAAGTAAAAATTATGAAGATATTATTTTTGTTAGTTCTGGCACGGGTCTGTCATCTGGATATTTCAAAAACTTTGGTGAAACCCAAAGACTTGGATTAGAGCTTAGTTTAAAAGGATCTAATACAAATAAAAATAAAAATATAAAAAGCTTCTTTTTAAATTACTCTTATATGAGAGCAACATTTCAATCATCACACACATTACCTGCTGCCAATCATCCTAACTCCGTTAATGATGTTGAATCAGGAGACATAATTCCCGGAATGCCTGAACATAAACTTAATGCTAACTTTACATATGGTTTATTGAATGAACTAGATATATCAGTTGGATTAACCGCAGCTTCAGGAGTTTTCCTACGTGGAGATGAATCAAATCAGTTGAATAAGACAAGTCCATATGCTGTATTTAACTTACAAACTGAATACTCCCCTAAAAGAAACATCAACGTCTTTGCAAGAATTGAAAATATAATGAATAGTGATTATGAGACAATGGGAGTTCTGGGCGAAGCATCTTCAAGTGAAGTAAGTGTTCCTATATCAGAATTAGGAGATACTGGAGCTGGAGATACAGCTGTAGGGCCTTTGGATCCAAACTTCTTATCTCCTGGACAGCCTAGAAGTTTTTTCTTAGGAGTAAATATAAATTGGTAGTAATAACACTTAAATAATAGAAATGAATTTTACTATTTATATTTATGCAACTTAACAACTTATTAACACATTTACCTAAGATTGGTACTATGCATTAAATATGCTTTTATCTAATAAATATTTCATTTCTGAGCCTCTATAATGATAAGTTTTTTACCATTAAATCAGTTAATTACTATAATGAGTTTCGCTGCTTCAGTAATTGTTCACTGTATATTAACAATTATTATTTACTACCATTTTGATAATAAAAAAAATTTAATTATTAAAAATTATAATACTGTAGAAGTAGAAATTTTGGTTACATCTAAAAAAAAAAATAAAAAATCTAATTATATGAATAAAACTGAAGTGCTTAATAAAAAAAAAGAGGATATTAAAAAATTATCAAGACTGAGTACTCCTATTCAAAAAGTTACAGAAGATAAAATAAATGATAGCAAAAAAATATCTCAACACGCCGTTATAGAGAATAACAATAAGCTAAAGAAGAAAAACATTAATAAACAAAAGGATTATAAAAACCCAAAGGTAGAAAAACAAAACATTTATAAAAATGATGAAAAAATAACAAGTATATTAAAAAAATCAAC
>CAZEWK010000104.1:0-25389 GCA_964515905.1 uncultured Rhodospirillaceae bacterium | reverse complement strand
GCGACCTATGGTCAATTTGCTGCCTCTTAAACCAAATGAATCAATTGCCACAATGATGCCTCTGCCTGATGATGAAGAAACTTGGGATAAAATGCATGTTATGTTCGCCACTTCCCATGGAGATGTGCGACGGAATGCTCTTCGAGAATTTACTAATATCAAATCCAATGGGAAAATCGCTATGAAACTCGACGATAGCGAGGGTGCGGAACTCATTGATGTTAAAACCTGCCGAGAAGGACAAGATATTTTGCTGGCGGTAACAAATGGAAAATGTATTCGATTCCCAATTACTGGAGTGCGTGAGTTCGCTAGCCGAAGTTCAACTGGTGTGCGAGGGATAAGACGCACCGCTAAAGATCGTGTGGTATCAATGTCAATTCTAGATCACCAGGAAATCGATATTGATCAGAGGGACGCTTATTTGAAATTTGCTTCTGCAAATCGCCGAAACGGAAATAGTAAGACAGATGATTCTTCGAATAACCTCAGCGCTGAAGTTGCGGAGGATTTAGCGATAAGAGAAGAGATGATTCTTACGGTAACAGAAAATGGTTTTGGAAAACGCACGTCGGCTTATGAATATAGAATTACACGACGGGGTGGGCAGGGGATAATCAATATTGAAACTTCTAAACGAAACGGGGCTGTCGTGGCTTCTTTTGCGGTCAAATCAGAGGATCAAATCATTCTTGTGACCGATTTGGGACAGTTAATTCGTATTCCAGTACATGATATTCGTATTGCAGGACGGAATACCCAAGGTGTGACTTTGTTTAAGACGGATAAATCAGAGAAAGTGGTTTCGGTAATCAGATTAGGGGATGAAAGTGAGATTGATAACGTAGACGAAACAGGAATTCCTACTAATTCTAATTCGGTAAATACTGGGCAGTCGGGAAGGGATATTGGCGATGAAGCGTAATCGGGTCGGTCTATATCCAGGAACTTTTGACCCACCGACCGCGGGACACCTTGATGTTATTAGACGTGCTCTACACATTGTGGATAAGCTTGTTATTGGTGTTGCTGTGAACGTTGGGAAAGACCCAATGTTTTTATTAAATGAACGTGTAGATATGGTTAAGGAAGCTATTTCAGAGCTTGGACCCGATGCGACAAGAAATGCTGAAGTCCGTCCTTTTGAAACTCTCTTAATGCAATTTTCAAAGGACTGCGGTGCATCCATAATTGTGCGAGGCCTTCGAGCGGTTTCCGATTTTGAGTACGAATTTCAAATGGCAGGAATGAACGCGCACCTTGAACCAAACGTCGAAACCGTGTTTTTGATGGCCTCGGAACAAACACAATTTATATCGTCTCGTCTTGTAAAAGAAATTTGCGTTTTGGGTGGGGATATAACAGACTTCGTTCCGGGCAATGTGAAGAAACGTTTGCTGGACCGTGTCGGAGATTTGAAACAGACTTAAACTTGTACATAGTTATAACCTTTGAAAGGTATACAAATGCGGCAATGGCTTTTCTTTTTGCCGATAGTGATGGTGTTAGTAATGGCAGAGCAAGACACGTTATCGGAAGATCTTGAAAATACTTTGTATATGGATTTGGATTACGGTCGGGTAGTTATTGAACTGCGTCCAGACATAGCACCGAATCACGTGGCACGTATTAAAGCGTTAACCAGAGAAGGCTTCTATGACGGAGTAGTATTTCATCGCGTGATAGAAGGTTTTATGGCCCAAGGTGGGGATCCAACTGGGACGGGTACGGGAGGGTCTGGAGAGAATATAGATGCAGAATTTTCTAATGAAAGGCATCTCCGTGGGACATTATCAATGGCGAGGGCCCAGAATCCCAATAGCGCGGATAGTCAATTTTTTATTTGCTTTGCTGACGTCCCTCATCTCGATGGCCAGTACACGGTTTGGGGGCAAGTTGTTTCTGGGATGGAGTATGTGGATCAAATAAAGCGGGGAGCACCGCAAAATAACGGATTGGTTGAGAATCCCGATAAAATAGTCCGCCTTCGTGTCGCAATTGATGCAAATTAGTATTTAGTGATGCTTATCGATGTTGGTCGACGCGTTTGATTTCGACCTTCCAAAAGACCGAATAGCTACGCGACCGAAACGGCCACGTGATAGCGCCCGTATGCTTGTTGTTGGCGAGGATTTCGAAGATTCAGAAGTCCGTGATCTCCCAAGTTTTTTGCGCTCGGGAGATATTCTCGTGGTTAACAATACCAGAGTTATTCCGGCAAGATTATCGGGTCTTAGAGATGGTGTAAAAGTTCAGCTCACTCTTGACAGAGAGCTTGGGAATGGGCGGTGGAGGGCGCTAGCTTTACCTGCTAGGAAATTAAAAGTGGGTTCGAATCTAACCTTTCAGTCCGATCTTACAGCTGTAGTTGTGTCGAAAGGGAATCGCGGATCGGTCGAGCTTGATTTTGATGTCGATGCAGCAACGATTTTGTCTTTTCTAAAAGAACACGGAACCATTCCTCTTCCACCTTATATTGAGCGCCCGGATGGCCCAGATACTAGCGATTCAGAAGATTATCAGACAGTTTATGCGCGTACTGACGGTGCGGTCGCGGCGCCCACAGCAGGCTTACACTTTACTACAGAACTTCTATCTTCTCTCAAAAAATTAGAAATCGATGTAGCTCAAATAACTTTACATGTGGGACCTGGAACATTTAGGCCGGTAAATGCCGAGGACACGAAGGATCACTCCATGGATGGCGAGTGGGGAGAAATAACGCCCACTGTTGCGGCCAGAATTAATAGTGTCCGTGCAAATGGGGGCCGAGTAGTATCTGTTGGCACCACCGTGCTTCGTTTATTGGAATTTGCAAGTAGCGAATCCGGTCACATTATACCGTTCAATGGCGACACTAATTTGTTTATAACTCCAGGTTATCGGTTTCGAGCAGTAGACCAACTTTTGACCAACTTTCATCTTCCGCGCTCCACATTATTTATGCTGGTTTGTGCGTTTTGTGGATTGGAAAAAATGCATGAAGCCTACGCGTATGCAATTCGTCAAAAATACCGATTTTATTCCTATGGTGATGCCTCTTTGTTAAAATTAACGTCTGTGAAATGAGCTTAATCTTTGAGGTAGACGGAAAGGACGGGCACGCTCGGGCTGGTCGTATCAGATCAGTTCATGGAACATACGAAACACCGGCATTTATGCCGGTGGGTACAGCCGCAACCGTTAAGGGGATGACAACACAGGCGTTATCCGAATGTGGTGTCCAAATAGTTTTGGCAAATACCTATCATCTAATGCTTCGTCCTGGGTTACAGACTATCGAGGGGCTTGGAGGAATAGGAAAAATGATGTCGTGGCCTGGACCGGTGTTAACAGATTCTGGCGGATATCAGATCATGTCCCTTGCAAAGTTACGAAAACTTACTGAAGAAGGAGTAAAGTTTCAGTCTCATTTAGATGGGACTTCCTACTTACTATCTCCAGAAAAAAGTATAGATCTACAAAATGCCTTTAATTCAACCATCACAATGGTCCTGGATGAATGTACGCCGTTTCCGGCTACCTACAAAGATGTTGAAAATTCAATGAGATTATCCATGAGGTGGGCTCAACGCTCTAAGAACCAATACGTTGCTCGGCCAGGTTATGGAATTTTCGGTATTGTTCAAGGTGGGATGTATATGGAGTTACGTTCCGAATCGGTAAAGACCTTAATAGAAACAGATTTTGATGGCTACGCAATTGGTGGGTTGGCAGTTGGTGAAGGGCCAGAATTAATGCACAAAATGGTGGAGTTTACAGCGAAACTACTCCCTGAAGATAAACCACGTTATTTAATGGGGGTTGGACGTCCAAGTGATCTCGTGACAGCCGTAGCCAATGGATGTGATATGTTTGATTGTGTTTTGCCTACTCGTTCAGGCCGAAACGGGCAATGCTTTACTCGCTTTGGTATTGTTAATCTTCGTAATAGTCGGCATAAGGATGATCCGCGACCGCTAGACCTTAATTGTTTTTGTTCTACATGTAGAGGCTATAGTCGAGCCTATCTTCACCATCTTATCCGAGCTAAGGAGATGTTAGGGGGTATTCTGTTGACTTGGCACAACCTACATTATTATCAAAAATTGATGTCTGAACTGCGTGTCGCCATTCGCCGTAATATTATCAATGATTACCAAGAAACATTTTATTATCAGCAGAGAGAGGGCGATATAGATCCTTTGTAATATCTCGGCTTTCAAATCAACCAAATAAGTTATAGATCAATATGGTTTGTCTTTCATTAATCCTTTAACCGAATGGCTTGACCAGTAAATAGGCCAATTCTATGTTCGCAATCTATTCAGCGCGCTTAGCTCAGTCGGTAGAGCAACTGACTTTTAATCAGTGGGTCGCAGGTTCGATTCCTGCAGCGCGCACCAAATAAATCCATCACTTACAGCCGATTCGCGTCGAGGTGATTCGCCAAAAAAATGACATTTGATCACGAGGAGTACGACCCACTGATTTTTGTACACCAAATACCCCTGACCGGCTGATTCGAAGGGCAAATTTCTGCACAAAATAGCCAAAAAAAAAATTTTATCTTAAAGCTAAAGTGATCCTTGATAATACACATTCTTAAACTTATATAGCGCTCTATTAGACTTGTTTTCCAACATATTATTTGTGAGTTTTTAATAAAATGGCGGAACGTGATCGGTTAAAACGCTATGTAAATGATCTGCGTCGATTCGGGTACATTCAGTCACAATATTTCAAGACCAAGGGAGCCATAATTCCCATCGGGCTTTCAATCTTATTTCTTTCCGCTGTTGGTTTATTGGTTGTTGGATCGCAAGATACGTTTGGAACGGATTGGATTATCGTTGCAATAGCGGCTGTATTTGGTGGTTACATGGCTCTAAATATTGGGGCGAACGATGTAGCAAACAACATGGGGCCTGCTGTTGGGGGAAAGGTTCTTACAGTTCTTAGTGCAGTATTAATTGCTGCTGTATGCGAAAGCGCCGGTGCTCTTTTGGCGGGCGGGGATGTCGTCAAAACGGTGTCCAAGGGAATTATCACACCCGGTGAGCAACTTAGTATTTTAGAATTTCGGTATGTGATGCTCAGTGCTTTGCTGGCGGCCGCCGTGTGGATTAACTTAGCTACTATTTTTAGCGCACCAGTTTCGACGACACATTCCATTGTTGGTGGCGTTCTAGGGGGTGGAATTGCAGCAGCGGGGCTTAGTCTAGTCAACTGGACAACGATGACGAAGATAGCTGCCAGCTGGGTTATTTCACCAGTTATGGGGGCAGCGTTTGCTGCGGTTTTTCTGCTCTTCATAAAAGTTCGTATCCTAAATGTGCCAGACCGGCTTGAGGCAGCTCGCAAGTGGGTGCCAGTTCTAATTTCCGCCATGGCAGCTGTATTTTCCGCTTATATGGCGTTAAAAGGCCTGAAAAAGATTTGGCAGCCTACAAATATAGAAATTGTAAGTGTTTCGGTGGGTTTCTTTGTGGTCACGTATTTCTTATCGAAACCTTACATACAAAAATGCACCTACAGGTTGACGAACAGAAAAAAAGATATTTATAGCTTATTTGATGTCCCCTTAATTGGCGGGGTAGCCTTATTATCATTTGCCCATGGCGCTAACGATGTTGCCAATGCTGTGGGTCCTTTGGCAGCAATTGTATCTACAATAGGGGACGATGGGGGTGCAATTGCGGCAAAGGTGACTATACCTCTGTGGGTAATGGCTGTAGGCGCGTTTGGGATAGCATTAGGTCTGGGTTTATTTGGCCCTAAACTTATTACCGTTGTCGGCGCTAAAATTACCCGCCTAAACTCTCCTAGAGCCTATTGCGTTGCTCTTTCTGCAGCAATCACAGTGTTGATTGCGACTACAATGGGTATTCCCGTCAGTTCAACTCACATAGCTGTTGGTGCAGTATTTGGAGTAGGTTTTTTGAGAGAGTTTTTAGAGAATCCAAATAGACAAAAATTGAAGCGAAGTCACGTGCTGAATAGGACAGCGAATGAGGCCTTCGAAGGTCCCAAGGTTCGTAGGACGCGCCGCCTGGTGAGGCGAAAGTTCCTGTTTGGTATTGCAACAGCTTGGGTTGTCACCGTCCCAGCCTCTGGGCTGCTGGCAGCTATGATTTACAATCTTCTGCTGCTTCTTTAATCCACGGAAGCAATTCTGTGAATTGCTTAATAGGATACAACATATCTTCTTTGTACACGACACTAGGGGCGTCACTGATCAGAGTCCAATGACGTTGTCGTTTCTCGGATTCGGGCCAATTATCAACCTGGTCAGTCACTGAAAAAGGGTAGTATGTGACGGGTATTCTAACCTTTTCTGTTGTAGTTTGCCTGCTAATCACCGTCGTTATTGGAAAGTTACCTAGAACAGTACCTCTAATGCCACCTTCCTGAAATCCCTCACGCTGACACGTTTCAAGGTGAGATTCACCTGACCTTTGCTTTCCCTTAGGTAGAATCCACCGGCCTCTTGTCTGAGAGGTCACAAACATCACCGCAACAAGTCGGTTCCTCACCTCAAAGGGAATTATTCCAACTCTGTGATGTGTTTGCTGTGGCATGAATTTAAATCTCCTTGAGTTCTAGGTACATTGTAGAAATTCCTTGGGCCGACTATATAACTCAAAGTCTAACATAGTCGACATTTATGGTCTTAAAAATTAAAAAAACAGCGGCTAATTGTCCGGTAATGTTACCGCAGAACACCAAAATCCTGTAGGACACTGATACCTATAGCTGGGTTTTGAGCAGACGCCCCACTGTTTCTGTCGCAAGAGCAATAAGGTCTCGTTCTTATGAATTCCCCCATATTTAGACCTCTGACCTAACTGATTTAATCTGTGGGTCGCAGATTCTATGGCTGCAACTCTATACCTTATTGTTAAATACATATACTAATTCCCTTATCTTTTAGATAAGCCAATTTATGATAATTACTCGTGAGAGTTTGCCTAACTCCCTGATTAATACAAAGACGAATCATTGGAGAATCAAAGGCTCGCTACTTGAAGTGACTGTACTTAACCGTTAGTCCTCTTTAATAGGTTTTATGAATTACGATTGATTGTTTCTATGCACAATTTTCTGTTGTGTGATGTTTGACTGTCCGCTGCTTGTGATAAGGAGAATGTTATGTTGGGGCCTAACGAAACTATTGCTATCCTTATTTTAATCTTTGCTTTGTTAACCATTTATAAGGGTGCGAAAGTGGTGCCTCAAAGCGAGCAATATGTAGTTGAGAGATTTGGAAAATTTAGATGTACACTTAATGCAGGCCTTAATTTTATAATCCCATATTTAGACTCTGTTGCACACAGAATCAGTATATTGGAACGACAACTCCCAGAATTTAGAATTTCTGTCATAACTCGGGATAATGTTGAAGTTCAGTTAGAGGCCACTGTTTTCTATCGGATTGAGGATCCAGCAAAGTCAGTCTATAGGATACGAGATGTTGATTTGGGATTGAATACTAATGCAACGTCTGTTGTTCGGTCGGCGGCAGGACGACTTGAATTGGACGAACTGCAGTCTTCGCGAGATTCTATGAATGCTGAAATTCAGACGAATTTACAGAAACCCGCAGATGACTGGGGGATAAAGATCACTCGGACGGAAATTACCGATGTAATAATTGATGAGGCGACTAGAGAAGCCCAGCGTCAACAGTTAAATGCAGAACGCGAACGAAGAGCTGTCATAGCTCGGGCCGAGGGGGAAAAGAGGTCTGTGGAGCTAGCGGCGGAGGCTAAACTTTTTGAAGCGCAAAAGGAGGCAGAGGCAGTTAAGGTGAATGCAGATGCTAGCGCGTACGCCGTCCAGGTAAAAGCTAAAGCTGATGCTGACCAGACCCGCGTAATTGCCATGGCGATAGCTGATAATGGTCAGCCTGCAGTTAATTTTGAGGTCATGAAGCGCCAAGTAGAGGCTATGGCGCAAGTGGCTTCCTCCGAGAACTCAAAGACCATTATTATGCCCACAGATATCGTTAAAGCTGTCGGATCGTTGCAGGTGCTGGTTGAATCATTTGGTGGGTTGCCGGAAAGGAAAGATAAGCCCTCAGGTGGGCTAGCGGAAAGGGAAGATAAGCCCTCAGGAGGGCCATGGGATACGGAAAAATGAGCACTTTGACATATTGGATACTCACACCAGAGTTTTGGCTGATAGCTGGGATTCTTCTCATTGTTGTGGATTTTACGATTGGGGCCGCTCTGTTTTTATTGCCGATCGGTCTAGCGGCGATTTTGATGGCTTTCATTCTATTCGCCCAAGAAGGTCTTTGGTTCGGTGATGTTGTCTTTTTAGACACGTGGAGGCAGATAATTATTTGTTTCTCGATATTATCTATTGCCTTCGTAGGGATCATCAGAGTTCTCTTCCAGAGAGGGAAGCGCGGTCAGCCAGACATTAACGACTACAAATAGCTTATTAAAGGGTTTGGAAGGTTGGGGGGGGACGCGGTCAGTAGTCTTTCCGAGTTCAAACTACATAAATATTATTGTCAGTATTTAAAACTTCATCGATTTAAAAGTTAGTGTGCACAAATAGGTTGGTCGGGCCTCACTAATGATTAGTGATATTATTAATTATAACAGGCTGAAATCTTGGTGCTCCCAGAGATTCATTTTATTGCAGCCTGAGAGCATGATGAACATACACCTTCCGACTCTATTACAGAATGCTCAATACGAAACTCGGCCTCCTGGGCAATATCACCTAGAGCAGCCCCTGCAGTCTTCAAATATGTTTCGGCCACCGAACTGCAGACCCGGCAGATCATAAAACCTGGCATATGTTTTTGACTTGGCCGGGTACACGCAATAAATGCGTTCAACTTTTCCACCTTATGCGCGAGGTCGTGGGTCATTAGAAAATCCAGCGCCCGGTATGCAATTGGGGGTTGGGAACTAAAGCCGTTCTTGCGAAGTCTATCAAGTATTGAGTAGGCCCCGATGGCACGGTGTTCCTCAAGCAAAATTTCCAGTACTTGACGACGTATTGGAGTAAAACGCAATCCTGCTTGCCTACAATAGGCTTCTGCGGCAGCAACCACGTCACTAATGCATGTAGAGTGATTATGAGGCGTGAAACCGATGGGCGGTTTGCGCTTTTTAAGAATTTTTCTATTTGTTGTTGGCATCCTAAAGGATTTCTATTACTTTCTCAGCTTTGTAATGTTATACTATAACTTAAATGAGGCCGTGTCTATTATGCCAAAAAAAATGCCTGTCCGCCCGTTATTCTCTGGGCTTCTTAATGGTGCAGTGTTTGCAGCTATCGCTAAATTCGTCGTGATTTCGTCTCCCACGTTTGCTGAAGAAAAACGTGAACTAGACAGCCACGAACACGGTGTTGGGGAACTGAACATCGCTATAGATAGCAACACCGTCGCAATGGAACTTCATGCTCCCGGTGCCGACATCGTGGGCTTTGAATATGCAGCGGAAAGCGCTGAAGATCAGGCAACCATTGATGCAGCCGTATCAACTCTTGCTCAACCACTTGATCTATTCATCATGCCTGCCGCCGCTGAGTGCAGTGTTACCCAAGCTAGCGCTGAGCTCGAAATTGAGGAAGGCGATGAACACCATGATGAACACCATGATGAACACCATGACAATGATGACGAAGGTCACGCCGACGACCATGGGGATGAGAACGAACATGTCGATTCGGGTAGTCACACCGAGTTCTATGCGGCCTACACGTTAACGTGCGGGAATCTGAGTGCTCTCTCCCAGATCCAATTCGCATATTTTGATGCATTCGAAAATGCCCGTACATTGGAAGTTCAGATTATATCGGCATCTGGTGCTCAAGCTTTCGAAGTAGAACGTGAGAATCCTACCCTTGATCTTCGTGGTATGTTTTAGCTTTGTCAGACTCGGCTATCATTGACTTAAGTGACGTTCGGTTTCGTTGGCCAGGCGGGACGTACTTTGCCATCTCCGTTGACAAGTTGTCCGTGAGGGAAGGGGAGACTGTGCTTCTCTTAGGCGAGAGCGGGTCCGGCAAATCAACACTCTTGTCTCTCATTTGCGGCACTATCCTAGGCAATAGTGGCACCGTCGTTATTGGAGGTACGGAAATCAAGAAGCTGTCAGGTTGGTTTCGGGATAGATTCCGGGCAGAACAGATCGGGGTGATTTTCCAGCAATTTAATTTGCTGCCGTTTGGTTCGGTGTTGGATAATATTCTGTTGCCATTGCGGTTTGCTCCTGAACGTCGAAAGAATTGCCGTGACGCTCCCCAACAGGCTGTCGAGCTTTGTCGAATCTTAGGTTTGCCAGATGGTATAGAAGCCTCAAAGGCCGCTAATCTAAGTGTTGGGCAGCAGCAGCGTGTTGCAGTAGCCCGTGCCTTGATCGGCCACCCACCCATTCTTATCGCTGATGAACCTACATCGTCACTCGATGAAACGACCCAAGCTAATTTTTTAGACCTGCTTTTCGAGCAGGTTCGTGCCCAAAGTTCAACGCTACTCATGGTAAGCCATGATCCGCGCCTGTCCGATAGGTTTGATCGGGTTGTCCATATGTCAGATTTTGTAAAGGTTGAAAGGCACGCAACATGATTTTCCGTCTCGCCGTTGGCTCATTAATGGCACGAGCGTTGACTGTAGGTATGACCATTCTCTCCATAGGATTGTCCGTTTCATTGTTTCTAGGTGTCGAGAATGTGAAAACTGGAGCGAAAGCGAGTTTTGCAGACACCATTTCGGAAACGGATCTTATCGTTGGCGCACGTTCGGGATCAGTTCAGCTTTTGCTCTACTCCGTGTTCCGTATCGGCAACGCTACAAATAATGTAACCTGGGAAAGCTACCTAGACTTAGCGTCTCGATCCGAAGTTGATTGGATCGTGCCTATCTCGCTTGGCGATAGCCACCACCAGTTTCGCGTCATGGGGACCAGTGTCGCATTCTTTGAACATTACAAATATCGTCAGGGCCGAAGCCTTGGGTTCAGCGAAGGTGCGGTCATGCAAGACCTCTTTGATACGGTCATAGGGCAAGACGTAGCCCAAACGTTGGGCTATTCTATCGACGATCCAATTGTTGTAGCCCACGGGCTTGCTTCGTTTACAAAACACAAGGATCAGCCTTTTCGCGTCTCCGGTATTCTGGAGAAAACCGGAACACCAGTGGACAGAACCGTAATTGTCTCCATGGAAGCAATTGAGGCAATTCACGTCGATTGGCAAAGTGGTGCTAAAATCCCTGGGCAGACTACTCCGGTTGAGGCAATTCGTCAGATGAACCTGACGCCGCAAGCCATTACAGCTGGGCTTATCGGTGTGGAGAGCCCATTGCAAACGTTTGCTCTTCAGAGAGCCATTAACGAGTACCGAGAGGAACCGCTACTGGCAATCCTACCGGGAGTTGCATTGCAGGAATTATGGGGAATTGTGGGTATTGCAGAAACCGCTCTCCTTGCGGTTTCGATAATGGTTGTTGTCACCGCCTTGATCGGAATGATGGCCACCATTTTTTCAAGTCTGAATGCTCGCCGCAGGGAAATGGCTATCTTTCGTGCTATGGGAGCCAGTCCCACCGCAATCCTCTTGCTTCTGGTTTTGGAAGCAATTCTTACGGCTGCCGCTGGTGGTTTATTGGGTTTTGGTTTCTTGTATGTTGGCCTGTTTCTGGCTCAGCCAATGATTGACAGTGCGTTTGGTCTGTTTATTCCAATTGAGCTGCCAGCTTGGCGGGAGTTTCTAGTTTTATTGGCAGTCGTTGCTGCTGGTGCAGTTGTGAGCTTGGTGCCAGCTATACGTGCCTACCGTTTTTCTTTAGCCGATGGTATGATGGTGAAGACATGACATATGTTACACGAAGACAGTTGCTCGTCCTCGGGTTGGTTGGTTTTTTGATCCCCCGAGTGGTTCATGCCGATACTCCCAGAGAGATTACGTGGGATGATCTCATTCCTCCTGGTGTACCCTATGCGGAGATCATCGGTGAAGGGGATCTCGACAGAGAGAGCGATTACTGGAGGAATCCGGTCTATGATGAGAATGCCACCCGATTAAACGAGGAATTGAATGGCGCATATATACGAATGCCGGGCTTTATTGTTCCGATAGAACTCGGAGCAGATGGGGTGACGGAATTTGTTCTCGTTCCATATCTTGGAGCTTGTATTCACACCCCTCCACCACCGGCAAATCAACTAGTCTTTGTGCGCTCTGCGAAGCCTTGGCCAAGCGATGAACTGTGGAACCCCGTTTGGGTAGTTGGACGGATGAGTACACAGCTAACCTCAACAGAGGTCGCCGAAACCGGTTACGCATTGGAGGCAGAAGTAATAGAAGTCTACGAATGGGAATCAGGGGCTCTGAAACAGACGCAAAAACCGCTTTTCGCGTTATTAAAGAGTTTGTTCAAGTTCACGAGTGGGGAGTGAGTCTGTGGAGCTAATAATTTATAAGTAATTTTTTGTGATATCTGTCTAGCATCGGGAAACAGGCTATTAAATTGATTTAAAACAGTATTATTTTGCATAGAATGATCCGAAAAATATCTCTTATAGTGACGTTATTGTTTGTTCAAACGACCTCGGCTTCCCATAGTGTTGAGGCGCACGAACATGATGGCCACGAATGTGAAATATACTTAAATGTTCCACAAACAGAATACTATTTAACTAGCCATGCAACTGAGATTGAAAGGGCCATATACTACCCACTTTTTATCTCTCTAAAGAACTTTGGGGGCCTTTTATCAGAGCATAATTTTTTCGAAATCCGAGCTCCTCCCTACCTCTTCTGAATCATATCTTCCTTTATAGTATTTCATTGTCGGCTTGTATTTTTTGACAGCTTATAAAGAGCAAGCTGCTGTATTGCCGGCAATTGACCCAATTTTCGCCAGCAGTTAAGTCGATTTGTGCCGGCGATAAAATGGATTTGTGCCGGCAGTTAAGTCGATTTGTGCCGGTAGTCAAACAAATTTGGAGAAAGTGATAATAATGAAGACGAAACTAGCGGCGTTTGCCGCAATTACGATCATAGCGTGTAACGCTATGACGTCTAAGGCAGCTGATGAAGATATCACAGCTATAAGAGCCGAGATTAAACAATTGGAGGAGTCTTATGAAACTCGGATCGATGAATTAGAAACAAGGCTCAAAATGATGGAGGCGACGGAGAGCCGAACTGTTGGTAGTGAGGGACCCTCTAATGCAGGCGCAGGTGGAGACCGTAGAATTTTTAATAACACCTTTAATCCTTCTATAGGGGTAATTCTCAATGGTAAATACTCTGACTTTTCGGAGACAACCTCAGAGTTTGCTGGGTTTGCCGTGGGAGAAGAAGGTGAACGTGGTCGTGAAGGATTAGCAATAGATGAATCTGAGATTAACTTCTCTGCCAGTGTTGATGACAAATTCTACAGCAGCCTAACCGCTGCGATTGTCCGCGAGGATGGTGAAGATAAAATAGAGCTGGAAGAAGCGTATGCTCAGACTATGGCCGATTTCGGGCTTCCAACCGGCCTTAGCGCCAAAGCTGGACGGGCTTTCTGGACATTAGGCTATTTAAATGAGCATCATGCCCATGCTGATGACTTTGCGGATCGTCCATTGCCGTATCGGGTATTCCTCAATAAATCATTTAATGACGATGGCATGGAGTTCTCATATGTCTTGCCGACCGATTTATACGCCGAAGTGGGTGGTGGGCTCTTTAGAGGCGATGATTTCCCGTTCGGTAATGCGGATGGAGAGATATTCCGCCAATGGTCTTCATACGCTCGTGTTGGGGGAGATATCGGCAATGCCCAAAGTTGGCGCCTCGGAGGCTACCTACTTTCCGGTGAACCAACGGGTGGCCGTGCCAGTAACGAAGATACTGTAACCTTTATCGGAGATACGAAACTTTATGTGACGGATCTTCGTTATACGTGGGCGCCTGGTGGGAACTCACGTCAGAACGAAGTTATTCTTCAAGGTGAATATTTCTGGCGCGATGAGTCTGGCACTTACGAAGATACAAATGCAGCCACAGGTGCAGTTAATTTGGATGATTCCTCTAGCGGGTGGTATGCCCAAGCTGTGTATAAATTCAATCCGCGATGGCGAATCGGTGGTCGGTATTCCCGATTAGAAGCCGCCAATGTTCCTGCTGGCTTGGCCGGTAGCGCTTTGGATGCATCTGGGCATGATCCAGAAGCATATGGGGCGATGGTGGATTGGACCAACAGCGAATTTAGTCGTTTTCGTGTTCAATTTAACCACGAGAAACTTAGTGATGGGCAAAATGATAACCAACTTATTACGCAATACATCATGAGTTTTGGTGCTCATGGCGCTCACAAATATTAGTATGTAAAATGATAAAACTTATTGTTTTAATTTTGGCGGGGTCACTTTATGTGACCCCGTTAATTGCACAGGCAGAAGTTAACATCTTTGCCTGCGAGCCTGAATGGGAGGCGTTAGCAAAAGAACTTGGAGGTAATAGGGTGCAAACCTTTTCTGCCACCCATGCTAAACAGAATCCTCATTATATCCGTGCTCGTCCCAGCCTAATTGCCAAAGCGCGGAACGCAGATTTGGTTATCTGCTCTGGTGCAGGTCTCGAAGTAGGTTGGCTTCCATTACTACTGCAAAAAGGAACGGTAGACGTTCAACCCGGCGCGGTGGGCCATTTAATGGCCTCAGAATATGTACCGGTAATAGAAAAGCCGACGTCCGTAGATCGAAGCATGGGAGACGTGCATCCCGAAGGCAATCCACATATTCATCTTAATCCACATAATGTATTATTAGTAGCCAAAGAGCTAGTTAGGCGAATGAAAAAGCTCGACTCGGCAAACACAGAGTTTTTTCAAAAACGTGTGACAGATTTTGAGATTCGATGGCGGCAAGCCATTATCGATTGGGAAGAGCAAGCTAACTTTATAACGGGATCTTCGGTAGTGGTGCATCACAAGTCGTTTAGTTATTTGAACAATTGGCTAGAGTTAAAACAAGTTGCCTCCTTGGAACCAAAACCAGGCATTCCCCCTAATGTCCAGCACTTGGAGGGATTGCTACAACAACTAAGTACTGAAGAGGTTGACATAATTATACGTACACCATACGAGCCCGATGAAGCCAGTGAATGGTTATCTGATAAGACCGGGATTCCCGCTCTTATTTTACCATATACCATTGGGGGAGATGCTGAGACGGGTGACTTGTTTGCCTTATTTGACCGTACCCTTGTTCTTCTAAAAGGAGCATTGCGTGATCAGTAGCGAAATGGTCGGCATTGTTGGTCCGGCCTTGGCCGCTTGCCTGATGATTGTTTTGACACACGCACCATTAGGGATCGAAGTGCTGAAACGCGGCATTATCTTTATTGACCTTGCGGTTGCACAGATTGCCGGGCTTGGGCTAGTAGTCGCGGTTGTCTTTTTTGACGAAGCATCTCTATTATTGACACAAGGAATAGCGCTAACCTGTGCAATGTTGGCAGGTTTTTTCTTTAGCAAAATAGAAACACTCATACCGGACCAGCAAGAAGCAGTCATAGGTGTGAGTTTTGTTTTGGCAGCTTCATTAGCCATTCTATTTTTAGCGGATCACCAAAATAGTGGCCAAGAAATACAACATCTCCTTTCGGGTCAGATGCTATTTGTTACCTGGGCAAGCGTAGCATTGCACGCACCCATTTACCTGCTGATATTCGTTATCTGGTTCACCAGACCCAAAGTCCGAACTGGAATTGGTTTCTATATGGTTTTTGCATTTGCCATTACTTCGTCGGTACAAATGGTAGGTGTATATGTGGTGTTCGCCAGTCTAATATTACCAGCCTTTGCTGCACTTAATACTAAACACCCGTATGCTACAGCATGGGCCACCGGGATATTGTCCGTACTTTGTGGAATAATTGCGGCTATTGTATTGGATGCCCCATCAGGTCCGGTAACCGTCGTAAGTTATACGGTTGCTGCAGTAGTAGTAGCCGTAATTAAAAATATCAAAAAAGAAACCAAGATCCGCTAATGGGTCGAGAAGAGATGCATTTCCTAGTTTCTCTAATAAAAATCAAAACACAATTATGGTTACTAATACATTTATAAAGAGAATCCCTTGATAGCGCCTACCATCGTGTTTGAAGCTATCCACGTACCTTAGAGGGTTTCAAAATCGAACTCCAGGGGTCGGGCATCTCTCCTACCGGCACCTCAATAAGAACTGGAGCCTCCATTCTGAAGGCTTCCTCGAGACGGTCCTGCAATGCCCGGGGAGTCGTAGCGCGAAGACTGACGATGCCAAAGGAATCTCCGAGCTTAGCGAAGTCCGGATTAGTCAGGTCGCTAGCAATGGTGCGATTACCGTAGTGCAGTTTCTGCATGCGTTGAACGTTGCCAAAAGCACCATCGTTAAAAACTACAGCGACTAGGTTAATTCCGTGGCGAACGGCGGTTGCCATTTCTTGGACGTTGTACATGAAGCCGCCATCGCCATTAATAGATAATACCGGCAGGTCGGGACGAGCCACCTTTACGCCAAGCCCTGTCGCATACCCCCACCCCAGAGTGCCTTGATAACCGCTGGCGATAAAGCTGCGCGGGCTATAGACTGGCATGGCGTAGCGACTGATGTAACTGACTTGGGTTAACTCGTCGACGAAAATGCCATCTTCGGGTAAGGCGTTGCGGATGGCTTGGATATAAGCGAGTTGTGGGCCGAGGGGGCTTAGCATTTTCATTGTTTTGGCGCGAGCTTCGTCGAGTTCATCTTTACGAGAGGCGCGTGCAGAGTTGTGCTTGGGGAGAGCCTCCGTGAGAGCGGTTAAAACCCTAGCAGAATCGCCGATGATACCGATTTCTGGTGTAGTAATTCGATTAATTTCTTCTTGGGAGAGATCGATACGGATGATCTTGAGTTTGTCGTCCGTGCCCCAACGTTGTTGATGTGGTTGCATTCGGGTGCCGACTCCGAGCACCACATCCACGTCCTTCCAAAGCTGATTTCCAGTGGGCATGGTGATGGAGAGGTGGTGGCGGGAATCGAGCACACCACGGCCCATGAAAAATCCACAGACGGGCGCTTCCAGCATTTCGGCAATCTGGCGGACTTCAGGACTTGCGTTTTGCGCGCCTCCACCAACTACGATCATTGGATTCTTGGCACTTCCTAAAAGCTTTGCCGCTTCCTCCACTTTGTCTGTGTCGACAGGAAGGATTTCTTCTTCGGCTGGTCCAGACGGTATTATGACAGGGGCTTTGCGGCCCCAGACATCCATAGGGCATTCTAGTCCAACAGGACGCGGGCGTCCCGTACCTAATTGGCGGAAGGATTCTTGGATGAGACGTGCAGCAGCGTTCGGGCTTTCAATTCGCTCTGCCCATTTGGTCATGGTGCGCAGAATACCGAGTTGATCATGTACTTCGTGTAATAGTCCGTAGCCCCGGTCAATGGCAGAGAGATTAATTTGTCCAAGTAACGCTAATACCTTTGATCCCGTGCTATACGCGGTTGCTAATGCGGTTGAAGCGTTTAGGAAACCAGGACCCGGTACGACGCAGAATGCGGACGGCTTTCCTGTTGCTAGCGCCGCACCCAAAGCCATATAGGCGGCACCTTGTTCATGTCGTGTGTGAATGGGGCGGAGTTCGTTCATACGTGCATGAAGTGCGTCGAAAAACAAATCATTTTGAACACCAGGTAAGCAAAACAACGTATCTATTCCGTTGCGGATCAATCCGTCGACGACGGCTTCTCCACTGGTCATCTTTTGGGTCTTTTTAGCGTTTTCCACTCTTTAGTCCCTTATTTTTTTAAGTACCTTATAGAAAGCACAAAATCTATTTCAAACAGGCGCAGGATACTCTTTACGCAAAAAGGCTAATCGAAGGCGGTCCCATGCGTTTCCTTGGAACCTATTGCTCAAGGGATAGGATGTGAGGATACAGCGCCAGTATTACCACGGCTAATAGTCTATCTTCGTACGTAGTTCAAAGATATTACAAACCAAATGGAATTTGTTTGTGAATTGATAGTCCCTTACTTTTCCGCGATAAATCTTTTTGCTTCTGCATCGTAGTCGGAATATCCAAGTGTTTGCCGTAAGTCGGATGGATCCATTGCGTTGGCGGCCTCGAGTTCACCGTTAGTCAAAGCCTCTAACCCAGCGTTCATTCCTGCAATCGCCGGTGATAGCATAGCAGTCGGATAGACCCCAATTTTAAAACCCATTGTTGCCGCTTCGGTTTGTGTCGGCGTAGCACGTGGTAACCCCGGAGCAAGAACTACCAACGAGGGTAGTTCCCCAGCCGCTTTAACGGCCCGGTGAATTTCCTCTTCATCGGCAGGAGAGTCGAGAAGTAATATGTCGGCACCTTCTTCTACAAACATCTCAATCCGAGCGACGGCTTCGTCAATACCTTGCGTTGGACGGCAATCAGTACGGGCCAGGATAAGAATGCCAGACTCCTTAGCCGCATCGACTGCTGCTCGAATCTTCATGCGTGCCTCTTCGCGTGGCAGGCAGGGTTTGCCAGCTGCGGTCAAGGCGCGTGGGGTTATTTTGTCCTCAATGAGAACTGCGGCTGAACCAGCACGGCCATAACTTCTTACGGTTCTCTGGACGTTCATGGCGTTGCCGTGGCCATGATCCCCGTCTGCCAGTACCAGGGTCTCGGGAGCGGTGCCGCGAACCATGTTAAAAGAATCAAACATTTCACCGAAAGAAAAAAGATCTAAGTCGGGTCCACCCAAACGGCCGGCTGAGACGCACGAGCCAGAAAGGAATGCTGTTTCGAATCCAGCAGCGGCTGCAAGTTTGGCGCTTAACCCATCCCAGATGCCTGGCATCACAATAAAGTTGGGCTGGGACAACAAAGCGCGAAGGCGATCGGGTGGGGTCATGATCATATCCTTTGGATAGTAAACATTTCATTTGGCCGAAGTTCACTATAGCCTGTTCAAATCTGTAGGTCATGCAGCGAATATGTTTTTCAGATTATAGATTTTTTGTTATGCCGATGATCTGGCGTCCGGTTGGATTACCTCCCTTAAATTTACTTTTCTAATAATAAGACGTTATGTTTAAGGAAATTTACTTTTTATTTCTAATTATTAATATCCTGGGAGGGTATCTAGAAAAAAAGAAAGTGCTTCCAGTAGACAAATGCAAACAAGTAGTTATCGTATTTCAATTTAGAAGTTATTTTAGAGCCATGTTAAGTTGAAACAACGTAGCTAAAGGTTGAACGTTTTTACGCCCTATTATCTCTCGTAACTAATTGGAGCAATAATGTCCCCATCTTCGCAAATACGACCGTACAATGGTGTTTTCCCAATTGCACCAACGCCCTTCAAAGAGGATCAAACTGTAGATTTCGAGGGACAAAAGCGAGTATTGGATTGTATGATCGATCAGAACGTCGATGGCATCTGTATTTTGGCAAATTATTCAGAACAGTTTTTGCTAACGGACGTAGAAAGAGATCTACTTCTCAAGACTTGTATAGAGCATATTGCAGGGCGGGTTCCTGTCATCGCTACTTGCAGTCATTTTAGTACACGAGTCTCGGTTGAAAGGGCACAAAAGGCCGAGTCAATTGGAGCCGACATGATTATGGTCATGCCGCCTTACCACGGAACTGGATTAAAAGCGTCAGAATCAGGAAATTTTGATTATTTCCAGTCTCTAGCCGGGGCAATTTCGGTACCAATAATGGTGCAAGACGCTCCATTAAGTGGGGTACAGATGTCCGTGGAGTTCTTAGCAAAGTTGGCACAGCAATTACCACAAATTTGTTATTTTAAAATTGAAGTTCCAGGCGCCGCTGGAAAATTACGGGACTTGATCAATACCGGTGGCAATGACATCCAAGGACCATTTGACGGGGAAGAATCCATTACTCTGATGGCTGATCTCAGGGCCGGAGCGACAGGGACAATGCCTAGCGCCTTATTACCAGAACTGATACATCCGGTCGTTCACGGCTATCTTAGTGGGGATCCAGAGGGAGCTGCCGAGACGTACAACACTATTCTGCCCCTCATCAACTTTGAAAACCGACAATGCGGCTTAAAAGCTGCAAAGACTGCGATGATGGAAGGTGGTGTAATCCAACATGACACCGTCCGACACCCTTTGGAAGCATTGCATCCCGAAACTAGGAACCAGCTAATAAAATACGCAACTGAATTAGACATACTTGCCTTACGTTGGGGGAAGTAAATCATAGATTGATACCGTGAAAGCGACTCTACTTTTTCAGATCGACTACTCAGCCAAAGGAAGCATTTGGAGGTGTATGATCTTGTAATCTGAAAGGATCAAGAGCCATGTGCTACTCAGGCTTTGCTTATTTTATTCTAGCGTAGACTTTCCGGCCCATCCTGATTGAAAAAGGAGTTATTATCATGCCGTTTGGTTATGTGATAAGTCATGTAGATGTTACCGATGCAGTAGCATTTGAAAAATATAGGTCCCAAGTTCCTATAGTAACAGAAGGGTTTGGAGGAGAGTATTTGGCGAGGGGTGGAAAGCAAATGGGTCTTGAGGGCTTGAAACCGCTCGGCGATCGAACAGTAATTATTCGTTTTGAAAACTATGAGAGAGCAGTGGAATGGTATCATTCAAATGAATATGCTGAACTAGTTAAGCTCCGGCAGGCCGGTTCAAATGCGGCACTGATGGTGGTTGAAGGGGTAGAAAAATGAGTGCCTACATAATGTCGTTGAGTTATTCCATTGCGATGACTCAACCTAATTCGTAATTATTAAGAGCCATGCCGCAAGAGAAGGTATTTACTGTCTTAGGGGCGGGAGTGGTGGGCCTGTGCTGTGCTGTGTCACTGCAGCGGAAGGGGCATAGGGTTGTTTTGGTCGATCGATTGGACCCTGGTATGGGTACGTCTTTTGGAAATGGAGGGTTGATACAAATAGATGCAGTGGTACCCATAGCAACGCCCGGGATTCTGCGCACTGTTCCAAGTATGCTTTTAAACTCTAAAGGACCGTTAGTTGTTCGTTGGCAGTACCTTCACAGGATAGCTCCATGGTTACTACGATTTGTATTAGCCGCCCGCCCAAAGAGAGTAGAACAAATCTCTATGGCTCTTGCCTCCCTTCTTGACCGCTCGAACGAGGCATGGACCGAATTAGTGGAGGCCGTGAGTGCGCAAGAACTCTGGAGAGAGTCTGGAGAGCTTCACGTTTATCACCGCAAAGAAGCATGGGATGCGGCTCAGACCATCCACGAACTAAGACGCCGGAGAGGTTCCCAACTTGAAGACTTGACCATAAACGAGTTACGACAACTTGAGCCTGCATTGTCTCCCAAATTGTATGGTGGTGTTTTCACTCCAAACGCTAATTCAATTACCTACCCACTTCATTTATCGCAGTATCTGTTTAAATATTTTCGAAGAAACGGTGGAAAATTTATCAAAGAAAATGTTCGCAATATTCAGGTTGGTCAAGATGGAGCAGTTACAAATTTGATCACAGAACAAGGAACTTATGATGTAGAATCTTTGGTGGTTGCCGCCGGAGCTCATTCAAAAGCCTTCACTAAATTAGTTGGTGCAAGAGTTCCGTTAGATACTGAACGTGGATATCATTTATGGTTACCTAACCCTGATATCGAGATGCGCCGGCCAATTGTTGCGGGTGATCACCACTTTGGAATTGTACCAATGACTGGGGGTATCCGTCTTGCTGGTACAGTCGAATTTGGGGGACTTGACCTGCCTCCTTATTGGGATAGAGCTGATATACTTGCGGAGCTTGCTAAAGATTTTGTGCCTGGACTTAATACAACAGGATCTGAGCGGTGGATGGGCTACAGGCCATCTCTACCTGATAGTTTGCCCGTACTCGGTAGAGATCCAGAAAGACGAAATTTATATTGGGCGTTTGGGCACGGTCATCTTGGCCTGACAATGGCCGCAATCAGTGGAAAAATTATTACGGAACTAGCATCTGACGGTAATATAGAGGTTGATTTGTCACCTTTTCGTATTGATCGATTTGTGTAGAAGTCGTTTCTGGTGCTGGGCGGTTGGGGTGAGTTACAGCGCGGATATAAAAAGTAAAATCACGGTAATAGGACAATGCGACAAAAAAGAGCACCTAACATTTCAACTGCTTTGGGTTTAGTCAAAGATGGTGACGTAATTTTTTTTGGCGGCTTTGGCCGGGCTGGGGTACCGGTTTCATTAATCTTGGGATTGGTAGAAATGGGATTAAAGGACCTCACAATAGTAGCGAACGGAGGAGGTGAGGATGATAGCCCCATGGCGGAGGTCCTCAAATGTGGGGCTGTTAGGAAAGTTATTTGTACTTTTCCGTACGCACGTGATTCTGCGATATTCAGAAACCTCTATCATTCTGGCAAAATTGAACTCGAATTAGTTCCCCAGGGCACATTGGCTGAGAGAATCCGCAATGCGGGTTCGGGACTGGGTGGGTTCTTAACGCCGACTGCTTTGGGAACGGAAATAGCGAAAGGAAAGCCTCACATAGAAGTGGAGGGTAAGACCTATGTATTGGAGAAGCCGCTTCATGCCGATATCGCTTTGATAAAAGCCAACAAAGCGGACCCACGGGGCAACCTAACCTACCGGCAGGCCGCCCGAAATTTTAATCCGTTGATGGCAATGGCAGCTCGTTACACGGTTGCACTAATCAATAAGGAAGTGAGCCTGGGGGATATCAATCCAACAGAAGTTGTAACACCAGGCATATATGTTGATTGTTATGTAATAGACACAGGGAACTTTATAGAGTGAGAACAACACCGGTCCCGTATGATCGACTTTTAAGTCGGAACACTATTGCGAAACGCGTCGCTGCTGACTTGCAGGCAGGTTGGGTAGTTAATCTCGGTATAGGTATGCCACTACTGACAACGAAATATGTAACGCCAGAGCAGGATATTATTTTTCATAGTGAGAACGGAATTATCGGTATGGGTCCGCCGCCTGCCTCCCATGATGAAGACAACGATTTGATAGATGCGGGTGATAACTTAGCAACATTAATTGCAGGTGCGGCGCTGGTAAATCATGCGGATTCGTTCGCGTTGGCTCGGGGTGGACGCCTTAATTGTGCGGTGCTCGGGGCGTATCAAGTCGCCGACAATGGTGATTTAGCGAACTGGCGGCTGCCAGACAATTCCACTGGTAATATTGGGGGAGCTATGGATATTGCGACCGGTGCTAATACTGTGTTTGTTATGATGACGCATATTACAAAGGCTGGAATACCAAAACTTACTAAAACATTAACGTATCCTGTAACGACACTCGCATGTGTAGGAAAAATATTTACCGATATGGCTGTTATTTCTGTTACCGAAAAAGGCTACCGTTTGGACGAAACGGCTCCTGGTATAACTGTGGACGAGGTTATGGCATTTACCGATGCGCCATTGGATATTTCGGCGAATCTTTGTGATGTGGCTCTGTGAACCTTAGGTAGTTTCAGACGAAATAGCGAATTCCTTCTGTAATACAAGATGTGCCATAAGGAGCTAAGAGGAATATACTAGGGAAAGACACTGTCTACCACGGGACGTACTATCAGAATAAATAGGTAACGATATGGCTGGGATGGAACTATGAAGTGGGAGGTGGTGTAGATGCGTCGTTCAAAATTAACGGCAGGAGGAACGAATGTTTTCCAACAAATTCGTGCTAAGAGAAGCCAAGCTCTTACGCGTGGTCAGAGGTTACTCGATCTTTCCATAGGAGAACCTAGAGGTCCAGCGTTGAAATCTGCCCGGAAAGCCGCGAGCGTTGCAATATTGAGTGAAGAGGAAACAATGCATGCTTATCAATACAATGATAGCCCGGCAGTTCCAGACTTCTCTATACGATTTATCAATGCTCATTTAAGGGAGAAAATTTCACTGGAAGAGGTAGATTATTTGCCAATTTCGGGTATTAAACCAATTTTAGGGTTGTTACCCCTTGCATGCGGTTGTGCGACAGAGGAGTTAGTGGTCGCTACTATGAGTAAACCAGGATATCCCATTCCTGCTAATTGGTGCGCATTTCATCCAAAGGTGACGCATCAAGCTCTTCCATTAACTTCTGACAATAAATTTAGATTTTCGGTTGATGATATTCCTAACGGAACGAGTTTAATAATGACAAATTATCCGCATAATCCGTCGGGACAAATTGCGGATGCGGAATGGTTTCAGGCACTGTGCCAATATTGTAGTGAAAATGATATTCGTATTTTTAATGATGCAGCTTATATATCATTGAGTCACACGGAAGATTGCTCAACACTAACAAAAATAGCGGTGGGTTATCCTGATTTGTCCTGGTGCGAAGGTTTTACCGCTGCCAAATTGATAGGGAATGGCACGGGCTGGCATGTTGGAGCAATGGTTGGATCAAAAGATTTCATTGGAGACCTTAAAGAAGTCAAAGGGAAAAGTGATGCAGGGTTCGTTGCACCCATGGCTGTAGGAGTTCTTGCTGCTCTTGAAGAAGACCAGAAAGGTATACAGGAGTATAAGCTTATGTATAAACGCCGGTTGGCCATACTTTCCGATATATTGACAAACTGCGGGATGCAGCTCGCGATTCAACCTTGTGCTGGTTTTTATACGCTGTGGGAAACTCCTGACCGCGCATTCGGAAAACAGATCTCCAGTTCAGAAGAGTTTAATTTTTTGATGATTGAAAAGACTGGAGTAGTGGGTGTCCATTTCTCAAACTATCTGCGTTACGCTGTTTGCGCGGATATCGATGCAATACGAGAGGATTTGGAAGTTGCTTTTACAAATGCGGAAGTTGCATATCAATAATTCATGTTAAGAAAATGAATGCGGGAGTAGCTTTCCAGCGTGGAAAGGATTTAGGTTTCCACAGGAACCATATCAAATGCAATGCAGAGTCGTTTCGAATCTGAGTAAAATGGCGTTGTCCTGTGGAATAAAGAAGATGGAAACATTATAATATCACCCTCAGAAACTCGATACATTTTCTTTGGGTATCCTGGATCTAAAATCGGCAGCTCTTTCCCATGTAGGCTAAATTCTATAGATCCGTCGTTCCCTTCTTTTTCTGGTACTTTGAGATATATGACGCCACTCACCAGGGAATTAGCGGGCTGGATGGAATGTGCCGCTAGAATGGGACATACGAAGGCGATTGCAATCGTAGAACGTTTAAGTATGGGACTGGAAGCTAACGACATTTAAGCTCAGAATCTAATTTTGTACTATGCTAGTATCCAAAGAATTGTTGTTCAATTTGTTACAGTCCGGTAAAGAAAAGTTGGTCTGAAGTATTTAGACAATCAACAGATCCAAAGGGAGAATTAAGTGCCAACTTACACATGTACTGCCGGGGAAGGCCTGTTGGACCGACAACAGAAAAACAGTATTGCGGATGCAATCACTAAAGCTCATTCGGAAATT
>CAZEWK010000103.1:0-3846 GCA_964515905.1 uncultured Rhodospirillaceae bacterium | reverse complement strand
TCACTGGATGGCGCAGGGAGTGCAGTGGATGCAGTTTGGCTGTGATTATGAGTATATTGTGCACGGGGCTTCACGGTTGTTTGATTCTGTTCGCTAAGTTTAAGGGATCGAACCCCGCACTCTAACTACTAATCCGCCTTCATAATCTAAGATTTAAGTTTATCGTGAGATCTCTAATTCTTTATTTGTTTTCCAAAATAGTTTTTATTTCAAACTCATCCATGCCAACCTCCTTTAAAATTTCTAACCCGTGCTCGCCAAGACGAGGTTGGTGTCTTCGTATAGGAAGAGAAGTTCGATCATACTGGTAAGGGGTATCAGGAACTTCAATTTCCCCCTCTGACGGATGGGAAAAGGGCCGGAAGAAGCCGATGTTCTGCAAATGTGGATCAGCTTTCAGTTCTTCCAACAAATAAACCTGGCCCACCGGTATATCCGCATCCGAAAGTAATTGTAACCATTCCGACGTCGTACGACTGGCAAGTATCTTGCCAGATTTTTGGTACAGTAAATCAATATTTTTTGCTCTAGCTGATATGTCTAAAAAACGAGGATCTAAGGCCATTTGAGGTGTCCCCGCTATTTCCCAAAATGACGCCCAATGACGATCTGTATAGGGAAGCGCACAAATAAAACCATCTTTGGTTCTATAAGGTCTGCGATTAGAGGAAAGCAATCGCTCATACCCTGGTCCACTTTCAGGGGGGGAAAACACCGAACCCGATTGATGCTCAATAAGATTATAGCTGACCATCCCTTCAAGCATAGAGCATTCCATATAGACACCACCTCCGGTTCTTAAACGTTTAACGTAGCCCGCTATTAGCCCATTAGAAGCCATTAAACCAGCATTCTTATCGGCAATTACCGATGGAACTAATTGAGGTTCCCCGTCCCTTTGTTGAAATAGACCTGATAGACCTGAGGCACCTTGTATTACGTCGTCATATGCCGGCTGACCACCGTACGGACCAGACTCGCGGTACCCATGCAGACCACCATAAACAATCTTTGGATTCATTTGTAAGACATCATCTGGACCGAAACCCAAAGAAGTAATTTTCTTTGGCCTGATGTTGTGTACGAATATATCGGCAGAAGCGATTAAACGACGTAGTGCGTCTTTGGCGAAAGATCTCTTTAAGTCAAGAACCAAACTTCTCTTGTTACGATTAGTACTAAGAAATAAAGCTCCCATACCCGCATTTTTCGATACACCAACATGTCTGACGGGATCACCGCCTGGTGCTTCTATCTTTATGACGTCGGCCCCGAAATCACCGAGCAACTGGGTAGCATAGGGTCCGAATACTATGGTAGTTAAGTCAAGCACGCGAACGCCATCCAAGGGCAAATTGGTATTATTTGACACGCTTGGTTCTCTCTAGATTTAAACTTTTCCTTCCCACAATAAACCTCGCATTATAACGGTAAGTAATGTTTTAAGACAGACCAGTTTGACGATACAGCACCAATTTGAAGAAGCTGATCCGCTTGTTCGTCGGAAAAACCGTGTTCGATAAGAACTGATCGAGTATGTTCTCCTGGCCAAGGAGCAGGAGCAAGGTTGAGTACTTGGGTACGTTCTGGACGAACCCAAGTGGGTTCGCAAATAGTCGCCCAGTAACCTGATGGGTGTTCAGCTCGGCTCAACCGGTGGGATCCACTATTGAGCCAATTCGAATCTCGTGAGTTTTTATCTCGTGTTCGATCTAACCGAATACTTTTAAGTGATTGTGTGTATGCGATACTTGACCCCGCAACCTTCGATATTCTTGTTTCTAGTTCCGCTTTGGTCAGATCTTTTATGGCATCAGCAATCCCAGACACCGTTGTGGCACTCGCTCCAACCGTTTCAGCTAAATCGTCTTTGCTACTTGATCGAGCACCCAAGTAAACCCAACCGTCTTTCAATTGATACAGTGACTGCGTCGGACCGCTACCTAATGCGGCCTGGCCAGACACTTCTTCACCCGTCTGCACCCCTTCAGCCGATACCATAAATGGGAACTGAACTAATTGTGCCCCCATTGCAAGCGACGTTCGAACATAGGAGCCTCCTTGTCCCCGAGCCCGCGCAACCAAAGCCTGACTAATGCCTGTTACCGCAAGAAAACCAGTCATATAGTCCACACACGATGCTATACCGTGAAGCACTGGACTTTTCGGTGTACCGTATCGAGTCATTATACCACTTGCCGCTTGCAAAACTGGATCAAACGATGGATCGTCCTTATATCCGCCACCCTTCGCGCCACCCCAAGCACTTATCTGGCAAGAAATTATGTCTGGCTTAATTTCTGCAAGCTGTTCATGGGCAATTCCTATTCTAGCCGCTGACGCATCCAAAAAATTATGTAAGACCACGTCGGCCGATTTTACCAATTTGGCAAGTACCGCCTTCCCTTCGTCCGTTTTAAGATCCAAGATAACGGCTCGTTTACCCTGATTTACATCTATACCAAACCACATAGTGGCAAATGGACCGGCTTGAGGTGACGGAGCATCAACGCGAATAACGTCAGCTCCAAATTCAGCTAGTGTGCGACCCGCAGCCGGTCCCGCAATAATATTTGAGAAATCTAAAACACGAATTCCGTCTAAAATTGGCCCTCCTGTAGATGTCTCTATAGTGGGTCGTTCTTGTTGAATGGAATCAGACCAATCTACCTTTTCATTCGGCAGTACACAGGAAACGACTTCTGGAGAGACGGCATTAGTCCCGTTAATAGTAATATGCCTACCTGGCTGCCGCACAGTCCCATATCGTTCATCAGGTAGATCAATCGTTACTCCCCCGTGTTCCAAGTTTTCGTCTTGGAGCCATTCCATTGTAGTTTGTACCTGTGTAGCCGGAACATTAGCCGCACGTAACAAATGCTCCCATTCCTTTGCACTGCGCGTCTTTAAACTCTCGGAGATTAATTGAATAAGTCGTTTCCGCCATCTAGGAGTCAGGGTGCTCGCTATATTAAAATTATTTCCCGCGCCCTGCTCATCAAATGGGGATTCAGAAGCCATTCCTTCCGATATTGCTTTATCTAGCACACCTACTGTCTGTAAAAATCCTCGAACGTGAGACACGTGATCCGAGGCACATACAAATAACAGTTTCCCATCACCACACTCATATGTGTTAAAGCCTGGGCTAGCATTTGTTCGAAGATAATCTTTGATTTGTGTAATATGATCTTCGGTTAAATAATCCCGCAAATCTTGTAGGACCGGGATCATCAACTCCTTCAATCCCCTTTCCAAAGGGGGAAAATCGTAACGAACCGGCGCACCTTCTAATTCGGCAATCAATAACGCCATTGCAGACATCACTGCGTCTGCAAGCGGAACTTCAAATCGCTCACCCTTACCAGTGCGTAAATACCCAAAGAAACCTAAAGTGGCAGTAGCAGCACCAAGTATTCCTCCATATGCTGATGCCATGGGGATGCTAGTGTATGTCGGAGTTCCACCGATTAAACGTCCTACGGGACTCAAATCTGTAAATACGCCGGTCGCCGCACTGATTGATCCTTCCCAAGCTGCTATTGAACGGCGCACATCCCCTTCGGCAAAACCGGGTAATGAAACATAAATAACCCCAGAATTGTTGGCCGCTAATGATCTATAATCGAGCCCTAAACGACCTGCCGCTCCAGGCCGCATATTTTCAAAAATGATGTCTGCCTTCACCCCAAGTGTTACCGCATATTGCAGACCTTCTTCAGTCTTAAGGTCAACTTCGACTAGTTTTTTTGATCGATCCAACAAAGCATCCATCAATTGCCGTTTGCGATGAGGCCTCACAATTTCAATCACTTCCGCTCCCTGTTCTGCCAATAACATGGAAGC
>CAZEWK010000102.1:0-7400 GCA_964515905.1 uncultured Rhodospirillaceae bacterium | reverse complement strand
ACCAGCCTGGCGGTATAGGTCTTTCCGGTAAACGATCGCGTCAGCACCGATACAATGGGGTAACCCGTAATAGTGCCCGTCGTCATCGAGACTGATCCGCCTCACGATTTCGAAAATATTGTCCTCCCCGATGGAGGCCACAACATCATCCAACGGACGTAAAAGTCCGAGGTCCGAAAGCATAAGCACCAGACCCGTATATCCATGGGAAGCGTCAGGGGGTGCACCTGCAGCGAGCGAGGCTTGAAGTTTTTGAAGCAAGGAACTCCACCCAATCGCCTCCTGTTCGATACGGATACCCGGATTCAACTTCTCGTAGTCGGCGATAATCTCTCTCATCACCGCGAGAGTCATATGATTGGGCTCCGTGTGCCAGATTCGCACCACTTTCTCTGACGCTGAGGAATGACCGCTAAATAGAGTACTAACAACCACCAAGCCTGCTATCAACACTGGAATACACGCAGATTTACCAGTACTAAACACTGCCTCTCCTAACCCGGTTTTAATTTTTAGGGTCCAATTCCTTTTCGACTTAAAAACGCTATGCCATACCAAACAACCGATCAAGTATTAGTAAACTCCCTTATATTCTGAGATCTGGACCGGTAACCTTGTGTTGCCTAATTACCACACCCATATATTAGAGGAAGATCCAGTCTAAAACCATGTATAGGTGAAGTCAAAATGCGCCTTGAAAAATATTCTGAGACAGTCAAAAGTTTTTTGGATGGAGCTCAGCATTCTGCGGTGGTATCTAAGCACCAAACGCTTACTGATATTCATTTGTTGGGCGAAATGCTGTCAGATACCCAGGGAATTATCTCTAATCTCTTGGATCTTGCCGGAGGTGATCCTGGGGTAGCTCGGAGACTACTAACCACCGAGAAGGAGCGTCTTCCAAAAGTTGAAGGTACGGATGGTAAGCTCAGACTTTCCGATGAAATATCAATAATATTCGCCAAAGCAGAGGAACTAGCCCGCACTAAAGGCGATAATTTTGTAACAGCGGAAATACTGTTACTTGCCTTTTCCACATGTCCTGAGATTTTGACTGGACGCCTCTTAAAACAGTCCGGCATTTCCACCACAAATGTCGAATCTGCCATTCGGAAGCTGCGGGGGGGCAAAGTCGCCGATACCGCAAATAGCGAGGCCACATATGAAGCCTTGCATCGCTTTACTCAAGATATGACGCAGTTGGCAAAAAACGGAAAGCTAGATCCGGTTATTGGCCGAGACGAAGAAATAAGGCGTACAATCCAAGTTTTATCCAGACGGACAAAAAATAATCCAGTACTAATCGGGCAACCGGGGGTGGGTAAAACCGCCATTGCTGAAGGATTGGCTCTTCGCATATGTGAAGGTGATGTACCAGAGCCTCTTTACGGAAAAACTTTGCTTAATCTTGACCTTGGTTCCTTGTTGGCTGGGGCAAAATTTAGAGGGGAATTTGAAGAACGGCTTAAGAGTCTTTTAAGCGAGGTTACAAGTTCAGAAGGAAACATCCTTTTATTTGTGGACGAGCTACATACATTAGTTGGAGCAGGAGCCGCTGATGGCGCTATGGATGCATCCAATCTATTAAAGCCTGCCCTCGCTCGAGGAGATTTACACTGCATCGGTGCCACTACGATGGACGAATATCGAAAACACATCGAAAAAGACACCGCGTTTGCGAGAAGATTTCAGCCGATTTTTGTCCAAGAACCAAGCATGGAGGATACCATTTCAATCCTGAGGGGTCTCAGGGAAAAATATGAGCTCCACCACGGTGTGAATATTACAGACAGTGCGATTGTAACTTCCGCCCAGCTATCAAACCGATATATAACAGACAGATTTCTCCCCGATAAAGCGATTGACTTAATTGATGAAGCAGGAAGTCGTAAACGGATGGAGGTTGACAGCAAACCAGAAGAGATCGACGAATTAGATAGAAAAGTTTTACAACTTAAAATCGAGCGAGAGGCTCTTTTAAAAGAGGTGGATGCTGCCTCACGGGAACGATTGCAGCATCTGGAGCAAAACCTAGATTCTGTTGTGAAAAAGCAGCATGAACTATCAGTACGATGGGAAACAGAGCGAGCCATCCTTCAAGATACCAGAAGGATAAGAGAGGATCTTGATAACGCGCGCGTAGAACTCGAAATTTCAAAAAGGGACGGTGACTTTGAACGCGCGGGCGAGCTCGCCCATTCGGTCATACCTAATTTAGAAGAACAACTAAACGGATCAGAATCGCAATCCGGAACAGCAAATCAAATGGTAGGTGAAAGAGTGCAACCTTCCGATATTGCGAGCGTCGTTGCCCGATGGACTGGAATTCCCACCGAAAAGATACTAGAGGAAGAAAAAGAAAAATTACTAAACATGGAAAGCCATCTTGAAAAAATTGTTGTAGGACAAACAGACGCAGTAGAAGCCGTTTCAAATGCTGTTCGGCGATCTAGATCAGGTCTACAAGATCCAAGGCGCCCCATCGGAACATTCTTATTTTTAGGCCCAACCGGTGTCGGGAAAACGGAATTAACAAAAGCGTTAACCCAATTCTTATTTAACGATGAAGGAGCTATGCACAGGGTGGACATGTCTGAATACATGGAAAAGCACTCTGTCTCCAAACTTCTTGGCGCACCTCCGGGTTACATTGGCTACGAGGAAGGTGGATCATTAACCGAATCAATACGACGAAGGCCTTATCAACTAATTTTGTTTGACGAAATAGAGAAGGCCCATCCAGATGTTTTGAATGTTCTTTTGCAAGTTATGGACGATGGGCGATTGACCGACGGTCAAGGTAGGACCGTCGATTTTAAGAATACCTTGATCATCATGACGTCAAACGTTGCTGGAGAATT
The DNA here is from genome assembly GCA_964515905.1 of uncultured Rhodospirillaceae bacterium. Classification (GTDB taxonomy): domain Bacteria; phylum Pseudomonadota; class Alphaproteobacteria; order UBA7887; family UBA7887. Next base: position 4,539 of record CAZEWK010000102.1, on the reverse strand, counting down.
ATTGGCTAACCGCAGTCCAGAAGACTTGCATGCTGAAACTTTAGTTATGGACTTGGTGAGAAATGCATTCAAACCCGAGTTTCTTAACCGAATAGATGAACTAATCCTTTTCAAGAAATTGAGTCGAAAAGAATTACTCGACATAGTGACAATACAAGTCGCGAATCTTCGAGAGCTCTTGGCTCCACGGCACATCGCTTTGGATATTCAAGATTCTGCAAAAGACTGGCTAGCCGAACATGGATGGAACCCCACGTACGGGGCAAGACCACTAAGACGGACAATCCAGCGACACCTGCAAAACCCTCTTGCGGAACAATTACTGTCAGGCGCCATAAAAGATGGCGATACAGTTACAGTAGCTTCAAAGAAAGACGCACTTGTATTTGAATAGCAAGAAAAAACCAGAAACTATTTTTTAGAGAATCAGCCATCGTAGAATAGGTTCCCTTTATCAACCTTTAACTGAATGAATTCCTAGTTAATCGGGCCTATTTATAGGAAAGATATTCTCTGATTCAATCGAGGCATAGTCTAAGTATCCAAGACGCGCGAGAGGTTTCACTCTATGTATATCGATGACTCCGTCGACTATCATTTCTTCGTCGACGTGGATGCCTATGACTTCGCCAATCACTATTCTATTGGGGCTACCTGATTTCGTTGATGGAAGACGAACCGTTTGCAAATATTGGCATTCTAGTACCATAGGTGAGGCTTTCACTCGGGGCGGTTTAACGTTAAAGCATCCCATCGCCTCCAAACCTGCTTTTTCCATTTCATTAATACTGGCTGGCACATGCTCTGAGGTTGCATTCATCTCATTCCGTAAATCATACGTGCACATATTGAATACGAACTCTCCTGTTGTTTCAGCGTTTACAAGCGAATCTTTTGGGTCCCGCGTTCCAGGCTTAAATCCGTTTGGACAGAACATGACGCAGGGTGGATCCCCAGACACTGAATTAAAAAAGCTATAGGGAGCCAAATTAATAACCCCACTCACACTGATAGTACTAATCCAACCTATAGGTCTCGGGACTACGAGAGAATTATATACTGTATGCGTGAAAGGCACGGGCTGCATTCCCGCTTCTCTAGGGTCAAAGAACATCCGACTCTTTTCCTCTGTTTGTGTTAGATATTTTAATCTCAAATATTCTTTACAGTTGGTCTTAAGAATGCAGCCAATATACAAAGTGTACGAGCTAGGATCTATGTGAAAGATAGTTTGATCCCCATAGCTGCATACTGAAATATCTTTGTTATCAACAACCTTCAAAGCGCTAAAACACATCAGAAACATAGTATTGTGATTCAAATGAAAGGCACTCTAGACTAGACCCAGTTCTTTGTTAGTTATATTTCGTTCCAAAACATAAATGAATTGGATGAATTCTCATGAAGATTTCCAATGTGGAAGCGGTACCAATATCGTATCGTGTACCAGATGGCCAAAATGTACGGTTGGGTATCGGGCGGGCAATCAAACGCGACGCCGTCTTAATTAAAGTAACAACAGACGAAGGAATTATTGGCTGGGGAGAATCCCACCACGGACGGTGTCCTGGCGCCATTGCCAAATTAATTGATACAACGATCAACGAGTTGGTGGTGGGTTTGGATGCACGAAGCAACGTGGAAGTTTGGGCCAAGGTATACAAAATGCAATTGGCCAGCCACGGAATGGGGTATGCATCAGCCATGGCATTAAGTGGAATAGACATGGCACTTTGGGACATCCGATGCAAAATTGTCGATCTCCCTCTTTATAGGCTTTTGGGTGGTTCAAAGAATCCAATACCCGCCTATGCGGGAGGAATTTCGCTAGGGTGGCAAGAGCCAACCCAGCTTGCTGACGAAGCCCAAATGCATGTCGATTCTGGATATCGAGCACTTAAACTGAGAGTTGGTGATAATCCAGGCCGTGATATTAAGAGAGTTAAGGCCGTGCGGGAAGCCCTTGGGGAAGAAATAGAAATAATGGTCGACGCAAATACCGGTTACTCGTTGGACGATGTCCGAAGAGTTATGCCAGCTTTCGAAGATGTAAATGTGACCTGGCTGGAAGAACCGTTCCCAGCTCTTGATTATCGTGACTATAAGATAGCTGCTACTCTTGGCCGAGTACCTTTAGCTGCCGGTGAAAACCATTTCACCCGCTTTGAATTTACCAGAATGATCGAAGATGGCGCAGTGCGATTTGCTCAACCAGATCTATCAAAAACCGGGGGAATTACAGAATCTCTCCGTATTGCGGCACTCTGTTCAGCATGGAAGATACCTTTCAATCCACATACATCAGCTACCGGCATTAATATGGCAGCATCTATACATATGTTGGCATCAGTTGATAACGCCGGATATTTCGAAGGTGATGTTGCAACATATAATCCGTTCCGGGATGAACTGGGCGGCACACCCTACCAACTGGACCAAAACGGCCGGGTTTCCCCATTAGATGAGCCTGGAATAGGTCTAGATTTGGATGAAAAATTTCTTGCCGCTCATCCTTTAATAGATGGCCCCTGTTACGTGTAACTCAAAACCGTTATATGGAATACTAGCCTGCGAAAGGCCTCTAGAGCATATATATTCCAGCACACTCAAAGTCCCCAAAAAAAAACCAAATTATTATGGGGACAAGTCACTGTCTCCGTATACGCCTAGTCAATGATTTGAATCATGAGGATGCTGACTATCACCTCGTGAGCTCTTATGTATCATTTCTGAAATGACTACTTGGTCTCGGATAGGCTTATTAAACTTTAGAATAAGATTCCATTCACCCGGCATATCAAAAGCCAACAGTGCTGTATAAGTACCCGGGATACTACTTGGTTCCCCGTTAACATGCGGCATATGGTGGGCTCCAGGCATATCCGGCATATCAGTGGCTATTATGAATTCGGCATCGTCCACAGAGACAAGACGCTCCGAGTCACCCCTGCGCACCAGTACCCTAAATGTAAACTCGTAATTAAGACCGCTCTCGGCACTCGTCGCCTCTTTGGAGTGGCGCACCACAAGACGATCAGCAGACCAAACTGAGTCTGGCACCAATAAAAACCCTACGATCGCCAAACATCTTATTACTCCGACCGTACTTCCGTTAGTCACTTTGATAGAATCCTTTAATTTGCACGTCCCCATATCTTGTTAGTTATCGATTACGATCCAGTCCCAAGATAGGATTGTACAATAAGACCATTCTGCAACAAGTCTGCAGCTCTGCCAGTTCCGATCAACTGACCCGCCTGAAGAAGATAAGCTCTATCGGCAACTTCCAGAGCCTGGCGAACGTTTTGTTCTACTAGAAGAATGGTTAAACCCTCCTCTTTGAGAGTTCTCACCATCTCAAATAGTTCTTGGACAATCATAGGGGCAAGACCCAGAGACGGTTCGTCAAGCATAAGCAGCCGAGGCCTGCCCATTAATCCGCGCGCAATTGCAAGCATCTGAAGTTGACCTCCACTTAAAAGATCAGCCCGTTGATCCATGCGCTCCCTCAAAACAGGGAAAAAACCAAAAACTTTTTGTAAATCCGCAGTTGAACTATCTCTGTGTTTACGACCATGGGCTGCTATCAAAAGATTGTCCCTTACTGTTTGCTCGCCAAAGATCATACGACCTTCCGGCACCTGAACGATCCCCCGCGAATAGATATAGTGAGATGGCGCATAGGTGATATCTTCTCCATCAAATATAATCTGCCCAGCCTTAGGTTTGACGACCCCACTAATTGCCATCATTATCGACGTCTTGCCGGCACCGTTGGGCCCCACGATCGCGACCAACTCACCTTCATCAATACGAAGATCAACTGCATGGACAGCCACTGCCTGATCGTAGCAAATTCTTAGATCGTTCAACTCAAGCATTCGACGGTTTCGAGCCGAGATAGGCCCCAATAACAGCAGTATCTTTTTGGATTTCTCCCGGTGTCCCCTCTGCAATCTTGCGACCAAAATTCAATACTGTGACTTGTTGACACAATGACATTACCATACCCATTTTGTGCTCAATTAGCAGGATCGTCATACCGTCTTCTGCAAGTTTCTGAATGAGGCGGGTCATCTCCTCAGTTTCTTGAGGTGTCATGCCTCCCGCGGGCTCATCGAGCAACAAGATATCCGACTTGCAAGCGATGGTTCGCCCCAATTCCAAACGCTTCTGATCACCAAGCGAGAGTTCCTGGGCCAGGACCTTTTGGAGAGAGAGAAGACCAATGTAATCAAGAAAATTCATTGCCTCCTCTAGGCGCTCGCGTTCCTGAGCCACATGAGGCACCAAACGCTGCAACAAGTTAATATTCATGAAACTAGTCTGGGCCCCAATAATATTTTCTATTACTGTCAAACGAGGGAATATCCTAACGTTTTGGAAGGTCCGAGCGATTCCCAAGCGAGCGATATTATGACTGGACATTCCGATCAATTCCTGCCCGCGGTAACGTATAGAACCTTCACTAGGGTTATGTAATCCGGAAATAAGATTAAACAGAGTAGTTTTGCCAGAACCATTTGGACCAATCACACC
>CAZEWK010000101.1:0-18815 GCA_964515905.1 uncultured Rhodospirillaceae bacterium | reverse complement strand
TCAGCCAGAATGGTGTAAAACAGAGGGTGGCGAGAATTTTGAGGGAAAAGGGATCACGTGCCTCAAAAACGCAGAGGGTTTTACGGAACAGTTGCGATTTAAAGTAAAAGTGAAATATGCGGATTCTGCTGCGTCGCTGCCGGCTGAGTTTCAAAATCGAACTTATGCTGAGTATCCTGAGTTACCAGGAAGGCGGGAATTCGAGGAGTTAGGAGCGTTTGACTTGCACATAATTGTTGAATGATCCTTTCTCGTTTCACGTGCCATGGGTACGCAATCAATATGGATTATTGAAGTCTAGGTTTGGGACGGTGGCAGTCTGAAGACTGCCACCGTTTTGTCTACTATAATGGAACGCTTTGTTCTAGGCGGCCCTTCAGCTAGAAAATCGATGTTTGATTCCCTGGGGTGACGTGACAATCGCCTGCATTCCAGGGAAGGCCATTACGACCTCTTTTACTTGGGACGTTGGCAGAACGTACAGCCCTGTGGACAGTGCGTCTGCAGCTGTAGCCCTATTCGTCACAACGGAGGTGGAAATGTGTTGTATTGCAGGGTCTCCGGTTCGGGGGTCAAATAGGTGATGGTATCGTCCGGATCCACCGAAAACAGTCCCCGAGCCTGCTGAGGTAGCGACCGATTTATTTGTCAGTTCAATTGTTTCTGTGGTTTCACTCGGATTAGATGGATCCGCGAGTCCAATTCGCCAGGGGCGACCCTCTGGATGATCATCTAGAGCTCTGGTTTCTCCGAGTTCGACAAGCACTTGCCCAATGCCTTGACCGGTAAGTAAATCTGCAACCCGATCGGTAATATATCCTTGTGCAATTCCGTTTAAAGTTACAGCCATACCGGGCCGGGCAAGCCGTATTTTCCCCCCATTGGTATCAACTTGATTGTAACCCACTAGCTTTTTGGTATTTTCAATGTCGATTTTTGAAGGTCCTTCCGAAGTTCCAGGATTCTTTGTGAAATGTTCCGAGAACAAGAGCCATAATGGCTGAACAGTGACGTCAAAAGCCCCTCTTGTAAGGTCACTAAACCTCCTACTTTGTTTCATGACGTTTAGAAGGTCTATCGCTGGTGCGTCATGTCGACCATCGCGGTTCAGTAATGAGAGGTCACTGTCATGCCGATGCAGACTGAAAATACGCTCTAATCGCTCAATCTCGTTAATGGCAATCGTTACGATTCTTTCGGCTTCCCGCTGGTCGTAATGCGCTAGGGTCAGTTTAGCTGGGGCTCCTAATGCAGTTCCATTCCATGTAAAAAGTGACGTGCCCTTCGGGAGCGCAATAGCGCCATTCTTTACCAAAAGACTACATCCAGCGACAGCCCCAAAGAGACTGATAGCTCGTCTACGGGAGAAGTGTTTTTCCGGGGTTGATGTCTGAGGTGAAAAAAGAGGGACAGCTGAAATAGTCATGGTATATCCTCAGGTTCCTGGTATCTCAAGGCTCTTGCCCCCGCCTGCTATCTGTTCGCCTCTTTTTCGGCGAGCTACCAGTGGTGGGCATTGGTGATCATCGTAGTACATTACCTGACAATCAAGACAATAAAAACATTCGTTCATATCAATTTGGCCACTTACATTTATTGCTCCTACGGGACAGACTTGTTCACATCTCTTGCAAGGGTTGCCACACTCAACTCGACGCTTCAGCCAGTCAAACATTCGAACACGGCCCAAAATGGACAGGCCAGCCCCAAGGGGGCAGACAAACCGACAATAGAATCGTTCAATAAATAGGCCAATACCTAATAGTAATAACGCGTAGGTCACAGCCGCCCATGGGGCATCAAATCTAAAGGTGATTGCAGCCTTGAATGGCTCTACCTGAGTTCCAGCCATGGCTAGGTCGAAAGAATAGAAGGTCAGGCCAAGCAGCCCCAAGAAAATTATGTATTTAATTGCAAATAGACGTTCTTGTACGGCCTGGGGAATTGTTACTTGGGGAATTTTCAAAGTCTTGGCAAGTTTGTTCAACAATTCTTGTAAAGCTCCGAAAGGACATAACCATCCGCAAAAAATTGCTCGTCCCCAGAGGAACAAACCTACAGCAACGAATACAGAGATAATAAAAATTAATGGCTCGATTAAGAAAAAGGACCAGTCAAAATCTGAGACTAAAGACTGAGCGATATTGAGTATATGGATAATGGTGACCTGTGCGCCTGTGTACCAACCTAACCAGACAAGTATCCATGTTAAAAAGCCAACTCGCACCCACTGATGTAGGCGGCGTCGGCGAGCGATCATTTCTTGTGAGAGCAAAATTGCCGTTAGTGTTATTAAAGTGATGAGTAGGATAAAAATCTGAGTTTTTTGATTTTCCCAGACTCCTAGATAATTGATACCCGAAGAAGCTCCATCTAGGTCAGGCTCCAGAGCAACATTGTCTACGGGGTTCCCGGCAGTCTTGAAAACGAAGCGATCAGGAACTTGATAGGGTATGGTATAAGTTGCTGCACCGGCGCCACCGCTGCTCGTTTTACCTTCCATACTGAGTTCCAGTCGCCAAGGTTTCGTTGGATCAAACTCGACGTCGGGAGTAAAGAAAAATAAACTAATTTCGTTAAATTCTGGTCGTTGTTTTGCGTGTATAAAAGGTAGCTCCTTGTGCTGATCTGTACGCAAAGGAATGGTTGTTTCACCTTGAACCAGCTGTATGCGCTGAAATATCTCTTCGTTGCCGTATGATTCCCCTCGAAAAGAGTATTCTCCACTGGACAGGATCAACAATAAAACATCGTTTACACTTCGTCCTGCTCGGTATTGGTCGTACCATACTTTATCCAAAAGATTGATACCGATCCCGGCTGGCGTGGCTAATGCTACGTAAAGGTCGTAGTAGGGTTGGTCCTCTTTCCATGATCGAACATCAGATGGTGGTTCGACTTGTAATTGTTCGAAGCTTTGGATTACGTCTCCGTGGGTTAAAGAGAGATGAGCCAAGGAGCCGTCCGCAATCATTTCTGGCCAGGTTAACGGGCTAAACTGGTCCACATCTAGTTGGTGAGAGAACTCCAAATCGCCAGTTAAGTTGAGGTCACGATTACGGGCCACCAAACGCGCTGCTCTAACGATTGCATCGCTGAATACTACCGAGCTGGTTGTTGTCCGTGAAACGGCGTCCACCTGCACAACCTCACCGGCATTTTTGGATGTGGTTCTTTGTGGAAATTTGTCTCCTTCCAAAGGGGATCCATGCATCTCAATAACTACACTTACCCCTTTGCGGATGTCCAGACCCGGAAATTGAGACAAATACTCATGAAAATCATCGTCTGTGCGACCCAAGATAGCGATTGGCTCTGTATGATGTACTAGCCGCACCCCCCCAATATATCCAGTAAGGTCCATGCCGACTAATATGTGAAAAGGTTGCTTTGAAAAGCCGACACCTTGTACGAGATCGTATGTTTCAAAAATATAACCTAGTAGTTGATCTTCATTAAAAACCGCTGCGGAAGGTGGTGTACCTTCGAGAGGACCGTGTGTGTCGGCTTCTGGAAAGACCATCTTTAGGAGTTCAGGGCTTAAGTACTGTTCTAGATAGGATTCTGGGGCTTCTGTCAGAGTGCCTTCAGAATCGTCTGCTGCCAACGAAACAGATAAAATAATGGCCTGAAGAGTTAACAAGGCAAGCGAAGCAGGCAGTACGAGAAGGCTATACGGGGTGATTTTCATGTTGTTAATAATTACCGTGTTATTAAAAGCTCGGAACCCTATTTAGACGTTGGTTCATGATCAGAATGGGCTCTTCTCCCAAATTTGAAAACGAACCGTGACGACTTCAGAATAAGATACTAGAAAAATGGTTGTCGTCAAAAGCCTACTTTTTATTTTTGCAGTGTTGGGGACAAGGCTTTTGCATCCAGAACGTTTCATCAAGTTGATTCAATCTGAGATCACAAGGGTAGGTGTTATTTAAGAAAATAGGGGCCTGACCATTTTGAAGGCCAGGCCCTTAGAAAATAGGAGAGGACGGGGGTATTTCCAGTTACCTGGGTTCTGACTGGGCTGTATAGGCCTGTTTCTTACACGTGGCCATAACTGAGCATTGCATCAGCTACTTTTACAAATCCAGCAATATTTGCGCCAGCAAGGTAGTTCACCGGTCCATCGCTGGTTTTCCCGTACTCAACACAAGAATCATGAATGTCACGCATCATATTTTCTAGGAGCTCGCGTAGTCGTTGTGGTTCCCACGAAATTCGCCCGCTATTTTGGCTCATTTCAAGTCCAGAAACACCTACACCTCCAGCATTGACTGCTTTTGCGGGACCAAACAGCACTCCGGCCTCCATGAACGCATCTACAGCCGATTGTTCGCAAGGCATATTGGCTGCTTCGGCAACAGCTTTGACGCCATTCTTAATTAAGATCCCAGCTTCTTCACTGTTTATTTCATTCTGGGTAGCAGAAGGCACTGCGCAGTCTGCTTCTACTGTCCATGGCCGCATTTTTTCATGAAAGGAAATATTGTTAAATTCGTCCGCAGCCTCCGAGATTCGGCCCCTCCGAACCCCTTTAAGTTCCTTAACCCAATCTATTTGTTCTTGCGTCAAGCCATCAGCACAGTGAATGAACCCACCAGAGTCAGATAAAGTAAGTGGGCTTCCACCCAGTAGTAGAACTTTTTCGGCGGCGTGTGTGGCAACATTGCCAGAACCCGAGATCAAGATACGTTTTCCTTCAATAGTTGTTCCGTGTTCTTTTAACATGTTTCGAAGGAAGAAGATTGCTCCATACCCAGTCGCCTCAGTCCGCATTTGGGATCCACCAAACTCTAATCCCTTTCCAGTTAAAACACCGACGAATTTATTTGTAATCCGCTTATATTGTCCAAACATGTATCCGATCTCTCTTCCACCTACTCCTATATCGCCAGCGGGTACATCCGTGTCTTCACCGATATGGCGATAGAGTTCTGTGATAAAAGACTGGCAGAATCTCATTACTTCGTTATCTGATTTCCCTTTTGGATTAAAATTTGCGCCACCTTTGCCGCCACCCATGGGAAGACCTGTTAGGCTATTTTTAAAAGTTTGTTCGTAACCTAAGAATTTTAGGATGCTAAGGTTCACACTTGGATGGAAACGGATGCCGCCCTTAAATGGACCTATCGCAGAGTTGAATTGTACACGAAACCCCCTATTGGTGCGGACATTTCCAGAGTCGTCAGTCCAGGGAACACGAAAATATATAACCCGCTCAGGTTCAGCCATTCGCTCCAATATTTGGTTTTCATGGTACCGTGGCTTGTCTTTTATATATGGAAAAATGGACGAAGCGACTTCAAATACAGCTTGGTGAAATTCGGGTTCCCCAGGATTTCGTTTTTTTACGCCTTCCATGTAGCGCTCCATGTATTCGGCATTTTTTGCGTCTGTAACACTGGCATTTGACATAATGATCCCCCCATAGACACTAAAATTTAATGGACGTCTTTTGTCCAACATGCTTTTGTCCAATATGCGCTATATAAGCTAGCAGGCTGACACATACAACTGAGACCCTAAAACAAATACTTAGGAGGTAATATGTCCAACCCGGCAGTTCCCCGCATGTTGGCTGTGAGAGCGGCCTACGATGGAAATTTAATTACTCAGCTGCCCTGTCAAAATGAATCCGAAGTAGAGGCCGCATTAACTAAAGCTCATGCCTTGTTTCGGAATCGGCAGCAATGGCTGTCTATTCCAGATAGGATTACCATTTTGCGGCGTGCTAGCGAAATAATGCGAGATCGGATTGAGGATTTGACTCTTCAGGCCGCAAAAGAGGGGGGAAAGCCTTACTCAGATTCAAAGATTGAACTCCGAAGGGCAATTGATGGAGTCGACAATTGCATAGAAGTTCTGCGCTCGGACGGTGGTCAGGTAGTTCCAATGGGCATTAATAAACCATCCGCCGGAAGGGTTGCATTTACTAGGCGTGAGCCAATTGGGGTGGTAGTAGCGGTTAGCGCCTTTAATCACCCGATGAATTTAATAGTGCACCAAGTGGCCCCAGGGATAGCTGCTGGGTGCCCAGTTCTCGTTAAGCCGGCACCCGACACCCCCCTTTCCGGAAAAGCTTTTGTGGAAATCTTGCATGAGGCGGGCCTACCAACAGAGTGGTGCCAATTAATTATTACAGACCAAGTCGATGTCGCCGAAAAGTTGGTTACTGATGAACGGGTCGGGCTTTTTAGTTTTATTGGGAGCGCACGCGTTGGCTGGATGCTCCGATCCAAACTTGCGCCAGGCACGAGGGCGGCTCTCGAGCATGGCGGGGCCGCACCAGTTATTGTTGACTCGGATGCTGATTTTCAAGACGCTGTTCCGCGCCTGGTTAAGGGGGGGTTTTATCATGCAGGGCAAGTCTGTGTGTCCGTCCAGAGGGTTTTTGCGCAAACAGATATTGCCCGGTCACTTGCAGAGCAAATAGCCCAACAGGCTGCTGACCTGGTAGTTGGTGATCCAACAAATCCCGATACTGAAGTAGGCCCACTAATTCGGCCAGGCGAAGTACTTCGGGTATCTGAATGGGTTCAGGAAGCCATCGATGGAGGAGCGGAATGCTTAGCCGGCGGAGCAAGCAATTCCGAAACATGCTACCAACCTACTGTGTTGTACAATGTTCCGAGAGATTCCAAAGTTTCTACGAACGAAATATTTGGTCCAGTGGTGTGTGTTCTCCCGTATAATGATCTCGAGGAAGCGATAGACCAAGCGAACGCCTTACCTTATGCATTTCAATCTGCCGTTTTCACGCAAAATATTGAGACGGCGACTAAAGTTTATTCCAGGATAGACGCTTCTGCGGTAATGGTGAATGATCATACCGCGTTCCGTGTTGATTGGATGCCTTTCGCAGGACTCCGCCAATCCGGCCTAGGAGTAGGAGGGATACCCTACACGTACGAGGAAATGACGGTTGAAAAAATGATGGTCCTGCGTTCGGATCATCTTTGATAGCTTAAGATCGTATCGTCATCACTTGTTGGTGAAGTTTGAGCTACCTACAGTCATTCTAATCAGATGGCTGGGTAATTAAATCGTTTTATGCGACCTTAGTATTAACTACCCAGGGATTATCTTCGGTGCGGCCAGCGACAGTGGTGCGGTGCATTACCCTTCGATATTTGTGATCGTATGAACGCCCGCGGTGCATCACCATCCTGTTGTCCCATAGCACCAAATCGTTGGTACGCCATTGGTGTCGATGCACAAACCGGCCTTGTGTTGAAAACTCGTTAAGTTCTTTAATTAAGGCGCGGCCATCCTCAATTGGTATCCCTTCGACATGAGAGGCATGCCGTCCTGCATAAATTGCTTTGCGACCAGATTCAGGATGGATGCGAACCATCGGGTGTTTCACTGGTGGTAAAACATTCAATTCATCCTCGCTCATCACGCCCTTTACGCTATATCCATCGTCTTCCATCATTTGGCTTTGGGAATAGGCAAAGCTGTGGACTGCGGTTAAAGTTTCTATGAGTTCTTTTTTTTCATCGTCAAGAGCGTCATACGCTGCGCGCATGTCTGCAAATTCGGTTTCCCCTCCAATGGGGGGAACTTCGCGGGCCGATAAAGCAGAACCAAGTGCCGGAACAACCTTAAAAGAGCTGTCTGTGTGCCAAACAGAGTTTCCTTTCAGGAAAACGGCCCCATCACTGCCTTTTTCCAGAAGTGTTCCGTCAGGGTTTATATTTGATAGTTTTGAAATTTCGGGTCGATCATTCCCAAAAGTTGCTGTTATATTTTTTTCGAGAGGCCCTATTCGCTCTGAAAACAAGATTTGTGAATCGTCGGTAAAACCCTGGCCACGAAATAATAAGACAGAATATGTAGCAAATGCTTCGAGTATCTGGGCTAGTACGTCGTCTTCAAACGGAGAAGTTAGATCGACTCCCTGCACTTCCGCGAAAAAATGTGGATGAAGTTTATTCACAGTGACCATTTTCGATCGCTCCTTCTCGTTGTTTTTCAACTAACGACAAGTCCTATTTTGTCACACATAATAGTTGTGGGGCAATACTTGTAGTCTTGGCACATTGGGTTCAGTGCTGTCACAATAGGTATTTAACACATTAATGAGGTAAAGGTGTTTTACACAATGGCGGAATTCAATATTCTATCGACCAATCATACGAGCTTTACCGTGTCTAGCCTAGATCGATCGGTTTCATTTTATGTCGAAACTCTTGGCTTTAAGCTTTTAAATCGCTCCTTTCGAGACACAGCGTTTACGGAACAAGTCGTTGGAATTCTGGGCGCGAGAATTGAGGTGGCATACGTTCAAGCTCCAGGTCATCGTTTGGAACTCATAGAATATCATGCTCCAGCCGATCGGGGGGAAGTAGTTTCTCGTCCATGTGATACTGGGTTCGCACATATTGCATTCGACGTAGATAACATTGAACTTGTTATCGCGGCGGTGGCTGCTGCCGGAGTGCAGCCTTTAAGTCCAGCTGTTGTGGTTGGGGCGGGGCCTAACAAGGGCGGCAAAGCTGTCTATACGCGCGATCCCGACGGCGTCACTATAGAATTTATTCAAAGGCCATAGTGCGGTATTTGGATTCGTTGTGGCATTTAACGGTCCTGAAATTGTTTGGATCCAAACAAAATCTCCCACCTTTCTGTGTCTTTAGTGGAATCTGAAGGTTTGGAGGTATCACGCATTATCGACCAGCCTTTTTGGAGCGCTGGACGGACTTTTAATCGATTTCTCCAATTCTTTAAATTCGGGTAGTTATCATAATTCTGCCCTTGGTGTTTGCCCAATATCCAAGGCATTGTGGCCATGTCTGCGATCGAATACTCTCCTGCTAAGTAGTCCCGGTCCTCAAGCCGTTTGTCTATTACGCGATACAACCGCCCCGCTTCGTTGGTATAGCGGTCAATTGCATATTCAATCTTTTTTGGTGCATAATTTCGAAAATGATGTACTTGCCCAAGCATAGGCCCAACTCCGCCCATTTGAAACATCAGCCATTGCATAACCTCATAACGCCCTCTGACGTCAGACGGCATGAATTTTCCACTTTTCTCAGCCAAGTAGACAAGTATTGCACCAGATTCAAAAATAGATATGGGTGCCCCATTGGGTCCATCTGAATCCACAATAGCCGGCATCCTATTGTTAGGACTAATCTTCAGGAAATCAGGTTCAAACTGTTGGCCCTTCCCAATGTCTACTGGGATAATATTGTAGGGAATTTCGCACTCTTCCAGCATGATTGTAATTTTATAGCCGTTCGGAGTAGGCCAATAGTACAAGTCGATCACATTCGTTCTCCCCACTGTATGATCTTGCTACAAACAGTTAGTCGTTTCGGTTGCTTGTCTATGTATGCTGTATTTATCTCTCTGGTACAATAACTTGCACGTAAACAGGTGGTTTTAGAAATTTGGCATACAGCTTTTGTTAACCAGTCTAGATGCACAGGTATAAGTCATCCTGGTGCTATGTAATCCAAGGGCTATAATGGGAGCCACAGGAGTGAGGCATGGAACGTTCGTTTAAGAAGGAAGTTGAGCAACTTCGGTTGGGAGAAGGTCAGGCCTTCTCTGGAGAAGGTATATTGGCTGTAACAAAGGCACTATTGCAGTCTGGTGTTAGTTATATCGGTGGATATCAAGGGTCGCCAGTTTCCCATCTGCTTGATGTTATGGTGGATTCGAGCGAACTTTTGGAAGAGTTAGGTGTTCATTTGGAGACACCCACCAATGAGGCGGCAGCCGCTGCGATGCTCGCGGCGTCAATTAATTATCCAATGCGTGGCGCAGTAACCTGGAAATCGGTGGTTGGGACTAATGTTGCTTCCGATGCACTTTCCAATCTGTCTTCTGCAGGTGTAATAGGTGGTGCGATGATTGTGATTGGTGAGGATTATGGTGAGGGTGCGAGTATAATCCAAGAACGAAGCCATGCGTTTGCAATGAAGTCATCCATGTGTCTACTGGATCCTCGACCAAATCTAACTAGTATAGTTTCTAGTGTGGAAAAAGGATTCGAGCTTTCGGAGGCCAGTAACATGCCAGTTATGTTACAGCTAAGAATACGAGCATGCCACGTGACAGGGGGGTTTATTGCTCGGGATAACCGGCCACCGTTGGTGTCACGGCATCGGCTCTTAAACGAACCTGACTTTAATATTGATCGTTTCTGCTTGCCGCCATCTACTTATCTTCAGGAGAAACATAAAATTGAACACCGCCTTCCGGCAGCAGAACGGTTTATCAGAGATAATAAATTAAATGAGATTTTCGGGCCCAACAACTCTGATGTGGGAATTATAACTTTAGGAGGGTTGTACAACGGTGTGGTTCGCGCCCTTGAACGAAAGGGGCTTGCTGATATTTACGGAAAGTCTGACGTTCCAATCTATGTCATGAACGTTTCCTATCCGGTTGTTACCCAAGAGTTGCAAGAATTTTGTGAGGGAAAGAAATCAGTTCTCGTTGTGGAAGAAGGGTATCCAGACTACATTGAACAGGCCGTGAATGTAGCTTTGCGTCAAGGCGATATTCCAACAAAAGTTTTCGGGAAGGGAATGTTTCCTAAGGTTGGTGAGTATACCGCCCATGTAGTTCTAGAAGGTATCGAGAAATATTTTGATGAGGAAGCGACAAATAGTTTCCAAGGACACATGGCTCACAATACGGTCGCTGATATTACTATGCTTAAAGCTCGTGCGCAGGAATTGCTCGGTGAGCCGATTCCGTCCAGGCCACCAAGTTTCTGTACTGGCTGCCCGGAGAGACCGGTATTTAGCGCCATAAAGATAGTGGAGAAAGAGTTGGGACCCACGCACATTGCTGCTGATGTGGGGTGTCACACCTTTTCTGCTTTACCGCCTTTTAATCTTGGTAACACCATGGTTGGTTACGGTTTAGGTCTAGCAAGTTCTGCGGGTATTGGACCAAATTTTAACAAACGGGTCATTAGCATTATGGGTGATGGTGGTTTTTGGCACAATGGCATTTCTTCTGGAGTGGCAAGCGCAAATTTTAATAGAGACGACTCTATCTTGGTGATTATGAAGAATGGATATTCCTCGGCCACTGGTTGGCAGATTTTGCCATCGAGTAAAGGGGGTCGATTTGGTGAAGAAACAGGCATGTCGATTGAAAAAACACTCAAGGGTCTTGGAGTGAAATGGGTGCATACAGTCCGTACTTACAGTGTCTCGAAGATGGTGAAGACACTTAAAAGAGCAATGACGGAGACTGGCAAGGGTTTAAAAGTCATCATTGCTGATGGAGAATGTCAATTAGCTCGTCAACGGCGCATACGGCCAGTGTTAAAACAACGACTCGAGGCGGGTGGCAGGGTTATTAGGACGAAGTTTGGAATAGACGACACTGTCTGTACTGGCGATCATTCATGTATTCGGATGTCAGGGTGTCCATCCTTAACAATAAAACCTAATACAGATCCTTTGCGGACTGATCCGGTAGCTCATGTTAATAATGGTTGTGTGGGTTGTGGTCTGTGCGGAGAGGTCGCCCATGCTGCAATTCTCTGTCCCTCTTTTTATCGCGCTGAAATAGTGCAGAATCCTAATTATTGGGATCATTTATTAAGTAGGTGGCGAAGGATTGTTATATCGATGTTGCAAGGTCTTGTGCGCGCATGAGTAGTGATAAACGGCCCATCTCGGTTTTAATTGCAGCGATGGGAGGAGAAGGTGGCGGTGTATTAACTGACTGGATTGTCAAGGCTGCGGAGGATGCCGGGGTTCTAGTCCAGAGTACTTCTATCCCAGGTGTAGCCCAGCGAACTGGGGCTACCACCTACTATGTGGAAATATTTCCAGTCCTCTCTTCAGAGCTAGATGGGGATAGTCCTGTCTTTGCACTTTATCCGTTGGCTGGCAATATTGATCTTATGATTGCCAGTGAATTGTTAGAAGCAGCGAGAGCAGTTCAGAACGGCTTTGTTAGTCCTAATCGTACAACATTAATAGCTTCATCCCATCGGGTCTATACGATCGACGAACGTTCCGATATGGCAGATGGAAGGCTTGACGAGGCTCGTTTGAGAAACACGATAATGGAGTTGTCGCGTTTCGCGGTTCTTGATGACTTAAAGAGCCTGTCGGAAAAGGCGGGGAGTGTTCTTAATGCAGTCATATTAGGAGCTGTAGCTGCGACCTCGGTTATTACCTTAGTGCAGAAAGAGAATTTTATTTCGGCTATCCGTGCTGGTGGAAAGGCAGTAGAAAGTAACCTCGCAGGGTTTGAGGTGGGCTTTCAGCTTGTAGAGAATTTAAAGAAATCAATTAGTGTAGATCAATCCTTTGATTCTGATAAAGGTCTATTGAAGGGAGGCCCGATTACAGAATTAAGACCAGAGATTCTTGGTAATTTTCCCGTTCCAAAACCAGTTCAGGAAATTATTCAATATGGGATACAGCGCGTTATTAGTTTTCAGGACAAGAATTACGCCGAGCTCTATGCCGGTAGAGTTGAGAGAGTTTGTAAAGTAGATTCGGGGAATGATAAAATATTAACCAAGGAGTTAGCGCGTCAACTTGCATTACGGATGACTTATGAAGATGTTATCAGGGTTGCTCAACTTAAAACTGATCCAGAGAGAACTAACAAAGTAAGAGAGGAGGTAAGAGCTAGTCCGAATGAGCCTGTGCGCGTGATCGAATATCTTAAGCCAGGAGTAGAAGAATTGTGCTCTATTCTTCCTGGGGTATTCGCACGACCTTTATTGCGTTGGTCTAATCGAAAAAATTTAACCGATAAACTCCATATTGGTCTAACCATTAATAGCTCCAGCATAAGTGGATTTTTGGTCTTATGGTTATTGGCACGGCTGCGGTTTGTTAGGCGGTTTAGCTATCGATTTAGAGAAGAACAAAAGTTAATTGATTCGTGGCTGGACCATGTCTGTGCGGCTGGGATTCGTTCAAATGAACTAGCATTGGGAATTGTTTCGTCGGCTAGGTTAATCAAAGGCTACGGTGATACACATCGACGAGGGTTGAATAACTATAGGATCATTGAGGAAAAGTTGATTGAACCAACTTTGGAGGGCCAAATTACTGTAGAGGAATCTATATTAAAAATTAACGAGGCTGTGGAATTGGCTTTGTCTGATCCCGGAGGTACAGCCCTTAAAAGTTAAAGTTCTTCGTCCCACAGCGCAAATGCTAATTTCGCATATTGAGATTGGATAATTATCTTTTATCGGTGTCTCTATCCGTTTACCTCCTTCTGTAGAAAATCAAGAAGCTTTTGTAATTTAATTTCGGTTTTGGACTTAAAAGATTCAGAATCACACAGTTCCCAATTGTAAAAACCTTGTCCAGTTTTTATTCCTAGGTGCCCCATTTGGTGTAACTCCTGGACAATAGTTGCAGGTTTTTTGCTCAAATTGAGATGAGGAATAATCCCCTTTTGGGATAGCGCATGGGTATCCAATCCACTAATGTCTTTCTGCTCTATCAAACCTGTCACACACATTCTTGGGCCGAACATCTGTTTAGCAAAGTTATCAATGTCGCTAGCAG
This sequence comes from uncultured Rhodospirillaceae bacterium, assembly GCA_964515905.1. Lineage (GTDB taxonomy): Bacteria > Pseudomonadota > Alphaproteobacteria > UBA7887 > UBA7887. The sequence continues at coordinate 5,298 of CAZEWK010000101.1, read as the reverse complement.
TAACTACGCCTTCCTCTATTAAAAAGTAAGCTTCGTGCAATAAGGCGTGCTGCAACCGGTTTATCAAAAAACCTATTATGGGTTTTTTGAGTATTAGAGCGTCTTTTCCTGTTTGTTTGAGGGCCAATCGTACCAAGTCCAATGTGTCTTCATTTGTTTGTGGGATTCGTATGACTTCGACCATTGGTAAGGTATCAGCGGGATGCATGTAGTGTATGCCGATAAATCGTTCTGGATATTGTAGTGATCCTCCCAATTTATCTAACGGAAGGCTAGAAGTATTACTGGCAAGAATAGGTTCTTTTCCGTACTTGTTTTCTATACGTTCCAGTAGCTCAACTTTTAATTGCAATTGCTCCGGTATGGATTCAATAATCAAGTCAGGAGTTTCGTCAGGCGGTTCGACGCACACCGTTACTGCTTCCGGTGTGGTTTCAATACGGGATGGGTTTCGTGTAAGGACGTATGTTTTAAAACCGCTCGTTGCAAATGACTTCACGATACCTTCGCCCATTGAACCGTAGCCCACAACCATGACTGATTTAATTTTCTTAGCTTTATTTAGTGACATCCGATAGCTCTCCTAACCTCTTTTCCTTCTGTCAATGGACTATTTGAGTAGCTAAAAATTTATAGGGTTTTTAATCTTCAACAATGGATTATTTTAAAGAAATTTGGCACTATGAGAAAACGTTCATGGCGACCCTAGTTGACTACGGTCGAAAACCTCTTGTGAGTTATTATAAAGGAACCTTAGCTATGGCAGAAACACCGCTCAATGCTGATGAACTTTCAGCACTAGGTGCTCTTGATACACCCACCGTCTGCAATGCCTTGGAAATTTGCCTGCCCGAAAGACGTTCTTTTGGGTTTACGACACGACATTTGCATTGTATTCGGCCCGAACTACCCGCAATGGTAGGGTACGCCAGAACAGTTACAATCCGAGCGCTCCGCGCGTCGACTGATGGTCCAGAGATCCAACGTGATAAACGAGTGGCATACTATAGCTATGTGGAATCTGCCCCAGGACCTACAATTAGTGTGGTGCAAGACCTTGATGATGGACAGGCAGGATTCGGATGTTTTTGGGGCGAGGTAAATAGCAATGTTCATAAAACCTTGGGATGCCTTGGTACTATAACAAATGGTGGCGTCCGAGATCTGACGGAATTTGCTGATGGTTTTCAAGCGTTAGCCGGTGTTGTAACTCCAAGTCATGCACATGTCCACGTAGTGGACGTAGGCGGAGAAGTAAACGTAGCCGGTATGGTGGTTAAGTCAGGAGATTTAGTGCATGCGGACATGCATGGGGCTGTAGTTATTCCCCACGAAGTGGCCCGAGATGTTCCTGACGCAGCGGCATTGATGGTAAGGCGTGAGGCGGTCATCCTAGAAGCTGCTAAAGCACCAGGCGCGAACGCTGCAACGATTGCAGATGCGATGTTGGCATCAGCAAAGGTGACCTAGTTTTTTAAATGGGATCAAGGAAATTTTGGGTAGGGCGGTATCTAACTTCGCCCTACTTTGTCCTCTTTATTTGATTGTCTGATTTGCTCTCGAATTGTTTGCCATTCTTCATTATCAAGTTCCTTTAGCCAAGAGAACGTGCCACCACTGTTGAGCCATTGACCGCCATCAATTGGAATAATGGCTCCGTTTATGAAGTTGCATCCATCTGCAAGTAAGAATGCTGCTAAATTTGATAATTCGGAGTGTCTGCCTGTTCGGCCCATGGGAACAGTATTCGTATATTTGTCTGATAAATCGGTATTGGGCATCAAGCGGTCCCATGCGCCCTTGGTTGGAAAGGGGCCAGGTGCAATTGCATTCAATCGAATACCTCTGTTTCCCCATTCTACTGCTAAGCTTTGTGTCATTGCGGATACTCCTGCCTTGGCCATGGCCGAAGGTGTCAGGTAAGCAGACCCGGTCCATATATATGTAGCTAATATACTAACAATATTCCCTGAATCTCCATTAGAAATCCATCGTGCACCACATGACCGGGTCACATAAAACGTCCCATTCATCACTATGCTTGAAATTGCATCAAACCCGCGTGCACTTAAATCTTCACTTTTTGAAATAAAGTTTCCGGCTGCATTATTGATCAAGCTATCGAGGGGCCCCGATAGCCATATTTCGTCAAGCATTTCTTCAATTGCTTCTGGAAAACGAATGTCGCAAACTAGAGGGTGAATTGTGCCCCCTGTCTTTTCAGTTAATTCTTGAGACGTAGCCTCTAGTATAGTCCCCCGCCTGCCACATATGTATACTGTTGCGCCCAGCTCCAGCACTCGTTCACTCATTGCTTTACCTAGACCCGTGCCGCCCCCCGTTATTAATATGCGACGCCCTTTCAGTAAATTTTTCTGAAACATGTTTGGTATCCTCGTTATCTATAGTGATCTCAGTTTTGTATTGTCATTTACTACACATGCTCAATCACTAATATGTTGGTTAAATTCATCGATAATACTTGGAAGAGCCCTTCAGACCTGTAATATGAACGGTGTAACCTAATTTTCCAAAGGTGGAGTAGCTACAAATATGATGAAAAGAGGGTTTAAGGCCTTGCTGGGTCAGGCAAATACAGAAATTGAAACTATTTCTGTAGAGGATGCTAAAGCGCTGGTCGAGTCCCAGGATGTTCTATTTGTTGATGTCAGGGAGACTCTGGAGGTGCAGAACACAGGTGGATTGCCAGGTCACATTCATGTGCCACGAGGTTTATTAGAGTTTCTGATAGATCCTGAAAGTCCGATGCACAAGCCAGAACTTTCATCTGGTCGGCGTTTAGTTCTTTATTGTGCTTCGGGGGGGCGTTCTGCATTGGCTGCAAAGACGGCTCAGGATATGGGAGTTAAGAATGTATGTCATATAGGTGGGGGGTTCACAGCGTGGGAAGAGGCTGGTGGTCCCATAAAGCCTGCTTTATAGGTATATCAAGGAGGATCTAGTCGTCGGTTGACGTCTCCTATAGTTACTCCATAGTGCGAAATATTTTAATGATGGCTTCCACTTATTTCTTGTAATCACTGCGCGGTGAGATGATGCTCGCTGAAGCGTGGTGAGGAGTAGGCAGTTTGCGAAAATCGGAGATCTTGAGGCTTAATAATATACAGTTACTTTCTGATTTGCCGCTTGAAGAGATAAAATTGATCCAAAAAAAGTGCATATTCTTTCAGTATGAAGAGGATGAGCAAATACTGGATCGAAATAGTGAAAGCCGGGATATATTTTTCGTAGTTCAGGGTAATGTTCAGGTCAAAAATTTTTCTTTTTCAGGAAGAGAAATAGCTTTAGCGTCGATTGGTGCTGGAGGTTATTTTGGTGAGTTATCAGCGATAGATCAGAAGGCCCGTTCCGCTAGTGTATTGGCCACGGAAACAACTATTGTAGCTAGTTTAAATCCAAAACATTTTATGGAACTCATTCGGCGTTATCCAAGTATTTCTCAACGAGTCTTGCAACGTTTGGCGCAAATCATTCGAAATTGCGATGAGCGAATAATGGACTTGAGTACGCTGGGGGCTGTGCAACGCGTTTATATAGAGTTACTGCGCTTAGCACAACAAACTACGGAAGGAGAGTGGGTGATCGAGCCAGTACCGATGCAGACCAACGTAGCCGCTCGTGCTAGTACTACTAGAGAAACAGTAGCTCGTGTATTTAGCCAAATGAGAAAATCTAACTTAATGATTCGCAAGGGTAAAACTCTCCAAATCAAAGATTACTCAAAACTCCAATTGATGGCTGAGCGCCTTCCAAATAAAGAAGGCGATCTAATTTCTCGATAGGCTTGGTTGGGTGTTGTGGAACAAATTAAAAACGTGACACTTCAACCTCTTTGTCTGTGATGAATTCCAGAAGTGCGGGTATTCCGTTTTTAGTTTGTTCAATCCCTCTTTGTATTGCGGGTATAATTTCACTGGGTTCAGTAACTCTCTCTCCATAGCCACCAAACGCTCGGGCCATCGCAGCGTAGTCACCGGAAATATCGGTAGAGCGATATTTTTCCGTTGCTACCTGCATGATTTTAAGTTCAATCGCCATACAAAAATTATTTAAGAGTATGGAGAGTATCGGTATTCGTTCTCGCACCGCTGTTTCAAAATCCATGCCGGTAAATCCTATGGCGGCATCACCCCAGATGTTGATACATAGTTTATCTGGTTGGGCCAGTTTTGCTCCCATAGCAAACCCTAAACCACTACCTAGCTGGGTTGTCTTCCCCCAGCCTATGTAGCTAAGAGGCGTGGTGGAAGTCCAAAAGGGTGTTGTTTGGTCTCTTGGGCTACCTGCATCATGGGTGACAATGGTGTTTTTTACGTCAACAGTATTGGCTAGATCCCAGATTACACGGTAAGGACAAAGTGGACTTTGGTCCGAAGTCAATTTGGGCATCCACTTTTCAAGCCATTTTTCTCGAAGAGAAGCGATCTCCTGACATACACTACTTTGATCTCTGTGCTTGCCATCTAATTTCTTTTCAATGTGGTCCAGCACTGCATCCAAAGTAAGAGCAGCATCGCCGATCAAGGCATAGTCCGCCTCAACGTCTTTGTTCAGATCCGTCGCTTCCAACGTGCAATGAATGATTTTTGGGCCTTTCGGCATGGTCACGCCGAAAGACGTCTCGGTGAAGCTGCAACCAATTCCAAACACAACATCAGCTTTATGAAGAAATTCATGTAAAGGAAGCGACATGGCAACCCCCGCGGCACCAAGTGATAGCGGGTGGTCCTCCGGGAAAGCACTCTTGCCACCTAGACTACTCATCACAGGTATGGCCAGTATTTCGGCCAGGCGTTTGAGTTGCGGCCATGCTTCTGCATAATGTACGCCTTGTCCCACGTATATAACGGGATTTTTTGCACTCATTAATACATCGGCTACGGTGCCTACTTCCTTTGGATCTGGGCCGGAGCGTGTTGAGAGAGTAGGTTTATAGGAGAAGTTTTCCACCTCTTCGCCAAAAAGGTCAGCTGGAATCTCGACTAAGACGGGACCGGGTCGACCATTACGTAACTGCGTGAATGCTCGTCGCATTACGTTGGGTATTTCATTAGCACTGGTAATAGGCTCAGTTTGCTTGGTGATATGTTTAAAGTTGAGTGAAGAATTAAAATTAGGTGTAACGTGCGCCTGCCCTCGGGTATATCCCATGGGCAGCACCAAAATAGGAACAGAATCACCATACGCCTGGGCAACACCACCCATCGCGGTTTCCGCTCCAGGTCCCATCTGCATTGCAAATGCACCGATGCTTTTTCCACTCGAGACGCGAGACAT
>CAZEWK010000100.1:0-6590 GCA_964515905.1 uncultured Rhodospirillaceae bacterium | reverse complement strand
AACGCAATATGCTACTTCTTCATCTCGTTGGTTGAAACCAAAATGCTCAAATGTAACGAGACCCGAGTCGGGCCGTGATTTGCTTTCTCTCATCCCTTTGACTCGTGTGACAGCACGCAGAGTATCCCCATGAAACACTGGTTTTGGAAAACGAACGTCTGTCATTCCAAGGTTCCCAAGTGTGGTTCCTAATGTCGTATCACCAACCGCTACACCAATAATTAATCCAAGAGTAAAAAGACTGTTTACGATGCGTTGTCCATATTCCGTATTTTTTGCAAAATGTTCATCTAAATGCAACGGTTGGGGGTTATGTGTCATCGCACAAAACATAATATTATCCATTTCGGTCACTGTTCGTGTTAAGGAGTGCTCAAACTCCATACCCACCTCAAATTCATCGTAGTAAAGACCTGCCATGGCAACGCTGCCTTCCGTTATCAATTTTCAAATAAAAGTTCTTCTGCAATCGGAATCTTGCAAAGCTTGCTTTATGCCGATTAGTAACTGATACCCAAAATGTCAATATAAGTCTTTGATTTTGTGTTCAAGATCCCCTTATATGGCATCATAATATTCTAATTTATGAACTCCAAATCGATGATTAATGATCTCTTGTATCAATACAAGCGTTTGACCGCGACCTAAAAGGACCATACACAAAAATATGACTTGGCTTTGGATCCCGCTCACTATCGGCGCGGCATTTATGCAAAACGTCCGATCCTCACTACAAAAATACCTTAAGGACGAACTAGGCACTACAGGTGCAACCTTTATCCGCTTTGGCTACGGCTTTCCTTTTGCAGTTCTGTATCTATTTATATTAATTAACGTTTTTGATTACGAACTTCCTTCACTCAATAAAGATTTCTTATATTTCGTTACAATGGGTGGCATAGCCCAAATTGCTGGAACCGCTTTTTTACTTACACTTTTCGATAAACGAAACTTTGCAGTGGGAACTGCTTATTCTAAAACCGAAACTGTCCAAGCTGTTATTTTTGCAATGATATTTTTGGGGGAAACAGTCTCAATAACTGCAGCCGTCGGAATACTTATAAGCCTCATTGGAGTCATAGTAATTTCGGGAGCCAGGGGGCCTGCAAGTTTTTTAAGTATCGCTAAATCCTGGACTGCTCGTCCTGCTTTAATAGGTATTGCCTCCGGCGCCTCATTCGGAATCGCTGCAGTATCGTATCGCGGGGCTTCGCTCTCTTTAGATGGAAATGGTGTACTTATCCAAGCAGCGTTCACTCTTGCATTTGTATTAGTCTTACAAACCGTAGTGATGACTATTTACATGATTATTCGTGACCCTGGAGAAATACGGCGAGTTATTGCAGCGTGGCGACTTGCTTCCCTGGTGGGAGCAAGTGGCGCACTTGGCTCTATTGGTTGGTTCACAGCAATGACGATCCAAAATGCCGCCTTAGTTCGAGCTTTAGGCCAAATTGAGTTGGTCTTTACAATCGGTGTTTCTGTCTTAATTTTCCATGAAAAAATCATTCGACTAGAACTAATTGGGATAGGATTAGTCATTGCTGGTATTATTGTTCTTGTCTTACGTTAATAGAAATTGCACTAACAATAATAGCCAATAAAAGGAACTATAGTTGCAAAAGAGCACACTCTACCCCGATCGGATAAATTTTTGAAATGAGTGACATGTCAAAGGGGAAAAATACTCAATGGCTCCGCCAGTCTTGACTACTTCTCCTACATATAAGTCACCTCTGGAATCGGCCCATATCCCATGAGGCTGAATAAAATTTCCAGGCAACAGTGGCTCTGGGCCTCCAAACCTTGATTGTATATTCCCATCAAGGTCACAGATAGTAACCCTCGCAATCGGGTCATGCCCTATGGGAGCTAACTCCATCATATTAAAATGTTTAGTTTTTTTGATGGGGACCGACCATCCCAATTCAGCGATATAAAGATTCTCTTTTTCGTCGATAAATAAATCACATGGACGATTTGTCCAGTTCCATTCTTTTAAATATTCGCCTTGGGAAGAAAAAATTTGGATTCTCGAATTTTCTCTATCGGCCACGAATACCCGGCCTGACCTATCAACAGCTATGGCGTGAGGTAAGTTAAATTCTCCTGCTCCAGCACCCGGCTCACCCCATGAATACTTTAAAATACCATCGGAGGAATAACAATGTACACGGGCATTCCCATAACCATCCGCGACAAAAAGATCACCGTTTGGAGAGGTGGCAACATTTGTTACCATATTAAAGGGTCCTGCTCCGCAGCACACAGGGCTTTCATTAATTTTAAACCCTGTATCAGATGGGTTTTCGGTATCCCCAAGGGTCATCAACAACTCTCCTGAAGAGGTAAATTTTCGCACTGTATGGTCGAAATTGTCTGCACACCAGATGTGGTCGCTATCATCAATGAAGATACCGTGGGGATTAGTAAAAACTCCCTCACCCCATGCATGTAAAAATTGGCCTTCCTTGTCGAATACAATTATGGGATGTTCACCCCGATTAAAAACATACACGTGATCGCTACTATCAACACCAATGCCGGCCACTTCTATAAAAGACCATCCTTCAGGAAGTTTTTCCCAACCTTCAAAAACCTCGTATTCTATCTTGTGTGGTCCCTTTGCCATATAAGCCTCCCTCAAAAAACTATTGATTCGCCCAAGTTTCTAAGAAAAAGGTTCTCAATTACCTGGTGCTGGTGGCAACCCTGAAACGGTCCCACCTTTGGACAATAACTCCTCCATAACACCGTTCTCTATTTCAATATTCAATGCTTCATTGAATCGATTATAAAAGCCGCAAAGCGCAATACGAAATGTCAGCTCAACAATCTGGGCTTCGCTAAAATTATCTCGCATTTGTGATAGAATCTCTTTTGGGATAGCTTTCGAATGGTTTGTCACCTTGACAGAGTAGTCTCTTACCAGGCGATCTACGCTATCGAGACCGGGACATTTCGGATCCAAAATATTGGAGACAATTTCGTTTGACAGTCCGGTATCTAGCAACCGCGGGGCATGATGTGCTACACAATATCGGCATTCGTTAAGTCTTGACACCGTAACTAAAGCAATCTCAAGATGACGCTTTTGAAGCACTCCTGCATCCGCCATTTCGAACATCATACTCATCATATGCCGCAAAATCACCGGGCTATGAGCGAAAACTTTTACCTGATTCATAAAAGGCCCATATTCTTTTGATTTTTCATAAATCCATCGCAAATCTTCCTGCACCTCTTCAACTTCTATATTTTGGACCCGAGCCATCCCTTACACCCCTTTCCAGTTAAAGTGCTATATCCATACACGACACTTACGATTCTATGCAATTTAATAGCGTATCTAAAGTTGGAATTAAGTTTATTGGTCAACGGGTAAAATCGTGGACTTGCCATTATTTATTGTCGGGTTCAAGCTGATACGAATAATATGGTAGAGCAATCGTTATGTTTGATCTAATCGTTAGAAGTGATCGCGTGGTAACCCCCCAAGGTACGGGACCCTGGGATATATGTATAAGTGGCGAAACTATTGCTGCCATCACTCAACCGGGACAATTTACAAATGATCAAGCGGTTCGCGTTATTTGCGCCAAAGAAAAATTAGTTATTCCTGGAGGTATTGACCCTCACATCCACTCTCTTTGGCCCATTCCGCCATTACAAGAAGATCAAGAGATTAAATACACGGATGGACCTGACGTAGTCAGTCGAGCAGCAATATATGGCGGCACAACGAGTCTACTCGATTTTGCTACGTGGAAGAATGGCCAAACTATTGAAGAGGCAATCAATGTACGCCAGCAAGATTGGTCCAAGAAATGCTACACCGACTATGGTTTCCACGTGTTGTTACAAGGGGAAATTCCTTACGATCTTTACCCACAAATTGCAGAGGCCATACAAGACGGACACCCCTCAATAAAAATATTTACAACCAATATAACTCCATCTCGGTTTGGCCGTAAAATCTCATATGGTCATATCTGGGAGATATTTAAGATCCTAAAACGAGAAGGAGGCATAGGGGCGATCCATGCCGAGGACGACGAAATAGTTATGCATATGTACGATGTACTCAATCGTGAAGGTCGCACCGGATTTGAAAATATGGCGGAAGTCCATAATAGCATGTCTGAAGACTTATCATTCCGTCGGATTATTCGGCTAGCCGAACTCACAGAAGGCACCCCATTGTACATGATGCATGTTTCCGCAAAAACTGGTGTGACTGCTATCGAGGCGAGTCGTGCGAAGGGTTTTCCAATCTATGGTGAGACTTTACATCAGTACCTTATGTTCACACACGAACATTACAAGCGACCTAATGGGCAAATTTACCATACCTACCCAAGCTTAAAAGAACGTTCCGACCAAGACGCCTTATGGAATGGTCAGCTCCGAGGCTCGATAAGTACTGTGGCAACCGATGAACTCTGCTGTACACTCTCGACAAAAACGCAAGGCTGCCGAATTGACGATACTACTGGTGGCAATGCGGGATGCGAACCCCGGGTCTCTGTTATGTACACAGAAATGGTCAAGAAACGGGGTTACAGCCCCGAAAAATTTGTAGAACTAATTTCGACAAATGCTGCGAAAATAATGGGAATGTATCCCAAAAAAGGGGTTTTAGCTGTCGGTTCGCACGCCGACATTACAATACTTGATCCTGGCGAAAGTCGTACCATTACCGCAGCCCGCTTGCACGAGACTGACTACACGCCATGGGAAGGTTATGAAGCAGCAGCTTGGCCCACTCTCACCGTTCTTCGTGGAAAAATAATGATGGAAGACGGCGAATTTAAAGGCGATCTAGAAGATGGGAAGTTTGTAAAACGCAAAATTTCCGAGGATGTTCGACAGCGTCCGGTCGTGTAAGTTAAGTTTTCTAACGCTTGTAGATACGAACGCAGTTTGCCCAGTCGACTGAATTTCGCGTAACCCCTGTTGACGCGTCATTCAAATTTATGCTGAACGGAAAGCTCTAAACCGAGCACCACCCAATCGACCATCTTCTATCAATTGCACAAATACTTCGTACGCCTCAATAAATTCCTGATGACGCTGACTTCCAAACAATTTTTCTGTCTCATCCTTCTTGTCCTGATACATTTTAAATCTATCGCGAAGAATTTCTGCCCACCAGTCCGACACATCTTTGGAATCAATATCAACAAAGCCTGCCGATTTTAGTAACGTGATATAGTCACTTTTATTGTTTATAAATGCAGCTGCCATCCCCTTTCCTAAGATATTCGTTTCCATCTCACTCAATCGCGGTGACGCCACCCAGTCTGTGTACGACAGGCAACCCCCCGGTTCCAAAACACGCCAACAGTTGGAAAGTAATGCATCTTTATTGTCGATATGCAAAAATGCTTCCTGGCTAATAACTTTGCTAAAACTACTATTTGCAAAGGGCATGGAAGTAGCATTCCCGCAGACAAAGAACACTTTGTCATCAAGGTTAACCCAAGAAGTTAGCTCCAGCGCTCCAATTGTACGCGATTTGTTGATGTCAAGACCGGTGACCTCACATCCATACCTGTACGCCAAATACCTTGCTGGACCACCCAGTCCGGAGCACAAATCCAGCACACTATCTCTACTGTTTATCCGAGACCATTCGGCCAACGCATCAACGGCTGAAAGCCCTCCATAGTGATCTTGGTCATGTTCAAATAAGTCCTCAGGATTTAAATCGTCTATGCTTCTACCAGATCTCAATATGGCGCGCTCTATAGCTGCCAAATTAATAGGGTGTTCATTGTAGTAAGTTAAAATATCTACCATTCAATTTTATTCAAATCAGTTGCAAATAAATACAGTAGACAATTTCATTTCCTAGTGAGAGCAGCTTTTACGTCGTTCGTCATATCACGCGGAATCGTTGCGGTAATCGCAACCTCTAGAACGTTTGCCCTTTGCGGCAACCTTACCGCCATCATTATTGCCGCCGATATGTCTTCCGGTTGCATCATCAGTAAACGAGTCTCTTGGTTTGGTGGTAACGCCCGATTATCTAAAATAGGTGTATCCACTTCACCTGGTAAAATTGTTGTACAACGAATGCCGTATTTCCGTACCTCCGAATCTAAAACTTTCATATAACTGCGAGATGCCGATTTTGCTGCACTATAGACGGCGCCCCCCAAAACACCGGGTCGAATCGCCGCCATAGAAGATATCATGATAACATGTCCGGAACCCTTCTCAATCATTGCGGGTAAAAGTGCCTTAGTTAACATAGCTGGTCCAAGGGTATTGACGTCCATCACATCACGCCATTCTTCAGAGCTTACAAATCTTGTGCTGCGAATTTTTGAACTAAATCCCGCGTTATTAACCAAAATGTCTATGTTTTTTCTTTTATCCAGAAGATGCTTTGTCGTATCGTTAATGACTTCAGGATTGGTGAGGTCACAGACCAGAACAGAGGCCTCACCACCGGCTTTTAAAATATCTTTTTTTGTGTTTTCAAGTGGGTCCGCGCGTCTCCCCGAGACAGTTACATGCGCACCAGCGCCCGCAAGATCTAGTGCCACTGCGCGCCCGATTCCACTTCCAGCCCCAGTAACTAA
>CAZEWK010000099.1:0-3936 GCA_964515905.1 uncultured Rhodospirillaceae bacterium | reverse complement strand
CCCTCTTGTTGGCATCATGAAAGTGAAAGACGACGGCGAAGCCATTGAACTAATGAATGACAGCGACTTTGGCCTCACTGCTTCCCTATGGACTAAAGACGCCGAGCGGGCCGCGAATGTCGGTGCTCAAATCCAGACCGGTACCGTGTTTATGAATCGCTGCGATTACGTTGACCCCGGCTTGTGCTGGGTCGGCTGTAAAGACACCGGTCGTGGTGGTACCTTGTAGGCGAGCGGCTACCACAACTTGACTCGTCCAAAATCTTATCATTTGAAGAAAATTTGAAGGCCTATGACAGGGAGTAATCATGTTGCATTCAAAGTTATATTTTGGCCAGCCACTAGTTCCCATATTCTGGTTACGTAGTTAAGGTCCCTACTGCAGTCATCCGGGTTATCGCAATTACGGTTGGTATTTTCGCGGTCCCAAAATCATCGATTAAAAAATTTAGTACTCTTCGGCAAACCTTGTCGCTACCGGTTTACGAATCCAATATCTCTTTTTCGATATTTCTTGTGTAATATGGACCACCAATTCCATTTTTCGTATACGTGTGTGATCCACGTTAGGGAGTATTTAGGCCTAATGACTGATTTAACGAAGCTGAGCGCACAGACTGCTGTCAACCTTTTACGTCGGCGGGAAGTGTCACCGTTGGAAATGATAGATGCGGCCGTCTCCCGGATTGAAGCTACGGATGGTTCTCTTAATGCGCTGCCAACATTATGCATCGACCGGGCGCGTGATCATGCTAAACGTATAATAGAAAATCAAAGATCAGCGGTTGAGGATAGTTTATCCTGGCTCGGGGGCCTGCCCATCGCAATTAAGGATTTGAACGACGTGGCAGGCGTAAAGACTACCTACGGCTCGCCTCTATTTGCCGATCATATTCCCAACCGATCCGATGTTATGGTCCAAACCTTGGAAGCTAATGGGGCTATTGTGATTGGAAAGGCCAATGCGCCGGAGTTTGGTCACGGTGCTAATACTTTTAATGAGGTTTTTGGTAAGACCCGAAATCCGTGGAATACGGGAATGACATGTGGAGGTTCATCTGGTGGGTCAGCGGTTGCGGTTGCCACCGGACAAACTTGGCTCGCTACTGGCTCAGATTTAGGGTGTAGCCTTCGGACGCCAGCTGCTTTCTGCTCTGTTGTTGGCCTACGCCCATCTCCAGGCCGCGTGGCCCGCGGACCGACGCGTCTGCCCTTTGACAACCTCTGGGTCCAAGGGCCTATGGCTCGCTCTGTCGCCGATACGGCTTTGATGCTCGATGCCATGGCAGGAGCTCATCCCAGCGACCCCATCTCCCTACCTACACCTAAAAAGCCTTTTTTGCAGTCAGTGGACAACCCGGCACCACCCAAAAGAGTTGCCTATTCCGCCAACTTAAATGGCCTGACACCAGTTGAGGGCGAAGTAGCTGAGATTTGTGCAACAGCCGTTCAGCGCTTTTCCGAACTTGGTGCGGTGGTAGAGGAGGCATGTCCCGACCTTGGAGATGCGCGGGACATATTTCATGTTCTGCGAGCGAATCAGTTCGTTGGCGAATTAGCACCAATTATCGAGGCCGACCGAGACCAGGTGAGACCCGAGGTCGTCTGGAATCTAGAAGAAGGGTATAAGCTAACCATTGAGAAGTTGGCGGAGACAGAGCGTGCCCGTGGCCGACTTTACACCCGGGTTGCTGAATTTTTTGAGCTTTATGATCTCTTGGTGACACCGGCTACAGCAGTCTCCCCATTTGATGTCGATATTCTTGCCATTGACGAGGTCGCGGAACACAAATTTGAGAATTATTTTGATTGGTACACTATTGCTTACGCCATCACGGTGACATCTCTTCCAGCGCTTTCAATACCGTGCGGGTTTACGGAAAGCGGGTTGCCTATAGGCCTTCAGGTGGTCGGGCCGCCTCGAGGCGAAGCGGCTCTTTTGGGGGCGGCGACGCTTTTCGAGGAGGTAATGGGCGTTGTTGGTCAACTGCCAATTGATCCGCGTCCTGGCGTTTCTTGACTTAACAATGTAGCTAGGCCAGTTTTGACTCGTGTGTATCAAAGGCCGGTGCGGGTCTGGGAGTTCTAGCAGTGCCGTTCGTGTTTTACGTCAACTTGCTTGCCTTTGGTCTGCTAAGAGTAAGGATTGATCATGCAACAAGACCGTTTCGGGAACTCTTATGCGCCGGGGTTGAACTACGCGCGTGGTGATATTCTTCCCACCACTGCCGATGACATCGCTAAGCTAAAGGTGGCGTGGGCGCACATTCGTCGCCGCCGCGACGAAGCGGGGATGGACTCAGTCTATCTTCTCAGCGGGTTGGAGCGGAACCTACAGTTGGATGAAGTAGATCTTGCAATCATGGATGACGAGATCGCTTCCGCTCTATTTTCCGAAGAGGTAAAAGAGAGAGGATTAGCGCATCTGGGCGGTGATCCTGCAAAACATGATGTCTTCGTATTTAACCGCATGACAGCGGCACTCTTGACAGCTGCTGACGTGATGATCAAGCCCGGGGATACAGTAATAGGGGTCGCGCCTAGCTACAGCCATCCGGCAGTAAAACGCGCCGTTTCACATGGCGGCGGCGACTTCACCGATACGGTAGGCCTTGGGGGTTTCAACGAAGCCATGGCAGCGGCGAAAAAGGTGGACACGGTATTTTTAACACGCCTTGCCGTTACCTATGAAATCCTTTCCGAGTCCGATATCCACACGATAGTAGGCACCGCTCGGGACTATGGTGCCAAGATCATTACTGATGATGCCGGTGGTGCACGCGTCGGTCCAGCCTGTTTCGGCCAACCAAAGACACTGGAACTTGGCGTTGATGTTGGAGCTACCGGCCTTGATAAGTACGGTACAACGGGACCTCGTCTTGGACTCTTGGGGGGTGATAAGGACATTGTGAAACGCATCCGTGCCCGGGCCTACGAGATCGGGGTAGAGGCTCGTCAAATGCTCTATCCTGCGGTTGCACAAAGCCTCCGCGACTACAGTGCTGAGCGGGTACGTGAGCGCGTTGCACTCACCAAGGAAGTGGGGAGGCATTTGAAAAAACGCCTGGGTGACAACCGGGTCATGGAGACACCTGTTATTGTTCAGCTCATCGCCGATGATATTCTAGAAATGGTGATGGAGCGGACAGGGACCGTAGCGGTGCCTTGTGTCCCCTACGAAGCGACAGCCGGTCTTGCTATGTTAATGCTCCGTGACCATGGAATTATTAGCGTGCACTTTGCTGGTTTACCGCCTGGCACCGCGGCATTGCTGATCAAGTTCCTCCCACCGGACCAGGTGGAACGGTTTGGCGGCCCAGCGGCGCTTGCAGAAGCTGTGGACGATTCTCTCGATTCGCTGGCAGAGGTGATAAAGAAGGGAAAACTCCGGGAGTTGTTGCTGGGGGATGAATAGTAAGGGTATCCCGTTTTGGTCCTCTCTGAATATGGCTCTTTCCGGCGTCATAGTTTTTGTGGCAGACTTCTGCTTCAAACTCATTAGCAACGGCATGCGCTTGACCATGGCTGTGAAACAGTAGCGACACGGAGGCCGCATTATGGAGCCTGATACCCCTATCGATATCGAGGCGTTTGCGGCGCTGGCGGCACGAAGAAGTCTCACCATCGAAAACGAAGATATGCTACGTCGCCTTTGTGAAGGCTATTGCTAGCTGCAAGTCCTGCTCGCCCAGGTTCCGGCAGAACCCGATCCGACTATAGACACGGCGCTATTGTTCCTGGGCGCTCGAACTGAAATCATCCGATGACACCCCTTCATCTCACTTCCATGGCTGACGCGGTGCGGATGCTACGGACGGGTTCCATCAAACCAATCGAATTGGTCGAATCTTGCCTGGCGCAAATCGAGGCCCACGACAGCAGCCTCAACGCATATATTACGGTCTGTGCCGGCCAAGCCCGTGAAGCTGCGGAAAA
>CAZEWK010000098.1:0-12121 GCA_964515905.1 uncultured Rhodospirillaceae bacterium | reverse complement strand
CTAATGGCTTGCGCTTTTTCGGTCTTTGCCTAGTGTAGATTGTACACCTATGATATTGAATCTAATATAGCTGAACCTATGATAAGGACGTTGGAAAATGCCACTGGGCAACGGATTAGTCACTGGTGTACAGCAGGTTGCATTGGTTGTACGGAATCTTGACCAAACTATTCAGCACTACACTGACAAGCTTGGCATCGGTCCTTGGTGGGTCACTCTGTATGGGCCTCCCCGCTTGACGAAAATGCGGATCCGAGGAGAGGAAGTCTCCTACAGTATGAAATTGGCGATTGCATGGACTGGTGATACCATGTGGGAGGTAATTGAGCCAGTGGATGGGCCGTCTATCTACAAAGAGTTCCTGGAAGAACATGGTGAGGGAGTGCATCATGTGTTGGTGGAACATCATGGGATTAATTTTGAACGGACTATCTCTGCCTTAACAGCCAAAGGGTGTCCGCCTCTTATGGAGGGTACATTTGGCGAAGTAAGGTTTGCATATTTGGATACTGAAGGTCCATTGAAAACAGTGCTTGAAATCGTGCATCGGCCAGAGGGATTTATTCGACCTGAACCTGATTATTGGTATCCAGAATCACCAAGTTAATTTGAGGGTCTCGGTTGGAGACGAGCGGTCGATCAAATTTTGGAACTACAGCATGGATCATGCAATTACTTTATACGGAAATGGAACTACTCGTTCCAGTCGGTGTAGGTGGACATTGTTGGAGCTTGGCCTAAACTTTTGCTACGTAGATGATGCTGCTCTTGTCGGTGCAGCCGAATTAAAGAGGATGCATCCTCTTGGGAAACTTCCGGCAATCGTGATCGATGGAGAGAGTTTTTTCGAATCAACAGCAATTTGCACATATCTTTGTGATCTTTATCCAGAAAAAAGGCTAATTCCCCCGACTGGTTCGCGAGAACGAGCTCTACATGAACAATGGTGTTCCTTTGCACTCACGGAAATAGAGAGTTACCTGTGGAGTTCCTACAAGCATACGTCTATTTATCCGGAAGAAAAACGCATCGAAGCAATTGTACCCGCAAATACAGAAGAAATCAGGGCAGGTCTGGCCGTTTTAGATATGACTCTCAGTAAGGTCCCTTATTTAACGGGTTCTCATTTTTCGGTAACAGACATCGTGGTGGGTTTTACTGTAAACTGGTCGCGGAACGCAGGCCATTTAGATAATTTCTCCGCGTTATCGGATTATCTGGAACTACTGCACTCTCGCGAATTGTGTACTTTTAAAAGAATCAAGAAAACGAATTAAAATGTGATAGGAAATACGTTAAGAATGGGTAGGAAGTTTCATAAAAAGGTCGTTGTTGTGACGGGAGCGACCAAGGGTATAGGTCGAAGTACAGCTCTTGCCTTCGCTTCAGAAGGTGCTGATATTTTGGTGACCGGCCGCACGAAGAGCGAGCTTGATAGTGTGTCCAAGACTATAGAAGAGTTAGGTTCTAGGGTTGTTGCAGTAAACGCTGACCTATCTAAAGACGAAAGTATAGGAAAGATCGCCGAAGCGGCTTTAGACTCGTTCGAGCACGTAGATATTTTGGTAAACAATGCGGCTATTATACATAAATCGCAAAATCTAGTGGATTTTGATATAGATGTGTTGAAATTAGTTTTCCAAGTTAATCTTCTAAGTACGGTTCTGCTGACCAGGGCTCTATTGCCAGTTATGATAGAGAGAAAGTATGGCAAAATAATCAATATTTCTAGCATTGGTGGGAAAAGGGGTGCAAGCGGTCGGTCCGCCTATCGGATGACCAAAGCAGCCCTGATAAACTTTACAGAGAGTGTTGCGGCGGAAGTAAATCCGTATGGAGTTTCAGTAAATTGTGTGTGTCCCGGTGGGACCGACACGGAAGGTTTCCGGAGTGCGTTTGGTGGGGCTGTTTCCGAAAACAAGAGGCAGTTGATGAGACCAGAGGAAATTACTGACCTGATTTTATTTCTATCTTCAGAAAAAGCTTCTTCGATAACAGGGTCAGCTATAGAAGCATACGGCCAAACGAATCCCATATTCGGACCGGATCGCTCCATCGGAATAGTTTGATAGTCAAGGCGAGCATTGAGGTGATAGTACCTCGTAAAAAGGGTGCAACACGTATGTTGTGTCACACCCTTAAAACGTTAAACCGATTATGGATAATACCTAAAGTAAGTCCGCAACCGCATCGAGGCCCGCCTGAGCACATTGCTCGTCTTCGTCACCAGTAGCACCACTCACCCCAATACTTCCGATATGGGCACCAGATTTAGTAAAAATGGGCAGGCCTCCAGGAAAGGCGCCATGTCCGGCTACTTCCGCGGCACCTGGGAACGGTCCGGGCTGCCCATCCTTTCCATAAGCTAATTCTCCGAAGAGGCGAGAAGAGAATGGAAAGCTGGATGAGGTTGTTGCCTTCATATTGGCTATTAAGATGCTGCCAAGAAAAGCGTTTTCCTGTCTTCTAAATAACTTAAGATTGCCACCATCATCATAGATAGCAATGACGATAGGGTTAAAACCCGTTTCTTGTTGTAGACTTTCACACGCATCTGCAATTTTGCCAGCAACAGAAAGTGTTAAAACAGGTTTTGAATCTAGTGCGTACGCGGCTGAGAAGGTACAGATCGCAATCAACGCAGTAGATAGAAATGTGACAAAGTTTTTCAGTTTCATTCTAAGGTCACCTCCATCAGGAATTCTATGAAAGGGTCCTGGTCCAGAACATGGTGTCTACCATATTTCCCAGGTTCGGAATAAATAAACGGTCTCTTTGTCGATGGGTCAAGGGTATGACTAAATTCTTTGAGGTAAGATTCATTAATTATTGCCCTTTAAACACGGGATCTCGCTTCTCCAAAAATGCTGTGACGCCTTCGGCATGATCATCTGTTTGGCTGCATCGAATGTGGGTTTCTGCCTCTCTGTTCAGGCTTGTAGCAAAATCTACCATGGAAGCATGGGCTACGTTGGATTTCATGTAACGGTAGCTTACGGAAGGCCCACAGGCGATCCGCTCTGCGATTGCTGTGGCCCTGTCCATCAGTTTTTGGTGGGGATGTACTTGGTTGACCATACCAATTCTCAAGGCTTCCGTCGCAGAAAGAATATCGGGAAGAAAGAACAATTCCTTGGCCTTTGCTTCCCCCAATAATCGTGTCATTTGCCAAGTCGTTCCAAAATCACCGTCATACCCGACCCGTGCGTAAGCCGTGCCAAATCGGGCTTTATCCGATGCGATTCGCATGTCACAGGATAACGCTACTCCGAGGCCACCACCTACAGCAATTCCGTTTACTACCGCGATAGTAGGCTTAGATATAGAGTTCAGCAGAAGAGGAAAATTATGCCAGTTACGTAAGGTTTCGATTTGAGTTTCTGGGTTTGTGCCTGGAGGTCCAAATTCTCTTCCGGATTGCATTGCAGATATATCGCCACCAGCACAAAATGCGCGGCCTTCACCGGTTACGATAATTGCTCCAATATCTGGATTACGGGCATATTCTTGAAGTTGTGTAATACCGCCGATCAGCATAGTTTCGGTCAATGCATTCAGTTTATCCGGGCGGTTGAACCTGATAAATCCCACACGGTTTTTAGTTTCGATTAGCAATTCCTTTTCGGCCATTTCATGGTCTCCTGACTATAAGGGTCGGGACTTTGTTTTTGGGCAGTATTCGTAGGACCTCGTCGGGAGCAGTAGTTCTTATCTCTTGTAAGAACCAGATGACAACTGTCCCTATTTTTTGAGCTCTAAGGCCCCGCAAATTTGGCAGGGCCTTAGAGGAAAGTCCTAAACGTTTTATACAAACGAAGTAGAGATGCACATTAGACTTGTATGAATTTATAAGTCTTGGGTTTCTAGCGCAGTTGGTATTCGCAGGTATCCCATATGGCGTAGCCATGTCCGTTGCCGAGATCACCGAAAGTAGTGGTGTATGCCTTAAATGTCCCTTGACTTGTCACACCTTCGTATTTCCCGGATCCAGCATAGGCCGAAAAATTACCATCACAATGTGGAAATTCCCCTGCGCAACTCCAGGAATAGTATACCCGGTCTCCGTCACCGTCTTGTTGCCAACAAAATCCAAGTGATTTTGTCATGCCTTGATTGACCTGATATATCGCTGGACACATAACTGCATTTAAATGCATCGAACTCGAAGTATCGTTTGCTATAAAGGTGCCACTGAAATGACCAGTGAACACCGAATGACCTTCTTCAAGAGTAATATTCTGGCCATCGGATAACCAGCCGAAAGTCCCTGTGCAGTCGTTGGCCTCCACCATTACAGAGCCAAACAAGATAGCAACTGAAGATAACACAATCTTTTTTATGATCACTGTAGATCCTCCCTGAGGTTCACTTTGATAAACAATGTATTGTTAATGTTATATATTCAATAATTACACCAAAAGTGTTTCTTATAATCATGAGGGTCCAAAGGAAGAACTTTGTCAATAAACAGGCGATAGTTCAGTTGTTCGGACTTGCGAAATCCAGAATCTTTAATTCCGTATCCCCATAATTTTCTGTTAGACTATTGGCACGGTATAAAGAAATAAGAGAGATATGCTCCGCTGCCTGCTTTCACTTACTCCGTTTTTCCTATGGATCGATTTGGTTGGTGCTGATGATCGTGCGCTAAAGGAGGCTAATTCGGTTGATGCGGATGAAGTGGTAACCATTGTGGGGCATTTGGCCGAACTTTTTGTAAAAGAGGGGGAAGTGCTAACCTCAGAATGTAAAACGGGCGAAAAAACGTGGTGGTTCTGCAATATTTTGGTAAAGATTCCGGAATCCACCGATTCTTCAGAGCAATGGCAGCAGGGAATATGGATGTGCACGTACGGCCTTTGGCCTGAATTTCATAAGAATGGGCTGGGTTGGTTTAAACCTAGTAAGATTCGTTATCAGTGCGTTGTCGGCCAAAAAGCTATCTAAAACCGGCTTGCGGTTTAATAAGAAAATCTGATGATAAATTTTTACGGTAGGGGTAGAGGGCGCTTTTTTTCGGGTCACTTCACTAAAAATTCAGAATTGATTAGGTGAACATGGCATGAGAGGATTGGTTTCTGATTTTCAATAGGATTCTTTTGCGATGACCGAAATGCTTAGGCTAGACGGAGTCACAAAAAACCTTTGGGGGCATAACAATGAAAAACTTAAAAACACTAATTCTAGCAGTTGCGTGTTCTGGTCTGCTGACCTTTACGTCGTTTGCCAACGAATTTGGCACAAGGGAAGAAGCGGTGTCTTTATTGGATAGAGCTGTTGCGCTGGTAAGAATAGATAAAAATAGAGCCTTAGATTTATTTCAATCAGGTGCTGGTGGACTAATACAGAAGGATTTGTACGTTTTCTGCTTCGCGACTGACGGAACAGTCATTGCCCATCCAAATATCCTTGGCATGAACACTTTGGATAACGATTTTGTAGATGTAAATGGAACTCAATTAGGAGAGGCACTATTCAATGCTGCCAAAGTGGGAGATATTGGAGAAGCTACTTATGAATATGAACGACCAACTACGGGTTCAACCAAAACATTTACAAAAACTGCTTTAATGACTCGAGTCGCTGGCATAATTTGTGGCGTGGGTTATTACAACCCAGAGTAGAACGAAGCTTCCTTATTGTCATACCCAAAGGAAGCGTTTTAAGGCATCTCCGTTCTGCATGCTTTGGTTGTGATCAGAGTGGTATGAGAGTTGGAAATATGTTTCGGGCGATTCCCTTAACTATTTTATTTCTACATTTGATTCATGGAAGCAATGTATGGGCGCTACCAAAATGTCCAGGCATTTTTGACCCTAACACTTGGCATAATTGTGAAGGTGTGTACGAGCATGAGGACGCGTTCTACTATGCAGGTGAATTTTAAAATGGAAAATATCATGGGAAGGGCGCGAGTTCTCGAATGTCGGGGGACAAATATGTGGGTGAGTGGAAAGATGGCTACAAACACGGTGTAGGAGTAATGCGGACCCCCCAAGGGGATGTTTGGGTAGGACAGTGGAGATATAATAATTGGTTGGGTGGGAAACAATACGGAAAAAAAGAAGTTCCGCCTCATATTATGACTCTTTTCGTCAAAAATTGAATACAAACGGGTTCTTTGAAAGAGACTCTGCTTGATAAGAGTGTTACGCCACTTTAGCTTTTGAACATGGATTATCGATTTTTATGTTGCATGTTGCTGCTATTTTCAGTGCCGACACCTATTTTTGCGTTTGAGCTGAGTGATCTCAAGAAACTCCAGGCTCTAAATGAATGTATAAGGTGTGATTTGAGCAAAGCGGATCTAAGTCACTCGGATTTGTTCAAAGCTAAGCTCACTGGGGCCTATTTGTTTAAGATTAACCTGAGTGGGGCAGATTTACGGGAAGCTGATTTAAGTGAGGCGGACTTAACCGAGGGCAATTTAAGTAATGCCTTCTTTCCAGATGGAGATCTTAAAGGGGCTAATTTAACCAAGGCTAATTTAACAGCAGCTTACATGAATTCGGTGGATCTGAAGGGAGCTACAATGGTGGAAGCGGATCTAAAGGGTGCATATCTTAGCTTATCTACATTGTCCTATGTTGACTTCACAGGAGCTAACCTCGTAGGCGCGTTTCTGTACAATGCCGACTTATTTAAGGCTAATTTGTCAGGAGCAAATCTAACTGGAGCAAATATGAAAGGGGCAAATCTCGAAGGCGCTATTTTTTGTGAAACACAAACTCCATGGGGTGAAGAGAATTCTGGTTGTTTGACGAATTGATTGGACAGGACTGCATGATTATTGTTGGTACCTTGATCGTAGAAATTTAGTCGCACTGTAATTATAGAATCATTGCCAAGAATGTTATCCTTCTACCTTTTTAATTTCCTGATAGTAATTCCGTTGTAAGGAAGGTTTAGTGCAAAATTTAAGAAGTTATTGAGACAGAATTAAGTCAGTCAAAAGGAATTGCAATGGTTAAGGACATGAACGTCAGGCCACGTCGAAGCTTTATATTTACTCCCGGTCTCAGGCCAGAAATGTTCCCTAAAGCGTTGGCATCTGGAACAGATATTGTTTGTGTGGAGCTAGAAGATGGTATTGCACCAAAGGATAAGGAGCAGGCTAGAGAAAATGCTTTGGAACTTTTCAAGTCAGCGCAGGAAAACGATGGGGTAGAGCGAATAGTTCGAATCAACTGCTTGCGAGAAGCAGTGGGTTTAGCAGATGTTAAGGCTATTATTGCTTCTGATTCGCCGCCTCCTGGTCTGATGCTTCCCAAGGTACGGACTCCGGAAGAGGTCATTTGGCTAGACGATTTACTAACTGAACGAGGACACAACTGCCGCCTTCACGTGATTATAGAAACTAACGAAGGGTTAGAGGCCGCGTACGAAATCGCTCGCTGCAGTAGTCGTATCGATGCACTGTTCTTTGGTGGTGTTGATATGGCAGCGGAACTACGTTGCAAGGGTTCATGGGAAATGTTGCTTTATGCTCGATCAAAGTTAGTGCACGCAGCAGCCTCAGCCGGTTTAGATGTTATCGATGTCCCGTATCTTGATCTAGCGGATACGGAAGGGATGAAAATAGAGGCGGAACGTGCACGAGACCTCGGATTTAGTGGGAAAGGAGCCATAAATCCCAAACAGATTCCCATCTTAAATGATGTCTTTACGCCTGATGCAGATTCGATTCAGCGTGCGCAACATATCATACAAACTTTTGAAGCGGCAGATACAGGTTTAGTAGTTATAGATGGAAAGCTGATAGAAAAGCCGGTTTTGCGTGAGATGTATAGAATTGTTTCCATTGCAAAGCGAATAGGATCTGTATCCCAGAAAAAATCAAGGCCATGATCTTGGCCGCGCACAAACTTGTTTAGGCCCTCTGAAAATAGTGTTGAAAAAAAAGAGGGTTTATTTGGCTTATTAATTGGTTGGCGAGGTTCCCTTAAAAAGTAGAACAGCGAACTTCGTGGAAGTATCGGGCGAGCTCAGTTTGTCAGAGGTTGAGATAATTATAGGATCTCTCTAATCTTGGGTGGTCTATACAAAAAAGTAGTTGGCCAGATGTTTTCCAGGTCGACCAAGACTTAAAAAGATTTTAGAGGATTCTATGACTGTCAATACTATTACCGGCCGATCTGCATTCCTTGCTTTGTTGAAAGACGAGGGAGTAACGCATTTGTTCGGAAATCCGGGTACCACAGAGCTACCAATAATGGATGCACTCTCGGAGCATTCAGACTTGAACTACATGATGAGCATGCAGGAGTCCCTTGTCGTCTATATGGCGGAGGGATACTCACGAGCATCCGGGAAGTTGTCAGCATGTAATGTGCACGTTGCGCCCGGTCTTGGTAACGCTATGGGTGCGATTTATGCAGCTAAGTTTGCGAACACGCCTATTATAATTACAGCGGGCCAACAAGAGATAGGGCATGGTCTAACCGAACCATTACTTTATGATCCATTGGTTCCGATAGCTGAACCGCTTGTAAAGTGGGCTGTAGAGGTCTCTCGGTTGCAAGATCTTCCCCGTATTGTAAGGAGGGCGGCAAAAATCGCGATGACCCCGCCGATGGGCCCTGTGTTTATTTCTCTTCCTGGAGACATTCTAAACGAGGAAGATGCTCTCGAGCTAGGTGCAAGGACACGAATCGATACTTCAATGCGCCCATCTGACACAGCTCTAAGTCGTTTGGCGGGCCGAGTTTTAGATGCCAAAGCTCCCGTCATCCTGGCTGGTCATGAGTTGGCCGTTGATAACGCGCTTACTGAAGCGGCAGATTTTGCCAGTATTTTAGGTTGTCCGGTGTACCAACAGACAGTTCAGTATGGGGCACATTTCTTGTCGGAGCATCCGTCCTTTATGGGTGCTCTTAATAGGGAGCAGCAACAAGTCCGGGATATTCTTTCCCAGTATGATCTACTGATAGTTCTGGGTGCAGATGTATTGCGCATGTCGGTTTGGGCCGAAGTGGAACCACTTCCTGAGGGAATGTCGATAATTCAGATCGGTCAGAATGATTGGGAAATGGGTAAGAATTTTCCAACGGAAATGGCAGTGAGAGCTAATATCAAAGAAACGCTTGCTGCTATTAATCCAATAATTCAGAAGAAGGGTGGGAAAGAACAGGCCAACAAAGCAAAACTGGCTCTGCAACAGTTATCTAATATCAATTGGAGCGCCAAGAGAAAAGAGTTAACAGCTAAACTCGTTGCCGAGGCCAAAGGCGGTGCTATTAATCCATCCTGGATGGTTATGAAAGTGGTTGATACCATGCCGCCGGATGCGATCGTGGTTGACGAAGGAATTATTAGCACCCGATCGCTGCCTTCTTTGTTACCCTACAGGAGTCCCACCTCACTTTTTGGAATGGCCAGTGGAGGTATTGGTTGGGGTGTTCCTGCTGCATGCGGTGTTCAGGCGGCATACCCGGATCGTCCGGTTATTGCCATCATTGGAGACGGCAGTTCAATGTATTCCATTCAGGCCCTCTGGACCGCAGCTAACCAGAAACTTCCCGTCAATTACATCATTTGTGATAACGGTGGTTATCGTATCATTAAAGAAAGGTTATTTGCTTTTCATGGGAACGAAAATTTTATTGGGATGGACTTCAAAGAACCCTCTGTAGATTTTGTAACTCTAGCCGAATCTATGGGAGTTCCGGCTGTGAGAGTGGAGAGTCACGACAATTTTGTTCCTGCTTTGAAAATGGCTATAGAAAATTCTAAAGGGCCTAATCTGATTAGCGTCACTGTTGATAAGGGACGATTCTAAAACCGTTGTTAGGTATTTCGATTCAGAACACTGAAACCCACACTTAGCAGCAAAGACAGAATTAGGGTCGTGGTGTCACGAAGCGTTCCAATGCGATTGATAGCTTCAATTTCTAAAGCCCTAAGACTATTGTGGGTATGATATTTTCCGATTTCTGACCCCGATAGAGAAACCGATGCAAAGTACTCTTGAACTCAATCTCTCCGAGATTGTTTATTGAGCGCCATTAGATATTAGAATTCAGACATTTGTTACCGAAGTTCATCTTCAATACTCCTGGACAGAGTACCATATTGTTGTTCTAGAATTTTTGACGAAAGTGTTTCTTCCAAGGTTTCTTTTGGGTGTATTCGACACCACCCACGCTCCTTACCATCCAATAGGTGGAAAAAGTTTCTGCGATCGAGAGAATGAACACCCGAAGATCCGCGCCAAAAAATTTTATAGGCTGAGAGCACTTTTACGAGTGAATACGAACTACCAAGTGAATCGTTAGGCTCATAGACCGTACCTTCGCGTATGGAAAGTTCTTTTACTTTACCTTTGTAAAACAAAATTCCGTAATATGTTTGGTCACTACTATTTGGCATGTTCACGCAAAGCAAAGCTTTTCCGTCCCATACTTCATCTTTGGGGTAAGCAGAGGATGCAAAGAAAAAGAATAAAACAAACATGGAACTTATTCTAATAGTAGTTCTGTAGGTATTTAGAATAGTAATCATGTAATGATGCTCAGTCAGACTATCCATCGATCATATATTACAAGCTTTAATCTACTAAATACAATTTCTCTGGTCCTTCAATCTTATTATTTCTTCATGCACTATGTTGAGCACAGTTCTCCAATCATTTGGTTTTGGCTGTCTTATCAATTTCATCGTTGGATACCAGGGCGTATCGTCACGTCCAAGTAACCATCGCCAATCGGGAACCGCAGGGAGCAGTGTCATTGTCGCGCATCCAAGTGCTCCTGATAGATGAGCTACAGCAGTATCTACAGTAATTATTAGGTTTAATTTACTAATGACTGCAGCGGTATCGGAAAAGTCACTTATTAAGTGTCCAACGTGGGTGATTTGATTGCCAAAAGTAGTTTTAGATTCGTCGTTTCTCCCGACTTGCAAGCTATATAAGGAAATATCAGGTATTTGCAAAAGGGGCATAAATAAGTGGGCGTCTATGGTACGTTTTCCATCATATGGGTGTTGTGGATTCCCGGCCCATACAAATCCTACTTTCAATTCTCTACCAAATTTTAGAAGTTGTTCCCATTTTTTCTTAATATCTTGTTTTGCCTGCAAATATGGTGTCCAAACCGGGAGACCCCTAAAGGAACGGCGTAGTAACTGAGGAAGATCTAGGATGCTAGCGTAGTAATCAAATGGCGGAGGGGTATCTCCAAGACAAATTAATTTTCCCGAGAAATTTATTTCCTTAAAAAGTTGAAACAATTGCTTCGGTGATTCAAGAATTACTTTGGCGCCCATCAAGTTTAGAAGTGGAACATACCGGACAAACTGAATGGCGTCACCTAAGCCTTGCTCACAATATAAAAATATTGTTTTATTTTTTAGCTCAACCCCATCCCAGGCTGGTTGTTTATAATTAGCCTGCAAAACCGAATTTCCTTGTATCTTCTTTCTCCAGGCATAATTGTTCCATCCTTGAGTGAAGTCACCTGTTAACAACTGAATCATTCCGATATTGCATCTAGCTTCGGCATAGTCGCTTTTTAGAGTTAATGCTTTCTGAAAATTGATGGCCGCACCATTCAGGTCACCGAGTTCTCGCAGAGCTAATCCCATAGTATTAAAAGCTTGTGCGTAGGTGGGAAGGACACCTAGAGCCTTATTAGCGAATCGAACTGCAACTTCATGATTTCCACGTTGATGGGCAAGCACTCCTAACATATGCAGGGCGCTGGGTTGATTCGGTTCCTTCCTCAATGTCTGTTGGTACAGTGCCTCTGCTTCTTGCAATTGTCCTGATTTATGATGAGCAACTGCAAGTTTTAACGTGTCTGGTATCGCAAGCCGTTGCCGATGCTTAGACAAAGTTGCCTCTTTAGATTCTTTTGTTGATGGAGATCCATAGGATACCCAAATTAAAGTGTCCTATTGGAAAGGTTTACAGTATTCGAGTGACAGTAGGTGTTCCTAGAGCAGAAGCGCTGCCGTTTCATCAATATTAATCACTAATCAGTAGGATAAACGATCAAATGATGTAATTTCATCCATATTCTGGACCTCATATGAACTATGTCTCGGTATACAGAGAACATTTATGGAGGGCGTATTTCCAAAAATATTAGCTTCATATTTAAAGAAATTTGTTGGATTAAAA
>CAZEWK010000097.1:0-97559 GCA_964515905.1 uncultured Rhodospirillaceae bacterium | reverse complement strand
TTCCGGTATAGCCTCCCGGATGATGGTAAAGACTGAAGTTGATTTGCCTAAAGGTGTTCTTAGTATGACTTTGGGAGTCCGAGTGCGCGTTCCGCAATGTAACAAAGCATTAATTGCTCCGTTACTGGCGCAATTCTGTTTATCCATTGTTCCCGCATAAAACGTTCGACATGGAATTCCTTGGCATAACCGTATCCCCCATGCGTCAGTATCGAGCGTTCACAAGCTTTAAATCCAGCCCTTGCAGCCAGAAATTTGGCAGCGTTCGCTTCTATCCCGCAGGGCTTACCCGAGTCGTATAGGGTAGCGGCCTTAAAGCACATCATATTCGCTGCTTCTAATTCACACCAAGATTCCGCTAAGGGGTGTTGTATAGCTTGGTTCATTCCAATGGGACGATTGAAAATCACTCGATCTTTCGCGTACTGACTAGCCCGTTCGAGTGCGGCGTTTCCAATTCCAACGGCTTCTGCAGCAATTAGGATCCGTTCCGGATTTAAGCCATGGAGCAGATATTGAAATCCCATCCCTTCTTCCCCAATCCGGTCTGTTATAGGCACTTCTAGGCCGTCGATAAACAACTCGTTCGAGTCAACAGCCTTTCTTCCCATTTTCTCTATCTCACGAACGTCTACCTTGCTTTTATCTAAGTCGGTATAAAAGAGAGATAGTCCGTCACTTCCACGGCCCTTTCCCTCTGAAGGCTTTGTCCGAGCAATCAATAAAATTTTATCTGCAACCTGTGCAGTTGAAGTCCATACCTTCCTTCCATGCACGACATACTTATCACCGTCTCGGACTGCTTGGGTTTTAAGTTGGGTGGTATCTAGTCCAGCGTCAGGCTCTGTTACACCAAAACAGGCGCGCATTTCCCCACGGATGAGGGGCGGCAGCATTCGTGTTTTTTGTTCTTCATTTCCAAATACTACTATAACGTTAGGACCAAAAATATTCATGTGTACTGCGGAGCATCCACTCATTGCGGCGCCAGATTCAGCAATTGCTTTCATCATCAAGGAAGCTTCTGTAATTCCTAAACCAGATCCTCCGTACTCTTCAGGCATGGCGATTCCGAGCCATCCATTTGTAGCCAGTGCTGAACAAAAATCATGCGGGAATTCACCAGTTTGGTCTCTAGAAAACCAATACCCGTCATCAAACTGAGAGCAGATTTTTGCTATGTTTTCCGTTATTTGCAGTTGTTGCTCTGTAAATAAAAAATTCACTTTCTGCATCCTTTTGGTGTTAAAGACTGTCTTCATCCGCCTTGAAGTGCAATATCCTTCCATGAGGAGATAGGTAAAGCTACTTCTTGTCGTCCGCCTTGTCAGCTTCCATGGTGGATGCATTAGAAGAGGAGTTTGACGTACTAGTGACCCTCATGTCGTCGTTGAAACCAAAATTCTGGGCTATTTTGTACGCGTCGTTTGCCTTTCTTTCCCACCGGTACACGCGCTGTGCATGCTCTGGTATATCTTGTCTATTTCGGGGTTTTGTTTGCGTAAGCATAGTGTAGGCATCCCCAATATATTTATGGGCGCGTGCGTACTGAGTCGGGAACGTTTCAGGTTTAAGTAACTTCAATGCTCTCTCGTATTCTTTCAGTGCATTTTGAGAATTTCCTGTTCGGCGCGAATATTTTGCTAAGGTTACATAGGTTCGTCCAATTTCGACTCGAACTAAACCAAGGGCTTCCGGATGGTCATCGCGGGTGAGAACATCTATAGCCTCCTCGAAAGTCTCAAACGCAAGCGCCGAGTGTTGTTTTTCTCGTGAAAAAGCATAGAGCTCACGATAGGCTCCGCCTACCAGTGCTTTAGTCATTGCATATCCTTCTGGGTCAGTATCTGCTGCCTGGAGGCTGAGGGCCTTTTGGTAAGCCTCAATAGCGGTGGCGAGGTCATCCTCGCTTTCGAGGTGGACCCCCAAAGTTTCGTAGGTTTGTCCCAGACGTTTCCATGTTGCGCTATACAACTTGGGCGAGAGATCCGGTGTGCGATACAAAAGTGCTTCTTGAAAATTCTCAATCGCCAGATTTAAATTCTTCTCCTGATCTTGTCGGGTAGAAAGTCCGAAATGTGATCGACCCATCCCGTCCTGAAGGTGGCCCTTGTCTTGTTCCAGCAATTCACTGCCGTACGCATCCAATATAAAACGGTATTCCTGTGCCGCCGTATCATATCTTTTTCTTTGCAGCAGGGAGTCTGCAGCCTTTATTTCGCCCTCTATGTGAGCACGACGTGCCTGCTCTTGTAGTGGGCGGATCGTACTTTCAAAATAGTGAGTAACTGCCCATAATGCTGTTGCGAAACAAGCGATTATGAATATGGACATCGGGACCGGGAAACGGCCCAGGAATTTCATTACTACGTTCACTATTATTTTTCCCTCAGATATCGTCGCCTAATTTGCAAGTTACTATTGGACCGTCATTCCGAAAATACTTCATCCTCATTTGTTGACAATAGGACCGGGATAAATGTTTGTTGTTTGCGTTACCAGTGCAAATCCAAACGCGTCTCTTATGATTGGGGGAAATCGCAGAAGTTACTGCCGAGAACGGTCGGATACCAAACTGGTGGGCCCATCTTGCACACTCAATAATGCCAACGCTTGGCTTAATATCACGTTTGACTGTAAGTCCAGAAAGCCTGGCCACTAGGGTCATATCGCTTGGTTCGCGAATATCAAATACGAAGTTACCGTTACTCGTATAGTGTGCGGCTTCTGCAGAAGCGAACGGGGTTAGAAAGAAATATACAGCGGCTATGCGCCCTATCTGTAGCAGTTGTGTCACAGTGGTCTCAGTTTTAAAGGAACCTGCAGAGTTTTGGGAATTGTCCTGGCAATCAATTGCTTGGTTGTGGTAGTGGTTTAAGGGAGATCGGAAATTCAATGTCCATTCCAGTTTTTTCACCTCCCATGTTGAAAGTAAGCCACTCACTTGTGAAAATTACAGACTGTAGTCCTTCTGGATAACGAAAAATAAATGTGGTGTGTGCCGATTTCTTTCGATCCACGCGAAGAAAGTCCACGGAGACCCCAGACACACTTATCAACTCAAAACGCTGCTGTGTTTCTTGATCAATGAGGGCAAATTTTGATTCAAATCCCGAGCCAAGGTAAAGAGGCCGTGGTCGTGAGCCGTTGTTTCTGACACTGATTCTGGCGCTCAAAGTGTTAGCATTACGCTCGACATAACGCAGTGTCCATCTCCAATGGTTGGTTTTTGCAACAGTGCGGTTTACGTCGATCCGCCAGCGTTCCATATCCGAATCGGCAGCAGATCCTGGTGTCGCGGGGAGGGGGTACACGTCAATGATTATTGAGGCTATAAGAGTGAGGCCACCGATCAGAGCGACACGACCTGAATTTCGTATCCACCACACTATCATTTTCATAGTCTACCGGTTTCCGATGTCATTGCTGATGGGTGTGTGTTTGTCTCAGTCGTCAGCACAAAACCAAAAAATGGAGCCGGGCCGTATCGATATTGGATCATCCTCCGCGCTCAATAAATCCTAGGTGTTGCTGAATTTGCGCGAGGCCTCCCTCGCCTTCTGTCCATGAGATTTTGCCATCGCCGTTTGCATCATTTCCATTGAGGATCCAATCTGTCCGCTTTGCAACTTCCTCAGCATAGTAGGACACCCAAACGGGCGCAGCTCCGCCCATGATTTGATCACTCATCCGGATAATTTTGTCACTCCAAGCAACAATATTCTGTGCCGAGGCAATTATATGCTCTGCATGATGTTTAACCGAGTCAGTTGCATCTAATGCGTTGCGGGCGTAATCCATGTGATCGGCAACACCTTGTGCGGCTCTTTCAACACCAAAGCCTTTTCCAGGACCCTTTGGTTCGGTGTTACTGGATATGGCATGCCGGACATGCGGTATGTGCAATCGAATGTTGTCGTAGTCCTCTACATCAGTGATAGCATAACCGGCATGCTCGCGGGCAATTTCGGCTTCTTCGGCTAGAATCGCCAGCAAGCCGACTGCGCCCGGGGTTTCATGCCAACTTTGTTCTATATGATCGAGGTGAACCTGGTGCTCCGTGTTTGTGGTAGCTACCTGAATTTCCGCCGCAGTTATTTCTTGTTGAGCTGCATAGTAAGTTGTGAATAGGGCAGCCAACAGTCCTGCTGCAACGGTTCTCAATTTATGGTGATTACGATTATCCATTTGTTTTGCCACTCATAATTATCAGTTTTGTGGTGGATCCACCCATTTTGCGCGTTTTCCCGCCAAAGTTTCAAGGTAGGCACCAATCTTAGTGATTTCTTCTTCCTTAAGAATGCCACCCCACGAGGGCATTCCTTTGTCTACTCTACCGTTCTTCACTCTCTTCATGTACCAGGAATAACCTTTCTTAAATTTAGTTAAATCGGAAGTGTTCCCGGGACCATGCCCTCTGCCGTTTGCGTTCATACCGTGGCAGAGTCCGCAGTGTGCACGATAAATAGTTTTTCCTTCTGAAATTGCGTCGGGATCACCTGATAAGGGATTTGATGACTCTATGTTTGCGGCAACCGCTATCGGTTGCGCGAAGGGCCCACAAACAACGAAACAGGCCGCCAGCAGTGAAGTGGCGAAAAGAAATGGAACGACGTTACCCCGTTTCACTATGGTATTTCCTTTCGAAGAAAGAGGCGCGCATGTAATACATGCGCGCCTATATAGCGTTAGTTTTCAAACATAACAGTGAATAGGTCTACCTACCGAATGTCACCATTAAACTTGAGTGATTGACCGAATTGTCATCCGGGGCCGAACCAAAAGTTGGCAGTCCACCTAACGCGAACGTGATCTGTTGGCTCCCACCTGACGTATAGGTGATAGGACCAGAATGTGAGGTCGAATTTGTGTTAAAACGGTACACAATTTCGCCTGTCGTTGCGTTAACGACGTGCACTACACCACCTTGTGAGGCCCAAACAGTCAGGTTTCCTGCTGTGGTCAGCATACCTCCTGCATCCCCGTCCATTCCGACCGTATGCCGCCATTGTTCGGCACCATCGGTAAGGTTATGTGCGGAGTTCACTTCCGAGCCACCTGGTAGCACTTCAAACGTGGCACCGAGATTCCGTACGTTGCTGACGATCTGCACTTTTTCAAATGCGTAGCTCATCGAAGCTTCTCGCCGTGGCAGATATACCAACCCCGTATTCGGGTTGATGGCTGCCGGTGACATGTTCACGGAACCTAGTAGGCTTGGCCATATTTCAACGGTCTCGCCTTCAGGTGGAATCGGGTGATCCCAAATTGGGCGACCGTTACTATCGTATCCTTTGGCCCAATTAATTCGATCCGCATGCCGTAAAGCAGCAATATAATTGCCCGTCTGAGCGTCAAGATAATGTGTGAAACCAGTCTTGTTTGGTTGCACCACCGTCCGTACGCCATCGATGGTTGCCAACATTGGTGTATTCATGGTGTCATAATCCCATGGATCACCAGGGACAACGGTATAACGCCAAGGTACTTCGCCGGTTTCCGTGTTGACGGCCACTATTGCTGCGGCGCCTTCGTTAATCTGGTTGCCAGCGCCTCTGCCGTCACGCTCCCCATAAGGAGTCCACGGATAGGCATTTGCTGTTCCGGTATAGTACATGTTTAGGTCTGGATCCCAACTTCCGGTAATCCATGGCCCTGCACCACCGTAGATGCGGCTATCGCCAGGCCACGTTTCTGCACCCGGGTCACCTGGTTGCGGAATCATTGGTGCTGACCAAAGCCGTTCACCAGTGTCCGGATCATGTCCGTGCACGTACCCTTGTAGGCCTCCGGTATCCGTTGCATTCATTGGAACAATGATTGTCCCAGGAATCGCAAGCGGTGCGACCGTACAGAAGTAGCCGTTCCCGTCGTCTGACATCTCAAAATCTTTGGGATAAGGACGATCGATTTTATGAGAAAAAGCGACTTCCCCGGACTTTGCATTTAACGCTACCAGTGAACATTCATTCGATAAGAAATAAACGTTGCTGCCGCTAATTGCGAGGCCACGATGTTTGCCTGTAAAGAAAGGAATAAACTGTCCACCCCAGTCTTCCGGTAGTTCGTGCTCATATTTCCATATCCGACCCCCAGTTTGTGCATCGACAGCATGTACGGCGTTGTCTTGGGGTAAGTATAAGATACCGTCGGAATAAATCGGTGATGCTTGCATATCGGTTTCACCGCCCACCGAATAAATCCACTTCACTTGTAATTCGTTGGCATTCGATGGGTTGAGTTCAGTTAGCGTGCTAAAACGTGTGCCGTCCCAGCTGCCATTGGTATGGAGCCACTCCGAACCTGCAGTACGTGCAAGGTCATTATCGGTAACATCGGCTTGTGCAACCGTTGCGGTCGCAATCAATGCTGTTGATGCAGCAAGCAAGCCAAGAAGTTTTCTGGAATACATTCGCAAATCCCTCCCTCGGTTATCTGCGTTGTTTTTTCTAGATGCGGTTCCTCCCCTGAAACATGGTTCTTGTTGTTTCCGCACCACTATAACTTTAATTACCAGCTTAAGAGCTTGCCTGCGTGTAGACCCTACCAGCGGACAGCCCGTAAGATTTCTGTAACATTATTGTCAAATAGGGCAATTTCGTAGTCAACGGTATTCTTTGTAACCGTCTCCGGAATTATTAGTAGCGGTTATTTTCTGTCTTCATGCCAAAGATTTCTTAATAACCTGTTGTTTTTATTAAATATTTAAGTGGATACACGAGTTGCACAAGACCCACAGTAGTTCCTTGAGGTCATTGGCAGCCGAACTTAATTCAACAATGTGTCCATGCAGAGCGGTGTCATAGGGAGAATCGCGCCCGTATAATGATTGAATATCTTACCCTCTGCGTTTGGTTGACAGGTGCGAAAGGCATCCGTATCGTCCTGCTGCCGAAATACCCAGCGTGTGTCTCTGGATATGAATGATATGTTTGTTGCCTATTTTTAGTGGCCATCGGTTTCACCAAGCCATACAGATTTTGATAAACGATAAACGAGTGGTGTTTCCAAGAAATGTTTCGAATTAGTCCTAGTTTTGCGTATGTAACAGGATGCGAAGATTGTCGCTATGAATAATCCAAATGCTCTTTTATACAAATGGTTGGTTATCAACTCTTTCGCTGCGCTTCTGGTTTATATTGCTTGGTTGCAGGGCTGGCTCGTCCTGGTGATAGAAAGCGATGCAAGTTATTTAAGTTTGGTTATGGGTGCGCTCTTTCTAATTTTTTGGATGATCAGCGGGTATCATACTGTGACGGTCAACCGGGAAATTGTTCGATTTGAAACCAAGCAGGGAGAGGGTGTGGCGCATACTTATTTCCAAAAGCTGAAGGTAAAAAGTGGGAAATTAGGCGATAAGCCCCTAGACCAAACTATGTTGGCGGCAGCATTTAGAGTCCGTTTGATGATGCCAATACAGATTCTACATTACGTTGCTAACATGCTCATATTACTTGGCCTGATTGGTACGGTAGTTGGTTTTGTTATAGCAGTCTCTGGTTTGGGTGATAGTTTAGCCGGTGGTGAGAATCTCCAAAGAGTGCAAGGCGTGTTGGGTCAGATCGTTAACGGAATGGGTGTGGCTTTATTTACTACACTGGTTGGAGCAATCCTTGGTGGTTTGTGGCTACAACTGCACTACCAACTATTAGAAAAAGCCATCGCTGGGTTTGTGGTTGATGTTGTAGAGCATGCCGATATTGAATTAATTCCGGAATTAGCCCTTGCAGGGCAAGACCCCGCATAACATTTTGCTTATGGTTTCCACGTGGATAACAGAGATAAACCGGTTGGAAACTCTGGAAACTGGTAAGGAAAATGGATAGAAGGGATCGAAGGCAATGAATCCTTTTGAGTTCTTTGGCGAGGAACGTGATCCCGCAGGGATAGCATTTCGAGACGTGCTGTTTCTTATGGTCTTCAGCCTTATCGTCGTCATTTTTCTGCTTACATTTTTGATTAATCCCATAAACAATCCGGAAGAAGTGCCTTTGCGCACGGAGATCCTCATTGAGGCTACCTGGCCGTCAGGGACCGCTTACGATGTTGACTTGTGGGGAATGGGTCCGGATGGTCAGCCTGTAGGCTGGGGAATTTTTGCGGCGGGTCCGTCGCTCAATTTAGAACGAGATGATCGAGGCATAATTAATGATTCATCCCAACTCAATTACGAGTGGATGTCGATTCGGCATTTGGACCCCGGTGAATACGCTATCAACTTGCACCTTTATAGTGAGTATGATGAACCACTCCCCGTGCCTGTGCAGGTAAGAGTTACTGGGAAAGGAGATATAGGCGAAATATTTTCAGGAGAGATTCTCATGAAGCGCCGGAAAGATGAGATTACGATTGTGCGGTTTTCTCTCGATCGGGATGGAGATTTGATCCCTGACAGTATACACAACTTAAAGAAGGCAATTCTTGCTCATCGCTAGGACTAGGTAATGGCAGAGCTTTTAAATTATCTCGTCTTTTATTCACTTTTTGCTGCAACCCTTGGATTCCTTTTTGTAATGTTATTTATTGGGGAGTTGAGGCGCTGGTGGATACGCCCTATTACGATTGCGGCTGGTGTTTTTGCTCTTGGGCTACCGTTTTATGTGACATTTAAAACGTTAGGCTACCCAGATCCTTGGCCGCCCAATGGTACATATGAGGTTCTTGGCTGGGAAGTAAATGAGGTGGATCAGGTGTTCTTCGTCATGGTCCATAAGGAGGGAGAAGATGCCCCGCAACACTACAAGGTCCCCTTCAAGCTTGATACCGCTTTAAAACTTCAAGAAGCGACCGAAAATAGAGATGTATTCAAACGTATAATGCTCGTCATTAGTCCTGGTGCAACGCCAGATTTACCAGATACGTTATTTACGTTTGAGCGGGCATTTTCGGGCGAGTAGGTACGTGCCTGCTAGTCCGGACGTTGGGTGGTTGTTGAGGCCTTGCGCTGGGGCTTTGTTTGAGGTTCTATAGGGCGGGCAGAAAACGCCATGACGTATGTCGGGATGCTAGCCGGGCACGTAATCTGTATATCAATTGTCTTGGCAGCTGTCTTCTATAAGAGGGGATGGCTCAAGCCTGTCGCGGTTGTCGCGGGTGCCATTGCACTTTGGTTACCCCTAATGGCACATCTTAATTCTCTAGGAGCGGCTAGTCCCTTTAAACCCAAGAACGAATTCCGTGTGATATCGTCTATAGTAGATATGGAAAATCTTAAGCTTTATCTTTTTGTCGATTTATTGGGAAAAGATTATACCCCCCGTGTCTTTCGAATACCGTTTGATCCCGAAAAATGGGTCGGGTTACGTGGCAATCCTGCTTATTTGGAAAATCAAGTGATGCGGTTTGAGGCTGGTAGGGGTGGTGAGTTTGAGGCAGTCTACATTGACTATGTGCCGCCAGACTTACTTAAAGACGGTGTGATGCGAGGATGGCAAGCTCCACGACCTGATGACTAAAATATGGCGCTGTCTTCTGCTCTTAAATCTAAAACACAAGATTTCCATTTGTCTCTGGCTTCAATGTTCTGAGCATTGCTAGGTTGAGGTGGGTGGGTCCGCTGGTTCTCTTTTAGCTGTGAGATGTAGGACGCATTCGTTGACCCAAAAATCATGAGGGCTGGGTTTGAATTTTTCTAGCCTGCACCAGCGGTGGACAGCGTGTATCGTCGTAATACTCTACCTGGCAATCATGACACTGTAAGCACTCATTCATGTCTATGGCACCTGTTGGGGCAATGGCTCCGATGGGGCAGGACCGCTCGCACAGGTGGCACGGACTGCCGCATTCAGGGCGACGTTTTAACCTGTCAAAGATGTGAAAGCGGCCTACTATCGCTAGCATTGCGCCCAATGGACACAAGTAACGGCAATAGAAGCGTTCAATAAACAAGCCGAGGCTGAGTAACAATAAAGCGTAGAAAACGTAAGGCCAGGAGCGATCAAATTGCAGGGTTATAGCTGTTTTAAAAGGTTCCACTTCAGCAGCTAGTGTCGCCCAGTGCGTGGAATAAAAGGTTAGACCGACAATCCCAGTGACAAGAATATATTTGATCAACCATGCTTTGTTTTGTATGGAATGCCGAATATTTAGTTGCGGGATACGAAGGAACGAAGCAATTTTGGCGAGCAACTCTTGTAGTGCGCCAAAGGGACATAACCAGCCACAGAACAATCCTCTGCCCCACAGGACTAGTGTTACAACAACGTAACCCGTCAAAATGACTAACAGAGGATCAAAAAGAACGGAATCCCAATCGGCCCCTCGGATGGCAATGGTCAAGTAATTAATAACGCTAAGGATGGTAAGCTGCGTTCCGGCTACCCAACCAAGCCACACAAGCGTGATACTGAGCACGAGCATGCGAAGTGCACGTTGTAACTGTCTTGAGCGGGCCAATTGGTGGTTAAGCAGCATTATTAAAGACGTCACTGTGAGTAGACCGATTAGCCCCATGATAGACCATTGTTTGTCGATCCAGGTGCGTTGCCAGTCTGTTAATGTGCTTGCCCGCCAATTACCGATTCCAATGTATTCGGCTTTCTTTAAACCCGCATCTTCTAAAGCGCTTGTCGTACCCATGATGTAGTGAGATGGGATTTTATAAGGCATAGACAAGAAAGCTGATTGTTTAGAAAGGCCGGACAGAGTTTCAGGCGAAATACTTAGTTCCAACGTCCACTCTTGGGTCGGATCAAAGCCGCTATCAGCTGGAACTCGGAACCAGCCGCCCTGATCTAGGTCCGGCTTGCCATCTATCCAGAGCCTGTAGACGGCATAAAAGTTTTTTGAGAGGAGCTGTATGACATTTCCATTTTGTACAATATGTATTTGATCAAAAACTTCCTCTTTCCAGGGGTTTTTCGGGAGCCATCGATATTTTCCAGAGGATATAATCATTAACTGAGATTCTCCGGTTTCTATATCACGCGACATTTGTCGAAAAACCTTAAAGCCGAACAAATTACGCCCGATAGAGGGTGGTGTGACAAGAGCTGTATAGAGAGTAAAATTTTGTTCAGGATTTTGTTCGGCATTCAACTCAGACTCTGATCCATTCTGAGAGAAAGCTATCTGAATATCGTCATTGCTTAGGGCAAGGCTTTGAATGGCACCGTCCTTTATCAAATCATCCCATGTGTATTCTGTAAAACTGAAACGATCCAGCCACACACCGCTTCGGTTCTCTGAGATCAGACCTTTTAGTTGGCCCACGGTGATAGCTGAAGCAGTTGTTGCTCTTCTCATTGCCTCTGCACTGACTGTTGCTCGGGAGACGCCATCGTAGTTGGTGGGCCGATAACGTTGGGCAGTGACGAGATCTAAGCCGTGTAGTCCTGATAAGAACTCGTCTAGGTGGTCTCCGGAGAGTTTGTGACGTCCAATCAGTGGTTCGTGGTGTTCGAGCATTCGATGGCCTCTTATTCTGCCGTCGATACCAAGTGCCACCATAATATCAAAAGACTCTCCCGCATAACCGGTTGGCCGTACTGTCTCGTGAGTAGAAAAGAGATAACCAATCGTTTCGCCGTTGTCCCTGACAGTTGCAATCGGCGGGTCACCTTCAACACTAGCAATTCCATCTGCCCCAGGGAACAATTGCTCCACAAGAGCAGTTGACAATCGCGTTTCAAGAGGCTGGTCCATAAGGCTTTCAGCTCTCTCTTTCGGGGGCGGGGTTCCTCCAGACCCAGGGCCACCTGCTCTATCTGCCCAGGCCTGTCCGCCAAAAATCACAAGGACCATGGCAGCGACTAAACTTCGATATAGTAACGCTCTAGCACCCATTTTGTGGCACCGATTTTGAAAGGGTAGATTCCCGTATCGATGAGGGAATCAACGGCGACCCAACCAGGGACAATACTATTCTATAACCAAAAATACACATTCGGTCGCCTCTTTTGCAATCTAGCCGTATAAGTTTCGGCTTGGTTCGTCAAATTCGAAAGTTTTGTTACTACAGCGCATCTGTGTATAATCACCAGAGAACACATTAGTAATTCTTTTTGGGAGGACGGCATGCGAAAGCCTTGGCTCGTAGTGTTGGCTAGTGCTGCGTTTTTGGGAAGTTCTATAGTATCGGCTGCGTCTATTGATGCAGGTCCTGAAAATTGGAAGGGTGATCCTACGCCACTTACTCAGTCTGACTGGTCTTATGAGCGTGCTGGCCACCTATTGGAACGACTCGGTTTTGGTGGAACGCCAGCCCAAATCCAAAGATTAGCAAATATGAGTCCCCAGGAGGCAGTAGATTGGTTGGTAGATTACGAGACGATTGACAACAGTCATGTGCCCAAATTTGATGAATCGGGAATATTTGACCCTGGCATGGAACCCTTCCCAAGAAGCCGAGCCGAAGCTGTGCAGTGGGCAAGGGACATGGGGCATTCGATGGGAGTGTCCGTAAAGCCGGGGGGAGACCGTCCGTATCAGCATGTTGTAAACAAATATTTTTATTATCTGCGATCAAATCGGCTTGAAAGTCACCGTTTAGGGCAGTACTGGGCGCAACGGATTTTGATGACGGAACGGCCCTTTGAAGAAAAAATAGCTCTGTTCTGGCATGGGCATTTTGCGACTTCAGATGATAAAGTGCGAGATTACCGAAAGATGGCACGCCAGATTGATTTGTTCCGAAAACATGGTACTGGCAATTTTCGCGATTTAGTTTTGGCAGTGGCGCAGGACCCGGCGATGCTGGTTTTTCTTGATGCAGGGGAAAATATCAAAGGAAGTCCGAATGAAAATTTTTCGCGGGAGATTCTAGAATTATTCACGATGGGGATTGGGAATTATTCCGAAGGGGACATTCGTGAGGCGGCTCGCGCATTCACTGGTTGGACGAACGACAGTTTGAAATTTGTAGTGAAAGCGGAATTACACGACGAGGAGAATAAGACGTTTCTTGGTGAGACGGGTAATTTCGATGGCACCCAGATTATTGATATTGTTATGCAGCATGATTCCACGGCGCGTTTCGTTGTTGAAAAACTTTATCGCTACTTTGTTGCTGCGGAGCTTCCCCAGGAACGCCTTGATAAGCTCTCGGCCGTGTTGCGGAACGGTGGGTATGAACTAAGGCCACTACTCAAAGCAATGTTTGTGGCCCGCGATTTCTATGCGCCTCACGCGTATAGTGCCCAGATAAAAAGTCCGGTCCAGTTAGTGTTATCAACATATCGAAAACTTGGTGTGGTCTCTTTGCCTGGTGTTCCGGATTTTCATCAGGCTACATCTTCCCTCGGGCAAAAGCTATTGTATCCACCAAACGTTGCTGGTTGGGAAGGGGGGCGCAGTTGGATTACGCCGGCTACATTAGTTGAACGTGGGAACTTTGCCAGAGAGGTTTTATTCCCGTCAATATTCGAATATGCCTCTCCAGATCGAGCACTAACCCAAATATACAGGGATGTGGGAACGAAGTTGAATGTGGGTAAAGATATTACCAGTGCAACTGTCGCTGGTGCGGCTGATGATAACGATGCCGCTGATGACAACAATATGAATATGATGTCCAGCTCGGACATGATGGTAGCGTTGTCAGACGAAGAGTTTAATACTCGATATGCGGGTTATCATGGAACAGTTGAAGCCATGCGGAGAGTCAAGCCTATTCCTCGGGTCCCAGCAGAAATTGACCTAGTGGGTATGGTTCGCGATGAGGGATTAGAGACAACTGCCCACGTAGTTCGTTACTTCCAAAAGCGTTTGCTGCGTAGGCCACTTTCTCAGGAGCATCAAGATGGGCTTATATGGTTTCTTGACAATGAATTGGGTACAAACGACTTAGCCACATCAATTACCTATTTGGAGGAACCGCTTCGAATGCTTGTTCATTTGATTATGAGTACGCCAGAATACCAACTTTCATAAGCAAACTGTAATGCAGTACATGGAATTAAACTAACGAAGGATTATGTCATGAGTGCTCAGATATTTTCACGACGGGCTCGGCTAGACCGCAGGGAATTGTTGAAGCAAGGTCTTGGTGGATTGGGAGTAGGTGCCAGTTTGCCATTTGTGTTTGAGCGTGCTGCACAAGCAATGGATACAGATAAAAAACCGCCTAGCGGGAATGCCCATAGAGAACGAATTCTAGTCGTGGTGGAGCTCGATGGGGGCAACGATGGCCTCAATACGGTAGTTCCCTACGGCGACGACGCATATTATCGGCAACGCCCAAAGATCGGTATAGCCGCCGACAAGGTGCTTCGCATTGATGACCACTTTGGCTTTCATCCATCTTTGGGCGGGTTTGAGCGCCTCTATAAGGATGGACGATTTGCTTTGATCCATGGGTGCGGATACGAAAACCCTATTTTATCGCATTTTGCGGCCATGGGGTTTTGGCATACGGGCGTCCCGATCGCAGGAGAAAAGCTGGGCTGGGTGGGAAGAACCGCGGATTTCTTGAGCCCCACTGCGAAAGAAAATATGATTATCAATATTGCCAGCCAACAGTCGCTTGCCGCACGGTCACGTATCCATACCCCGTTGGTTTTTGATGATCCTTCGCGATTTTTACGGGTGGGGCGTTATGAACAGATGCCTTTATTAAAGGCGTTATCGGGGTCCACTGGCTCAGATAACCCAAACTTAGATTTTGTAAGCGGCGTTGCTTCAAGCGCAATGAAAAGCGCCGACTTTGTCCGGGAGGCTTGGGCCGCCTATTCGACGCCTATTGATTATGGGCTGCAACTGCCAATTTCAGAAGATCTGCGTAAAGTTGCTGCGTTAATAGACTCTGGCATGCCTACCCAGTTCTATTATGTCCAATACCGGAACAATGACTTTGATACACACGTGCATCAGGTGGATTTGCACGCGCGTTTATTGGCGTATGCCTCTGATCCGATACACGGTTTTGTCGAGGATATGAATCGAATAGGTCGGGGCGATGATGTTGCGGTGATGGTATTTACCGAGTTTGGCCGCCGCGTCCCGGAAAATGCAAGTGGAGGGACAGACCACGGTACAGCGACACCAGTCTACGTTATTGGAAATAAAGTTAAGGGTGGGCAATATGGGGAACCTCCGAGCTTAACGGAGCTTGACGACGGAAACCTTATCTATACTACAGATTATCGCCGAGTATACGCTAGTCTTATTGATGAATGGATGGGCGGTGAAGCAAATAACATCCTGAAAGGGAATTTTGATACCCTAGGGCTATTTGCTTGAGTGCCTCACGGAATTTGGGAACTGGTAGAATTACCATGCTGTAATTTGCATCCAACAGGATCTCACACCTCTTTGGTGTTGGGTGATCTCTCGGTTCGCGTTTGCGAGGAATCTGTGAGCACAAACAGTGAGTCAAATAAGATTGGTGCGAACCCATCTGGATCCGATGTTAGGGAATTCGCTGAGCCTCATGTGCTCGTTGTCGATGACGACCGGCGTTTGCGGGCACTGCTTCATGATTTCTTGTCAGAGAATGGTTTTTTGGTAGCCACTGCCGATAACGCGGCCGATGCTCGCGATCGAATTGCGTACCTTGATTTTGATGCATTGGTGTTGGATGTGATGATGCCTGGCGAAGATGGGGTTCAGTTTCTCCGTGATCTAAGAGGAAAGAGTGACATTCCAGTTTTGTTGCTTACCGCAATGGATGAGATTCAAGACAGGATAATTGGTTTTGAAGGAGGTGCGGACGACTATTTAGCAAAACCATTTGAACCAAGGGAGTTAGTTTTGCGTTTGAATGCAATTTTGCGCAGATCTCGGGCGAGTTCTATACCACATCTCAACGTAATACGGTTTGGTGAGTTCGTTTTTGATTCCGAACGCGGAGAACTTCTTAACGGGACAGAATTGATAAGGTTGACTTCTGGAGAAGTAGCTTTAATGAGAGCACTCTCGAGGCGAGCGGGTTTGCCGGTGTCGCGTGATTTTTTAGCCAGCAATATGAATGTTGG
Source organism: uncultured Rhodospirillaceae bacterium (assembly GCA_964515905.1). Classification (GTDB taxonomy): domain Bacteria; phylum Pseudomonadota; class Alphaproteobacteria; order UBA7887; family UBA7887. The sequence goes on along the minus strand of CAZEWK010000097.1, from coordinate 81,648 downwards.
TCCAAGGACGGTAGATGTACAAATTGCTCGTTTGCGTCGCAAAATAGAATCCAATCTTCGGTACCCTCGTTATCTAATAACTGTGCGTGGTGAGGGTTATGTTTTACGAGTTGATTAAGAGGACATAGGCTGATGGCCACCAAAAGGCGTATATTGCCGGTATCCTTTTTTGGCAGGTCGCTGTTGATTCTGTTGCTACCCCTTCTTTTGCTGCAAATGGTTTCTGCTTTCGTTTTTTACAGCCGCCATTGGGAGGACGTAGGGCGTCGTCTTGCATTAGGATTAGGTGGTGATATTTCAATTTTGGTAGATGCGTTAGAGAAATATCCGGCGGGACCCGAGAGAGATTGGATAATTAGCAGGGCACATCATAATTTTTCCCTTACTGTATCGTGGAAAGAAGGTGAGAAACTTAATTCTAAGCCACCACATCGGCCGTTCGGTGCAGTAGATTGGACTTTAAAACGAGTTTTACCCGAGCGTTTGGCATATCCATTTCATTTTGATACCACCGATGATAAGAGCGTAGTCATATGGGTGCAATTAGAGGAAGGAGTTTTGGAGGTTAGGGCTCCACGGAAAAGGATATTCAGCTCTACAACGTATATTTTTATAGCGTGGATGGTTGGTACATCAATAATATTATTATCAATCGCTATTTATTTTCTTAGACGCCAAATTCGTCCGGTTAGGCGTTTGGCACAGGCAGCTGAAAGTTTTGGTAAGGGCATGCAGGTGCTTAATTTCAAACCCGAAGGCGCGCAAGAAGTGCGACAGGCGGCAAATGCTTTCTTGCTAATGAGAGAACGCATACAGCGGCAGATTACTCAACGAACTGAAATGCTTGCAGGCGTTAGTCATGATCTTCGCACGCCTTTGACACGCATGAAATTACAGCTAGCGATGTTGCCAGAGAGCGAGTATGCACCGGGTTTACGAGGTGATGTGTCGGAAATGGAAAAAATGATTGATGGTTATTTAGCATTTGCGCGGGGAGAGGGTAGCGAGGTGTCCGTGCTTATTTCTCTAAAGAGTATTTTAGAAGAAGTGGTGGAGGAAGCTTGTCGTAATGGTGCAGACGTAGTTTTGGACGAAGTTATTACAGACAGTGTCACAGTCCGAAGATACGCCATAAAAAGAGCATTGACGAACCTGGTTGATAACGCGGCACGCTATAGCCAGCAAATTCATGTGGGAGTAAAAAAGAAAAATGGAATAGTAGAAATCACTGTTGATGATGATGGACCAGGTATTCCTCAGGTCCACCGCGAAGCCGTATTTAAACCATTTTTTCGCATTGATCCGTCGCGCAATGCGGAAACCGGGGGAGTGGGTCTTGGTCTAACAATCGCTCGTGATGTAGTTCGCAATCACGGGGGAGAATTGTTGCTTGGTGACTCAAGTTCAGGTGGCCTCAGAGCATTGATGCGATTGCCCCTTTAAACGGTCCAAACTAAGCGAGTCATAAAGTTCATGGTCACAAATTTATTTTTCTCCTTTATCGAAAATTTTTAAAATATTTTCCGCAGCCTTTAGGGTTTGATCTAATTCAGACATAGTGGCGGATAAATCCTGGCCAGTATCTTCTGCCCAGTGCCGTAAAGTTTTAATATAAATTAAACTTAGCCCGTGAACCCGCAGTCGGCCACATAGGCCGGTTGATGAGACATGAGCACATTCTAACATTAAGGTCATAGATTGGGTGACGGACCTGACGCTGTATAAGCATTGACCCGGATCTCTGATTAAATCCTTCGCTATTGCCAGTAATCCAGCTTTCCAAGGATTCAGTATCTCGAGGCGCCGCATTATTACGTCGAACACGCGATCGCGGACTGGTTCGGTGGCAGTGTCACTTTCGGTCCCGTTTATAACCATAGTATCGACGTGTTCTTGGAACACTTTTAAAATTGCGGTCTTTGTCGGGAAAGAGACTAAAGCTTCGGCCAACGGTATTTTAGACTCAGAAGCAATTTCACTGATGGAGAGGGAATTCCATCCCTTGGCTGCTGACAAATCGAGAGCAGTTTGCACCAAAGCCGGGAGCTTGGGAGTGTTTCGACGCCGGGTCCCGGTTTTACTGGGCATTACCAAAAATATTCATTTGATTGTAGCCTAACTTTATTTATGTCTCTATGTGCCAGGGAGCCAAAAATAGTACCTAGTAACCAATAATTGTTTACTGTCTCCAATGGGCAAAACCCGGTTTTCAGGTGGAGAAATACTCTGTGTAACTTTGACAAACTGTTTCCCCCTGTTTTCTATTTTATAGCGAGATCCTGACCACGGCTTTTGGCTGCAGAGATGGCTTTTTCTAATAAGGTTTTAATTGCATTGTCCGCCATTAGTACATCGAGGGCTGCGGCCGTAGTTCCTCCCGGACTAGTGACGTTTTCCCGCAGAGTAATGGGCGATTCCTCGGATGCTTTTGCCAATGTTCCAGCGCCCGCAACTGTTGCAATTGCTAATTGTTCAGATAGGGCCTTGGGAAGCCCTACCTTGGTGCCAGCTTCCGCCATGGCCTCAATTAAGAGAAAAACATAGGCGGGTCCGCTGCCAGAGACGGCCGTCACCGCATCCATTAGAGACTCTTCTTCGATCCATTCTACCTCGCCTACCGCGCTCAGGAGATCCTCGCAAGAAGCCCTTTGTGCATCAGAAACATTACGATTCGCGCAGAGAACGGTGATGCCCTGGCCAATCGCTGCTGGTGTGTTAGGCATCGCACGAACAATCGATACGTTCTCCCCTAATTGGCGTTCGAAATATTGGATTGGTGTGCCTGCTGCTATTGAAAGAACTAACATACCTGGTCTCATCAGGGGTTGGTAAAGTGGCGCTGTTTCCTCCATGACCTGCGGTTTAACAGCGAAAAGGACCGTGGCGTCTCCCAGACCCGTGTTGATAGCTTCAGGTGTCTCAAAAGTATAGAGGTTGTGGTGGTCACGAAAATATTTTGCTCGTGAAACATTGGGCTCCACCACTACGATATCGCTAGGTTTTCGAGTCTGTTGAGTGAGCCAACTTTCTATCAGGGCTCCGCCCATCTTCCCTGCCCCTACCACCAGTATCCGACTTAAGTCAGTGCTATCGTCCATTATTTCAATTCCTTTTCAGTATGACCCTAGATATTACTTTACTTGTTTCCCTTTGATTGTGAACCTTTGGACTGACGCGATACCTTGTTTTTTGTCGCTATACTATTTTCCAGATCGTTGAGGCGATCTGCAAGTGTAATGCTTTCTTCTCTAGCCTTAATAGCCATGTCCCGCACTGCTTCAAACTCGTCTCGTCGAACAAGATTCATACGTGGCAGAATTCGCTCTAATTGGACAATAATACGCGATTCGGTCTCATCTTTCAGTGCAGAAAATGAGGAGAAGGCTCCACCGGCTAAGCGGGTTAGATCATCGAATAAACGATTTTCGGTTGGCATAACTCTTCCTCCAAAATGAAACAGGCATGCTGTTGGTAAAGCATGATCGCTGACACTGCAATTACTTGCCGAGTGTTTGGCAGATCCGTATAAACCTACCATATGATTATAGTAACAGGTGGCGCGGGTTTTATTGGGTCTAATTTGGTTGCGGCTTTAAATAGTCGCGGTCAAAATCATATAGTAGTTTGTGATCAACTGGGAACCGACGATAAGTGGCGGAACCTTCTAGGTCAAAAAATTATGGACATTGTTGCGCCGGATGAATTATTCCCCTACTTGCGTAGAAATTTAGATCGAGGCCATCTGGGTGAAATCGAGGCCATCTTTCATTTAGGGGCCAATTCCTCGACGATCGAAGTAGACGTCGATTTAATTATGTCGCAAAACTTTCGATATAGCCTGGATCTGTGGTGGTTTTGTGTTGAGCTAGGTATCCGTTTTATCTATGCCTCGTCTGCAGCAACGTACGGTGATGGTAGCAATGGATTCGCAGACGGTTTTGACTCCGCCAATTTAAATTTGTTTAAACCCTTAAATCCCTACGGATGGAGCAAGCATCTTTTTGATGAGCGAGTAGCTTCTATGTCCATGGACCCTGGTTCGAGACCGCCCCAATATGTAGGTTTAAAATTTTTCAATGTTTACGGGCCGAATGAATATCACAAAGGGTTAATGAAAAGTGTTGTAGCCCAAAAATACCCGGCGGTAGCGCTTGGAAAACCGGTAACACTTTTTAAGTCCTACCATCCAGATTATGAAGACGGAGCACAGCAACGGGATTTTATCTATGTTAGAGATTGCGTCGACGTAATGTTGTGGCTGTTTGATAATCCCAATGTAAATGGTTTATTTAACCTGGGTACTGGAAGAGCGCGCACATTTTTTGATGTGGCCGAAGCTCTGTGTTCGGCCGCCGGCAAAGTACTAGATGTAGAATATATGGATATGCCATCTTCTGTAAAAGATAAGTATCAGTATTATACAGAGGCAGAGATATCGAAGCTTCGTGCGGCAGGGTATACAAAACCGTTCACGAGTTTAGAAGAAGGGGTATCGGATTACGTAAAGAATTTTTTATCGGCCAGCGATCCGTACCTGTTTAAGGGTTAACTCAGTTAGAAGATAAATCATACTCACAATTCAGCTTATTAATCCGCTATGGTACGTTATATACCAAAGAGCACATAAACTGTTTCAAGTCTTAAATTGGAGCGAGCGAGCGAGGGTATGAATTTTCCTTCTATTGACCCAATCGCATTACAAATTGGCCCAATCGCTATCCGTTGGTATGCTCTGGCTTATATCACAGGACTCCTCATTGGTTGGGTTTACGTTCGTCACCTTGCTCGTACCAAGACAATTTCACTTAATATCAATATGATAGACGACCTTCTCGTTTGGATCATGGTGGGAGTGATTCTTGGCGGGCGATTTGGTTACGTGATTTTCTATCAAGCACAGTTTTATATAGAAAACCCAATGGCTGTCTTCGCCGTTTGGCAGGGCGGGATGTCGTTTCATGGAGGTTTAATTGGTGTGGTCGTGGCGCTTTATTGGTTTGCACGTAGGCGACAAGTTGGTTTTTTCTCTGTCGCGGATGCGATCGCTCCTATTTTCCCATTCGGATTAATGCTTGGCCGGATTTCAAATTTCGTAAATGGGGAACTTTTTGGGCGCTTTTCTGACGTGCCCTGGGCCATAGTATTTCCCCAAGGTGGAAATATTCCTAGGCACCCGAGCCAACTCTATGAGGCCTTTTTAGAGGGAGCATTATTGCTTTGTGTAATGTTGTATCTGGTTCATGCTAGGAGTGCCTATCGAAAATCCGGCCTATTGAGTGGGGTATTTTTATTGGGGTATTCAGTTGCAAGAATAGTGAGTGAAATATATCGGCAGCCAGATCAACAAATTGGCTTTATTTGGTCGTACTTCACTATGGGACAAGTTCTTTCCGTTCCGTTGGGTGCTGTTGGTCTGTTTATAATTTTGACGTCGAAAAGACGAACCCCGTGAGCCCTATCAATGGGACATTAGCTTCTCAGATTCGCCGCTTAATCAAGATCGGAGGACCATTAACTGTCGCTCATTACATGAATGAGGCGCTTCATAATCCAAGTTTAGGTTACTATAAAAAACGAAAACCATTCGGAAAGAATGGTGACTTCATCACGGCTCCTGAAATTAGTCAGATGTTTGGTGAAATGATAGGCGCATGGTGCTTAGACTGCTGGCATAAGCTTGGCTCACCCAATCCAATTTTGCTGGTGGAACTCGGCCCTGGGCGTGGAACTCTTTTATCTGATCTTTGGCGTGTAACATCAGTATCAAAGGAATTCCGAGACGCAGTGCAGATTTGTTTAATTGAAAAGAGCCCGACATTAAAAACCCTTCAACAGCACCAATTGTCGCTATTGGATTCTCCCCCTTCACCAGTCTGGTATGAGAATTTATCTGAGGTGCCAGATGGCACCATACTGATGGTTGCAAATGAGTTTTTCGACGCGCTTCCAGTGCATCAGTTCGTGTCAGGAGATGCGGGATGGCGGGAGAGAATGGTGGACTGTGATCCAGATGATCCAGACCGCTTTCGTTATGTAATTGCCCCTAATCCTACCCCAGCGACATCGTATCTGAGCGAGTCGAGTGATGTCGGAGAAGAGGTAGAAATTTCTCCAATGGGTCTTACTATTGCCCTTGAAGTTGCCACTCGAATTTCAAAGTGCCGTGGAGCGGCGTTGATAGTAGATTTTTCTTCAAAAGGAGCAGGTTTTAGCTTGCAGGCAGTGAGGGAACACCAGTACCACGATCCCCTTGTGGCTCCTGGGGAAGCCGATCTCGCTTGTGCAGTAAATTTTGAACAGCTGTCATCGTTAGCAACGAAATCCGGGGTGTCTGTCCATGGTCCACTTGGTCAAGGGGAATTTCTTCGATCGTTGGGTATCGATAGGCGAGCTGAAAATTTAATGAAGAACACCGGGTTTGATCGCACCAACAGTACAAATGATATTAATTCACAGTTGAGGCGTTTGACAGAACCACATTTAATGGGTGAATTATTTAAGGTCCTAGCAATTACCTCAAACGAACTGAGGAATCTTCCTGGATTTTGTGCGAATGATTGTGAATAGTTATTTATTGGGTGGCATTAACGGACTGAAACACGGGTTTTTCACCCGGGAGGGGGGTGTTTCCGCTGGCATATACGAATCCTTAAACTGTGGGCATGGTAGCGGTGACAGGGAAGATGCTGTGCAGGAAAATCGAAGACGTGCTATGGCAGCGTTGGGTCTTTCGGCAAACCGTTTGGTTACCTGTCATCAGGTGCATGGCAAAGATGTTTTATATGCAAACCCCATGGTTAGAGGAGAACAAGCAGACGGTTTGGTGACAGACTGTCCTGGAGTGGCCATTGGGGTGTTGACCGCCGATTGTGCCCCGGTCATTTTTGCTGATATCAACGCGAGAGTGATTGGGGTAGTTCACGCGGGTTGGCGCGGTGCTTTGACTGGAATCGTAGAGTCTGGAATCAATGCAATGGTGGCTTTAGGTGCCCAAACTAATTTTATTAAAGCGGCCATCGGTCCATGTATAGGGGCGGAATCCTATGAGGTAGGGCCAGAATTTATCCAACGCTTCACGGACCAAGATGACCGGCTTAATAGTTTCTTTAAACCGGCAAGTCGTTTGGATCACTACTTTTTTGATCTTAGTGGTTTTATCGAGATGCGCATAAGGGCGAAGGGTATTGAGCAAATTGAGCAGTCCCATTTTGATACATATAGTGATGACAGTCATTTTTTTAGCTTCCGCAGAAATAAAAAAGCGGGAAAAACGGATTATGGACGAGCGCTATCAGTCGTTGTTTTACAATAGTTAGATGCCATACATAGTATTTTTTGCTCTAATATTTGCACTAGGTATCATTGGGAGCTGTGTTCTCATTTTATGAATATTGTTCTCAAACTGGTCGCTATTGGACTCCTGGTCTCCAATGTTTTTATTGCGTGTCAACCAATGCCACGCCCATTTCAGCCTATTTCCAAGTCGATTCAAGATAACCCCCCGGCTTTAGATTCTAAAATTGGCATCTTCGTTGGCGGCATAGATAACGCCAGTAATTTCTTTGAAGAAAATTTTAGTAGAGAATTAGTTAAAGCTTTGATTTCGCAGGGGATAGTCGCCAGTAAGGACGTTGCCAACCAAAGTAGCTATCTTTTGATTGGCGAACTAATTTCGGAAAGTGAAACTTCACTGCACTTAACCTGGAGGATGATAGCCGCTGACGGAAATATCGTGGGCTTTTTCGAACACACCAGTTTAATCGCTGAACAAAACATTACAAAATTAGCTGAAAACACGGCCGCGCGAATTAATTCGTTATTTTTTGCCGATAAAGCCTCCTCTGAGTTTGCAAAAATATCGCAGCTTCCTAGTGTGTTTTTGCCCGCTGTGGACGGGGCACCAGGAGATGGCAGAGTTTCACTGACGTCTGCTATGCGATCTGCGCTCATCAAGCGTGCTGTTCGAATTCATGAGGATGTTGATGATATCAATACGTTAATTGTACTCGGTAGTATTATGGTTCGGACTCAAAGCGACGGTGAATTAATAGAGGTGCATTGGTCGGTTATAAATAATAAGGGAGAAGAGCTTGGCTCAGTGGACCAAAATAATGTCCTGCCAACTGGTTCCTTGGAGGGCCCTTGGGGTAACCTTGCCCATGTAATTGCCGATGGGGGGGCCGATGGAATTCTAACCTTACTTCAAGCAATTCAGGAGTCAGTTATCCACCAGAGTGATAACCAATAGGACCGCTTCACTATCTGATTACAAGGTCTTATCGGCTATAATATTGAGCGCTTTGGTTAGAAGTGTGCTGCGCTTATGCGCGAAGTTTTCTTGAACCCACCACTTTTCTAGTTCTTCCAGGATCTGCCCCAGTTGCTCCCCCTCTGGAATCCCAAGTTTGATGATATCTTGACCTACTACCGGAAATTCAGGGGGTTTCCATTGCATGATAAACTGCAGGAAATTTTGCCAATCGACGTCGTTCTGATCATTCGTTTGTGCCCAGTTTATCAATGCAATGTCGAGTGTTCTCTCTGTCCCTTGCGAATAAATTGTTTGACGAATCAAAGGTTGACCTGCTTCCGGTACGATCTCAGTACGCAAGGTTAAAAGATCAGACAGACGTCGTTGGACTTTCCGGGGAAATCTTAGACGGCGCAGAATTTTTTCTGTTTCAGTTGAATGGAGAGTGAAGAGAGCAAGACGGCGAACAGGGTCAGGAATCCCGTTCTTATTTTCTATCGATACAAGATTCTCCATTTCGGAAAACGTTGAACTAATGGGTACGAAGTTTAAGGTATTAGCGATAACACCACAGTTTGTCGCGTGACGCAGCGAAGCAACAGGCGACTCTGTTCCAAGCCATTTGATTAATTCTTGCCGTATTCTTTCGCCCGATAGAGAGGATAAGTTGCTAGAGAGTTCAGTGCAGGCATCGATTGCCTCCCTGTTTGGCGTGTTTGATCCAAAGTCAGAAAAAAAACGGAAAAACCGCAGAATCCGAAGAAAGTCTTCTCTAATGCGTTTATTAGCGTTACCCACAAACCGAATGTTTCCGGCTTTAAGATCTTCAATACCATTAAGTGGGTCAAACAAAGTGCCGTCTTCGTCACAATAGATACAATTTATGGTGAAGTCTCTGCGGGTAGCGTCGGCATGCCAGTCGTTTGTGAAATCAACCGTGGCGTGTCGTCCGTCCGTTGTAATGTCCCTGCGAAGAGTAGTGATTTCGAACATTTCGCCGTTCATGACGGCTGTGACGGTACCATGTTTTAGCCCAGTCGGAATTGTTCGTATGCCGGCGCCTTCCAGCAAGGCAATTACAGTTTGAGGTGCTGCCGGAGTTGCAATATCGATGTTGTCAATTGCATCCCGTCCGGCCAAAGTGTCGCGTACACAGCCACCGACATATCTAGCCAGATGCCCCTGGCGTTGCAGGGCAGACATTACAGATTTGGTACTGCTTTTCTGCATCCATGATCGAATCGGCAGCTTAAATATTTTTGGTCTATGACTCATTCCCGCTCTATTCGGCCTGGAACGACTTCACCGTTTTCCATGTGAGGCGGTACATAAACTCCTCCGGGTTCCTCGCCGGTAAAAATTCCAAGTGCGATCAACGACCCTATCAAGACCATCAACCCAATTGAGATAATAATGAGCCAAGGCGCATCTCTGGCCCCGGGTTTACTTTGACCTAATGCTGCAGCTTTTCTTCGAGCGTATATCAGCCAAGAGAAATATATTGCTAAAGGGAGCAGTAAAGGAAGGATCTTTGTGAGAAATATTTTCATATGTCACTCCGTGAGAAGTTCCCGAAGGTTGACCAACATTCGTGCGGTAGCCCCCCAGATGTACCACTGTTTGTAGTCGAGCGCGTAAAATTCACGAACTGGACCAGAATCCGTCTGCAAATTTTCTATTCGATAAAGTTCTGGTTTAAGAAGCAGTTTTAGTGGTATTTCAAATACGTCTGCAACTTCGAACTCATCGAGCTGCAACTGCAGAGGCGGTTTTACAATGCCTACTATTGGCACAACTCTAAAGCCTGTTCCAGTCAAACATATATCTAGTTTACCTATGATTTCTACCTGTTTGGGCAGAAGCCCAATTTCTTCTGTAGACTCACGCAGTGCTGTATCTACAGGGCCTTTATCAAATGTTTCGGTGCGACCTCCCGGAAAACTAACTTGCCCAGGATGATCTCTCAGTTTTTTGCTGCGCTGAGTAAAAAGTACGGTAAGGTTATCTGGCCTGTCTATAATTGGAACCAATACGGCTGCTTCAGTTAAGCTATTAATGGGTTGTTTGAAATAGTTTTTGCATTCTTTTTCGAGAACCGCGGATGTATCTATATTACTACAGAGCTTTGAAAAGCTGCTAAGTAATTGTTCCTTTGTCATAGTACTGTGCTTTCTTGTGATAAACTTCCAAGAGAAAATCGCACTCGATCGCTTTCTAAGATTAACTGATCTTTCTGGCGATCTTGCTCTGCCCAGGAAACCAGATCGTAAAACACTGATCTCGTTATCAATGCTTTAAGTCCCGGTCGAACCATTATATATGGTCTTGGTTCCTGTGTATTCCGATCTACCAGAACATGAATAGTATGATTAGGTCCGGCAACCACGATGTCGCCGACATTGGTCTCAAAAATTATACTTTGTCGTCGATTTGTTACGGTCTTACTTGCTGTAATAGCAATGAACGGTGCATCTTCCACAGCCACCTCTACTCGTTCTATCGGCGTTACTAGCCAAAACGTACCGTCATTCCCGGATTGTAAGATAGTAGAAAACAATCTCACTAACGATTTGCGGAGGATTGGCGAACCATGATAAAACCACGTGCCGTCGCGCGCTATTTGAAAATTAGTCTCACCCTTGGTATCTCGGTTTAACCCTTGCGAATGCTTAGATCCCACGGTCTCCTTAAGTATTTCATGTAAGTTGGTGGCGGCTGTCGGTTTCATTTTCATACTCTAAACATAATCGCAGGTCAGGAACAGAATGACGAACATCACCTCTGCTACCGAACAAACCCAGAATGACGTCACACAGCAGATCGATTCGTTACTAGTGACGATGGAAAAAGTTCGAAATCACATTGGGACTTTGATTTTCGGTCAACAGCAGGTTCTTAATCAAGTTCTCATTGGTTTATTATCTGGGGGCCATGTTCTACTGGTTGGGGTGCCTGGTCTTGCGAAGACCCGATTGACAGAAATTCTAGGTACAGTTTTAGGCTTGTCGGAACGGAGGGTGCAATTCACACCGGATTTAATGCCGGCTGATATACTTGGTTCTGAAGTGCTCGAGGAAGGAGAGAGCGGAAAGCGAAGTTTTCGGTTCATAGAAGGACCAGCATTTTGTCAACTTTTGATGGCTGATGAAATTAACAGAGCAAGCCCAAGAACCCAATCCGCGTTACTGCAAGCTATGCAAGAGCGTGAGGTATCGGTAGCGGGCAAACCGCGCTCGCTTCCCAAGCCATTTCATGTTATCGCAACACAAAATCCTATTGAACAGGAAGGTACGTATCCACTTCCGGAAGCTCAACTTGATCGTTTTCTTATGCAGATTGATATCGACTATCCAGCATTTGAAGATGAAAAGAAAATGCTTATTGAAACCACAGGATTTGTGGAGGCAACAGCTAAACAGGTTATTAGCGCAGACGAACTGGTTTCTGCGCAAGCTTTGATTCGTACAATTCCAGTTGGTGCAAATATTGTTGAATCAATTTTACAACTTATTCGTTCGGGAAGACCAACAAGCAGTGAAATACCTATAGTGAATGAAAATGTCTCTTGGGGACCAGGCCCACGGGCAGGACAAGCGTTAATGTTAGCGACACGAGTTAGAGCCATGCTTGATGGCAGGGTTTCACCCTCAGTGGATGACGTGTTAGCGTTAGCTCTGCCCGTGCTCCGACATCGGATGAATATAAGTTTCGCCGCGCGTGCGGAAGGTGTCACGCTGGACCAAGTAATTAGTCAGATGTGTTCGGAATTGTCTTAAATATCCCTAGCATACGCTTTGTAATGAACAAATATAGAACAATGGCTTTAGGTTTTAGTTAATGAAACTATCGGCGCAAAACATACAACGACGCGCCGAGTCTGTAGCTGTCTCGTTGCCGCCGCTTCTCGTTGCAGCGGAGAGAGTTGCATTGTCGGTTTTGCAAGGTGTTCACGGCCGAAGAAGTCCTGGCCCAGGAGAGACATTTTGGCAGTTTCGTCGATATGAGCCTACAGATTCGGTGAGTAGTATCGATTGGAGACAATCGGGTAAAACACAACACGTGTATGTCAGAGAACAGGAATGGGAGGCCTCGCAAACTATCTGGCTCTGGTGTGATCGCACCCGTTCAATGGATTTTCGGTCTGATACCAAGCATGAAACTAAGGAGGTCAGGGCACTAATCTTATCATTAGCGCTTGCTATGCTCCTCCTGCGCTCTGGGGAACAGGTAGGCGTCGTGAATAGTATTGGGAAATCCTTCCGCGGTCTTGGCGCGCTCCCTCGGTTGGCTGAAATAATGGTTAGAGATACGGACTTAAGGAACATTGATTCGCTAAAACAGTACACATTGCGTCGAGATGCCCAAATAATAATCATTAGTGATTTCTTGGAACCGCTTACCGCGACGCAAGAGATAATTGGATGGTTTTCGGGTCAGCAACTAAAAGGGCATCTCCTCCAGGTCCTGGATCCGGCGGAGGAGGCGCTGCCTTTTCGTGGTCGTGCACATTTTGTGGGTTCTGAAATGGAAGGCGAAATTACAATAAATCGTGTTGAGGCGATCCAAGAGCAATATTTGGAGCGGTTCAAATCCCACCAAGACGACCTCTCGCGGATGGCAAGTCATGCGGGTTGGACACTTCGGTCACATGGGACCAGTGAGAACCCAGAAATACCGCTGTCGTCTCTTTATTTAGTTCTTTCTAATGCACTTGATCGAGCGGCTCACTGACAGATGATCTCTAGCTTCATGGCATTAAGTTTTGTAGCTCCTTGGGCTCTTGGCACTTTGCTCGTTTTACCCGTAATTTGGTGGTTATTAAAGATAAAGCCTCCTTCACCTCGGGTTATAGAATTTCCGGCTATAAGATTCTTATTAAGTGTTCAGTCTGTAGAGCAAACGCCGGCCAAAACCCCTATTTGGTTGTTGTTGTTTCGTATTCTAATAGCAACGCTGATCATCCTCGCTATTTCCGGGCCTGTGATTAATCCACCTCAAATGATTTCTCAGGACGGGCCTCTAGTTATAGTCATTGATGATGGGTGGGGAGGAACAGCCAATTGGCAGAAACAAATTCAGGCAGTAATCACGTTAATTGAGCAGGCGGAGGTTGAAAATAAAAAGGTCATAGTTGCGCTCTCCGCGCCAAGAGCTGAACAAGGTCGCCGTGTAACTAGCCAAGTTAGTAATTTATTACTGCCACGAGAAGCGAAAAATTTTGTCAAAACACTCGTTCCTCAAGCCTGGCCTGTGGATCGAGCCAGCCTTCTTAAATCTCTGATGGATCAGTTCACTGATCAAGGAATTGAGAAAGCAGCTGCGGTTTATTGGTTTAGCGATGGCTTGCACGAGGGGAATGTAGATGTGACAGCCAGATTTTCAAAAAGTTTGATGACACTGGGCCCAGTGCATGTATTCGTAGAACCGCTGCCAATGCGGGCGATGCTGCTGTTGGCACCCGGCGATGGCGGGCGAGACTTTCTTGTTCGAGTTCTTAAAAGTAGTAACCCTTCCAAATCTGTGGTTTGGATCCGTGCAACGGGTGTTGCAGGTAATTTAATTGATCGTATCCCCGTGGAATTTGAGCGAAACCAAACAGTGGTGGAAAGGCCTATTATCTTGCCAAATGATATTCGCAACGAGATTGCTCGATTGGATATAGAAGGTAGTCCTGGCGCGGGGTCAGTAGTTTTGGTGGATTCTCGTTGGCGCCATCGCTCGGTCGGATTTATTTCAGGTGGCGGATTTGAAAGCCGACAGCCACTATTATCAGACCTTTATTACTTGGAACGCGCTTTAGCTCCTTATAATGAGATTCGGCGAGGCCCTATTGAGAAATTGATTGAAGATAATGTATCGGTTTTGATGTTGGCGGACGTAGGAAACTTGCCCGCGCAGGAACAGGAAGTGCTTTCAGCGTGGATCGAAGACGGTGGTGTCCTCGTACGATTCGCTGGACCTCGATTAGCTGCTGGTATAGACGCGTTGGTTCCTACGCCTCTTCGTAACTCGGGCGAAAGGGCAGTGGGTGGCGCGTTGTCCTGGCAGGAGCCAGTTCAATTAGAAAAGTTTATGGAGGACTCACCGTTTTTTGGAATTCAAATCCCAGAAGATGTCACCATTAGAAGACAGGTGTTGGCGGAGCCGTCAATTGATCTTCAGTCAAAAACTTGGGCGAGGCTCATTGATGGAACCCCGCTGGTTACCGGGATCGCAAAGGGCGCCGGTTGGCTTGTACTTTTCCATACCTCGGCCAATGCGGAGTGGTCCAATCTCTCGTTGTCCGGCGTGTTCGTTGAAATGTTACGTCGTGTGGTTGAATTAAGCGAAGGCGGTCTATTTGGAAGTGAGAATCTTGTGATGCCGCCTTTCAATGTTTTGGATGGCTATGGACGAAGTCGGTCTCCAGGCCCTATGAACCTAGGTATCAATGCAGAAGATATCGACGAATGGGTCCCTAACCCCTTTCAACCGCCTGGTGTGTATGGAACGGAAGTATTGAGGAGAGCATTTAATTTAGGACACCGTATTGAGGAGTTGCGCCCGATTTTGGAGTTTCCAAGTGGTATAGAGGTATCGGCCTTACAGCAGAGCAATCAACTGTATTTGCGGCCATGGCTAATTTTAATCGCGGTGTTGTTATCCTTACTGGATTTGATTATAGCCATGTTCATGCGGGGTTTACTCCCGGTTAGAAATACTTTGGCTGTTTTGGGCTTTATGTACTTTTTTTCGGCGATCATGATTCTGGGAGACCCAGCATTAGCTCAGACTAGTTTGGATGAGGCCAATGATTCGAGTGCCCCCCGCAGCCTGAGTGATCCCGGCATTGTTGAGGCCACCCGCAGCATACATCTTGCATATGTGGTCACGGGTTCTAAGGGCGTCGACGCCGTTAGCCGTGCTGGTCTCATTGGTCTCAGTTGGGTCTTGAGGCAGCGCACCTCTGTCGAACCTGGATTACCCGTGGGTGTAAATCCAGAAGAAGATAGTTTAGTATTATATCCTTTAATTTATTGGCCGATAACAAATGAACAACCTTTGCTGTCAGATAGAGGCCTTGCGAATATTGAGCATTATCTAACAGTGGGAGGAATGATCCTTCTGGATACCAGGGATCAGACGGGAAGCGCCCAGCCACAAAATAACATAAGACAATCTCCTGCTTTATTCCGCCAGATGCTAAAAAATCTTAATTTGCCCGCTCTTTCGGTTGTTTCACAGGGACATGCACTTACTCAATCGTTTTATTTAATGGATCGTTTTCCGGGACGTTGGGACAACGGAGAGGTTTGGGTGGAAGAATACGAGGGAGGGGTTAACGACGGTGTATCGTCTTTGGTTGTTGGTGGAAATGATTGGGCGGGAGCTTGGGCATTGTCGCCTAGTGGCGAACCATTGTTCCCGGTTGTTCCGGGGGGGGAAAAACAGCGTGAACTCGCTTTTAGATTTGGGGTCAACATAATGATGTACTCGTTGACAGGAAACTACAAAGCAGATCAGGTGCACATTTCGACGATCTTGCGACGATTAAAGCGCACTGATTTGCTGGAGCCAAAGTAGTGCGCTAATGGGGGGAATAGGTGTAGAATTCGAGCCGTTTTTCCCTTGGCTAATAATGGGTAGCCTGGCTATTTTGGCTGCAGTAGTTATTGCGTTGGCGCTCTTTGTTCGGTCACCTGGGGTCTTCTGGCGAGCAGTTTTTGTGGTGGTCATATTTCTGGCGTTGTTGAATCCGACACTCATGAGGGAGCAGAGAGATTACCTGCCTGACGTAGTCGGGCTCGTCGTAGACCAATCAACAAGTCAGCAAATAGGTAACCGTTCAGAGGTGACGAACACAGCCAAGGACCAATTACTAGCAGTACTTGGGAAAACGAAAAATCTAGAAATCCGGTCTACTGTTGTGGAGGATATTAGCGGCGATAAAGGCACACAAATGTTCGCATCGCTGGAACGGATATTTTCAGACATATCTCCAGATCGTGTTGCTGGTTCGTTTTTTATTACTGATGGGCAAGTCCACGATGTCCCAAAACGTTTGAACCGGATTGAATATGCAGGTCCCTTGCATGTTTTGTTGACAGGGAGCCCAAACGAAGAAGACCGCCGCATGATAATTGAGAAGTCTCCTAGCTATGCAATTGTTGGTGATACTATCCAACTTTTGATTAGGGTAGAAGATACATCGTCTCATGGGACATTAGTGCCAGTCACACTAAGTGCTGATGGCGAACTACTTTCAACAACAGAAGTCGAGGTAGGCAAAACGGCAGAAATTGAAATCATGCTAGATCGTGAGGGAATTATAGCTTTTGAGGTCGAAGTAGAGCCGGGTGCTTCGGAGTTGACCTTAGACAATAATCGGATAACGGCTCTAATCAATGGAGTTCGGGAGCGCTTGCGAGTGATGTTGGTTTCGGGGGAACCAGGAACCGGATTAAGAACTATGAGAAATTTGCTGAAGGCGGACCCTGCGGTAGACTTAATACACTTCACAGTTCTTAGACCACCTAGTAAGCAGGACTTAACACCTGTTAGTGAACTCTCATTAATTCCCTTTCCAAGCGGGGAGCTATTTGCAGCCAATTTAAAAAAATTCGATTTAGTCATATTCGATCGCTACCATCGACGAGGTATTTTACCTACAGCGTATCTAAATAACTTGGTCGATTATGTTTTGACCGGGGGCGCGGTTCTAGATATTGCTGGTCCGTCTTTCTCGTCCAGCCTGAGTCTAGCAATGAGCCCGCTTTCTGCAATTTTACCGGCTCGGCCCACAGGGCAAGTCCTAGAGGAACCATATCAACCGATTTTATCTGACGTAGGCCGTCGTCATCCAGTTACAGCGGTTTTGTATCGAGATAGTGGGATAGAAGAAACGGCCCATAAACCAAATTGGGGTCGCTGGTTTCGGCTTATGGAGGCAACTGTAGTTCGAGGCGACACTCTAATGATGAGCCCAGATGAAAATCCTCTTTTGGTGGTGGATCGGATTGGAGAAGGTCGGGTTGCGCAGATTTTGTCGGACCAGTCTTGGCTGTGGGCTCGTGGTTTTGAGGGGGGAGGTCCGCAACAACTGTTGCTGAGAAGGCTAGTTCATTGGTTAATGAAACAGCCGGACCTTGAGGAGGAAGCGCTCTCGGCTACAGTGAAGGATGGTCAATTAAGTATTATTCGGAGAAGCCTGTTGCCTGTAACCGGATTGGCCACTGTGCAGGGTCCACGGGGGTCGGTAGACGAAATGGAACTGGTTGACTCTGGTGATGGCCGGGCTACCACAAATATTTCTGTGAAAAGCTCAGGGCTTTATAGGATAAAACATGGTGAGTTATCGGCTATCGCTGCTGTTGGAGGACTAAACTCGCTGGAAGGGTCTGATGTACGGACAACGGATAAGGCCCTAATGCCCGTTGTTTTGAGTAGTTCCGGATCTCTGACATGGTTTGTAGAGGAGGGAATCCCTGAAGTTCGCCGTATAGCACGGTCTGCACCAAAAACAGGTTTGGGGTGGTTGGGGTTGGTATCAAATGAAAGTTATAAAGTAACGGGCCAAGTACGGACGCCTCTTGCGCCTGAAATAATACTGCTTGTCCTGCTGCTTTGCAGCGTCTTTATGGCGTGGCGAGCGGAAGGACGATAACAATGTCGGTCAGTGGTACATTTGAGCTCTATGGAAAATTATAGCGTGATTTTAACGGATTTTCTTCCTTCCCGTATCCCCGCTTCCGAGATTACCTGTGCCGCGGTCTGTTCTATTCTGGGTCCCATAAGATGAACTCCCGACACGCCTTTTATTTCCTGTAGCTGTTGTATTAGTTCGAGGCAAATCATTTTTCCTTCGGCCTTTTGGTCATTTGCTTTTTCTATGCGATCTATTATCGACCCTGGTATTTCGACACCGAAAAGATTTTTGTTCATCCATCGAGCCGATTTTGCGGATGCAATAGGCCCAATACCGATCATGAAATAACTACGTTCCAAAATTCCTTCGTCATCCAGGCGGGCCATGTATCTCCGAACTAGATCAATATCAAAACAGAATTGTGTCTGGAAGAACTGAGCACCTGCTTCAAGTTTTGCGAACAAACTAGATGGGCCCCAATCTCCATCTGGCTCTCGCGGTGCATCCGCCGCACCGATAAAAAGTTTTGGAGGTTTTACAATTGCTCGCCCAGAGGGCAATTGGCCCTTTACACTCATATTGCGTGTTAGTTCCATCAAACCGCAACTATCTAAGTCCATCACCATCTTTGCTTCTGGTTGGTCGCCCGAAGCAACATGATCTCCTGTCAAACATAAAATATTTGGAATACCGAGGGCTGCAGCTCCTAGAAGATCATTTTGTAAAGCAATCCGATTGCGGTCTCGAACAGTAAACTGGAGAACCGGCTCAATACCTGCTCGAACCATTATTGCCGCTGCGGCTAAGCTAGCCATATGCGATTTAGCTCCCGCGCCATCGGTTACATTGACAGCGTCCGCCACTCCCAGCAAATCTTTTGTGGCCTTAATAAGAATTTCAGGGTCTGCGCTAACGGGCGGGGAAGTTTCGGCAGTGACAGCGAACAGGCCAGCTTCCAGAATTTGTTCTAAATGACCTTTTGAAAAACCATTGCTATTGGTTTTTTTGTCTTCGTTTTTTGCTTGATCGTCCATAGCCTAATCAGGATATTTTGGGTCGAGAATTCAATGGAACGTAGAGAGCAGTGTTGGCTCCGTCAATTTAAAGCTTTGTACTTACGTGCTTTTATTTCTTTACTCAAAACAACTAGTTGATATTGAGAATGATTTGCATTATCAGGAGTGGTGGGATTTTTACTATGTCCCGTACCTGCACTTGGAGGGCGGATTCTATGATGAGAGTGGATATCGGCCGAAGTTTATTATGGGCTTTCATGTTCTCATTAGGAGCAGCATGCTACGGGGGGGTATATTGGTCGTCCACCTCTTTGGCAAAGACAGGCTCAGAGGCGGAAAAGTACATTATTACTTATGTTGAGCTTGTATACAGGAATTACGAAGACAGCCTATCACGGGCATTGGAGCTACAGGATCAGGTTGCGGCACTGCTAGATAATCCTAATGAGTTATCTTTAAAAACGGCTCAAAATACCTGGCTGAAGGCTAGGGAGGCGTACGGGCAATCTGAAGTATTTCGTTTTTATGGTGGTCCAGTCGATTTCTTTGATTCGTCAGAAGGACTAGAGGGCCCAGAGGGAAGGCTAAATTCCTGGCCGATCGATGAATCTTTTATCGACTATGTCGTGGGAAACTCATCTGCAGGTATAATCAATGATACTTCTATTAAGTTAACCCGATCTTCTATATTGAGAAGAAATCAGTCGGACGATGATCGCAACGTGTCGACCGGATATCACGCAATTGAGTTTCTTCTGTGGGGCCAGGACTTATCTAAAACGGGCCCCGGCGTCCGACCGACTGGTGATTTTTTTCCTGGCACGTCCTTTAATGATCGCCGACGTAAATACTTGGAAATTGTGGTTGCCCAGCTTGTTGACGACCATACTTTTCTCGTTAATGAATGGAAACCGAACTCTGATAACTATGCTAAAAGGTTTCTTGCTCTGCCCGAAAATATTGCTTTAAAACGAATATTGACCGGAATATTGACTATGTCGGTATTCGAATTGGCTTCAGAACGTATGGCTGTAGCGCTCGATAGTGGAGATCAGGAGGACGAACATTCGTGTTTTAGTGATAACACACATAATGACTTTGTATACAATGCTTTGGGAATTGAGAATGTATACTATGGTCGCTACAATGATTTCTCCGGAGTTGGTCTCGATAAAATCATCGAGCAGGTAAACCCAAGCCTTAATGAACGGATGATAAAAGCGTTAGAACAGACAAAATTGTCTATTTCGGAAATTGGATCACCGTTTGACTTTGTTTTGAGTACTCCGTATGGAAGCTCAGAGAGAGCAATTGCGGAGTCAGCAATTGATGCCTTAATGCTACAAGGTGCCTTGATTAAGGAAATTGGTGCCGACCTTAATCTGACTGTTAGTATCAATGATGGAGATGAGGGCTGAAAAGTAATTTTAGTTATAAAAAACTTAAAACAGTCTGTCGGCTATTAAGTGCTGCCACGTTCTGTGTCATCCTTATAGTCGCAAATAACATACCTTCGGTCTTTGGCGATGAGATTCGCCGTAAACAGTCTGACGTGCCGGTCCTGCCTATGAGCCCGGAAGACGAGTATGTCCCGGGAAAAGGGATGCCCTATGCGATGGATTGGAATAGATGGGTTTGGCATAATTTAGCAGACCCTATTCCAATAGAGACGTTTAAACCAACCGCACTTTCTGGCGGCACCACTACAACCTATTTGGACAATCGCGAGGCCTTTTCGGCACCCCTTGCGAACCTTGACCCAAAACATCTCCGTGCGTTTGCTTTTGGTCGGCATCTCTTCCGACGCAACTGGGTTACAGCTCCTGCGTCGGTGGAGGGGATGGACGGTTTGGGGCCAACGTTTAACCGGGTGTCGTGTTCTGGCTGTCATCTCAAAGATGGGCGGGGCCGGCCGCCAAAAAATGCAGAAGAGCCAATGAAAGCCATGGTGGTTCGTTTAAGTATACCCGGGGTTAACGCGGATGGGGGCCCGCTGCCACACCCAATTTATGGTTCTCAGTTGCAAGATAAGGCGATTCTAGGTGTTCCTAGAGAGGGGAAAGCAACGATCCGTTACCGAGAACTGGAAGGCTCATTTACTGATGGCAAAAAGTATTCGCTAAGGCAACCAATATACGAGTTTGGAGAACTGAGCCACGGTCCACTGGGTCATGAAATTTTGTACTCGCCTCGTGTGGCGCCAGCCACTCATGGTTTGGGTTTGTTGGAGGCGATTGATGCCACTACAATTGAGGCGGCAGCCGACCCAAATGATATAGATGGTAATGGGATATCGGGGCGGGTTAATTACGTCTGGGATTCGATAAACAAGAGAACTGCTATTGGCAGATTTGGTTGGAAGGCAAATGTGGCGGGTTTGCGACAACAGGTTGCTAGCGCAGCTGTGGGTGATATAGGGATAACAACCTCTGTTTTCCCTGCTCAAAACTGTCCATTGGCTCAAAAGGAGTGTGCTTTGGCACCGGCTGGTGGAACTCCAGAGCTTGATGACTCTAGACTAGAACGTTTAGTTTTGTATGCGCGATCACTAGCAGTGCCTGCACGCAGGGATATTGATGACCCTAGGGTACGTCGTGGAGAGGCCTTATTCGCCTATGCAGGTTGTGATCTCTGCCATACACCTAACGTCCGAACTGGGAGTTTGGCGTCACTCCCCGAGTTGGCTAATCAAAATATTTATCCGTATACAGACCTATTAGTCCACGACATGGGTCGGGGACTGGCAGATGGTCGACCTGACTTTGGTGCCTCCGGTAGTGAGTGGCGGACACCCCCACTTTGGGGAATCGGATTGGTGCATCGGGTAAATTTGCATAGATTCTTTTTGCACGATGGCCGGGCGAGAGGCCTCATGGAAGCCATCCTTTGGCACGATGGTGAAGCAAGGAACTCTCGTGAAAAAGTCCGGGCTATGATCGAAGGGGATCGAGATGCTTTGATTGCTTTCTTGAGGTCGTTATGACAATTGACCAGTTTTGCTTTAAATAAAGCTGATAGAAGTTTCACGAACCACTTTGTAACAGTTTATTGAATCCATATTACAGTTCATTTTGGACATAAATAAAGCCAACATTGATGCAAATTATAAGACGATACAGCGCGCTCCCAGCCGCTTTAAGGGGTGCTGTGGTAGCGATTGGAAATTTTGATGGTGTACATTTGGGGCACCGAGGAGTTATCGGCCGGGCAGCTGAGATAGGACAAGCA
Organism: uncultured Rhodospirillaceae bacterium; assembly: GCA_964515905.1. Lineage (GTDB taxonomy): Bacteria > Pseudomonadota > Alphaproteobacteria > UBA7887 > UBA7887. Next base: position 59,528 of record CAZEWK010000097.1, on the reverse strand, counting down.
TGCGGACTTCCGCTTGGCGTTCTTACTTTTGAGCCTCATCCAATAATGGTGCTTAGGCCGGAGGCTGCACCTCCGCGCCTGGCTCCTTTCAGGACAAAAGTTCGAAGGTTGAAAGAATGTGGTGTTCAACTGCTTTACATGCTTCCGTTTTCGTCTACCTTCAGTCAGAAAAGTGCGGAAGCCTTTGTGCAAGATGTTCTAGTGGATGGTTTGAAAGTTGGTCACGTAATAGTGGGTCACGATTATCGATTTGGGCAAGGCCGGTCGGGAGACGGCGCATATCTTGTAGAGGCGGGGCAAAAACACGGGTTTGATGTGACGGAAGTTTCGGCAATTGGTAATGCAGATGAAATTTATTCCTCTACCAGAGTACGAGGTTACCTTCAAAACGGAGAAGTGCGTTTGGCGGCTGCAATTCTTGGCCACATGTGGGAGATTGAGTCTCGAGTGACGCATGGTGATAAGCGAGGACGAGAACTTGGGTTTCCAACAGCTAACATCAAGTTTGGGAATCACGTTGTCCCAGCGTATGGAATTTATGCTGTTTGGTGTGGCGTAGTAACAAAAAATGGAACGGAATGGTATCCAGCAGTAGCCAATGTGGGTATAAGGCCAATGTTTGAAATCCAAACGCCGATTTTGGAGGTGCATTTATTTGGCTATGAGGGAGATCTCTATGGGCATTATCTGCGGGTTGCGTTCTTTAGCTGGATTCGTTCTGAAAAGCGATTTAAAGATGTAAACGCATTGATCAAACAAATGGACGAAGATTCTGAAGTCGCTCAATTCATGTTGGCAGGTTCGAAACCACCTATCGATGTGGGCCATACGCCTTTTAATCAATAATAGGGGTGTTCCTTTTAAGAATAGCGTTACCACCCTACCTTAAAGAAAACTATGACTGATACAGATTACAAATCGACGTTACATTTGCCACAAACCAATTTTCCAATGAAAGCAGGTCTTCCAGACCGTGAGCCTGAAATGCTGGCTCGGTGGGAAACCATTGGGTTGTGGAGCCGCTTGAGAAAGGGTGCGCGAGGACAGAAAAAATTCATCCTTCATGATGGCCCCCCCTACGCTAACGGTCCTATCCATATTGGCACAGCGATGAACAAAATACTCAAAGATATGATTAATCGCAGTCGCCAAATGATGGGTTTTGATGCCCATTATATACCCGGTTGGGACTGCCATGGTCTTCCAATAGAGTGGCAGATTGAACAAGAGTACCGCAAAAAGGGTCGCTCAAAAGAAGATGTTCCTGTGAGTCAGTTTCGAGCTGAATGTAGAGCATATGCAGACCACTGGATTGACAATCAGATGGCGGATTTTAAGCGACTCGCAGTGCTGGGGGCGTGGGACCGTCCATATCTTACAATGAGTTTCCACGCCGAAGCACAGATTGTACGGGAGTTAGGAAAATTTTTGTTAAGTGGAGCTTTGTACAAGGGAGCAAAGCCCGTAATGTGGTCACCAGTCGAGCAAACAGCACTCGCGGAGGCTGAAGTGGAGTATAAAGATATTACCTCCACCGCAATTTATGCTCGGTTTCGTGTTGATAGTGGTCCCGATCATGATTTGACGGGCGCCTCCGTGGTTATTTGGACAACGACACCTTGGACTATTCCCGGAAACAGAGCTATCGCTTTTGGTTCGGGCATTGAGTACGCGGTCTATCAGATAGATGAGGTAGCAACAAACTCTCTGATGCAGGAGGGCGAAAAAGTAGTGATAGCGGAAGCGCTTGCCACAACTGTCTTCGAGAGGGCGTTAATCAAACGGTGGTCAAAAGTTAAGGAAATAAAAGGAATTGATCTTGCCGGAACCATCGCTCGGCATCCACTTTTTGACGAAGGGTATGCGCTAAAAGTACCATTATATGAGGCTGATTTTGTCTCAACGGACCAGGGGACTGGATTTGTCCATATCGCGCCTGGCCACGGGGCGGATGACTTTGAGTTGGGTCAAAAACATGGAATGGAGGTCCCTGACACAGTTGACGACTCGGGATTATTTCTACCTGACATCCCTCTGTTTGCTGGTCAACACGTCTATAAGGTTAATCCTGAAATAATTAGGCAGTTAACCTTGTGTCATGCATTGGTGGCTACGGAGAATTATATTCATTCTTACCCGCATTCTTGGCGATCAAAAAAACCTGTGATTTTTCGTAATACACCTCAATGGTTTATAGAAATGGATGCTTCAGGTCTCAGAGATGTTGCCCTACGTTCGATTGACGAGACGAGATGGGTTCCCTCGGCGGGTCAAAATAGAATTAGATCGATGGTAGAGAACAGACCAGACTGGTGTGTTTCAAGGCAGCGAGCTTGGGGTGTTCCTATCGCTGTGTTTGTGCATAAAGAAACGGGCCAACCCCTTCGTGACCCTGCTGTTATTGAACGTGTTGCGGAGGCCGTTGAAGAATCTGGCGCAGATGTTTGGTTTACTGAGTCCCCAGAGCGTTTTCTCGGCCCAGATTTGAAGGTATCAGACTATGACCAGGTACATGACATACTGGATGTCTGGTTCGACTCAGGATCAACACATAGTTTTGTCCTTGAGTCAGATGAGACGCAGGCGTGGCCTGCCGATTTATACTTGGAAGGATCGGATCAACACCGTGGCTGGTTTCATTCTTCTCTTCTTGAATCCTGTGGGACGCGAGGTCGCGCGCCTTATAACGAAGTTTTGACGCACGGGTTTGTAATGGATGGTAAGGGCAGAAAAATGTCAAAGTCCCTCGGCAATGTAGTCGCGCCCCAAAGTATCATCGACCAGAATGGAGCAGACATTTTGCGTCTTTGGGTTGCGACTACCGATTATACCGAGGACATGAGAATAGGGAAAGAGATAGTAAAAGGATTAGTCGATAGTTACAGACGTCTTCGAAATACTTTGCGTTATCTGCTAGGAAATCTGAACAACTTTTCTGAACAGGAACAGGTTTCTGCAACAGAAATGCCAGAGCTAGAGCAATGGATTTTGCATCGTTTGAGCGAACTTAATCGAATATTAGAAAAATCCATTAGAGATTATACCTTCCACACATTTTACAGTGCTCTCCACAACTTCTGTTCTACAGATTTGTCAGCTTTCTATTTCGATGTTCGTAAGGATGCTCTGTATTGTGACTCAATCCACAGCGTCCGTCGGCGTGCTGCACGATCGGTACTTAATCATTTATTTGAGATCCTTACAGCTTGGCTAGCGCCCGCCCTTCCTTTCACTGCTGAAGAAGCCTGGCTTTCTCGTTATCCCTCGGGTGATGGCAGTGTACATCTCAGGCTTTTCCCAACCATACCGGAAACTTGGTGTCAGCCGGAAGTGGCTCAAAAATGGGAAAGAATTCGTGATTTGCGGCGCGTCGTAACTGGTGCACTTGAAGTGGAGAGAGCAGAAAAAAGGATTGGTTCCAGTTTGGAAGCCTCGGTTATTGTATACCTCGCTGATGAATCCGATGCTCAATTAGTGAAAACAATTAATTTAGCAGAACTGTCGATTGCCTCTGAGGTATCCTCTTTACATAAAAATCCACCTGCGGAGGCATTTATGCTTAGCGATGTAAAAGGTGTAGGTGCCGTGGTAATAGAGCCAGAAGGCAGCCGATGCGTTCGTTGTTGGCAGTACTTGCCAAGCGTCGGCGTAGACACAAATAATCAGGATCTATGTGAACGATGTGTTTTGGCAGTGGCTCAGTGAAATTGTATATTTAAACCATGTATCGGTTAGGTATTCTTATAGCGGGTCTGGTATTTCTTCTTGATCAAAGCAGCAAAGTTATCGTTGTCAGTAATTTGGGAGTATATGAGATAATTACCGTTACATCCTTTTTTAATATCGTTTTTGTCCTAAATACCGGGATTAGTTTTGGAATTTTTGCTAGTGGAGATGCCCTCACAAGATGGATTTTGACTATTTTCACTGTAGCGGTAATTATTTTACTAAGTTGTTGGCTTTACCGCGCGAAAGAGAAAAATCTTTGTGTTGCACTCGGTATGATTATAGGGGGTGCGATCGGAAATGTGGTGGACAGGGTGATTCGCGGTGGTGTCGTAGACTTTTTGGATTTTCACGCAATGGCCTGGCACTGGCCAGCGTTTAACGTTGCTGATAGTGCAATCATGATTGGAGTTGGTATATTTTTCTTGGCGTCATTGCTGGGAAGACGAGTAACCAGTAAATTGAAGCCAAATGATCCGCGGTAAAGTACTTAAAGATCTCGGCACTGGCAGTTTAATAGCCTTAGCATCGTGTTTGTTCGCCGCCTGCAGTCTTCAGGATGCGCGAGATACACTTGGGATGGGGAAAAATAGCCCGGATGAATATCTAGTTGTCCAGCGTGCGCCCTTGTCTCTACCACCGAATTTTGAATTACGGCCGCCTACTCCGGGAGAGGCAAGACAGCAATATGATAATTTGCGCCGTCAAGCAGAGCGAATTTTGTTAGGTGATGAGAGGTCAACTAGTGAGGCTAGGTCCAACGGGGAAAAGGCACTTTTATCTGGTGCCGGTGCAATTGATAGTGATCCGCGCATTCGACAAAAAATAGATAGAGAAAATGGAGAACTAGTTGTTGAAGACAAAGCGTTCGTAGAAGAAATAATGTTTTGGAAAAATGATGATGGCACCTCACTGATAGTGGATCCAATTGCGGAGGCAGAGAGACTTCGCCGAAATGCTGCTGCGGGGCTCCCAGTTACTTTTGGGGAGTCACCAACCATCAGAAGGAAACAACAACCTTAGCGGTCTTTGTTTTTTTTAGCCTGTTTGTTTTAGGATGTTTTACGTTTTGGCAGGATATAAGGGTTGTATTCGGTGATTTACGAGCAAGATATTAGCGGCTGTCTGGCATCTGAAAAAGAATCGCGAAGGTTGTCTGAAAATCAGTTTGATAAAGAACTAGACGACAGTGTCGTAGCATTTGAGAGGCTGCGGCAGGCATATGATAAATCAGAGTTGCCAGTGCTACGCAACTCTTCTCCTAAGTCGTTTTTAAAGAGTATCCGAGTATTGGCGGACGAAGTTCGGTCTAAAGCTAATCATGTAGTGATACTAGGTGCAGGAGGCTCCAGTCTTGGTGGAAAGGCTCTCGTTTCTTTAAAAAACAATTTAGGGGTCGGGTATGCACACCCTAAAATTTATTTTTTTGAAAATATAGATCCATTTAGCCTTGATGAGTTATTAGAGCATCTAGAGTTGGTCAAAACAGTATTTATTGTGGTGAGCAAGTCAGGACGAACGGCATCTACGATTGCTCAGTTCCTGGCCTGTTTATCGGCGCTTTCCAGTTTGCCAACGAAAGTCCAGTTGAGTGAACATTTTATTGTTATAACGGATCCCGGTGACAATCCGTTAAGAAGCCATGCAATTGATTTGTCCATGAACGTGCTTGACCACGACCCAAGAGTTGGGGGTCGTTTTTCTGTTTTATCGATAGTGGGGCAATTGCCGGCTATGATTGCTGGGCTCGACTGTGAGGCAATTTTGGAAGGGGCGCAGACGGTTCTTAAATCGACTGTCAGTTCAAAGCATCCTAGAGATTCTGAAGTGGTCCGAGGTGCTGCTGTCACAGTAGCTTTGAACAAGAGATGTGGAATTACCGCCAACGTAATGATGCCATACAGTGACCGGTTGAGGAGTTTTGCACTTTGGTATAGGCAATTAGCAGCAGAATCACTTGGAAAGAACGGACTTGGCATCACGCCTATAGACGCTATTGGCACAGTAGATCAGCATAGTCAGTTACAGCTTTATCTGGATGGTCCAGCAGACAAGATGTTTACACTTATTGCATCGGATACCTTGGGTAAGGGGAGGCAAATAGATGCGGGTTCCTCAAATGAAGCAATTTTACGTGATCTAAACGGGCATACCGTCGGTGATTTGATCGCAGCCGAATATCAGGCTACGGCATGCTCCTTGTTAGAAGAAGGCCATCCGGTTCGCCGATTTCATCTAAGCGGCGTAACAGAGGAGGTATTAGGGTCGCTGTTCATGCATTTCATGTTGGAAACCATTGTTGCTGCGGATCTTTATGGTGTTAACGCATACAGCCAACCAGCTGTTGAGCAAGGAAAAAAAATGGCCCTGCAATATTTGGTAAATCTGTAATGAGCAGCGCTAAGTACAAACTACGTCAATTACCAGAGCATCTCGTAAACATGATAGCTGCAGGTGAAGTGATTGAACGACCTTCTGCTGCAATTAAGGAGTTAATAGAAAATGCGATAGACGCCAGTTCCAGGCGCATACAGGTCTCTGTTCGGGATGGAGGAAAGACCTTTCTTTCCGTCACCGATGATGGAGAAGGTATGAATAAGGATGAGCTGCCTATGTCTGTGGAGCGGCATGTGACATCCAAAATGCCAGGCGATAATCTTACCGAACTAAATTGGCTTGGCTTCAGAGGAGAAGCTCTGCCATCTATCGGTGCAGTCAGCCGTTTGCGTTTAACCAGCCGGAAACAAGGATCTGATCAGGCCTGGCAAATGACTGTTGAGGCAGGTGCTAAGGGAGTACTCGTCCCAGGGGCTCTTTCGGTTGGTACGGTGGTAGAGGTTTCTGATCTGTTTTTTTCCACACCTGCAAGACTTAAATTCATGAAGACTGTGCGGTCAGAAACAACCGCGGTGGTGGATGTAGTTAAGCAGTTAGCCATGGTCCGACCGGATATCACCTTTTCATTATCGTGTGATGCGAAACAGCGGCTTCACTACGATGCGAGCCAGGGCAATTTAATTGAAACCAGACTACTCCGGCTTTCCCATATAATGGGTAAGGACTTTGCAGAAAACGCCATTCCTATTACAGGTCAACGTGATGATATAAGCTTGAGCGGTTTTGTGGGTCTGCCCACCTTAAATCGTGGAAATGCTCGCCTCCAATTCATTTTCGTTAATGGCCGACCAGTAAGAGATAGACTACTAATTGGTGCCTTGAGAGCTGCTTACCGCGATTTATTAGCTCGTGATCGTTATCCCTTGGCAGCTTTATTTATTGAGTTGGCACATTCGGCCGTTGATGTGAATGTCCACCCAACTAAGGCGGAAGTGCGGTTTCGGGAACCAGGTGTAGTTCGTGGTCTGATAGTTGGTGCCCTACGTCATGCACTTGACGCGGTCGGACATCGTGCTTCGACAACAGTATCACATGCGGCATTGGGCGCGGCGCGGCTAGAGCCACAAGATACTTTTCGGAATTCAGCAACAAAATTGATGAATAGTGGTCAAACGTTATGGGGGTCCCAAGCCAAACATAGTGAAAGTGGAACACCCGAAGCGCCCCCGCTTGCCCGCGCTGAGGATGTAAGTACACAAAGTGATAGCCCTGTAGGGTTCCCGCTTGGTGCGGCACGAGGCCAGGTACATGGTACTTATGTGTTTGCCCAAACATCTGATGGGTTGGTTATTGTGGACCAACATGCAGCCCATGAACGGTTGGTTTACGAACAGATGAAGCAGTCGCTGGCCGAGAATGGAGTGGCCCGGCAAGTACTCTTAATCCCAGAAATCGTGGAAATGGCACCGGAGCGTGTACAGTGTTTATGTGAGCGTTCGACAGAACTTGCTAATTTAGGTTTAATGCTGGAGCCTTTTGGGGAGGGCGCGGTATTGGTCAGAGAAACACCTGCATTACTTGGCCAGGTGGATGCAATCGGCCTTGTTCACGATCTTGTAGAAGCGATCGAATCACTTTCGGCATCTCTTCCACTTAAGGAAAGGCTAGAAGAGGTATGTAGCACGATAGCATGCCATGGGAGCATCAGAGCGGGACGACGTTTAAATATTGAAGAAATGAATACGCTTTTGCGCCAAATGGAGTCCACCCCAAGATCCGGCCAATGCAATCATGGTCGACCAACGTATGTAGAGCTAAAACTCTCGGATATTGAACGTCTGTTTGGACGCCGGTAATCTTGGGTATATTGTAGTTAGTGGCTTACTAATATTTAAGTCCAAGAAAAACGTAGAACCAGAATCTTGCATTCCCACAATTTCGCTGCTCAATTGGGTCAAAGGCGGACGGTAAATTAAGTAAATCGTTTTTTGAAGTTTCTACTATAATGAGAGCTCCAGCTTCAAACCATTTGGTTTTGGAGAGAGAGGTGAGTGCCTTTCCCGACAGGTGGTATTGGTAGGGTGGGTCAAGAAATACAATTGAAGAAGTAGCTCGTGGTGGTCCTGGGTTTAGAGCGTCTGCTTGAATTATGATTGATTTTTTTTCTGCTCCAATCGATTTAACATTTGAGTCCACCGCTGCCACTGATGTTCTGCTGTTGTCTATAAAGATTGCTGTGCCTGCACCTCGCGAAAGTGCCTCTATCCCTACGGCCCCAGTACCTGCAAATAAGTCGAGAAAAGTCGCCTTTTCTATAGGCCACTTGGAGTAAAGGCCCGAGTTCTCGACCACATTGAAAATCATCTGTCGTGCACGATCTGCTGTAGGTCGTACAGTGTTTCCCTGCGGGGCTATAATTTTGTGGTTCCGCCAGATACCAGAAATTACTCTCATAAATCCTCAGTGTACCGCTTGGTTAGTTTTTTAGATACTGCAGCAACCCCACCGCTTTTTAGTTGTCCTAAATTGAACGGCCCATAGCTAATGCGAATTAGGCGGTTGACGTCGAGCCCAAGATGATTCAAGACATTCCTTACTTCTCGGTTTTTCCCCTCCTTCAAGGCCACGGTTAACCAGGCATTGTGACCCACTTGACGATCCAAACTAGCAAATATTGGGGCATAGGAAATTTTATTAACAATGATTCCTTTTTTTAATAACTCTAATTTCTCGGTGTCCGGGATCCCGTGAACACGTGCACGGTATCGCCTTAATAAGCCTGTTTTTGGGAGCTCTAGTCGGCGTGCTAGCCCACCATCGTTTGTGAGCAGTAAGAGCCCTTCAGAATTTATGTCTAGACGCCCAATGGATATAACTCTGGGCAGATGTTTGGGTAGGGATTGAAATACAGTTGGTCGACCACGTGGATCCTGATGTGTGGTGAGCAAGCCGCGCGGTTTATTGTACCGCCAAAGAAGAGTTTCGTTCGGTTTAGGTATTTCTCTACCATCGACCTTTATCGAAGACTTTGGTCCAACTAGCACCGCTGGTGTTGTTAAAATTTCCCCATCCACTGTAACACGACCTTCTCGGACCCAGAGTTCCCCCTGACGTCTTGAACAAAGTCCGGCCCTTGCTAGCCGTTTCGCGACGCGTTCTGAGCCATCCTTTGTCATTGATTGCAGGCATTAACGAAGGCCTCAAATATTTTTCTGTCTCCAGATGAAATGTGAAATTCTGGATGCCATTGAATCCCAAGACAGAATCTATGATTCAATTCTTCAATGCCCTCAATAATACCATCGGGAGCCAAGGCGTTAACAACGCAAGACGTTCCGATATTTGCCACCGCCTGGTGGTGTGCACTATTTACTTCAATAGTACTTTGCCCGACGATACTGTGAAGCAACGTTTTTGAGATAATATTGACACTATGCCCAGGCTCATTTCTGGGAGCTACTTGTTCGTGTTGAAGGCTGCCGGCAACATCATGCGAGATATCTTGTATAAGACTACCACCCAAAGCGACATTAATCAGCTGTTCTCCGCCACAAATTCCGAGAAGGGGAATATCGCGCTCCAATGCTATGCCGACTGCAGATAGCTCAAAGCGTGTGCGTTGGGTCTTCGTGACTGTTACTGTGTTAGTCCGTGCAGCGCCAAACAGTTGCGGGTCAACGTCGAAAGCGCCTCCGGTCACAAGCAATCCGTCAATCATGTCCATATATTGGGAGATGTTTTGATCGCTATGTGGTAACGCCACCGGCAGTCCGCCTGCAAAGGTGACTGCATCCATATAATTTTCACGAACTGCATACCATGGAAATTTTGAATAACCCCCGGCTGTTTCGTAATCCAGCGTAACGCCAATTACTGGTTGGTGCGATGGAGGCGACATATGACTAGGATAATATTAAGGGTGGACAGGTGCAACAGTGGAACTATGGTCTTCGTACCATGATAATAGGAATTTGCTGCAGTGCTCTATAAAAGTTTTATGGAACAGGCCTTAGATCAGGCTCGGGCCGGTCTTTTACGAGGGGAAGTCCCTGTTGGCGCTGTGCTTGTTGATTCTGGCGGCGCAGTGGTAGCGGCAAACAGTAACCGAGTGGAGGAACATACGGACCCGACAGCGCATGCCGAGATCCTGGTTTTACGCCATGCAACTCAAGTTTTCCAGACTCCTCGTCTCACTGGGTTCGATCTATACGTCAGTTTGGAGCCCTGCCCTATGTGTGCACAAGCGATTTCTTTGGCTCGTATTCGAAGGCTATATTTTGGGGCTGCCGATTTAAAGGGGGGTGGGGTCGAAAATGGCGCCAGAATATATTCTCTTCCTTCTTGTAATCATAAGCCAGAAGTTTACGGTGGAATCTGCGAACAGGAAGCGGGGCTCTTACTAAAAAAGTTTTTCCGCATACGCCGATAAAGGGACATTCGGTCCCGACACACCCTCAATACATAGCAAACCCTTGTTTGATCGGTGGTTAAACATTAACGTCAAAAGACGTTATTAGTCCAGTGGAGTGCGACTTAATGTTCAGAGGGATTCTGGGGTTTTTAGTTCTTGCGATAGGCCTTGGCAGCCAAGAACCGGTGCTTTCTCAATCGTCGGAGGAATTACGAGAGGTTCAAAATAAGGTGAAAGCAATGTTTAAACTTCACCAATATGCTGAAGCGGTTCCCTATGCGGAGATAGCTATTCAATTGAGCGAGGAGGAGTTTGGAAATAAGCATCCAACCACGGCAGCATTTCATTTTAATCTTGGCAAATTATATCAGTTGCAATCGCGATTTACTGACGCACAATCGTTGTATGAGAGAGCCCTAAAAATTCGTGTAGCGACATTAGGAGCAATTCATGCGGATGTAGCTGCTAGCCACAATAGTTTAGGTCGGTTGTTTGAGGAGCAGGACAATTTGACCGATGCAGAAAAGCACTATAGCCGAGCATTGGAGGTTATGCAGTCAGTGCTTGCCGACAACCCTCACGCGTTCAATTCGATGAGCAGAATAGCTACAAAATATCGTGCCCGAGCTTATCACAATCGTGCCCGGCTACTACATGTTCAAGGTAAGTATGCAGATTCAGAGAACCTTTTTGGAGCTGCAATGGTTATGATGCGAAGTTCGTTTGGGGAGAAACATTCAGAGGTGGCCCGGGGCTATGAGAATTATGCGATATTACTTCGGGATATGGGGCGCCCAGAAGAAGCCCAAGAAAAAGAATCATACGCTAAAGCCATTCGTGCCCAAAAGAAAAGGTAATTTGCACCAAGTAATATTGTGTATTTTAGGAATTATTTATAAGTCCTAATATCGTCGATGACTTTTCCATCATTTGCTAAAGTGCCAGGTTGACAAAATACAACGGTGCCTTTGAGTTTGCAGATAGTTCGCAAGGTGCTGGCGATGGCTTCCTTTAACCCTTCGTTGGCGTGACTTACTTCACAGTTCAGAGTCATTGTGTCCACATGGTCTATGTTGTCTACGACCAAACGAGCAAGCGTTATTTCAGGATGATGCGCTGTGATCTCTGCAATTTGCTTCGGGTGGACAAACATTCCTTTTACCTTTGTTGTTTGATCCGCGCGCCCCATCCAACCTTTTATTCGTTTATTTGTGCGACCGCAGGGGCTTTGTCCCGGTAAGATTGCGGATAAGTCGCCCGTTGCAAAACGTATCAATGGATAAACAGCGTTAAATGAAGTAACAACTACCTCTCCAACTTCTCCGTCTGGTATGGGAGTGCCAGTCCCAGGTCGGACTATCTCGAGGATTACATCTTCGTCGATAATCATACCCTCTAAAGCTGCAGATTCATAAGCAACCAGTCCCAGATCTGCGGTCCCGTAGCTCTGGAGAACATTGATGCCCAATGACTTAAAACGTTGACGAAGGCTTGGCGGAAGCGCTTCGCCGCCCACAGCTGCTTTAGTAATAAAAGAAACGTCTATAGACAGCTCTCCAGCCTTATCGAGCAGAATTTTTAAGAAAGATGGTGTCCCGATGTATCCAACTGGCTTTATGTGGCTTATTGCCTGGAGTTGCTGCTCTGTATTGCCTATGCCGCCTGGCACTACCGCGCAACCACAAGCGTGAGCGCCTGCTTCCATCATGTGTCCGGCCGGAGTTAAATGGTACGAGAAAGTGTTGTATACGATGTCGCCCTTGCGGAAACCTGCAGCAAAAAGTGCCCTTCCCATACGCCAGAAATCTTGATCCTTCTGACCAGGTTCATAGATAGGTCCAGGTGAACAAAATATCCAACTGAGACTGGTGGGTATGGCAGTGGTAAGCCCCCCAAGGGGTGGACGTTCTTGTTGAATATCATTTAATTCGGATTTTCTAGTGATTGGCAACTGTGCCAAGGCCTCAGGCGTGCGTACCAATTCAGATTTAATTGCGGATAAGGTGCTTCCCCAGTGAGGTGCATTTCTTCTTGCGTGATGGATGTGATTTGGCAGCGCATCAAATAGTGCTTTATGTCGTACGTCTGGGTGACGGGTTTCCAATTCGTCATAATAATCCATGTTTGTGGCTTCCTTTTAGTTGTTGGAAACTGCATATTACAGCACTCGATCTTATGTTACCTGGGTCCTAACCTTTTAAGTATGGTATGCAAATCAAGACTCTAGTCTTCACCAATAGAGAGGCCAATGGCTAATAGTAACAATCGTCTAACCGGACATGGGGTAGGACGCCCACTACAAATAGATTTTCAGACCACTCCTGAGCGCTACCAGCATTGGCAACTGAAAGTTGAGCCGCCAATTGCAATCCTGTCAATGGACGTGGATGAACGTAAGGGTGTGAAGCAGGATTACGAACTAAAGCTTAATTCGTACGACCTTGGTGTTGATATAGAGTTATACGATGCGGTCCAGCGAATACGCTTTGAGTATCCTGAGGTTGGAGCCGTATTGATAACCTCGATGAAAGAAAAAATATTTTGTGCTGGTGCTAATATTGGCATGCTTAAAGGGGCAACCCACGGCGAAAAAGTGAATTTTTGTAAATTTACGAATGAAACACGCTGTGCAATAGAACAGGCAAGTAGCGAATCGGGACAAAAATATATTGCAGTAATAAACGGTACAGCCTCTGGTGGAGGATATGAGCTGGCCTTAGCGTGTGATTATATCATGTTAGTTGATGATGGGACCTCATCTGTTTCTCTTCCAGAGGTTCCCTTGCTGGGTGTTCTTCCTGGAACGGGCGGTTTAACTCGTCTCGTTGATAAGAGGCGTGTGCGACGTGATCGTGCCGATTTATTTTGTACGACCAGCGAGGGGCTGAGAGGTAAGCGTGCTTTAGAATGGTCTCTGGTGGACGAACTTGTATCAGCATCTACTCTTAACGAAACGGCCCTCAAGAGAGCTCTTGCAATAAATAATCTAAGAGCTGAGATCGCCAAGAGCCCGGGAATTCGTTTGCCTCCATTGGAGAGAACAATTGCCAGAGCAAAACTTGAATATCCGTTTTTAAAGGTGGATATAGATTCTAATACCTCTTGCGCCAACTTCACTATCTTTGGTCCTAGCGAGTCCTGTCCTAATTCAGCCGAAGATATACGGGCCTTAGGAACCAAATTCTGGCCACTGGCTTTGGCCCGCGCCCTAGATGATGTGATCCTTCACCTGAGGACCAATCGTCCAGAAATAAATAACTGGGTTTTTCGGGCAAACGGCTTGGGCCCTTTAATTTGCGAATACGATGAAACTAGTATTTCTCTTGGACATTATTGGTTTTTGCGGGAAGTAAGACTTTATTGGACTCGTATTTTGAAACGTCTAGAGGTGACCTCTCGGAGCTTAATCGCTTTGATTAATGATGGAGATGCATTTTCTGGGACTTTATTTGAATTAGCGTTGGCGTGCGACCGGATTTATATGTTAGATGAGAAAACCACGGCCTCGATTTTCCTAACAGAGATGAATTTTGGTAAACTACCAATGGCTAACGGCCTAAGCCGCTTGCAAACACGTTTTTTGGACGACGAACAAAGAATTTTAGATCTTTACCGGATTCTGGGTGAACGACTCTCCACTTCTTCCGCAAGAGAATTGGGACTTACAACTGAAACCCCCGACGAAATTGACTGGGAAGAAGCAATCCGTCTAGCTTTGGAGGAAAGGTCAAGTTTTTCCGGAGATGCCCTGATCGGTTTGGAGGCTAATCTCCGTTTTACAGGTCCTGAGACGCTTGAAACGAAAATCTTTGGACGTTTGTCAGCTTGGCAAAACTGGATCTTCGAACGACCAAATGCCAATGGACCCGATGGTGCATTGCAAACTTATGGAACAGGCCAGAGAGCGGAATTCGACAAAATTAGGGTTTAGGTGGCTGATGCATATTGATTATAGTGATCAGATTCCAAATAATGTTTCGCTTGGTGATGACAGACGTTTGCTTAGGGCCTTGGAAACTTGGCAACCGCATTTCTTGGACTGGTGGGATGAAATGGGACCAGAAGGGTTTCAGCAGTCTGAAGTGTATTTGCGTACGGCGATAAGTATTGAGCCCGGAGGCTGGGCACATTTTGATTATGTGCAAATGCCGAGATACCGCTGGGGTATTTTCTTGAGCGAACAAGACCCGGAACGCAAGATCGGATTCGGGCAGGATAAGGGTATGCCCGTGTGGAACCAAGTGCCCGGGGAACATCGGGCTAATTTGCGCCGGCTTATTGTCACTCAAGGAGATACAGAGCCAGCGTCGGTAGAACAGCAAAGATTGCTCGGGAGGTCTGCGCCATCTCTTTATGATTTGAGAAACCTGTTTCAGGTCAACGTTGAGGAAGGCCGCCATTTGTGGGCTATGGTATACCTGCTTCATGCTTACTTTGGGCGTGATGGTCGGGAAGAAGCCGATATGATGTTGGAGAGACACTCTGGCCATCCGGATCGACCCCGTATACTGGGTGCGTTCAATGAACCAACGGCTGATTGGCTCGCGTTTTTCATGTTCACGTATTTTACGGATCGGGATGGCAAGTATCAGCTGGCTTCTCTGGCAGAGTCCGCATTCGATCCATTAGCAAGGACCTGTCGATTTATGCTTACGGAAGAGGCCCACCATATGTTTGTCGGTGAGAGTGGTGTCAAGAGAGTGATCGAGCGCACAGCGGAACTGATGGTCAAGCATGATACTGATGACGTTAGGCCGTTTGGAGGTATCGACCTGGATACTATTCAGCGTTACATAAACTTCCATTATTCCGTATCGTTAGATCTTTTTGGAAGTGAAAAATCCTCAAATGCTGCTGCGTACTATAGTTCTGGACTCAAGGGGCGCTACAATGAGTCAAAGATCAATGATGACCACCAGCTACATGATTCCTCTCAGATTATCCCCGAGTGGGGCACCGAGGCTCCAACTAGTATAAAAGTTCCAGCTATAAGTGCCTTGAACGAGCGGCTGCGGCAAGACTTCGTGAAAGATTGCTCGCGGGGTTTGTTGCGATGGAATAGAGTGCTCCAAGAGTACAATATTGGACGGCGACTTTCCTTGCCTCATGTCGGGTTCAATCGGCAGATAGGCAACTTCGCAGAGTTTCATATGGCCCCGGACGGTGTGCCTGTGGCAGCTGACCACTGGGCAAGTTGCATGGATGCTTGGCTTCCCACTGGAGACGATAAAGATTTTGTTTCAAGCCTAATGCAGCCCGTTACGGCGCAAGGGAAAATTTCTGGTTGGATTGCACCACCGCCGCGAGGTATTAATGGCCATCCTTTTGATTATGAGTATGTTCGTCTGATCTAGTCATAAGGACTACTTCTCAGATTCTAACCAGGCCAACACGTAACCATGTGAAGTTTTTTTTGATACGACCCGCCTACTAACGCTTTAGTCACGTCTTTTAATCTGTTGCAGGCTCTCCAATTCTCAAAAATTTCTGTTTTCGTTGGGACCGGAGTTCCCCTTTAGGAACCTTAATTAATGCTAAAATACTCGAGTGGAGTTTTTCTCCGATCCCATCTATTACTTGTTTGGGTGCCCGGTGTGCGCCACCAATCGGTTCTCCTACTATCTCATCGATAAGCTTTAGTTTGTGCAGATCCTGTGCGGTAAGGCGGAGCGCTTCTGCCGCGTCCACGGCTCTCTCTGCACTCCTCCATAATATTGACGCGCAACCTTCGGGTGAAATTACTGAGTAGATAGAATTTTCTAGCATGATTACTTGGTTTGCGGTTGCAAGGGCTATAGCCCCCCCTGACCCTCCTTCTCCTATAATTACGCTGATAAGTGGTGCCCTTAGACTAAGGCAAGCTTCTGTGGAGCGTGCTATCGCTTCAGCTTGGCCACGCTCTTCTGCGCCAACACCGGGGTAAGCGCCTGGTGTGTCAATAAAAGTGATTACCGGAAGTCCAAAGTGGTCAGCGAGCTTTATTAAACGCACAGCTTTGCGATAACCTTCGGGACGAGCCATGCCAAAATTGTGTTCGACCCGATCTTGAGTGTTGGCACCCTTCTCGTGGCCGATAACGACCACTGAAAAACCCCGGAAACGGCCAATCCCGCCTAAAATAGCTTTATCTTCGCCAAAACACCTGTCACCCGCTAGAGGATTAAAATTATCGATAAGTGATTCGATGTAATCGCTTGTATGAGGGCGTTCCGGGTGACGTGCGACCTGGGTTTTTTGCCAGGGAGTAAGTTCCGCATAAGTCTGCTTCAAAAGACGCTCGGCCTTATCCTGCAGACGTGAAACCTCGTCAACAATGTTGAGATGATCAGAGCTGCTTAAATGGTGCAGTTCCTTGATCTTTCCTTCAAGCTCAGCGATAGGTTTCTCAAAATCAAGAAACGTATTCATAGCCGATATTCTACCATTTATCTCTTTGCTGTGCACCAAAAAAACTGTGCATATCTTAATTTCCTAATAATTTGTCCTTGTGTAAAGGGTGGTGATCTTGGATCAGCTGTTGCAGACGACTTTGTAAAACATGAGTATAAATTTGTGTGCTCGAAATGTCAGCATGTCCTAACATGGATTGGACGCTTCGCAGATCGGCCCCATTATCCAATAGGTGGCTCGCAAAGGCATGCCTCAATATGTGAGGGGAGACTTTTTGAACGTCAACTCCAGAGCGTCGAGCAAGTTCTTTTAGCAATTGGCCCACTCGACGCCGAGTCAACTGGCCGCTAGCCCCCCGTGAAGGGAAGAGCCACCTTGATTGTGGTTCTGATCTGTCAAAATAAGCGCGGATTTCCAGATAATTTTCCAGTGCCAAGGCTGCGGGCTCGCCGATAGGAACCATCCTCTCCCTACCGCCTTTCCCCTTCACCATGATACAAAGGGAGTTATGATTTAAGGCGCTCAAGGGAAGGGTGACAAGTTCGGAAATGCGTAAACCGGTAGCATAAAGAATTTCTACTATTGTCAATAAGCGGACGCCCTCCGGCCCCGGAAAGTTTCTAGCTTCTTTGATCAGTTGGTCTATTTCTGCCTCACTCAATATCTTTGGTAAAGAACGTGTGCGACGAGGAGGTTCTATTGTTGCGCATGGGTGGTCCTTTCGAAGTTCTTCAGTCTGCAAGAAACGAAAATACTGTCTAAGTGCAGAAAGGTGTCGTGCTTGGGTATTTGAACTGCGACCGGCTTTATGCAAAGTCCGTAAATAATTCCGGACTTGTTGAGTTGTAGTATCATTTAAGGAACGGCCCAACTTTCTAAGATGTGTTGTAAATGCGGAGAGGTCTTTTTGATAAGCTGCAATTGTGTTCGGACTGGCGCCTCTCTCGGAGATCATCATTTCCAAAAATGAGTTAACCGACTCGACTTCATTTTGTGTCATTGAAATTTACTTACTATTACGGCTTCTAACGCGATTGCTTGAGCGTTTTGTATTACTCCAACATGACGAAGGCAGCGAATAACCAGGCTTAAAGCGACAGGCCCAGCCTCTGCCGGTCCACCTTCTCCAAGCGCTAACAAAGAAAATAATATGGTCTCGCCCACCTGTTCTGCTTGTGCGGTTCGATGCAGGCCATAACGCACGCCTGTATTCGGTACTTTAGCAGTGATGACCTTCGGGCCACTCAGCAGAAGATTCCAGCCATCTGGTCCTATGTTGTATCCCAGAGCCTCAAGAACAGCAAAAAGGCGGCTGGCCCTTTCCGAGTTTTTGGCATAATCCACCGTATCAGATATTTTAATGTCCTCGATCGAGTCCCACCATTTCTTTGCTAGTTCGGGCTTCCAGAGTGTTTTGTCAGTCGTATTAGCTACAACGACGATCGGCATTATAGAATCAAGAGCCTGTTGGAGTTGGTCATCTGTCGTTGCTTTTTTGTTTAAAAACTTGAGCCAAAGCCCGAAGATGTCTCCGTTGTCAGTGGCCAGCAGTGCCCTTGCAACTTGTGGGGCAAAGTTAGCTATTTGATCGTTAACCGGGAGAGAAAGAAGAGCTTTTTTGTTAACGTGCGCTGTGAGCAGACCATGACCAGTAACGAGGCTATTGCGCCATGATGCGACCAACAAGCTGGCTCGTTTCTCGATGCTTTGTGGCCTCCTGCTAGCCTGATACAATAACGCACGTCCGATGGGGCCGCCAACTCGTTTTGCTTCCGAAATTGCGTTGTCTAGCTCTTCGTCGTTGAATTGCATTAAACGATAAAGATAACCCACGTCATCAGCACTAAATACGCCCATTTCTGCTGCATTTTCTCCGGCGATCTACCGCGTCGTAAGAGGAATTGTGGCCGATTCAGCTATTGCTCTTTGTATTGATGGGCCTCCACTAACTAGCCAGTGGTCAGGAATTCGTTCCTCTGTTCCTAGCAATAAAGCAAAATTAAGTGGGTTGGGTATAGGAGGGGTTGATAGGGTCGGTATTTCACCTAACGAAAGGCCTCCGAGTTCTATAAAGTCTATACTGACGCCTTTATTTTGCTCCCTTAAAAGTCCTAGTGTCAAAGCGGCGCGAGCATCCTCACCTTTCATCAGTTGGCATATGAATAACGCTTTTTGCCAATAGGGGCTTTCCCCCTCTCGAACTTGGTTATTTACTAATGTACAAGCAGATTCAATATCACCCATCAACAACAAAAGATTAGACTTCAATTTCCTTATATTTTCTGTTATCGCACTATCAGGAATTTTTCCAAAAAGTTCGAGGAAAGATTCGAATTCACCCAGGTTGATTAATGTTTCTAGCCGAAGCTCCAGAAAATCGACCGAATCACTTTTTTTTTCGGGAGGAGGTCCAGAAGATAAGATAAGTGTTTTGAGAAGCTGATGGGCTGCGCGAGAACGGACTCCCGTTGGCAATTGTAGTAGAAGTGACTCGACTTGTGTTCTGTTGCTTCGGAGCCAAAGATCCGAACTAAAACCTCCGTTGGCCTCAGAAAGCAAGCCAATGGACTCCGGATCTATAGCCTGAAGTGTGTCTATCAAAATACTTGTATCTGTTTCACTAGCCTGAGAATTGGTGTTATTTTCTAGCTGAGTGCTGATTGTCGGATTTGGTATAGTTGGAGAGACAGCTTCTTGTGGTAAAGCGCTGAAGCTGGGAAATGTGCAAAAACCTATAAATAAAAATATAAAATATAATTTAGTTCGGGAAACGGTCATTCGGTATCACTTTTTCAATTGGTGCGGACGGTGGCGGTATATCCCACGTGAACAGGAATACTGCACCTGCGGCAAGGCAAAACAATAATGTGATACTGATCAAACGGTACAATACCCTCATTTGTGAATCTTGCTCCCTTTCGGGGTAATCGTAAAAAACCACATTTGCTTGCCTTTATGATATGGTTAGTGCCTATTGATTGGCAATTTATCGGCTCAACGGCACCGATACAACGGCTTGTGTTGGTTTGTATGAGAAAATATTTGGGACTGATTTCTACTGTGCGTAATAAGGAGATAAAATTAGACAAAACTATTGTTTTGGTGGGCCTGATGGGGGCAGGCAAAAGTGCCATTGGCCGGCGCTTGGCAACCCGTTTGGGCTTACGATTTATTGATGCAGATACAGAGATTGAATTAAGGTATGGAGCGACTATTTCCGATATTTTTGAATATCGAGGAGAAGAAGTATTTCGTAAGTTTGAACATTCTGTCATTGGGGAGTTATTGGAATGTCCCTTACACGTGATGGCTGCTGGCGGCGGAGCTTTTATTGATCCTGCAACTCGCCATTTGATTCGAAAAAATGCCCTCTCAATATGGCTAAGAGCCGAGCTCGATGTTTTGCATCCGAGAGTTCTGCGACGTGAGAACAGACCACTTTTAAAGAAGGGGGATCCTCGGGATATACTAGCTGAGTTGATTCGTTCAAGATATCCAGTATATGCGTTGGCTGACTTGGTGGTTGACAGTGTCGAAGGAACTCACGAAAAGGTGGTGGAACAGATAATTGACCGGATAACGGACTATCGCCCTCTAAGTGGGTTATCTGTGATCCGAGCTGTTCCGGGGAAGGAGGCTCTAACTTGACCGACTATTCTATAGTCCCGGTACATCTTGGTTCAACCAGCTATGAGATATTAATTGGGAACTCAATTCTTCAGTCTGCGGCAGAGATTTTGAGAGAGAAACTGGGGCGTCGACAAGTACTGGTTGTAACCGATGATTGCATAGCGGGCTTATATCTTGAGCCATTACAGCGATCTCTGGATGCGGCAGATATGTCATGTGAATCAATTGTGTTGCCGGCTGGAGAAGCAAGTAAAGACTTCATTCACTTAGAGTGGCTGATTAAAGAAATGTTGAAGGCAGGTATAGCTAGAGATTCGATAGTTATAGCTCTTGGTGGAGGCGTTGTGGGCGATCTTGCCGGGTTTGCTGCCAGCATTATTCTTAGGGGCGTCGACTGTGTGCAAATGCCAACTACTTTATTGTCGCAAGTGGACAGCTCAGTAGGTGGGAAAACAGGTATAAATACTCAGCACGGGAAAAACCTTGTTGGGACTTTCCACCAGCCTACACTTGTTATTGCTGATACCGAGGTGCTTGGTACTTTGCCCCGGCGGGAGTTTTTGGCGGGCTACGCCGAGGTCGTAAAGTATAGTTTACTCAGTGACGCAGATTTTTTTCGTTGGTTGGAGGACAACGCGCAGAATCTAATCGATGGCGACGCACTGGCCTTGCGGCGAGCAGTGACCAAATGCTGTGAAATAAAGGCAAAAATCGTTGGCGAAGATGAACGGGAGAGCGGTCGTAGGCTGTTACTTAACTTGGGTCATACCTTTGGTCATGCTTTCGAGGCTGATCTCGGGTTCGACGCTCGAATGCTACATGGGGAGGCAGTTGCAATTGGCATGGTTTTTGCTTTTGATCTCTCATGCCGGCTTGGTTATTGCTCAGAGACCGAATTTCATCAGGTTCGAGCACATTTTGAGGCCGTGGGTCTTCCCACTAAACTTCCAAACCTCAGCGGACACAGTTGGAGCGCGGAACGACTTCTTTTGCATATGGC
The DNA here is from genome assembly GCA_964515905.1 of uncultured Rhodospirillaceae bacterium. GTDB lineage: Bacteria > Pseudomonadota > Alphaproteobacteria > UBA7887 > UBA7887. Next base: position 38,034 of record CAZEWK010000097.1, on the reverse strand, counting down.
TCAGGATAAAAAAATACGGGATGGACGACAGGTGTTAATCCTTGCTGATGCTATAGGAAATGCCTTTGTAAATAACCAGGTTACAAAATCGGATCTTTTGCAATTGATGGAGGCATACGTCGACGGGTAGCGAAGAGCAATGACCAAACGTATTCGTTAGTCTGCATACTTGTTTGTTTTGATAGATCTAACAAGTGTGTCAATGTACTGTTAACATATTGGGATAGACCGACCGTCGATTTAAGATAATGGACGTTTTTCTAACTATAGTTTCTATTTTAGTGTTGTTGTTGGTATCTGCGTTTCTGTCAGGTTCTGAGACCGCGCTCACTGCGGCTAGGCGGTCCCGAATCCACCAATTGGAAGTAGCTGGTGACAAGCGCGCGAATTTGGCCGCCCGTTTAATTTCCCGGCGTGAAAGACTAATTGGCGCGATTTTGCTTGGCAACAACGCGGTTAATATTCTCGCATCGGCATTGGCAGCAAGCCTTATGATCAGATACGTGGGCAAGGCGGGCATAGCTTATGCAACAGTTGTAATGACTATTTTAGTGGTGATTTTCGCCGAAGTAATGCCGAAAACCTACGCTATCCGTCAAGCGGACCGGATGGCACTAGTTGTCGCACCTATTTTGCGACCAATGGTGTCAGCCCTTGCCCCTATAACACAGTGTATACAGTTGCTGGTGCTCGGCTTACTTCGTTTGTTTGGAGCGGGGGGAGATAGTGCCTGGACCCAGTCGGCATTTGACGAGATAAGGGGGATGCTGGACTACCACGTAAGAGAAGGGAGTATGCGGAAACACTATCGGGACATGTTGAGAAGTGTGCTAGACCTGGCCGATCTAGAGGTAGGTGAAGTTATGGTGCATCGTCGAGATATGGTAGCTTTAGATATTGAACAACCTGCAAGGGAAATTGTGCGACAGGTTCTAGAGAGTAGGCACACTCGGTTCCCCGTTTGGAGAGGAACCCCTGATAACGTAATCGGAACGCTACATGCAAAAAGCCTTTTGAGAGAAGTAAATGCTTATGGAAGTGAACTGGCAGGCCTGGATGTTCTTCGCTTAACCACGGAACCTTGGTTTGTTCCTGAGACAACGAGCCTTGCGGATCAGCTATCGTCTTTTCGAAAACAACGCTCTCATTTTGCTCTAGTGGTCGATGAGTATGGGGATCTAAAAGGGCTAGTCACGTTAGATGACATCCTTGAGGAAATCGTTGGAGATATTGTTGATGAGGACCATGCTGACAGCGATGAGTCGGATCAATTTGTGACTCAACTGAGTCCAGAGCCAGATGGGTCTTATATACTTGATGGTGCAGTTACTGTTCGCGCCCTTAACCGAGCACTAGAATGGAAGCTGCCTGATGAAGATGCCTCTACTATCGCTGGTCTCGTGATTCATGAGGCGAAACGTATACCTTATGAGGGGCAAGTTTTCCTTTTCTATGAATTCCAGTTCGAAATTATGGGGCGGGACGGCAATAGGATAACAAAAATTCGGGTTGCCCGCCGGCCTACGTAACCGGCTAAAATTTAAAAGTACAGTTATCTGTACTATGCAATACTTTCAATTGTATTTTAGGGTGTTAGGTGGGTATGTCTCTCTCTCTTTGGTATATGGGTGGATTTCCACGAACACTTATCCGCCAAAGCAAACGTTCGGACTCCTTGGTTGTTGGGGCACCAATAGGCGTTGCGCAATGCATGGTCATCTGTGTATCCCAAATCGCGATGTCGCCAACTTCATATTTATGTGCGTACAAATATTTATCTTGTAGACAGTGCGCTTTAAGCTCGGCTAACAAAGTTGTTGAATCTTCACCTGACATTCCATCAATAGCGATAGCTGTCCCTGCTACGGCATAAAGTGCGGGTTTTCCAGTAATGTTGTGAGTTCGGACAAGAGCGTGTCGGACAGGAGGCACCCGAGCCGCCTGAGCCTCAGTCAGGGCCCGAGTTTTTCTTTCTCCATCGCGTCCTGCAGTAGCCCCATACAAATGTACAGTCGTTAAATTATCGATCCGTTTTTTGAAGGCAGAATTTAGATCATCATATGCAGCTTTCATATCTGCAATACGTGTTTCTCCACCTTTATCCGGTACTTTTTGAGCATAAAGCATTGTTGCAGTCGCGACGTCTGCATCGTAGGCCTGGTCTGTGTGCCAGAAAGCAGCACTATTTCTGCTCTCTTCGTCCTTTCCCTGCAAATTGCCAATTGATATCAAGTCGGGGTAGCCCGGCATCCGTATTGTGTCTACCACGTGTTGTATTGGAGTGCCCCAAAGTCGACCAAATTTCAGGTACGAGTCTTTATCACAGGTTTGCTCTTTAAGCACGAGCAAACGGTGCTTGTACAGAGCCTGAGTTAACTCATTCAGTGTTTCTTCAGTTATTCCAACTGACAAATCTATTCCATAAACGCCCTTGCCGAACGGAGCTGCAAGATTTTCATATCTAATCATTTCGATGTCCCTCTTGATGAGGGTTAGCTTAGCAGAGTTGGTAAGTATGGCAAAGCAATCCCTCTTTTTCATTTTGGTTTCAATAGGCTTTGGCCTCAGATCTTTTGGGGTTTGCCTTTGCTAGCCTCATCCGGTGTCAGTAACTTCAGCGATATCGCATGTACTTCTTCTGAGAGCTCGTTGGAAAGTATTGTATAAACCATGCGGTGACGGCTAACTTTATCGATTCCGGAGAATAGTTTAGATACAATGGTTATACGGAAATGGGATTCACCCCCATCTGGGGCCCCGCTGTGCCCTGCATGAAGATGAGATTCGTCAATTACATAAACGGATTGGGCATGCAACGATTCGGTTAGTTTCCGTTCTAGGGTTGCCGCTCTCGACATCATGGATTTCATGAAAACAGACTAGTTATCACAGGATTTTTTTCAATGTCTTGTTGTAACACTGTTGACGCGAAATTATGTTCCTGCGCTTGCTAGTATTCCGTAACTCGCGCATATTAATTGTATGGCCTATGGACACCTCAAACGGCATATGGCACTCCCAGGGAGGCCAACCTTGGAACATCCACACCAAGTTTGTGAATGGCCGGGTTGCGAATCGGATGGAGAGTTTCGGGCCCCAAAATCGCGGACTGCCCTTAGACAATTCCGATGGTTTTGTTTGGAGCATGTCCGGACCTATAACCAATCGTGGAACTTTTTTGCTGGTTTGAATGAGGAACAGATTGAAGAAATAAGGAAGCGAGATACGGTTTGGGATAGACCAAGTTGGCCGATGGGCGCGGGCCCTAATGTGCAGCAAATCGTTGATCCATTCTCGCTTCTTGGAAAACAGGAAATAAGCCGCCCTCATACTCCGCGAGATGCGGCCCTTGCACATTTGGGGTTAGATAGGTTCGCGCCACTTGAAGCAATCAAATCACGTTATAAAAGTTTGGCTAAGAAACATCACCCAGACGCAAATGGTGGAAGTAAAAATGCAGAAAAAAAATTTGTTGCCATACAAAAGGCGTATGATTTCTTAATCCAAGACACCTAACCCTGAGCATCTTTTCAAAAACAAGTAATGAGTAATAGGACACTAATCCATGATGGAAACTAATTCTGCTAATGCCACAAATGGGGCAACGATACGGCGACCAGATATCACTGTATCCGTGCGGCAGACGTTTGGTATTGATACCGATATGGAAGTGCCGGCTTTCTCTGAGTCAGATGACTATGTACCTGCTGTTGACACCTCCTACAAATTTGATCCCGAAACATCGCTAGCTATACTTGCGGGATTTGCCCACAACCGTCGTGTTTTAATTCAGGGGTATCATGGCACCGGGAAATCGACGCATATAGAGCAAGTAGCGGCTCGTTTAAACTGGCCGTGTATTCGAATTAATTTGGATAGTCATATCAGTCGTATCGACTTGATAGGTAAGGATGCAATAGTTGTTCGTGATGGCAAGCAGATTACAGAATTTCGGGAAGGGATGTTGCCATGGGCACTTCAGTCTCCGACAGCATTAGTCTTCGATGAATATGACGCCGGTAGACCTGATGTCATGTTTGTAATACAGCGTATTCTAGAAGTTGATGGTAAAATGACATTACTCGATCAAAATCGTATCATACATCCTCATCCGGCGTTCCGACTTTTTGCCACAGCTAACACGATTGGCCTTGGGGATACATCCGGCTTGTATCACGGGACACAACAGATAAACCAAGGACAAATGGATCGTTGGAATATCGTTGCGGCACTCAATTATTTGGCCCACGATAAAGAGGTGGAAATAGTTCAGGCTAAAGTCAATTCGTATGATACTGAGCAGGGCCGAAAAACAATTTCTGCTATGGTGGATGTTGCTGCCTTAACACGATCCGGTTTTGTAAATGGCGATATTTCAACCGTCATGTCTCCAAGAACTGTCATTACCTGGGCAGAGAACGCAGAAATTTTTAATGATATTTCCTTTGGTTTTAGGACCACGTTTTTGAATAAGTGTGATGAACTTGAGCGCCCATTGATAGCGGAATATTATCAGCGTTGTATGGGGGAAGAGCTGCCAGAGTCGGCTGCTGTATTGGCGCTAGGGTAATTAGGTTAATGAGTAATTCGCCGACTGATCAAGTTGATGAATTTAAAAGGGCGGTTGGCGGCGTTGTAAGGACAATCGCTAAATCAGCCGAGCTCAATGTATCCTTTAGCGCGAACGCTGCATCGGTCGAAGGAGAGAACGTGCAGTTACCTCTTCCTCCGCGAGAACCCACTTTAGACGAGCTAGCACAGATTCGGGGTGCTGGAGATTCACTTGCACTTCGCCTACGACATCACAATGTAGCCTTACATTCATCGCGTTGCCCACCAGGAAAGCTGGCCCGGGACATATATGATGCAGTGGAACAAGTCAGATGTGAAGCTATTGGAGCTCGCCGTATGCCAGGGATAGCTCGCAATCTAGAGGCAATGCATGAAGCCCAATATAAGAAAAAAGGTTTTGATAGCGTTAACGACCGTGAGCAAGCGCCTCTTGCGGAGGCTGTACGGATGCTTGTTAGACAACATATTACCGGCGCTAAGCCACCTCCATCTGGCACAGGGCTCCTAGAGCTCTGGAGACCTTGGTTGGAGGATAAAATTGGAAACGATTTTGAACAATTGGCGGATTTAGTTGAAAAACAAGGAGATTATTCCAAGTTAGTCCGGCGACTAATTGCTCATCTAGAACTTGCGGATGAAGATCAGAATGAATCTGACCTAGATTCAGATGGAACGGACTCAGAGGGTGAGGAGGACGATATTGACGGAGAAGGAGAAGGGGAGGGAGAAGATTCAGATACAACAGTTGATACTTTAAGCACCGACAGCGCTTCGGATTCCGACATTGATATAGTTGATTCGGATGAACTGGAAGCTGAAATTGCTGATGATGGTGAACTTGTCGAGGGAGAAGAAGCGGATACAAAAGGCGACCCCTGGCGCCCTCCATTTGATGGTTCTAACATGAGAAACGGATATAAAGCCTTTGATGCTGAATTCGACGAAGTCGTTGATGCAAGTGAGTTGTGTGCGCCCGATGAATTAAGTCGCTTGCGAATGCATCTTGATCAGCAATTAACCAGCCTCCAGGGGATTATCACCCGACTTGCTAATCGTTTGCAGCGTCGCTTGTTAGCTAAACAAACACGATCCTGGCAGTTCGACCTAGATGAAGGCTTGTTGGATACGGCACGCTTGGCACGCATAGTTGCCAACCCAACTTATCCTTTGTCGTACAAAATCGAAAAAGAAACGACGTTCCGAGATACTGTAGTAACGCTACTGCTGGATAATTCAGGGTCTATGCGTGGTAGACCAATAACTGTTGCGGCTATGAGTGCTGATATTCTTGCAAGGACACTGGAAAGATGCGGTGTAAAAGTCGAAATTTTAGGCTTTACTACTAGGGCTTGGAAAGGCGGTCGAGCTAGAGAGCGATGGCTTGCGGATGGTAAACCCAGCAATCCAGGACGCCTCAATGAACTCAGGCATATAATATACAAGACGGCTGATATGCCCTATCGGAGAGGGCGACGAAACCTAGGTTTGATGTTGCGAGAAGGCTTGCTCAAGGAGAATATAGATGGGGAGGCGCTACTTTGGGCTCACGAGAGACTCTTGGGCAGGCCTGAGCAAAGACGAATTTTAATGGTGATTTCTGACGGTGCGCCTGTTGATGACTCTACGCTTTCGGTGAATTCAGGAAATTATCTGGATCGTCATTTGCGGGAAGTTATCGGTTGGATAGAATCGATATCACCCATTGAACTGGTAGCTATTGGAATTGGTCATGATGTTACTCGCTATTATCGCCGTGCTGTCACGATTGTTGATGCGGAACAGTTGGGCGGTATTATGACCGAAAAACTTGCCGAGTTGTTTGAAGATGAATCGGATAAGAATTTAAATCGTCCGGTTCGCGTAAAGGCCCACGCTTAAATCATAATTTAGATATTTTATTAAATGATTAAAGTTTTTTTTATCATTGTTGGCTGGCTCTTATGCGTGTTCAACGCTACTGCAGAACCAATTAATGTTCTTGCTCATCCCCTTGCGATTGAAACAGACGTTCGTTTATCAGGGAATGGAGGAGCAATCACATATAAGGGCGGTTTTGAATTATCCTCTGATGATTTTCGTTTTGGGGGTCTTTCTGGCCTGGTGTTGGACAATTCTGGCACACAAGTTACTGCTATTTCAGACAAGGGGTGGTGGATTATGGGGTCTCTTGTATACGACACAATGGGGAATCTGGCTTCAGTCAGGTTCTCCGATATATTACCCATGTTATCGATGGCTTCAGTGGGCTCAGAACATGCAAAATCGATGGATGCGGAAGCCGTTATCCGATTGGTAAATGGGGGATTAGTAGTTGCATTCGAACGAGACCACCGATTATGGAGGTACCAAAATGTTTTTTCTCATGCCCATAGTTTTCTGTTGGGTGCCGCTTTAAATTTATTTCCCTCTAATAGAGGGATCGAATCGTTGGCTTTACTCGATGAGCATCTATTGTTGGCTTTGTCCGAAAGTCCAGATGCAGAAAGCACCGTACGCGGTTGGATTCTTGACGGTGTGAATTTAGGTTCATTTTCCTACCATTATGATGGTTATTATAGACCTAGCGACGCGGTTGGATTAGATAAAGAGCAGGTGCTCGTGCTAGAAAGGGGGTATACAAAAACCAGAGGTGTTTCTGCTCGGCTTATGATTTTGGATCTGGCCCAGGTACTGAAGCAAAGAACTGTTAAAGCGCGAGAATTTGTGCGCCTAATCGCGCCGTTACCTTTAGATAATTTCGAAGGTCTAGCGTTACGCCGCAATCAGAAAGGTTCTACGTATATTTATTTTGTTTCAGATGACAACTACAGCGTAGAACAGCGAACACTATTGATGATGTTTGAATTAGAATATTAGGGCTTTTATATTTATGGATAATTCTACTACTGTGTATTTTTCATTATTCGGCGCTTAATGCGTCGCGCGTGTAACGACAGGTCCGCATCGTGAGATTTCCTCAAAAAGGAGTCCAGGCCGCCGCGGTGTTCCACAGATCTTATTGCATATGCTGTGGCACGGAACCTAACGGTTTGTTTCAATATTTCACTATACAAAGAAATATTCTGTAAATTTGGCAGGAAACGTCGACGTGTTCTATTATTCGCGTGACTAACGTTGTTGCCGCTTTGTATAGTGCGGCCAGTCAAATCGCAGCGCCGGGCCATTATATTTGTCCCATATTTCTAGTGTTAAAATAAACTTTGGACATCAAGTCCGTTGGTCGCGAAGTTCTATGCGAGCAAGGCGGATTGGTCAAGGTGTAAGCTAGTTATCACTTAAAAAGGTCGCGACTAATGATTTAGCAGCTGCAGAAGGGTTTAGGATTCCGTTTGCCACATCTTTTTCAAATTCATCTATCTTGTTTTTTATATTCTTCCCGGACCTAAACTGTTCAGACAGAGTGCCTTCTATCTCGCTCCACATCCAGGCGACAGCTTGGTCTCGTCGCACTTGACTGAACAAACCATTATTTTTTGCAAGCGATGAATATTTTTCTATTTCATCCCAAACAGCTGGTATCCCTTCATCGTATAATGCAGAACACTTCAATACTGGCGTAGACCAATCATTCTTAGGTGTTCCAAGCAGCCGCAGTGCGCTGTGGTAGTCGGCTTGTGTACGACTAGCGGCGGCCAATAAGTCGCCATCGGCTCTATTGACAATCAAGAGATCCGCCATCTCCATAATTCCTTTTTTTATACCCTGCAGTTCATCTCCGCTGGCGGGTTGTGCAAGGAGTATAAAAATATCAACCATATCTTTCACGGCTGTTTCTGATTGACCAACTCCAACAGTTTCGACCATGATCACGTCGTGTCCGGCTGCCTCACAAAGGAGCATTGCTTCACGTGTCCTCCTTGCAACACCGCCAAGTGATCCACTGCTCGGAGTGGGCCGAATAAAAGCTTTTTCTGAATTAGATATTCTAGGCATACGTGTTTTATCTCCGAGAACAGAACCGTGCCCTTTCTTACTAGATGGATCGATTGCTAGAACGGCAATCTTATATCCGTTATCAATCAGAAAACTTCCCAACGCTTCAATGAAGGTAGATTTTCCTACACCAGGTGGCCCGGATATGCCTAGACGAATGCTTTCTCCGGTATATTTCAGTAAAGTTCCTAATAGGTCTTCTGCTTCTACACGGTGGTCTGGTCTAGTAGATTCGATTAATGTAATTGCTTGAGCAAGTGCACGACGGTTCCCGTTTCGTATACTAAGCCTGGTATTTCCTAAATCGCTAGGTAGGTTTTTACCCAATAGATCGATCCTTCGATACGTAATTTATATGGGTTTGTTGTGAAAATTGTGTTTCAGACTTTATTGTTTTCTATAGTTTTGATAGCTGATCAATTTCAATATTTCTTGAGCGGCTTCGGGAATGTTGGTGCCTGGTCCATAAATGGCAGCGACGCCGCATGTTTTGAGAAAGTCGTAGTCTTTTGTTGGAATAACTCCGCCGCATACAACAATCACGTTGGGGGCATCGAGTGTCTTTAGAGAGTTGATCAAGTCTGGCACCAAAGTTTTATGACCTGCCGCTTGTGTGGAGACCCCTACAACATGGGCGTCTGACTCAACAGCCTGGCGTGCGGCTTCTTCTGGTGTTTGAAATAAAGGGGCCATGTCCACGTCGAAACCGATATCCGCGAATGCTGTGGCTATGACCTTAGCGCCTCGATCATGTCCATCCTGCCCTAGTTTGACCACCAGCATTCTCGGCTGGCGACCTTCATTTTTTGCGAAATCCGCGACCTTTTTTTGAATATCCATGAAAGTTTTATCAGCCTCATAAGCTGTTCCATACACTCCTGATATGTTCTGTGGGACGGCACGATGCCGCGAAAAGTTTTCTTCTAGAGCATCAGAAACTTCCCCCACAGTTGCACGGGCCCTCATAGCATTGATTGACAAGTCCAGTAAATTACCTTTTCCTTTTATGGCTGCGTCGCTTAAAGCGGAAAGCGTTTGATGAACTAATTCAGCGTTTCTTGAGTCTTTAACTTGCTTGAGCCTTAATATTTGCTTTGACCGAACCTCTGAATTGTTAATCTCCAAAGTATCGATTGTTGGCTCATTTTTTAGAACGTATTTATTCACACCGACAACAATCTGTTGATTTTGTTCAATGCGGGCTTGTCGGGCTGCTGCTGCCTCTTCTATATGCATTTTTGGTATTCCGGCAGCGACCGCTTTCGTCATTCCACCAGCCTCATCAATTTCCAGGAGCAATTTTTCTGCATGGAGCACCAAACTCGAAGTTAAGGATTCTATGTAATAACTGCCGCCAAGAGGGTCGACAACGTCTGTAAGCCCAGCTTCTTCTTGAAGAATAAGTTGCGTATTCCTCGCAATCCTAGCCGAAAATGGAGTCGGTAATGCAACTGCTTCATCAAAAGAGTTAGTGTGCAGGGATTGTGTTCCGCCTAAAATTCCCGCCATTGCTTCAATAGTAGTCCTGACAATATTGTTGTGTGGGTCCTGTTCCGTGAGACTAACGCCTGAGGTTTGACAATGTGTCCTAAGCGCAAGGCTCATCGGATTGTTTGGAGAAAATTGGTTCATAAGCTTTGACCACAAAAGTCGGGCAGCTCTTAATTTAGCTACTTCCATAAAAAAATTCATGCCGATGCAGAAAAAAAATGAAAGCCGTGGCGCAAAGTCATCTATGTGTAGGCCCCGCGCAAGGGCTGCACGGACGTATTCTATGCCATCAGCCAATGTGAAGGCTAGCTCTTGAACGGACGTCGCTCCAGCCTCCTGCATGTGGTATCCAGAAATAGATATTGAATTGAACTTTGGCATGTGTTGGGCCGTATACTGAATAATATCTGCAACAATTCGCATGCTGGGTTCTGGTGGATATATATAGGTGTTCCTAACCATAAACTCTTTCAGGATATCATTTTGGATTGTGCCAGTTAGTCTTTCCGGTTCGACTCCTTGTTCCTCGGCAGCAACGATAAATCCTGCTAGCACTGGGAGGACAGCGCCATTCATGGTCATTGAAACACTCATTTGGTTCAGGGGAATGTCCTTGAATAAAATTTTCATGTCTTCGACCGAATCTATAGCCACGCCAGCTTTTCCTACATCGCCGATAACTCTAGGATGGTCCGAATCATAGCCGCGATGGGTGGCAAGGTCGAAAGCCACCGATAGCCCTTTTTGGCCTGCACGCAAGTTTTCACGGTAGAATCGATTTGACTCTTCTGCTGTTGAGAAGCCAGCATATTGCCGCACTGTCCACGGTCGTCCCGAATACATCGTGGCACGCGGGCCACGTACAAAGGGTGGTATGCCCGGGAATGTGTTGACGTGATCGATAGTTGCTAAGTCGTCTACCGTATAAAGGGGTTTTATTTCAATGCCTTCTGGAGTTTTTCGGGTTAGACTATCCAGAGCCTGGCCCTTCAACTCTTTCCCCGCCAGAGCTTCCCAAGCCAACATAGTATCTTTTTTGTTGCCAGCCATAGCTTTGTAGAGTTATCCCTAAATGTGAAGTTTGATTAGTTTTGCTTTGCATAATTCTATCGTTTTTACTCGACCCCGCATAGCATTACGGACAGGAATTAGTTTTGGAGAGTCGACTATGGATATACATCCAGAATTAGAATCACTGCTTGAATCCCTTGCTGCTGCAGAGTACCCAGATCAGACACTGGTGCCGCCTTCGGAGGCACGTCAGATCACTGACGACAGGGCAACAAGGTTCTACGGTCCCTATGACGAAGTAGATTCCGTTAAAGATTTTGAGATTCCGGGCCCAACGGGAGCGATGTCGGCGCGGTTATACAAGCCAAGGGGTAAAGGGCCTTTTCCCATCCTGGTTTATTACCACGGAGGCGGCTGGGTTTTGGGAAGCCTAGATAGTCACGATAGAGGCGTTCGTGGTCTTACTGCTGCCGCTGGATGCATAAGCATATCTGTGGAGTATAGACTGGCACCCGAAAGCCCGTTTCCCGCAGCTGTTTCTGACTCGTTGGCAGCACTTCAATGGATCGTCACTCATGCTGATAAATTAGATGGTGATCCAACGCGCGTAGCTGTTGGAGGCGATAGTGCCGGTGGGAATCTAGCTGCAGTAACAGCGATTGCCGCTCGAGAAAAAGGACCTAATCTGGCGTTCCAGTTGCTAATTTATCCGGTGGTTGATTCTGATCTTAGCCGCGAATCTTATACAACTTACGCCAATGCCCCGATGCTACCGGGTCATCGAATGGCCTACTTTTGGAACCAGTATGTGCCAGATGTAGATCAGCGCACTGATTGGCGTTGTGCGCCCCTTCATGCTTCCGATCATAGTGGTCTGCCGCCAGCATTAGTGATCGCCGCCGGTATAGATCCTTTAGTGGACGAAGGTAAAGCTTACGTTCAAAAATTGAGTGCAGCAGGCGTTCCAGTCGAATACAGGCTTTTTTCTCGGATGACACATGCATTTTTTCAAGCTCCGGGCCTTCTGTCTGATGCGAGGGCGGCATCCGATGCTGCTGGGGTGGCTCTAAAAACCGCTTTTAGTGAATCCATCTGAATGCCAATGGAATGAAACTATTATAAAATGATCAAAGATCTGGGCCATTGATACCTTTTTACGATGATCAACCAACCCGCATAAAGCCTTGGGCAACAATTGCGCTGATTGTGATTTGTTGTTTCGTATTTCTGTGGCAAAAGACACTTTCTTCTTTTGGTTTTGGCCAGACTATCGTCGGACTGGGTTTGACACCTTCCACGTTGGCTGGGTTCAGTGCACTACCAGACCGAGTGACACTGGTGCCTCCCGAATTCACTGTGCTCACATCGATGTTTCTGCACGGTGGATGGCTACATTTAGGTGGTAATATGCTCTATCTCTGGATTTTCGGAAACAATGTTGAGGATTCTATGGGGCATGGAATGTTCGTAGTTTTCTATTTACTGTGCGGGTCACTTGCGGCACTCGTACAGGTGTTTTCAGATCCGACGTCAAATATTCCTATGGTCGGGGCCAGTGGAGCCGTTGCGGGAACTCTTGGAGCCTACCTACTGTTACATCCACGCGCTAGGATTTTAACATTTGTGTTTCTCGGGATATTTTGGACTTTTATCCGTCTTCCTGCACTGGTGGTTCTTCTGGGGTGGATCGCGCTACAGATTTTTAACGCGCTCGGTACTCAGCCTGGCACGGGTGGTGTTGCTTGGTTGGCTCACGTCGGTGGTTTCTTCTCCGGTGCAATTCTCATTGGTCTCTTTAAGTACAGGTCTGTCAGTTTTTTTAACGCTTCTCGCAAAGGTCCGTGGGGTAGAAACTAGCACACGACACTGTAATTTTACCAAACGAACGCAGGGATAACGAATTCTGGGGCAACGCCCTCGGAAAGACACAATTGTTCTAGTCGCACGCGAGACGGTAAATCCCCCCAAGAAATATCTAGTGATTTAGTTAATACTCCGCCTACTACCAGTGCCGTGGTTAGGCCAATAAGTTTGGCTCCTTTGATGTCCGTGTGAAGGGTATCTCCAACCGCTAAGATTCTATCCTGGCTGACATCGCTCATGGTACCTAGGCAAGTTTCGTAGAATTCCCTGTAAGGTTTTCCAAGATAATAGGAAATTCCACCAATCTCTTGGTAACGAGCCGCTATAGCTCCAGCGCACAATACGCGATCGCCATTTTGTCGTACTACAACTTTGTCTGGGTTTGCACAGATCATGGGAATGCCTATTTCAGAAATAGCTTTCAGCAAGGCTTCATATTTTTCCAATGGATCCGTATCATCAATTACACCAGTTACTAATATGAAATCTGCTTCAGTCACCTCGTTACACTCAATATAATTAAGTCCTTCAAGCAAATGTTGGTCTTTGGATGGCCCAATGTGTAGGTAGGTTCGCCCAAGTTTCCTTGTATAGGGAACAGAACGTTCTTTTAGTGCACTACGTATAGCTTCCCCGGAGGTTAGGATTCGGTCATAAAGTGTATGGTCAATGCCCATCGCCGCCAATCGGTCGGCTACAGAAGAAGCTCGCCGTGGTGCATTGGATAAGAGCACAATTTCTTTCCCCGAATCCCGTAATTGTATGAGGCAATCCTGGGCCCCGGGATATGGTTCTGCTCCGTCCATCAATACGCCCCATATGTCTAGAATGAAAGCGTCGAAATTATTAGCTAGTGGGCCAAAATGTCTAGAAAACTCTATTGTCATTATTTACCTTATCGAGGGATTATTTTGTAAGTGTTGCGCAATCATTGTAGAGGAGAAGGGTAACTCGATATTTTACATGTATAATCGGTATTAAGATCTCGGCAAGTAAGGAGTATGTACACAAGTTTAGTATTTTGAAGAATCGAGCCCGACTACGGAAGAAACATTATCAAAACCGTCAGCAGAGAGAAAAGCAGCTAAATCGGATTTAATTTTTGGAACTATGCTTGGTCCATCGAAAACTAAAGCAGTATAAAACTGAATGAGTGAAGCTCCTGCGCGAAGTTTAGTATATGCATCTTCTCCAGATCCTACTCCCCCTATGCCAATCAGAGGAACTTCGCCGTTTACCCGCCTATACATATCGGCAAGAATAGCTGTCGATGTTCTGAAGACAGGTTTTCCACTTAACCCACCTGTTTCAGATTTATGTTTACTTCTGAGGTATTTAGGTCTTGAAACGGTGGTGTTAGAAATTAGGAGGCCATCCAATTTTAGTGCCAACGCAGTTGACGCTATATGCCTGCGAGATCGGTCGCTAAGATCCGGAGCTATTTTAATTAATAGGGGGATCGAACCCCCACGCGCATTTGATAAACCGGCTCGGCGATCCAGTAGAGTTGAAATTAATCTGTTTAGGCTATCCTTATCCTGCCATGCTCTAAGGCCCGGTGTATTTGGGGAGGAAATGTTCACTACTAAATAATCTACCAAAGGCGCCAGGAGCGTAAAACATTTTCTGTAGTCGTTTAGGGGATCATCACTATCACGGTTTGGACCAATATTTGCTCCAACGATCCCTGCATAGGGTCGGGCATGCGCTAGATTTCTAGCAATCTCAGAAACGCCAAGATTGTTAAAACCGAGGCGGTTAATTATCGCCTTGTCTTCGGAAAGACGAAATAGTCTAGGCTTTGGGTTTCCGGTTTGGGGTAGTGGTGTGACCGTTCCAATTTCAATTGACCCGAAGCCCTGTGACAAAAGTGATGATACCGCTGCTCCATTTTTGTCAAACCCGGCTGCCAATCCAATAGGGTTGGGGAATTGGAGGCCTAAGCATTTCTGCTTTAGAATTGGAAGGTCTGGTTGATCCTGTGGCCATATCAGACCGTACCGTAGGGCCTTTAATGCCGTTTCGTGGGCGATCTCGGGTGGCAATCGATGTAAAACAGCACCACCTATTTTGCTTAATCTTTTCATCAGAGATTGCACTTATCCATTTCACGTACGAATGAGTTTATCCCTGTTGTTATCTCGTGGCCATCTAGATTCTAACAAGAGCGATAGGTAGAGGGATAGGTTCTGCTAAAGTTTTTTTTATAAAGAAGTGGATTGCGTTGTTAACAGTTCTCTCTCAACTAAACATGGTTTACATTGTGAATAATACGTTTAATCAGTTGGAATCGTCTTAAGCTAAAGGGTTCAACGGATAGGAAGCAGGATAAATGGGCGTAATGACATACGTCGGTGGTAAGTGGAAAACCGGCGCACCTTTGGTGCAAAGTGCTATGACCCAGTCCTTCATGCACGGTTCTACTGTTTTTGATGGTGCACGCTATTTTGATGGCTGTGCACCTGATTTGGATAGGCACTTTGAGCGGCTAATAAACTCATCGACAGTTATGGGCTTGAGATCCCCAGTAAATGTCCAAGATATGATGGATATAGCGGCAGAAGGGATGGCCAGATTTTCAAAAGAATCGGACCTTTATATTCGGCCTGCTCTGTTTGCAGAGGGTGGATTTTTGGTCCCAGACCCTGACGATGTGCGATTTCTGATGGCAATATTTGATATTCCAATGCCAGAACCGAAGGGTTTTAGTGCTTGTCTGAGCACTTTTCGTCGTCCAAATCCTGACATGGCTCCGACAGGGGCAAAGGCTGCTTGCCTATACCCAAATAGTAGTTTGGCTATCAGGGAGGCCAATAAAAAAGGATACGAAAACGCGATTATGCGGGATTCGAGTGATAATGTCGTTGAATTTGCCAGTTCAAACTTATGGTTTGTAAAGGAGGGTGAGATTGTAACTCCTTTGCATAATGGTACTTTTCTAAATGGTGTTACTCGGCAACGTGTTATATCGCTGCTTGCTGCCGAAGGTATAGAGGTTACAGAGCGCGAAGTTACTTTCCAGGATATCTTATCTGCTGATGAGGTATTTAGTACTGGTAATCTTGGTAAAATTCTTCCGGTGACACGTATCGAGCAAACGTGTTTTGACTTTGGACCAATTTGCAAAAAAACACGCGATGCATATTTTTCTTTCGCTAAGCATTATCAGATATAACGGTCTTGTCTCTATGAAACCTTCGTTTCAATGTGTACTTCTTCCTGGCTGTGCGAAATAATCGAAAGTGTGTCGTATCTATTGTGGGAACACCTAAAAAATCCTCGATACACGGTGCTTAGGGGCACGTAGCTAAGTGGGAAAGCGGATTCTCTTTACGTTTGGGATACTAATAGCGCTATTTTTAGTTTACAGCGCCTATTGGTTCTATATATCCCAATCTGTGAATCTTGAGATAGTTAAGTTTAAGGAACAAGGGAGTAAGAATGGGACACAACTTACAAGTGGTGACTTCTCTATCGCAGGTTTTCCATATCGTTTGACCGTGACTGGCCGAGACATAGAGCTTAGAGGGCAGCGTGGACGACTTGATTGGAAATGGTCCACTCCTATGGTCACAGCAACAGCGCACCCGTGGCAATTATCTCACTGGGTTGCACTGTTAGGATCTTCCAGCGAAGTCGAATTCAGTTCCGGAAATCAATCGGTGCTTAGGATTCGTTCGGCCGGTGGCCGAATGAGCCTTAAGATAACAGCCAATGGTCAACCGGCGAGAGTATCTTTTGATCTAAAAAAAATAAATGCCCGGGCAGACCAGTTTTTGCAATTCTTGGAAATCGCGAAGGTCGAGGTGCATTTACGCCAGTTAGATGATTATGGGAGTATGGAGGCTGCAATTTTAATTGAAGATATTTTGCTCGGCGATGACGGCTATCCTGATTATAGAGATAAAGTTGATGGTGTTGTGGCTGAGTTGCGGATTCAGGAGGCCCTCCCTATGGGGTGGGGTAAACCAAGTCTTGCGGTATGGCGAGATTCTGGGGGAATAGTGGATTTACAAAATTTCCGGCTGCTTTGGGGTCCTATTGATTTGCATTTGGACGGGACATTTTCATTAGACGAAGCATTTCGTCCCATAGGTGCTGCAAATGCCAAGATAAGTGGATATCGTGCATTGTTAGAACTTCTCTTCTCAACTGGTATGATATCGGAGGGAGTAAAGATTGCTTCAGGACTAGGTCTCGATCTTTTGGCAACACCGTCACAGGACAACAGTGAATATGTTCTTAAAGCGCCACTTACTGTGCAGGATGGGTACCTTTCAATAGGGCAGATACCTATTATTACTGTGGCCCCCGTAATTTTCAATTAGGCTTGTTTTGCGTCAATTACATCGCGTCTGATTTGTCGCGTCTCCGAGAACTTTGTCTGTAAAGTACGGGCGTCGTTCCATCGGATAGCTCTTTGAAGAGCAGAAAGGTCTTCCGAGAAACGGCCTAACATTTCAAGCACCGCATCTTTGTTCTCTACAAAAATATCCCTCCACATTTCAGGATCAGACGCAGCAATTCGAGTAAAATCCCGAAAGCCACCGGCAGAATATTTGACCACTTCTAATTTTAATTGGTCTTCCAGTTCAGCAACCGTTCCAACTATATTGAATGCAAGCAGATGAGGGATGTGTGAGGTAATGGCCAGAACCATGTCATGGTGTGCGGCGCTCATTTGGTCAACTTTGCTGCCAGCACGCTTCCAGACTTCCGTTACAGCTTCAATTGCGTTTTCATTGGTTCCCTCCGGTGGGGTTAGAATACACCAGCGGCCTTCAAAAAGGGTATCAAACCCAGCATCAGGGCCTGTATTTTCTGTTCCTGCAATTGGGTGGCCTGGTACAAAATGAACCGTTTTGGGCAGGTACGGTAGCATTGCCTTTATGACAGCCTGTTTTACTGAGCCAGTATCGGTAACAATTGCACCTGGCATCAGATGGGGTCCGATGGTTTTTGCAACGGCTCCAGATGCGCCGACAGGTACACTTACAATGATCAATTCTGCTTCGGAAACAGCTGTTTCTATGTCATTAGCAACAGTGTCCACAAACCCTAGTTCTTTTATGCGGTCTCGGGTTCTAGAAGTCCGAGAGTATGCTGTTACGCTCTCAGCAAGGTTTTCTCGACGTATCAACCGAGCCAAGGAACCACCAATTAAACCGGCGCCGATCAGGCATACATGCCTAAACTTAGGTATTTTTTCCATTTTTATACCCATTAATCCAAGAGACTAAACTGTTTTGCATATGCACCAACTACAACAATTTTTTCTATCAAGCTATCTTTTGAGTCTATTAAATCGCTTCGTATCTGGTCGATTCCCGCTATAAATGTATCGATTTCCACCAAATATAGTCCTTTGGAGTCGTATTCGGTTGTGGAGGACATGGCAAGTAACCGTGCCTCGATGCTCTTACTGTTCATCAAATTAAGCAACCGGTCTGTTTTAGAGTTTTCACTCAGTGTTAAAGCCAGAAGTGTGATGTCGTCCCCGCTGGGCTCAGGTAAAATTTTAGCAATCAAAAGAGCTTCTCCTGTGCCAGCAGACCCATCTTGTTGCCTCAGGAAAGGAAGTTTTGCGACCACATGAATCTGTCTTTTACTTTCGTTTGCGACGTCGACCCACCAATGGTCACCACCTGTTAGGGACGGTACTGGCACGACCCCAATCTCCGCCTCATCCTGCGATATGGCTTTCACTACTTGATCTGATGATGTCAACTCCGAGATCCTCGCCGACCCGCCAAAATGATCTCTGACAATATTCTGATTTGTCGGTCCTTTTTGGGGCTCAAACATGGCGATACGGCAGCGGCTTTGGACTAGCACTTGCCCAGCCAGGAGTTCCCGCCATATTTGGACCAGGGTTGCAACCGGAAACGGGCCAGTGTGACGTTCGATGAGACGGCGAATCATTGCTGCTTCTCTAGACGGCCGAAGAGACAAAACTCCTTTGTTATTAGTACGTTTTAGTTCCCCAATTTGCGTTACCAAGTCGGTCCGACGCAATAACAGGTCGTGAATATCTTCATCTATCTCGTCTATACTTGAACGAAGCTTTTCTAATGTTGGTGGGGTGGTCATATTTTCCAACTTACTCTCGATATTAGGCGTCTAGTACTACCGGTCACAGATCCTAAAATCAAAGAAAACGTTGACAAAACCTAGACAAGCTTAATAGGAAGGCAATAATTTTCTAGATAAAATAGAGCAATGCCATGACGCCATTGGCGAATCCAGCGTCGAATACAGGGGGGCATGGCCCCGTTACCTTTGATCACCAGCCTAGATTAGAGATCGAAGGCGAGAGTGCTTTATTACTTGATTCAGGAGCATCAATAGGGCCTCTTACTGTCGCTTATCAAACATACGGTGAACTTAACGCCGATAAATCAAATGCGATATTAGTATGTCATGCTTTGACGGGTGACCAATACGTTTCGGGCACCCACCCAGTAACTGGGAGACCTGGTTGGTGGGACCACGTTGTTGGTCCTGGATTACCGTTGGATACTGACCGATACTTTATCTTGTGTGCTAATGTTCTTGGCGGATGCATGGGCAGCCTTGGGCCGCCAGAATTTAACCTGCGGACTGGTAAGCCTTATGCTTTGTCTTTTCCTGTGGTAACTATTGCCGATATGGTCCGAGCCCAGTCATTGCTTCTAGATCATTTAAATATCGAACAATTGTTTTGTGTTATAGGCGGTTCGATGGGCGGGATGCAGGTACTTGAATGGGCGTCACGTTACCCAAAACGGGTATTCTCTGCTATTCCCATTGCGGCCGCTGCACGACATACGGCGCAAAATATTGCGTTCCATGAGGTGGGTCGTCAAGCTATCATGAGTGATCCCGATTGGTGTGGCGGCGACTATCTAGGACAGGGAAAACGACCAAAGCAAGGCCTCGCCGTCGCACGAATGACGGCGCATATAACTTACTTATCGGATGCAGCATTCCATAGGAAATTTGGAAGAATGCTTCAAGATGATGATGAAATCACCTACGGATTTGATGCCGAGTTTCAAGTTGAGAGTTATCTACGTCATCAAGGGAGCACTTTTGTAGATAGGTTTGACGCGAATTCCTATTTATATATTACTCGCGCGATGGATTATTTTGACCTTGCTGCCGAACATAATGGGGTGTTGGCAAGTTCCTTCTGCAATACCCCAGTTCGGTTTTGTGTGATTGCCTTTACCAGTGACTGGCTTTTCCCGGCCACAGAGAGCCAATCCGTTGTGCAAGCTCTAAATGCTAATGCAGCCAACGTGAGCTTCTGTGAAATTGTAACTGATAAGGGTCATGACAGCTTTTTGTTGAACGAGCCCGAGTTTTTTGATGTCCTAAATGGCTTTCTTCGGGGAGCGGCAAAGCATCGGGGACTATTATGATTGTCATTCAATAGAGTGAGTGCCAAGGATGGGGAAAAATCATTTTGTTCTCACGGATAGTATTCGTGTTGATCTTAGGCTCGTTGCGTCCCTTGTTGAGTCCGGAACGCGCGTGCTTGACGTAGGATGCGGCGACGGTTCTTTGCTACGATATCTTGTGGACCAAAAAAAAGTAGACGGTAGAGGTCTTGAGATCAGTCCAAAGGGTGTTCGAGCTTGTTTGTTACAAGGACTGTCAGTAGTGCAGGGTGATGCAGATACTGATTTGAGGAATTATCCCTCCGGTGCGTTTGATTTTGTTGTCCTTAGTGAAACGCTGCAGACCACTCATAACCCGCTTGGAGTGTTGCGGGAACTGGTCCGCATTGGTCGTCATGCGATTGTCTCCTTCCCAAATTTTGGTTATTGGCGTTGCCGATGGCAGCTGCTAGTCCGTGGAAAAATGCCGGTGACAAACAGCCTTCCACTCCCGTGGCATGCTACCCCCAACATACATTTTTCTACAATCTCTGATTTTTTGGAGACATGTGTGGAGGAAAACATATCCGTGCAAAAGAGTTTTGCAGTAAATCAACAGGGAGAACCGTTAAAAAGTATTTATGGCGGTATATTACCAAATATTTTTGGTGCTCAAGGTGTTTTTTTACTAACCGCTGCTTCATTTGAGGGTAGAGCGGAATCAGTCGTAGGATAAGCAATTCCTCCCAAAAGAGGCCGGATATTTTTTTGTAGCATTCTGGTTGAGGCACTTTGGTCTGCATTGGCGTACACTTGTTTTTCTGCTTCCATCAGAACAACTCCTGAAAATGGCCTTAGCCATCGGTGCCCAATTTTTTCCCATGCAGGAGAAAGTCGGCGAATAATTCGTCGTTTGCTAGGAGGAGAATATAGCGCTGCGTCCGATCTAATGGGTAGAAATAAACAGTCCCTCAGCAATTTATGTAATTGGCTTTGACTATAAGGTTGGCCATGCCCGAAAGGTGTGCCTTCTGTTTGCGCCCAAATTCCTCGTCTATTGGGTACAACTATTAACAAATGTCCTCCATCAGCAACGATTCTCCAGGTTTCCCGTAACATGGGTCGTAGGTGCTCTGTAAACTCAAGTGCGTGTATAAGTAGAACACGGTCAAAAGCATTGTCGGGGAAGGGTAAATGGCGTTCATCTGACAGTGTAACCCGGATTGGTTTTTCGTTTGGCCACTGAACTGCCCCTTGGCCAGCAGGCATAACTAGTAAGGCACGTTCAGGGCTTTTCCCAAAACGACCGACATACGGTGCTCCATAGCCAATTACTAGGATGCGTTGTCCAGTTAAGTTCGGCCAAATTTCGTCGAACTTCCGATTAAGCAAGCGCTGTACTTGCTTGCCCAGCGGGTTTTTATAGAACTGACGTAGGTTCGAAACATCAAGCCACATATCACGGGCAGTGTATGCTTTTTATTTCGTTGATGGAATTGTTCGGTTTAGGGTATTTAAAAAATATCTCGTCGGTGTGCTCAAATACTCGCATTCCAACATAGATATTCTAGTTTTTGTTTTACTGTTAAAGAAAGGGATTGGTCCAGTGCAGAACCTTGATCCACAGGCGAAAATGTTGATTGAAAAGGCTGAATCAGCAGGTAATCCGGAGTTATATACACTTGACCCGGTCGCTGCCCGGAAACAATTTCTGGAATTGTCGAGTGCCGTTGCAATAGAGCCCGATGAAGTGGGTTCTGTTGAGGACCGGTGGATAAAGGGGAGCCAACAGAATATTAAAATCCGCCTCTATCGACCCTCGGACGCTTCAGACAAGTTGCCTGTTATTATTTATTTTCATGGCGGAGGCTGGGTTATCGGTGATTTAGATAGCCACGACAGTGTTTGCAGAAAGTTATGTTCTGGTTCAGGCTGTGTTTTAGTGTCGGTGGATTATCGGTTAGCACCGGAGCATAAGTTTCCTGCTGCAGTTGATGATTGTTTTGCTGCGACAAAGTGGGTATCGGACAATGGGAGCGCACTTGGCATTGAAAATACGCGCCTAGCAGTGGCAGGAGATAGCGCCGGTGGCAATCTTGCGGCTGTGGTGTCTCACTTGGCGCGAGACGCAGGCGGCCCAAATATTGCATACCAACTATTAATATATCCAGCGACGGATATGACTATGTCGCAATCGTCGCATCAGACTTTGGGGGCAGGTTACCGTTTGACTAAACCACTAATGGAATGGTTTATCGACCATTATCTAAACGATGAGTCGGACCGTTCTGATACCAGAGCTTCCCCATTGTTTAACTCAAATTTTGCAAACTTGCCCGAAACACTATTGGTCACCGCAGGATTTGACCCTCTGCGCGACGAAGGCGCAAGGTACGCGGAACGGTTGGTAGCGGGTGGGATAAAGACCACTTATGTGCCCTATTCAACTATGATACACGGGTTTTTCGGCATGGGAGGCTGGCTGGATATTTCGCGACAAGCACTTGACTACTCCGCACATCAGCTGCGAATAGCACTCCATAATTAGTCGTTCAAATTTGTTTAGCACTCAACAAATATTATTAAGTGCTGGTATACATATTTGATAATAAATTTTTAAGGCTTTCCCGTGGAAATGTATTGTTCATCTACCTCAATTTGGTATCCATTTGCCATACTATTGGTTTGGTTAAACATTCCGACAACTGCCATTAGCTCGCCTAGCATCTCGTCGTCCATACCTAATTTCCGTGCTGCAGCAGTGTGGGAGCGAATGCAGTAATCGCAGCTATTGGTTGCGCTCACAGCGATAGCCACCATTTCTTTTGTGAGGGGGTCTAATCTCCCTGCAGCCATCACAGATTTGATCCCGAACCATATGCGCTTCAAAGTTGCTGGGTGAGTGGCGAGAGTTCTCCAAATATTAGGCACGTAACGAATACCTCGACTTTCTTTGATATCATCAAATATATTTCGAACTTCTCCCGTAGCATCCGTTTCATCAATCATTTTCACTGTCGCCATATCCATTTTCCTTCCTTATACATTGGGTGGGCCTCGGTATTTTGAAAACTTTTAGTTCTTACACACGTTTGTAGATTTTAGTTATATGATATTTGAAAACAGGGACAAAAGTTTCTTTTGTAACAATGTGATGGCCTAGAAAGAAGTTGGTGCATCTGATGTCTTTCCGCACCGCAACATTTGCATTATACTGGTGACCCCGCCTGGGTGATCAGACTCGTTTAGAATTTGGCTAGTGAGTACATAATGATGGAAAGTGCCGACACAGGACAATACAAACCCATTCTGATAAAGAAATACGCAAATAGACGTTTGTACAATACAGATACAAGTAATTATGTGACTCTTGATTACCTCTGCGGCATGGTGAAAGACGGAAAAGATTTTGTCGTATGTGATGCAAAGTCAGGAGAAGATATAACTCGTACAATCCTGACCCAAATTATTTTGGAGCAGGATAGTAAAGGCGAGAGCCTATTTCCTGTTAGCTTTTTACGGCAGGTAATTAGTTTTTACGACGATGGGTTAGGTGCGGTGTTGCCTAAGTATCTCGAGCAAAGTATGAAGTCATTTGTAGGAAACCAGGAGAAAATGCGTGAAGCCATGGACAATACATTTGGCAACGCTAACCCCTTTAACCATTTTGAAGCATGGGGAAGGCAAAATATGGCTTTTTTTGAGAATGCATTGACAATGTTCACCTCAGAACGGCCGTCACCGAGCGAATCAACAGCTGGCGTCTCCCAGGCCAGTAACAAGAACGACGATATCGAAAGCCTTAAAGCCCAAGTGGATGCAATGCAAAGTCGTTTGGACGCTTTAGCAAATCAAACAGAAAAGTGAAGCTGCGGCTTATAGGTTAAGTGATACTGCGTAGGCATTTCTCTACCGCTGAGACAATTTGGTCGATTTGATTCTTTTTAATAATAAGTGGGGGCGATAGCGCTATGGTGTCGCCCGTTGTTCGAATAAGAACCCCATCATCATAACATTTTAGAAACGTCTCGAACGCACGAGCTGTGGGGGCATCGGGACGTGGCTCGAGCTCGATACCTGCTACTAGCCCGAAATTACGAATATCAATGACATAAGGGGAGCTTTGCAGGCTGTGAACCGCTTCTTCCCAATATGTTTCAAGATCGAAAGCGCGCTGAAACAGTTCTTCTGAACGGTAGAGTTCAAGTGTTGCGAGTCCTGCAGCGCAGGCTAAAGGATGCCCAGAATAAGTATATCCATGGAATAATTCGATTGGTTGGTCCGAATTGCCAATTACTGTTTCGTATATCTCTTTTCGTGCAACAACAGCGCCCATTGGAACTGTTGCATTAGTGAGTCCTTTGGCGCATGTTAAGAGATCGGGAATGGTATTGAAACGTTCACAAGCAAAAGCTGCGCCCAATCTTCCAAATCCTGTAATCACTTCATCGAAGATTAAAAGAATGCCATGTTTGGTACAAATTTCTCTTAATCGCTCTAAATATCCTGCTGGGGGTATTAGCACGCCTGTAGAGCCGGCCATCGGTTCTACAATCACTGCAGCAATATTCCCGGCTCCATGCAATTCGACTAGAGAATTTAATTCTTCTGCCAAATGGCGTCCCCACTTTGGTTGGCCACGACTGAAGGCATTGTGTTCCAATGAATGGGTATGTGGAAGATGGGCAACGTCGCCAAGCAAGTTGCCAAACTGACGTTTGTTTGGCGCCATGCCACCAACCGAAAGACCGCCGAACCCAACACCATGATACCCACGAGCCCTTCCGATCAAGATACGTCGGGAGGAGTCTCCTTTCGAGTGATGATAGGCCAATGCAATTTTAAGCGCAGTATCTGCCGCTTCGGATCCCGAGTTAGTAAAAAACACGTGGTCTAAGTCTTCGGGCATTATAGCGGCAAGCCTTGCAGAAAGGGCGAATGATAGTGGGTGGCCCATCTGAAATCCCGGAGCGTAATCCATGGTAGCCACCTGTGTTTGTACGGCATCGATAATTGGTGTCCTCCCGTGGCCGGCGTTCACACACCACAGACCCGCAGTACCATCTAGTATTTTCTGCCCATCAGAATTGGTGTAATGCATGTCTTTGGCCGCGACGAGAAGCCGCGGAGCATTTTTAAATTGCCGATTAGATGTAAATGGCATCCAATAAGATTCCAGGTCATTTGGGCTCGCTCCAAGGTCGAGACTTGCGGAAGAGACGATCGAAGATGCCATTGGCCGCTCCTAAAATAAATTTCTGATATGGCGTATACTTCGTAACCCTACCATGTATCCTAGGATACTCAATGTAGTGGTTTAAAAATGGACCGATTGTAATTTAGTTGAGCCTAAAGACTTTACTTTTTGGGCTCACCGGGGCCATAGAGTAGATGCGCAGCATCCAGGGACGGTTAATGGAGAACACGATAAAAAGTCTGTTGCAGTGTGGCACTGCGAATGCCCCAGCAATAATTGAACCTAATTCGGAAGTTTTGAGTTATGAGATGCTGAGGCGGCACGTCGAGACAGTGATATCCACACTGAATAGTTATGGATTGGGTAAGGATGATAGAGTAGCTATTGTTTTGCCGAACGGTGCGGCGATGGCAAGTGCATTTGTCGCGATTGCTTCTGGAATGACAGCTGCTCCGCTGAATCCTGCCTACCGTGCCGAAGAATTCCGTTTTTTTCTAAGCGATCTTCGTGCTTCTGCGCTTGTCCTGATGGCAGATTCAGACTCCCCTGCTAGGGCTGTTGCAGAAGAGCAGAAAGTGCCGGTTATTGAGCTTAGTCCAAGTAATGATGTAGCTGGTATTTTTACACTGCAGTCGAAAGAATTGGTGTCAGGAAAAAATACCGAGGTAGTTAACCAGGAAAGTACAGCTCTCATTTTACATACCTCGGGTACAACCTCCAGACCTAAAATTGTTCCCTTGAGCCAAAAAAACGTTGTAGCGTCGGCTCGCAATATTTCAGATACACTGGCAATTTCAGAGCAGGACCGCTGTTTAAACATTATGCCGTTGTTTCACATTCATGGGTTAATAGCGGCCATCCTTTCGTCCTTGTCAGTGGGAGGGAGCGTGGTGTGTACGGCAGGGTTTAACGCTTTGAACTTTTTCTCCCTAATGAAACAGTATAGGCCAACCTGGTACACAGCGGTTCCCACTATGCACCAAGCCATCCTCGGTAGGGCGTCTCGCAACCAAGCGATCATCGAGGAAAGCCAACTCCGGTTTATACGGTCGTCTTCTTCTTCGTTACCACCCCAGGTCATGTCTGAGCTCGAAACTAAATTTGGTGTGCCGGTTGTTGAATCATACGGGATGACAGAGGCGGCGCATCAAATGGCGAGTAATCCATTGCCCCCAAAAATACGAAAACCTGGAACTGTAGGCCCGGCAGCGGGGCCCCAAGTTGGGATTATGGATCAGTCCAATAACTTTCTTCCTTCAGGGACCACCGGTGAAATTGTAATAAAAGGACCTAACGTCACGAACGGCTACGAAGCGAATCCAGAAGCAAATGCATCGGCGTTTACTAGTGGTTGGTTTAGGACCGGCGACCAAGGTTGGATCGATGAGGACGGCTATTTAACCATTACAGGCAGGCTGAAAGAAATAATAAATCGAGGTGGAGAGAAGATTAGTCCTCGAGAGGTAGATGAGGTGCTGATGGATCATCCGTCAGTAGCGCAGGTCGTAACGTTCGCCATTCCGCATGAGAAACTCGGAGAAGAAGTTGGGGCTGCAGTCGTTTTGTCCGAGGGAACCGATGCAGAGGAGAATATATTGCGAGAGTTCGTTGCCCAGCGGTTGGCAGAATTCAAGGTGCCCCGAAAGATTGTGTTTTTAACAGAGATACCAAAAGGCACGACGGGGAAGTTACAAAGAATCGGCCTTGCTGAAAAACTTGGGTTGACGAAGTGAAGATTTGTATTTACGGCGCGGGTGCAATAGGAGGATACCTCGCAGTCAAGCTTGCTTCTGCTGGAGTTGACGTGTGTTTGGTCGCTCGTGGGCCGCATTTAGCAGCAATGAAGAACAAAGGCTTAACGTTAAGAGAAAATGATACGGAGATTAATCTGCGGATTCCATGTAGCGAAAATTCTTCTGACTTTCCTGTGCAGGATTATGTTTTCGTCACGGTTAAAGCCCATACTGCCCCCAAAATTGTGGATCAAGTTTTACCACTACTTGGTCCTAAAACAGCAGTGGTACCAGCAGTCAATGGAGTGCCATGGTGGTATTTCTATAAGACCGGTGGTCGGTGGGAAGGAAGCAAAATTGATGCTGTAGATCCTGCGGGACAGCAATGGAAGAAAATTGGCCCACACAGGGTGCTTGGGTGCGTAGTATACCCCGCTGCGGAAATTATAGAGCCTGGTATAGTGCAGCATGTTTCGTTAAATAGAATACCATTGGGAGAGCCTGATGGGGACCGCTCAGAACGTGTTTTAACACTGAGCAAAGCCATGATTGCTAGCGGACTCAAGGCCCCAGTTCGAGCTCGGATACGAGACGATATTTGGGTCAAACTTTGGGGGAACCTATCCTTTAATCCTGTCAGCGTTCTTACCGGTGCGACATTGTCGGAGATTGGAACCAATCAGGGAACACGATCCTTAGTTCGTGATATGATGATTGAGGCTCAAAATATTGGTGAACAATTGGGTATAACATTTCCAGTAGATGTCGATAGACGAATCAATGGGGCAGTGGAGGTTGGAGCCCACAAGACATCAACCTTACAGGATTTTGAGGCAGGAAAACCAATAGAAATTGATGCATTGCTTGGCGCGGTCTGCGAATTGGGCCGGCTGGTGGGAGTTGAGACCCCAACAATGAACCTGGTTTGGTCGCTGACCCGCCAACGGGCAATAACAGCTGGGTGTTATCCGTTGGATCTAGGGAACGCTTCAGTAACCTAGGGCGCAACCATCTTTGCGAGGATCAGATCCTCCCGTTAACACGCCGGCTTCCCAATCTATCCAGATCGCCTGTCCACCCCCAATGGCAGTTTCTGCTTCAACCGTTTCATGGCCAAGATTCTTGAGCCCCACTACGACATCTTGTGAAAGGCTGCGTTCGACTTGGAGTTGACCTCCAAACGCAAATGCGCGGGGGGCATCCAGCGCTTCCTGGACATCCATGCCATAATCTAGAAAATTTGTAATGAAATGGGCATGTCCGACTGGTTGGTAGTGGCCGCCCATTACGCCAAATGGCATGACCGACCGATTATCTTTTCTCATCATACCTGGGATTATGGTGTGCATAGGTCTTTTATTAGGTGCAATGCAGTTTGGGTGTTCGGGATCAATCACAAAGCTCGAACCACGGTTATTAAACAGCACCCCAGAGGACGCATCCAATAAGCCACTTCCAAAGGAATGAAAGATGGAATTTATGAAAGAGACAGCATTTCTATCTTTATCAACGACAGTTAAATAAACAGTATCAGAGTGTGAAGTCTCTCCTGCATCCGGAAGTTGTACCATTGCCTTAGATGGGTTTATTATTTTGCGGAGTTCGTCTGCGTATTCCTCTGAAAGCAGATGATCCACTGGAACCTGAGCTTGAGATGGGTCTGCCAAAAAAGCCGCCCGATCACGGAAAGCAAGTCGAGTAGCTTCTGCTTCAAGATGGAAGCGTTCTGTCCCCATTGGCTCCAGCTGCCCTAAATCAAATCCACTTAAGATATTGAAGATTTCCAGTGCTATGATGCCTTGTCCATTTGGCGGGCACTCAACTACCTCATGGCCTCCATAATGTGTGGATATAGGGTCGACATAATCCGCTTTGGTCGATGCAAAATCCTCAAGCGTATGCAGCCCGCCCTTTGTTTGTAGATAGTGGACCATTTGGTCCGCAATTTTTCCTTGATAGAAACCAACTTCGCCTTTCTCGGCGATAGTTCGCAAAGACTCAGCCAGCGCAGGTTGCAGATGCATCTCACCTGGTCTAGGTGGACGCCCTTGTGGTAGAAAAATTGAGCGTGAATTCGAATCGTGTTTTAATTTCTCACTACATCCCGCCCATGCCTCTGCGATAATGGAGTGGACAGCATATCCGTCCTGGGCAAATTTTATTGCGGGTTGTAGGCAGACATCTAAACCTTTTCGTCCATGGTCGTCTGAGAGTTTTTGCCACGCAGCTACACAACCTGGGACCACAACGGCATGTGGGCTTTGGTAATCGATGGACGTCAAATTCTGTTCCTTAAACCAACCCACTTCGGCCGCTTGCGGCGCCTTCCCAGATCCATTAATAGCGATTATGTCTCCACCTTGAGGGGAATAAAGAGCGAAGCAGTCTCCGCCGATGCTAGTCGAGTGGGGTTCAATCACACAAAGCACGGCCGCTGCAGTAATGGCCGCATCGATTGCGTTTCCACCTGAGCGCAGCATATCAATAGCAGCCAGCGTTGCAGCTGGATGTGATGTTGCCGCCATAGCGGTGCTTGAGTGGACTGGAGAACGGCCTGGAAACTGACTGTCGCGCATAATTTACTCCAAAAGGCAAAGTGTGACACTAGAGGTCAGGGGTTTAGTCGGCAAGAGATTGGATGTGATGTTGGCATATAACGTAGGTAGCCTATTCTATTTGATTTTGCCAGCAGCGTATACTCACCTTCCATTTGAAGTTACCATGGGTAGGTTACCCTGATAGATAGGGAGGTAGGTTATGTTGTTGAACTTACAGATATGAGAGCAATGGCTGAAAAGGTTCGGGTTGGGGCAGGTGCGGGCTACGCGGGTGATCGATGGGAGCCTGCTGCGGAACTAGCGGAAAAAGGCGAAATAGATTATTTGGTATTCGAGTGTTTAGCGGAACGGACAATTGCACGTGAGAGTCTCGCGCGAGTCAATGACCCCTTAGCAGGATACAATCCACTCCTTTCCGAACGCATGAATGCAGTACTCCCTGTATGTCTAGGCAACGGTGTGCGTGTGATCACCAACATGGGAGCAGCTAATCCTGTGGAGGCAGGTCGCCGGACCTATCAAATCGCACGCGAGTTAGGTTTTCCGGAGGCTCGTATTGCTGTGGTGCTTGGAGATGATGTACTGGAGACGCTTAAAAGCATGCCACATCTTCGATTTACAGAAACCGGAACACCTCTTGAGGACGTCTTGCCTCGGGTCGCTTCAGCAAACGCATATCTTGGTGCCGACTCTATTTTGTCTGCCCTAAGGACGGGTGCCGAAGTTATCGTTACCGGAAGGGTGGCGGACCCGTCTCTATTCCTTGCGCCAACGCTTTATCATCTCGGACAGTCGTATGATGACTACTCTAGTATAGCGGCAGGTACGGTAGCTGGACATTTGTTAGAATGCGCAGGCCAAGTTACTGGCGGGTATTTTGCAGATCCCGGTTGTAAGGACGTAGAAAATCTAGCGCGTTTGGGATTTCCGTATGCAGACATTAGCCGAGATGGTGTTATCGAAGTTGGAAAAGTGGATGGATCTGGTGGTCGTATTGATGAACAGACCTGTTCAGAGCAATTGCTATATGAGATGCAGGATCCTTCTCATTACGTTACGCCTGATTGTGTCTTGGATGTTACGACCGTCCATTTTGAAGAAACGGCTATAGATCGGGTACGTATCGTAGGAGCGAAAGCTAAGGAACGGACCGATACTTACAAAGTAAGTGTGGGCTACCATGATGGTTTTCTAGGGATCGGAGAAATTTCTTATGCTGGGATTAACGCTGTTCGGCGCGCCCGACTGGCTGGTGAAATCGTGAAGGAGAGACTGAACTTGCGTGGGATCACCTATGATGAGTTGCGGGTTGATCTCATTGGTGTAGAAAGCTTGCATGGCCACGTAATGTTTGGAGAGGAGGACCCTTATGAAGTTCGGCTTCGCGTAGCTGGTCGCAGTCCCCAAAAAAAAACAGCAGAGGCAGTGGGTCTAGAGGTCGACACCCTTTACACCAATGGTCCCGCAGGGGGTGCAGGGACTTCACAATCAGTACGGGAGCTGCTGGCTGTGCAGTCCGTTTTGCTCCCACGAAATTTGGTAAAGGTATCTGTTCATATAGAATGTGGAACACACTAATGCGGGTTTATGATCTGGCACATGCTCGAGCTGGGGATAAGGGCAACTCTGTTAACATTTGTGTCGTTGCTTATACCAAAAGAGAATACGAACACCTGACACTATATCTTACAAACAAAGTGGTTTTGGCAAAGTTTTCTCAAATAGCTGATGGACCCGTTACTCGTTATTTGTTGCCCAAATTGAACGCTCTCAATTTCGTAATAGAAAATACTCTTGGTGGTGGCGTGACAACTAACATGTCAATTGACGTTCATGGAAAAAGTTTTAGTTCATTGCTGTTGACAATAGAGTTGCCCGGTATTTCCAATGAATCTTTGTAAAGGATTTAATTCTGAGGAAGGGCATGTCGGGGAGGCGTTAACTCGGAAGTCTCTAGCTGTCAAAGAAAACGAGTTCAGTGTGACGATGAAGGTTTTATTGAGCATTTAAATCATGATAGGAGTTTCAAGGAATGACGGCGTATCCACGTGAAATTCCAGAAGGCGATGCCCTTGGAAATGTCCACGATTTATATGAGGATATACGGTCGACCATGGGTATTGGGATGGTAAATTTAATTTACCGGCGTATGGCTGCGGTAGATGGTCTCCTCGATTGGTTTTGGGCGATTTTTCGGCCTTTGTTAGTATCAAAAGAATTTGATCAGAATTTGTTGTCGGTAAAAATAGAGCTATCACAAAGTAGTTTTGTTACAGATTTAAAAAAGGATTGGAAATTTACGAACAGCAATGGAGCTAACTTAACACGTGTCCTTGATGACTATAATAGAGGGAATGGGCTTAACCTGTTTTTGCTAACGGCATATATCGAGTGCCTAAAATCTGGGGGTCCCAAATCAGGAGTGTCGCGCACCAGAGGCATGGAAGACCCAAATCAATCTGTAGCTCTACCTGAGATCATTCCAATGGAAAATATGCCGGAAACTACTGCTAGGTTGATAGAGGAATTAAGTCGATCGATTGCGCCTCCCCAAAAGCCACTGATTCCAAGTTTATTTCGACACCTTGCCCATTGGCCAGATTTTTTGACCATGGTTGCCCCTCATATCAGTACTTTGGTGGCATCGGGATCCCTTGAAATCCTGTCCAATACTGTGCAATGCCGCGCAAAAGAACTTTCTAGAGACTTAAAAGAGAAGTTTGTTTTTCCAAACGACCTAGCAGCGCCTTCAAGAGAAATTCAGTCGTACTGGCATAATGAGATAGAGGCATATACGTTAAAACCAATTCCGGAAATGCTAGTAATCGGACACATTCTAAGAAGTCCGCTCTCATAAACATACCTAAATTGTCGATAAATGGTATTTGAAGCAAAGATCGACACGCTACGAATTCTCCTTGTCCCAACGCTCAAAATCCAAACGGGATTCATCGCTAGCTGGGTAGATCCCAATTAATGACTGCCCCTTTGAAATTTGTTCACGCGCAAATTGCTCATATCGTTCCTGCTCAGGTGCTTCATCAGCGATTTCCTTTGCGAGTGCACGAGGTACCACTAGGACGCCGTCCTTGTCTCCAGCCATTAGATCGCCCGGGAACACCGCTACATTTCCGCAACCGATTGGTACTTGCAGCTCAACCGCAAATAATCCGGCTATGCTTGCTGGTGCAGCTCGAGACCCAGAGTAAATTGGCAAGTTAATTTCTTCTAGCTCGCCCGAATCGCGCACTGCCCCATCAGTAACTACAGCAGCCACGTCCCGTACTTTAAGGCGTTCAGCTAGAATATCTCCTAAGATACCGGCAGTAGCATTGGAGCCAGCATCAACCACAAGGCAACAGCCAGAAGGGATAGTCTCTATAGCTTTCCGCTGTGGGTACTCCGGGTTAGCAAGTATTGCCATATCTAAGAGATCTTCTCTCATCGGAATATTGCGAAGGGTAAAAGCAGGAGCTACGAAAGGTTGAGATTTAGGGTGGAGGGGTTTGACGTTGTCGAGATAGCACAGTTTCAGGCCACGTTTAAGGAGTTGCATAGCAATTGTAGCGGTACTAACGGTGGCTAAGCTGTCTATGATCCGTTGATCCATAAGAATGGTCGTTGGCTGCTTCATAGAGTGTTATCCTGAGTTATTGTAGTTATCTCTGTTTGGTTTAATGATTTGACTAGCGTTGCGGCGTCAAAGCCGTAAAGTTTAAGGCAATTGTCCCAAAGAATTTTACTCTTGGATTCCACGGCAACACCCGGAAGATCCAAAAAAGTCTGTGTGCCGTTCGGATACGGCCCGTCCGCATGGGGATAATCGGTAGACATCACGATATTTTCGTCTCCAATTTCGTTGATTACTACTTTGAGTAATGCTTCATCGACATCTGTGCCAATAAAACATTGGCCTTTAAAATAATCGCTGGGTAGTGCATCCAGTCGTATTGTTTCGCCCCCCCCATATTTTTGCCATTGATCATCTAATCGATCTAGCCACCATGGGAGCCAACCACAATTACCTTCTAAGAAACCTACACGCAGGGCGGGGAAACGCTTCAGGACACCTCCTGTCGTCATAGCACCTAACGCTAACATAAGTTCCATTGGAAAAGCACTAGAGTGATTTAGCGTTCGAAAATTCGGTTTGTCTCTGAATCGATTGCTGGCGTAGTCGTTGCTCGCACCGCCACTCGTACCGTGAATAAGAAGGGGAACATTGAGTTTTTGGATCTCATTCCATAAGACATCACATTCTGGTGAATGTATATATCGATCGTTAACCGGCATTGGAAGTATTACCACACCGACATGACCTTGTTCCGATACGGCGCGATGGGCTTCTGCAGCGGCCAGTTCAGGGTCATGAAGGGAAACAATAGCGGCTGGTTTCAATCGGGCGGCATCTCTCACACAGTAGGCGGATAACCAATCATTAAAAGCTTGGCAATATGCGGTAGCTAGGTTTGGTGGTAAATCATCTATAGATACAATCATATGGGCGAACGTCCGAAACACCACAGCGATATCAATTCCTTCTACATCCATAGCATGCAAAGCCGATTTGGCATCGTAACCGCGTTTCTTAATTGGTTCGTACAAATCTTTGGTTGGGGCGTCGAGGAATTTCTGGGCCTTAGCAACGTCGGGAGCTAACGCCCAAGGGGGTATCAGTTGGCCTTGTACACGCCAATACGGAAAGTTAGCAGTGCTCCACCCCAAATATTCGGGCCGCCGGTCAAAATAATCTGGCGGGATATAATCTTCATAGATGTCCCCCGATTCAATGACATGGAGGTCCGAATCCATTATCCTGTATCCATTTCTCATAAATTAGTACTACCTCAATCATCGTTCTTGCCGAGAAAAATTCAAACTAAGAAGTTCAAAAGATTGTTTTAATGACCTTGGAAACTTGGTTTACGTTTTTCCATAAACGCCTGTCTTCCCTCTCTGTAGTCATCGCTGTCAAAGATAGAACGGATTTTGTGTTCCAGTGTTACTAAGTCACGATCCTCAGGATTTTTAAGGGTCTCGTTAACCGCTTGTTTGGCCGCGAGAATCGTCAAGGGAGCATTCTCACTTAGCTGATTTACATAGGCTCTAACGTTTTTTTCGAGAGCTTCAACAGAGCATACCTGATTAATCAAACCTATCCGTAGTGCCTCCAACGTTTCTAATCGTCTTGCGGAAAACATAATATCTTTTGCGGAGGATGGGCCAACTATGTCACTAAGAACCTTTAATCCCTCAAAGCCGTATCCGAGTCCAAGACGAGCAGCCGGAATTCCAAATTGTGAACCTTCGCTTGCAATACGTATGTCTGCTGCAAGTGCCACGGCTAACCCGCCGCCAATGCAATAGCCTTGTATCATTGCTACTAATGGCTTGCTGAATCCTTTAAGGACTGCTTGGGAATCTGAAGAAATCCTGTTGTATTCTTCCTCTGCCTTGGCGTTAGACCTGTGTTTCGCAAATTCAGAGATGTCTGCTCCAGAGATAAAAGCCTTGCCACCGGCTCCCGCCATGACGACCACTCGAATTGATGGATCGCGCTCGAACTCCGACATAATTTCACCCATTGACCGCCACATCTCAAGTGATAGCGCATTTCGTCTTTCGGGGTTATTAAAAATCATCCACCCGATGTGCCCCTCTTTGCGTGCTAACATTTTCTCTGTAGTGAGCTTCAGCGTATTAGTTGTTGTCACGGGTCTTTTGCTCCAGTTGGTTGAAAAATCGTCTATATGACGCCGTCATCGCGCAATTGTTTAATCTCCCCAGGTGTCATGCCAAGCGTTTGTAGTACTTCCTCAGTGTGTACTCCTTTGCCTGGTGTCGACTTTCGCATTTTTTTGGGTTGTGGTTGACGAGATAAATTAACTGCTTGTCCGACCACCTGAACAAGCCCTAATTTATCGTGGTCCATTTCTCGTGCTATGCCGAGGTGTTGGACCTGGGGCTCCGAAAATGTTTCGTCAACACTGAATATAGGGCCACAAGGCACGCCTGTTTTGTTCATTGCCTGGATCCATTCTGCGCTTGTTTTTTGTACCGTAATAGCTTCCAAAATCTCATTGAGTGCATCGCGATTCTTGGAACGATCTTCCCCTGTCGCGAAGCGGGGGTCGTTTGCCAATTCAGGCGCATCTACCACTTCAAGGAAACGTAGCCATAAAACTCCACCACCGGCCGCGATATTAACGGCTCCATCGGAGGTGGGGTAGACACCCATTGGTATATTGGTGGGATGATTATTCCCTGCCTGAGGGGGAACCTCACCATCAATTAACCAACGCGCCGCTTGGAAGTCTAGCATTGCAATTTGTGCCTCTAATAGGGAAGTGTGCACCCACTGCCCTTCGCCGCTTCGGTCACGATCGATTAGAGCCAACAAAATACCCATGGCTAAGTAGTTGCCGGACGATAAGTCTGCAATCGGCACGCCAACACGCACAGGACCTTGGCCAGGAAGCCCTGTTATTGACATTAGTCCTCCCATTCCTTGTGCAATTTGATCAAGTCCAGGACGGTCCCGAAGGGGCCCATCCTGACCAAAGCCGGATATGCTCCCATAGACTATCATTGGATTGATTTCTTTTATCGTCTCGTAGTCAACACCGAGCCGATGTTTGACGTCAGGTCGGTAGTTTTCGACGATGACGTCAGCTGTACGCGCCAGGTTCAGAAATATGTTGCGGCCCTTCTCCTTTTTAAGATTGAGTGTGATGCTTCTTTTGTTTCGCTGCAAATTTACAAAATCGGGCGCGTGACGAGCTCCGCCTAGCCCTTCGTCACCAGGTTCACTGGGCATCTCAATCTTTATTACGTCAGCTCCCCAATCGGCAAGATGCCGCACAGCTGTTGGCCCGGCTCGGGCTCTTGTGAGATCGAGAACTACTATATGGGATAAAGGTAGGTTAGCCTGAGACATCGTAACACCCTTAGTTATATGGTAACTTTAAATTCCGCTATCCGGTAATAATATATGACCCTGATCTATTCTAACCGTATTAACAAATTGTTTCGCACTACTTTCAAGTGACTTTACGGTTCTAAAATTTTTTTAACCCCACCCTACGGGGATGAAAGCCGACAGTTTTAATATGAAGACGTCCATCACCGTCGGAGGCTATGCCAGAGATAACATCAGAGGAACGGTGGACTTTGTTCAGATGGCAGAAAAATTAGGTGTGGGACAGGTGTGGTCAGCCGAAGCATGGGGCCAAGACGCCGTCAGTTCGCTAGCATTTTTGGCGGCACAGACCCAACGGATACGTCTTGGAACGGGGATTATGCAGGTAAGCGCTAGGGTGCCTTCTATGATAGCAATGACAGCCCTTTCGATGGATGCATTGAGCGAAGGGCGGTTTACTCTTGGCTTGGGTGTGAGCGGACCACAAGTGGTTGAGGGTTTGCATGGCGTGGCTTATGAGGCCCCTTTAACCAGGCTCAAAGAAACTGTCGATATAGTGCGTATGGCTTTCAAGGGATCTAAAATTTCCTACAAGGGAAAGAAACACATTGTTCCTAGGCCCGGGGGCGAGGGTAAAGCTATTCGCCTTGACTTCCCCCCGACCCATATTCCGATTTTTCTAGCTACCCTTGCCCCAAACTCTCTCGAATACACTGGCGCCGTGGCAGATGGTTGGTTGGGCACTTCCTTTTCACCGGATTACGCTGAAGCGCATCTGGCACATATTCGAAAAGGAGCAGAATCTGTCGGTCGATCTATCCAGGAAATAGAGCTGCAAGTTGGATGCCATGTAGCAATTGGACAAAGAGTAGAGCAGATGATTGATGCACGTCGTTACGGGGTGGCTTTTAGTATGGGTGCGATGGGTTCACGGATTACGAATTTTTATAATGATGCAGTTCGACGGGCTGGCTTTGTTGAGGACGCAAGGGCGGTCCAAAGCCTCTGGTTGGCAGGCAAGCGGGATCAGGCGGCCAGGCGTGTCCCAGACGATATGATCACAAAATTCGGGGCCATTGGGACTCCTGAAATGGTCCTAGATCGATTTCGGTTGTACCGGGATGTTGGGGTTGGTTCCATTGTGCTGCGTTTGGATGGTACCGATGAAAAAAAGAAAACAGCGTTACTTGAACAAATAATGGATCTACTCAACCAGTTATGAAGAAGCTAGTCTTCCTGTTCTTGGATAATTTATTAGGAGAAAGAAAGTTTACATATGGCAATGATCCCTTTGGCAATGATCCCTTCTCACTATGCTCGGGAGAAAGGTCATGATGCTTTATGTTTGACATATCCAGATGGCAAAGTCACTTGGTCACAGTTAGATAAGCGCGCG
>CAZEWK010000096.1:0-3241 GCA_964515905.1 uncultured Rhodospirillaceae bacterium | reverse complement strand
CGGGTCCTTACGCCCGATCAAGCCTTTACAATTCGGGTAGACATAAAACGCCCCCTCGGGCCTACGACAGCTTAAGCCGGAGACGTCATTGAGCATTTCCAAAACCCGGTCGCGCCGACGCTGAAAAGCTTTGGTTCTTTCAAAGACCAAATTTTGCGGACCGGTTAGCGCAGCAATGGCTGCCGCTTGGCTTACAGAAGATGGATTGCCGGTACTTTGATTCTGTAACTTCGACATTGTTTTTATCAAACCTTCAGGGCCTCCGGCTATACCGATCCGCCACCCTGTCATAGCATACGCTTTGGAAACGCCATTGAGCGTAAGCGTACGATCAAACATGAACGGCGCGGCTTCTGCCATCGTCGCCATTTCTACCCCTTCAAAAATTATGTGCTCATAAATATCATCACACATCACCATGATACGTTCATAAGGTTGCAACACTTCAGCCAAAATACGTAATTCGTGACCGCTATAGACAGCACCGGACGGATTATTTGGAGAATTCAGAATTAACCAACGGGTTTTGGAAGTGATCGCCATTTCCAATTGTTCCGGCGTCAATTTGAATCCGCTTTCCTCTCGACAAAGCACCTCAATTGGCACACCGCCTGCAAATTTCGTCATCTCCGGATATGACACCCAATAAGGAGCTGTAACAATTACTTCGTCGCCGGGCTCAACGGTGCTCATTAAAGCATTATAAACAATCTGCTTCCCACCATTGGATGCCATTACCTGATCATCAGTGTAAGCAAGGCTGTTATCACGCTTAAACTTAAAACGGATAGCATCTCGCAGCGCTGGGGTCCCCATTACCGGTGTATATCGTGTCTCTCCAGCGTGCATGGCTTTAATAGCGGCTTCGAGCACGTGATCGGGCGTGTCAAAATCTGGCTGTCCTTGGGTAAGGGAAATAATATCGTGTCCCTCGGCGCGCAATTCGCGTGCCCGTTGCGTGGCGACAGAACTAGCCGACGGCTCGATCCGTTTTGTACGCTCAGCCACATAAACCATGATTATGCCCTCTAAGTTTGTAAAAAAATTTTAAATGCGCCAAAGGTATTAAGCTAGAACCTTATCAAGAGCCTGAAAAAAAATATCTATATCCTTCGCATCATTATAGAGATATGGACTAATTCGAATTGCACCACCGCGCTGGCTAACATGGACATCGTAGTCCTCCTGCAGGCGGGTTACGACGTCATCAGAGAGTTCTCCCACTGGCCGAATACCTATAAAGTGGCTAACGCGATGATCAATGCTCGGAACCTTCCAGCCTCTCTCTTTCGCGCCCTCGGCCACAGCATCCGTTAAAGGCTGCAAATATCTTTGAATAGCAGCCGGCGTCCAATTTTTAATTTGCTCCAGTGCTATCACCGCCATCGGCATATTGATCATATTATTAACCTCGCCAATATCATAGCGTCGTGCTCCCTTGTTATAGGATTCTGGATAGATAATCTCTGTCGCTGATGCCTTTGGCGATGCATGATTCCAGCGATGGTATTCAAGCGGCTTTCCACCCTGTCGATGCGGCGCTGCATAAAGAAATGCCAATGAATACGGACACAACAACCATTTGTACGCCGAGCAGGCAACAAAATCTGGTTGAACGTCGGAAACGTCGAAGGTCATAGCGCCAATTGCCTGGGTACCATCAAGGACTAATGCAATGCCGAGTGCACGGCAACGTGCTCCAATAGCTATAAGGTTCAGCGAACTACCATCGGACCAATGGCACGGGGGTAAGGCTGCGATGGCAACTGATTCATTCAAGCGCTCAAGTACTGCTGTCGTCCAATCCCCGTTCTCGGGACGTGGAACGACTGAAAGCACCGCATCTTTGGTCGCTGCCAAATGCCGCCAAGAATAGACATTCGAAGGAAATTGATCCTGCAGAATAACAATCTCTTGTCCACTATTTAGTTCAATATTCCGCGCTGCAATTTCAATTCCATAAGATGTAGATCCAACTATAGCGATGTCATCACTGCCTGCGCCTATCAGTTCAGCAAATAGGCTCCGTGCCTGCTCAGCTTCAGCCGGTAATTCTGCCAGATCGAGATGCCAAGGGTGGTATTTGCGGTCAAGGCCTTTAAGGCCTGCGTCACGAACCTTATTCATTAACGGTGAGTAGGCGGCACAATTGAGATAGGTAACATTATCCGATAAATTAAAATAATTGCGTTGATTACCAACCACCTTTAGATCCTCCCAATTTCTATATTGTTAGTAAGAGCCACAAGCTCTCTCTTCCTGACGCCGAACATACTCACGATACGCAATGAAAGTGACAGAAGCAAAAATGATAATCCCTCCACCCAAAACAAAAATATCTGGCACCTGATCAAAAAGCAGATAACCGAGGATCGAAACAAACACCAGGCGCAGAAAATCGAGCGGAGTCACGACATGGGTTTCCCCAAGACGCAACGCTTGGGCCAGAGCGAGCTGGCCAGCACCACCAAGCCCTCCCAATACTAGCAACCAACCAATTTGCTCCCAAGTCGGCCAAACCCAGTAATAGATGGCTGGCCCAAGTGACAAAGGTGCCATCACTAGGGACATGTAGGCGGTAATAGTGATTGCCGATTCGGTTCGACCCAACTCCTTTACCATCACCATACATATGGCCCAGCCAAAAGCCGAACTAAGAACTAAAACCTGTGGATAGCCAACCTCTTCAAAACCTGGTCGAATAATTATAAGGACACCAATAAAGCCAAAAATTATAGCGCACCAACGGAAAAAGCCCACCTTCTCGCCAAACACCACCATACCAATAAGGATCGCGTAAATTGGTGCGGTAAATGAAAGTGCCGCCACCTCCACCAACTGACCTATGGAAATTGCTGTGAAGTAGGCCAGCATGCACACCGTGTTAACCGCACCTCGCGTGAATAAAAGGCCAAACCGTTTTGTCTTCAGCGGCGCCAGACCGAGCTTCCAGAACCAAGGGATAAGAACAAGGAGCGCGAATATGTTTCGGAAAAAAACAATTTCAAAAGGATGCATACCTTCCGACACCAGCCTTATACAAACGTGCATTCCTGCTATCAAGGCAGCGTAAACGACGGCCCATTGCATAGCTTTCAGGTTATCCGCAGTAGTAACAATGGCAGACACCGAATTCATTATGGCGATCGACTTTGTGTCCGCTCAAAAATCAAAAAATTTTGCAACATTTCCTATAGTTCTTTCGCAATGCGCGCACGAAGACGGCGCATACCCGTAAGCC
>CAZEWK010000095.1:0-138767 GCA_964515905.1 uncultured Rhodospirillaceae bacterium | reverse complement strand
GACTTCACACCAGGGCTACCAGGGCCAGTGATGACGAACATGTTCGGGAAGCCGGCGACCATGATGCCAAGATAGGTCTTCGGACCGTCCTTCCATTTGTCCTTCATATCCAATCCATCTGACGTACGTATATCCATTTCTAGGATTGCACCTGTCATCGCGTCGAAACCGGTTGCGAAAATTATCGAATCGAGTTCGAACTCTTCCCTTGCAGTCCGAAGACCGAATGGCGTGATCTCTTCAATTGGTGCACTACGAACATCAACCAAAGAGACGTTGTCACGGTTGAAGGTCTCGTAGTACCCACTGTCGAGGCAGATTCGCTTAGTTCCGATAGGATGATCATTTGGGCACAAGAGTTCTGCTGTCTCTGGGTCTTTGACGATCTCCCGAATGCGTTCGCGAACGAACTCTGATGCCGTTTCATTGGATTTTTCGCTCAATAGAAGATCGTTATAGGCGAAAAGATAACTGATAGTCCCACCTTCCGCCCATTTCTGATGGTATTTAGCCTCGCGTTCTTTCGGTGTTGCCTCGAAAGCACCTTGCTCTGGCGGTGGATATCCGGCAATGCCGAACGGAGTGGAATATGCCTGCTTCCGCAACTCTCTGTATTTCTTCTTGTGGATAGCACGCTTTTCTTCAGCAAGAGGACCGTTCCGTGCCGGTAAACTGTAATTTGCGGTCCGTTGAAAGATGTGCAGGTGTTTAGCTTGTTCTGCTACGTGCGGAATGATCTGGATAGCGGTTGAGCCAGTACCAATGATACCAACCCGTCTTCCAGAGAAGTTAACTTCTTCCTTTGGCCATAGGCCACTGTGATACCAGTCTCCCTTGAAATTATCGACGCCCTTAAAGTCCGGTACGCGAGGGGTGGAGAGATTCCCAACCGCCATTATGCAATATTGTGCCGTGATTTTCCGGCCTTTGACCGTTTCAATCCTCCATGTGTTGGACTCCCGTTCGTAGAAGGCAGATTTAATTCTAGTTTCGAACTCAATGTCCTTCATCAGATTGAACCGTTCGGCAACATGGTTTGCATATTTTAAGATATCTGTTTGTTTACTGTATTTGTCTGGCCAAACCCACTCCTGCTCCAACAATAGGTCAAAAGAGTAGGAATATTCCATGCTCTCGACATCACAGCGGGCACCTGGATACCGGTTCCAGTACCAGGTACCTCCCACCCCATGGCCCGCTTCAAAAACTTTGACATTCAGGCCCATCTTTCGAAGCTTGTAGAGGGCATACAGGCCTGCAAAACCAG
This sequence comes from uncultured Rhodospirillaceae bacterium, assembly GCA_964515905.1. GTDB lineage: Bacteria > Pseudomonadota > Alphaproteobacteria > UBA7887 > UBA7887. Next base: position 137,500 of record CAZEWK010000095.1, on the reverse strand, counting down.
CGCCGATAACGACGGCGTCAAAAGTCCCGGAATGTTGATCAGACATACTCTTGCTCTCTATGTTATAGGTAGGTCCGTATTCTTAATTGCCGAAGCAAAATTTCCAAGTGTTTTTCCTTAGTTCATCTATCATTTTGGCAATTGATTGCGTCACTAAATAGCGTAACTAATTTTCGTTTTGGGACAATTGTAAACTTTAAAGGATTGTATCATGGGAGCTCCTTACACAGGTGGGTGCCAATGCGGAAAAATTCGGTATGTTTTAAAAAATAACCCTATAGACTTATATGCTTGCAATTGTACAGCATGTCAGCAGCAATCGGGCAGCGCTTTTGGCCTATCCATGGTTGTTGAAAAGGAAAGTTTTGAGATAGATGGAGAGTTGACAAACTTCGTAAGGACGGCTGATTCAGGGTCAAAAATAACAACCTATTTTTGTCCTGGATGTGGCAATAGGATATATGCAGTTTCACCGTATAACGATGAAAATATCATACTTAAGCCGGGGACACTAGACGATACCAGCTGGCTAAAACCTTCACGCATGATATGGATGAGAAGCGCGCAAAATTGGGTGCAAGCTCCAAAAAACATGACTGTCCAGGATACTCAGTAGCACGAAGTCTATAAGGTTGAGCGTAAGGGAGGCGGTGGACCTCACAAAAGGATGATATTGGGGAGTCCCATTTCAGTTTTGATGCATTGAAACGAAAAGACAAGCAGAATCCAGACTATATAATCACCGCTTTCAATTTCCGAAACTTCCCAGAGTGTTTTTTTATCACTGTTTTACGGAGTGCAATTTTATTGTGACCGTATAGCAAGAACGATTTAATTAATCAGGGCTGATCTGAAACGTGTGCAGAAACTATGCGCCAGCCTTCCGGCATTCGTACCCATGTCTGGCTCTGACGATTGATCCCGTCAGCTTTGATTCCGTCAGATTCAAACTCAGTTGATTCGGTGTTAGCGACCGCAAAATCACGACCGAAGGTTACAATATAGGTACCTTTAAGGGTTCGTTCCCAAGGCGCAATATCTTGGCTACGGCGAAACGCTGACAACGCCACGTGACCGACCAAGGTCCCATTCGGACCATATCGCAAAGTCTTTTCGTCTTCCCAAAACAACTCATTGATTGTTTCCACATCGTTTGCCCGTATAGCCTTTTCATATTTCATAAAAGCCTCAGTCACCTCGGCAACGATCTCTGGAATATTGACTTCCATCTTGTATCCTTTTCACAATTGACCGCAAAACCGACACACTTTTCGTTTTCGCTGTGGGGTGGGACAACATAGAACAGTTGGGTCATATGTAGCGAGTTGTCTTCCACGCTATCATTATTTAATATCAGTGAGTTAGTGGAGTTATAGTGTAAGAATTTCCCCCATCGGGTGCAAAATTGGGATATAGCAAAATTAACCGGTTAATACAATTTGAGAAATTAGTTGGATGTAATTGAGTGGGAGTGATGATATTTCATTTCCTCACGCTCTGCAGGTATAAAACGAACGTCTCTAAATTAAGAGTCCCATTCAGATCGTGGACACTGAACCAACTAATCCAACACGGATATACGATGGTGTGACTTCTTTAATTCGTTACCCGATCATCTTCATATTCTTTCCCACACTTCTACCTATGCGAAGTAATTCATAATCAGTCCCTCTACATAGGCAGAAGTTAATGTGGGGTTACTATTCCCTGGACGCAACTACTTCAAGGTGATAGTTCCTGTCCACTCAGGCAACGACGTGCTTGCATCTGAAGTTGCAACACCCGTCCAATCGCCGCCGCCGGTCGCACCTTCGTATTTCCCTGATCCGTCAACCAAGGTCCAGGTGCCACCTGTCATGCCATCCCAGGTAAAACTAAACACATCCCCATCTACATCATATCCACTACAGGAACCGAGGCAGTTACCATCACCCGACTGGTCGACTGTGCAGCCAGCGATGCAGCTCGATATAGCCCGATCAAACGGATTATTAGCGCTTCTGCCAAAGTGAACTTGCTTGCTGACCACTGTTAAGTAGGTCAAACCGTTAGGCAACTCAACGCTGATCGGAGCTTCCGAAATTTGTGAATTGAAGCCAACAAGATCCAGAGTCTCCGCATCAGTCGGAGCAGCTAAAACAAGGCCACCATAAATCGCCGCAACTATCGCAAATAAATATCGCATATTTCCCTCCTTTGTGCGCACAAATATAGTATTTTGTTCTCTTAGGTAAAATTATGCAATGTTAGCGTTGTTGATATGACCATTGGACTATTTCTATAAGGAGTTCGCCATGTTTACAAAATATAATGATAACTTGGCAGCCATTTTTTAAGCATTTACTTACTAGCAGCACTGGCTTATGCGGTTCAATTTCTCTTTATGGCCGGGTGGTCTCTTGCGCAACGTGGAATATCGATGGAACCAGCCCCTCAGGTAGGTGCAAGAGCAATTGGAACGGCTTGGCTTGGGCTATCGCTCGGGATACTGTTAACTTTGCTAAGGGGACCAGACGGGCAAAAAATACTCTACGACACTCTCCTGGTTGTACAAATTTGCACTTTCCTCATGTTGTGGCATAGCCACATTATAGAAGGTTGGTCACAACATATTGTCGGATGCCATAATCGTTTCAATAACCACTGTCATACTAATTTTTGTATACGTCCGGGTTAAAAATCGGTTCGAGTAAATTTTTTTAATTTACGTTCGGCAGCCGACGGCAATTCCACAATACGATCCACTTCAGGATCATCTAGAATCGACGGCTTGTTTAACCACTCCAGCATCAGGTCAAACATATCGTGTCCCCAAAAGATTTGATCCGATATTAAAAAGCTTGGTACACCGTAAATGCCATGTTTTATAGCCTCCTCAGTATTTATACGGAGTGCGTCCTTTACCGAGGGATCATCGATTGCTGTAGCAAGATACGGTACGTCCAAAGTTTGAGCCAAACGTTGCAGAATTTTTGGGTCTTGACCGTCCCTCCCCTTCGCCCAAACGTGATCAAAAATAGCACCGATCACTTTCTGATCTGAATTTAATGCAATCGCAAGACGTAATAATGAAAGCGGATTAAAAGGGTGTCGGGGTGGTGCCCGGAATGGCAAACCGAGCTTGTGAGCTCGCCAGCGCGTTAACAAAAATGTATGGAATTTCTTAGTTGGAATCTCTGCCGGCCCAAGCTGGCCCCAATGGTCCAATAGGCCTGCGAACAATACAGGTCGAAAACGCAACTCTATATCCTTTGGCAAACGGTAAAGTTGGTGGAACTGCAAATAGGCATAGGGAGAAATAAAGTCAAAATACCAGTTCGCTGTCCGCATAACTAATTTCCTTTTTTTCCGTAGAATATAATCCCAAAAGTTAACATAAAATCGCTGAATAAAATTAGCCTGAACTATGCCTGTCTCAACATTGTATGTTAATCGGATTAGGAGATGTTAAGTTATGTACGTAAAACTAGCGAAAACAATGCCATCCTTTCGATGCATTCAAAATGTTAGGTTTTCTCTTGGGCATACCTTACAACCATTTTATAGTGCATAGCATAAAGACCTGACGTACTGTAGACGCATTGATAATGGACTCACTAACGTCTAGACAGACGAATACTCCTTCAATTATTACGGGTGAAAAAGCTCAAAAGTAATCGTAGCGTAAGCAAAAGAAAAAATTCCCTAATATTGCGGCGTTCGTTCAACCGGAAAGGCGGTCGGTGGTGAAAGTATATAGTATGTCAGGGTCGCCCTTTGTGCGACGGGTGGAGTTAGTGCTAGCCGAAAAGAGTGTAGCTTTTGAATTAATCACGCTTAGCAGGACAGATGGTGAGCTGCAGTCCCCAGAGCATTTGGCACGCAACCCGAGAGGACGAGTACCCGTATTAGAAGACGGAGCACTCATACTGTACGAATCTCAAGCGATAGTAGAGTACCTCGAAGAGCGTTATCCGGAGCCTGCTTTAGTACCTGCCGATCCTGGACACAGAGGGCGCATGCGGATCGAAGAAATGGAGTGCTTGCTCTATTTCGGAAGCGCATTGACCAAGGTCGCCCAAAGTATTTTTATGGTTGCCCCAGAAGAACGAGACCAAAATAAAGTCTCAGCTGCTTTGACTGGTGTCTCGGAGGAACTGGACCGTCTGGAACAGCGAGGCGCCTCCTCCGGCCACCGCTATCTAATGGGAAACGAAATCACCCGAGCCGATCTGACATGGCTACCATTTGTGGAATTGGTTGGCCGGGCGGGAGTTAACATTAACGCTGATAAATATGCTTGGACCAAAGCATGGCGAGCAGCTCTAGTAGCACGTCCATCCTATGAAAAAAGTTATCCGGCTCATTGGCGGAAACGCCAACAATAGACAGATTATGAATTAGAGGCTTAACATACTATCTATTGAAAGTGATGCCTACGCATAACGTATATGTAATATCTGAACGCAATAGATTATGCTGACATCGGACTCCATATCCTAAATCTGTCAACCACCAAGGGCACCCCCACCAAGCATGCCGCCATCCACGAAAAGCTCGTTACTGTTGATATAACGTGCTTCATCGGAAGCAAGATAAAGTGCTGCATAGGCTACATCTTCTACATCACCTAGCCGGCCAAGCGGAACGGATTCTGCTCTTTTTTTTGCAGACGCTTCAAGATCACCATAATGTTTTAAAACAGATTCTCCGAGCGGAGTACGAACCATACCTGGGTGTATTGAGTTACAACGAATGTTGTATTTCCTCTTTCCACAATAGGCTGCAACTGATTTAGTCAATTGGCGTACCGCACCCTTTGAAGCACCATATGCCGCGATGTCAGGAGCTGCACGAATTCCAGCTGTCGAAGAAATATTAATGATTGATCCGCCACCACTATCCTTCATCGCTTGAATAACAGCCCTACAACCTAAAAATACGCCATCGCTATTAATGTTTTGGACGAACTTCCATTCTTCCAGGCTCATATGCTCGATGTCTTGGGGAGCACCGGTACCCATTACACCTGCATTGTTCATGAGGATATCCAGCCGTCCGTGCAGCTTGATCGTCTCCTTGACAACGTGGGCCCAGTCTTCCTCCATAGATACATCATGAACCATGCCGGTTGCAGAATTGCCAATTATTCGAGCGACGGAATGTACCCCTTCGGCGTTCTTATCTGTGAGAACGACTTGAGCGCCTTCCAGAGCAAAAATCCTAGCGGTGGCTGCACCGAAACCAGACGCACCACCGGTAATTAATGCAATTTTTTTAGCCAAACGAGCCATTATAATTGCTCCTGTCTGTCGTTGGGTTTTACAGATTATTCTTAAGAGTTAAGGGACAGCATTCTAACGACCGAAAAACTGCGGTTTTCGTTTCTCCATAAAAGCCCGACGACCTTCCTCTATGTCCTGGCTCGCACCACAATCCTCAACAAGTTGTCGACATAAGTCCAGGTCGCGTTCATCCTCAGTCTTCAGTAGTTCATTGACCGTTAGATTAGTCGCTTTCACTGAAAGGGGGGCATTGCTAGCAATCACCTCGACATAGCCCGTAATGTAATCGTCGAGCTCTGTTTGCGTCTTTATGGAGTTCACCAATCTCATATGTTTTGCTTCTTCCGCACTAAATCGGCGACCGGTATAGAAAATTTCTTTGGTAAAGGCTGGTCCAACCAGGTCCATTAAGGCTTTGGTATTCTCATGCCCATATCCAATACCCAACTTCGCCGCTGGTATACAGAAACTTGAGTTCTCTGAACAAATCCGCAAGTCCGTGCAAACTGCAATTCCCACTCCCCCTCCATAACAATAGCCATCTATCTTAGCGATAGTTGGCTTGAGAGCGAGCTGCACCGATCTGTAGGCGCGGTTAACCGAAATTCCATATTCTTTAATGCAATCGGCATTGGCACGTTCACTTTCAAATTTAGAGATATCAGCTCCAGATACGAATGATTTTGTACCAGCGCCTTCGAGTACAACCACACGTATTTCGTCATCGGCATTAAAACGCTCAATCGTTTCAGTTAATTGATCCCACATAATTTTGGACATTGCATTGTGCCTTTTTAAATTGTCGAAGATGATGCGGCCCAAATTTCTCTCTTTTTCAGCAACGACTTTCCCTACTGACATAACATAATACTCCATATTTATGTTTTGAATTAGGCCTTACAATGAACAATGGCGGGGCTTCCTGTAACCACACCTCATATCAAAAAATTAGGCAGACCGGAAATCTAATCAAACACCTTTTCCAGCCATTAAATACGCTATCGAACAAATCTACGATAGAACACTAGATGATGAGTACCCCAAAAAAACGTGCTACCCACATTTCGGTAAATAGCACTAAGGGAAAAATATTTTTACTATAGATTCCTCTAGTCCGTGTTCCACAAATACTGTAAAGACAACAAACAATTTTTTGTATCGATAAGATAAAACGTCAATGGTTTTTCAAAACAATTAATATTGATTGGGTTCTTTAGTATCCTTCAGGAAAAGATCTGCCAAAACTCAGACTACTTAACTTAAAGCATTCCATATTACAATTATGCGTTCCCACAACAACACAACTGTCCAAGGTCTTAGAGCAGTAGCTGTACTGCTGATTGTACTGTTTCATTTCAAAATACCATTTTTTGGGGCGGGCTTCCTCGGCGTCGATATATTTTATGTGTTGTCGGGCTTTATAATTACCACCGTCTATTTTGATAGACTCACCAATTTCCAGGATTACGCGGTCTTCATAAAGAAACGGTTTCATCGACTTTTCCCCGCATTGTTTGTGGTTTGTTCAATCTCTTTTCTCTTTGCTTTTTTTATTCTTTCTCCGGATCACCTGGAAGCAACAGCGCTTCATTTTATCTCTAGCTTATCTTTTTTCTCAAATATCGTTTACTGGAAGGAACAAAGTTACTTCGACATAGCTTCAGAGTTTAAACCATTGCTTCATACCTGGTCCCTATCCTTGGAGTGGCAATTTTACCTCGTTATGCCAATTCTCTTAGTAGCCATACGAACTACTTTTGGCATAAAAGGTACTACGCTGATAATAATTGGATTAACATTATTCTCCTTTGCTATTAGCTACACTTTAGTTGTCTACAAAAATTTTCACTTTTATATGCTGCCCTGTAGAGCTTGGGAATTTGGGATAGGAGTTTCCACAGCCCTTTTGATGCATAGAAAGGATTTGCCAACTCTGCCTCATAGACAATTTATTGAAGCTTTGTTTTTAATTGGCATGTTCCTATTTATCATGGGTTTCTCTTGGTTTGAGGTAAACAATCAACTTGCTAGTGTTTTCGCATGCAGCCTTACCGGGTTATATCTTTGGACTATGGGGAACAAGGACGGCATACTAAATAGGCTGCCAATCCAGTACATTGGGAATATATCTTATTCGATTTACTTAATTCATTGGCCTCTCATTACCTTATTTTCTTATCATGTTTTTCGCGAACCGACTTATATCGAAAAAACTGCACTGTTCGTAATAACTGTATTTCTTTCGGCCATATCAAACAGTTTTATAGAAATACCCGGCAAGAGTTCCAGACTGTTCTTTGGAAATACCAAAAAAAGAATGACTTCTATGGCCGTGTCATCAGTGCTTTTCTCCGCTGCCTTTGTTGTTATATTTACCGACGGACTCCCTCAACGATACAAACGAGCCGAACAGGAAATATTCCAGTACTTCACGAATCAACAAGATGTGTTCCAGAAACAATTCGCTATGGATATGTTTCCTCAGGATTCTGAACAAAAATATATTCCCGAAGCAAATAAAAATCACATCTGCTCTTTCGATAAAATTATCGACCCAAAGGCTAAAACTTTAGTGGGGCAATTGAATGAACTTAATGAGTGCGTGCGGAGTGAGCTGAAAAAATCTCCAAGTCTGGGCCGCTCCTACCTTGTAATTGGAGACAGTAATGGGCGCGATGCCTTTTACGCCCTAAAGACTGCCTATCCCGATTATCACTTTACAATGTTGATGAATTCCGGGTGCGCTCCTGCAGAAAAGGAGGGTTGTTTTATCGGTTTAACAACGATTCTTACAGAACTTTTAAAAGACACGAATATCAGCGGTTACATTTTAACTTCTCGTTTTTCACGGCAGGATTTTTCGGGAGTTGAAAATACAGTTAAGTTAATTCAAAGCTATGCAATCAACACTTTAATCATCGGCCCTAGTATGTCTTTACGCCGGTCCATGGCAGAAACCTTTATAAATAAAAACCTTGCTTTAAACACCGGCGCGATATCAATCAATTTCGACCCAAGAATATTTGTATCAGAGGCCAAATTGAACAATCGAAAACTACTAAGCTTAGCAAGAAAACATGATGTAACCTATGCTGACCGATTGAGTTATTTTTGCTCACAAGGTGCATGTAAAATAAAGAACCGTTTTACAAAACCGCTGCTGGCAGACACTGACCATTTATCGGTAGACGGTATCGAATATCTTAGCGCACAACTTAAAAAGGATAAACTAATACAGAAATTTTTTGCTTCCAGATCGTGACCTCGTAGCATTTCCAGATGCCAACAGAGCCCTTATATGGACTGCAAGAGAAGGATTGTTTTGTATATCCGTTATCGAAATAACACTAAAACTAGAAACCTACCAAACGAAAATCTACCAACAATATGATCCTCAGCAAGGGTTCCGGTTCACGCTCTGCTTAATAAAACATAAGTTGCATACGTAATTGCCAATCGTTGCTAGACTTACAATCACTTCCATATTGAAATTCTTACCAAGAAAGAAACTGAAATGCCCCAACTATGGCCAAAGAAAAACTCCGAAGACGGCTGGCATGCAGACTTAAATGAGGCACTAACCCTACCCGTTCCAGATGGGCAGAGGTCTGTTCAGGTTATGAAGCACGGCAGTATGTCTCTACGCCTTTATGCGCCCAACAAGGTAGATTTGCAGCCACCGCATGATCAAGACGAGGTATACATTGTAGCAAGGGGGAAAGGGTGGTTCGTGAATGGCTCACATCGACACCGTTTTGCTTCAGGAGACGCACTATTTGTACCTGCAGGAGTCCCACATCGATTTGAAGAGTTCAGAGACGAGCTGGTTATATGGGTTATCTTTTATGGGCCTCAAGGTGGAGAAGCGGCACTGGAATAGGGCGATTTCACCACTATTGCCAACAGAATAAAGCGCCCCAAGCGGTGGATCCCTGACCAAATTGGGCTCAAAATAATCAACAAATAGTTATTAGTGAATGGCATTTGCATCATTTTTCTCATGGGTTTCGCCAACATTCGAAATATAAAATTTGAAAGAAAAATTCGCTAATTTGTGCACGACGGGTATTATCGCTATGCTCTTAGCTCGTACCCGAGGTCCCTAAATTATACATAAAAGGTAAAATGAATGTCAGTGTATCTTATGACTGAAGCTATTGTGCATGACACTGAAGCATATGAAGAATATAAAAAACAAGCACCGCAATATGTTGCACGGCATGGTGGAGAGTATTGCTGTCGTGGCGGAACAGTTGAGGTAACAGTGGGAGATTGGAAACCGGAGCGGATTGTCATGCTTAAATTTCCTTCTCGCGACGCCCTAAACGCCTTTATATCAGATCCCGATTATAAACCGTGGAAGGAACTTCGAGAATCTCTTACCACAGTAAAAACCCAGCTAATACTTGACGGTATTTAATATTAAGAAAACTCATCCTTGCCCGTCCATCATTCCTTCCACCCGCTCCAAGCACATAATTCTGTCTGAAAAGGGATACATAGCCTGTAACAGGGGCTATTTGTTCCACTAAAATGACGCGACTCACCTCGAGTGTCCGAATATTGTGGATGGTACGCTTCTCAAATATTGGGCCCCACAGTGCTTACATTACGACCCAACAGCACCACGGGACTAGTATTCTGGACAAACTGTTTAGCGAAGTTTACGTGTTTTTCACCATTCACATAGGCTGGAAAAATTTGATTAATTCCTTCATTTGACTACAACAATGACATCAACAGGCCAGCGGATATTCTTCCTCTATATCAGCGGAAAGCGCCTTTAACTTTAAAAGCCCTATATCCCTATTTCTAAAAATTTCGGCAGGGGTCATACCCCCATAATCAAAAAAGCCAGCTCCACTCATCACTCCGTACCGTCCCGAATTTATCAGTCTATCTAGTGTAGAACTACTCTCTGTCGGTGTCGGTGGATGGTACGTCATATTAGCTTTTCCTTGTTGATAAAGCTTCAACCCAGCAAAATCCGCTTTCATTAAAGCCCCTTGCAAAGCCATCCTATGCGCCAGGCCGTATTTTATAGAATCATCAATCGCACCGGCAGTAGCCCAGCCTTCATCTAATAATTTTAATATCTCCATACCCATTGCACTTTGTAGTCTGTTAGCCACATAGCCGCTAATAAATTTTTTGAAAACTACAGGCTTCTTAGCCAATTTCAGGTAAAACGCTTCCATTCTTTTAAGAACTTCTGAATCAGTTTGGGGACCTGCGGCTAGATCAACTAAATCAATGATGTATGGGGGGGTGTACCAGTGGGCGATAACACAATTTCTTTGCCGCCCAGCCGGTACCAATGGAAAAATATTTAGCATCGATGTGTTGCTCGCAATAATGGCATCTGACGGAGCAAAAGAGTCTATCTCTTTGAATACCGATTTTTTCACATCCTCTGTTTCGGAAACTGCTTCCACTATCAACTCTGAATCCCGAACGGCATGCGACAACGTTTCTACGGCCTCAATCCGTCCTAGAATAGTTGAAGACTCTTGTGGCCTAAGATGACCCGCAACAGTCATAGTATCTAAAGCGCTGGAAATGAGTTTCATTCCCTGCTCTAGCTGTGTCAGACTTATATCCTGAATCTTGACCTCGCAACCCCCCATTGCGTGAACTAATGCTAATCCATGCCCCATAAGTCCTGCGCCAACAACTGCAACCGTTCTGTTTTTATCCATGACGGGATTCTCCTAGACTACGTTTCACTATATTGTCCTGTTAGAGTACTAGAATTTTCAAATATACTTACAATTCCACCTTCTTAAGTTCATTAAATAAACTCTCTGTATATTGCGGCAATCATTCTAGTCGAAAAATCGGTCATGGCACTAACTGTCTGTCGACAACGATTGTATCCACTGACATTTTGTTTTACCTGTTACCATTGCGTGGACATAACTACTCCATCATCCCACTATATAATAAACGAGGAACACGACTAATGAGTGCCTATCTTATTGTTCGAGCCGATGTCGAGGAAGAAAGTCGAGAATTATTTGACGAATGGTACCAAAAAGAGCACCTGCCTGAAGCCTTAAGCCAATTTAAGGCCATCAGTGCCATGCGCGGATGGAGCGATGTTGAACCGGGTGTACACCTTGCCTTTTATGAGTTTCGGGACTTGGAAACAGCGAACCACTTGCTGAAGTCTGACCTCATGAAATCTTTTATTAAAAAATTTGACGGGCGCTGGGCAAGAAAGGTTAATCGGACCAGAGAAGTTTTTGAGGTAAAACAAGTCTTACATAAGAATTAAAAGTCTTTCTTTACCAATTAAAAACAAGATCAGTCCCATGGCAGTAAGAAGAAATGGCATAACCATTGTATGGGTGACAATTGCAAGACCCTGCAGATGCTTTACAACCCCTCTAGATACAAAAATTAGAACGATTTCCCAGACTCGGAGCGATACTTATTAGCCGGAATAAAAGATGTTCTTACTGGATCACGGGGTTCGCTTACCCATAGATTCCTGCCAGGATGCATACCCGCCCCGAAGTTCGCAGATACGGCAGATTGTCTCATTCTGTTCAGCAATCTGGTATTTACCTCACCAACCGACGGATGCATTCCGCCGTTGTCTTCGACAATTTTAGACCAAGCGGACTTTCTGCTTCTGTAGGTGTCGGGTTCAGAAAGTTCGGTGCAATTTATCTCGTTACTATTGAGATCTATAACAATTTTGTCACCATCTTCAATCAGACCAATCTCCCCACCTAGTGCTGCTTCTGGACCTACGTGCCCAACCACTAGCCCAACTGATCCACCCGAAAACCGCCCGTCTGTCATAAGGGCAATGACGATCCCCCGCTCTCGACAGAGTGTTGTGATTCTTGATGTCGAATCGAGCATCTCGGGCATACCTGGGGCTCCGCTTGGCCCCTCGTAACGAACAACTACCATGTCATGATTCTTAAAGGTGCCTGGTTCTTTTTCTAAAGCATTCAGTAAACCACCTTCTCCATCAAAGACACGTGCTTTTCCAGCGAAAACGTTATTTTCCAATCCACCCTCAACACCGGCCAACTTTAACACCGCACTGTGATCTGGTGAGAGGTTTCCCCCAAGCACCCGCAGACCACCAGTGGGCTTATAAGGTTCACTGACAGAATAAATAACCTCTCCGTCAGGTTCTGGGGGGTTCAAACGCTTGATTTGTTCGGAGAGTGTTTCACCAGTACAGGTTAGACAATCACCATTGAGTAACCCTGCTTCTAATAACTCTTTTACGATAACCTGGATCCCTCCCTGTATATCAATGTCGACCATCGAATATTTTCCAAATGGTCTAGCATCAACCAAAACAGGAACAACATATTGCGATAGATAGTTAAATTCTTCAGACGACATTATGTCTTTAGAAAAGCTTCTAAATCCAGCAGCCCGTGCAATTTCGGGACCGTGCAACAGAACGTTTGTTGATCCTCCAATAGCCATTGATACAATCATTGCATTCCGAATTGAATCTCGACTCACAATATCCCTGGGAGTCACTGCATTTCTGACCATCACTTCCAAATAGTCAATAAGCTCTCTGGGAAATTGTTTAAGCCTAAGTTCATCATCGGAAGCAGGAGACACCATATGAAGTGGCTCCATTCCTACAACAGCAATGAACGTTTGCATGGTATTATATGTGAACATTCCTCCACAACTTCCATAACCGGGGCACGATTCACAAGCAACCCTCTTTGTTGTATCACCATCGTGATTGCCGGCTATCTGAAAGCTCGAAATTATATCAATAGGCTCTCCAGTAATAGAGTCCTCACCAGGACGAATTGGGCCATCTGACATAATTATTGCGGGGCGATTATGCTCCAGTATCGCTGCTAGAGTTCCAACAGGTGGTTTATCACAAGCAACCACCGCGATTGTTCCCTCTAACCCACTAGCACTCAGATGCTCACATACCGAATCATGGGTCACTTCACGACCTATTAAGGAATACCGCATTTCCTTGGTTCCGTTACGCATCCCATCAGAAGTTGCGATAGTGTACTCTGGTTGCACCAATCTCATACGCAATTGGTCTTCCCCAGTACCAATCTTTTGGCGTAAACATTCTTGTATAACCTCAACCTTACCCTGGACTCCTAGATAGCATTGGGAGTCCCCTTTATTCCCTATAACACCTACAGACGGCTGGTGTATGAGTTCAAGATCTGTACCAATTTCCCTAGCAATGCCATATGTCTGAGCATTTCGACCAGGATGATTATCGATAAGAACCTTTTTGGATTTTTCCACAACAGAACCCTCGCAAGCATTATGAGACAATATCTACTGCCACCAAATCGTGACATCTCAGCAGCCATATATAAACCAAAATACAAATGATCAAAATGATTCCGTCGCTTAAAACCGAATATTATGTCCCTCAGGAGAGTTCGATACCTTAACCTTATTGAAAAAACTTCGAATTTCTTACAAAGTGAGACGGTGGTCTAATAAATCATCTTTGTATCCTTTCAACTCCAATTGATTGTTCCTTATGAATAACCTTGCACTCGGTTTTATTTTTATCCTTTTTGTGTCTCTTGGATTCTTTCACACAAAAAGTAATGCTTTTGATGAAGCAGACTTATTTTACCTAAAAAAGCACAATGCGTGCCCCGGATGTGACCTGAGTGGTGCCAACTTAAGTTGGCAAAATTTTCAAGGGGTAAATTTAGAAAATGCTGATCTGCGAAAAACCCAATTCATTGCCACAAATCTGCGTGAGGCAAACCTCACAGGAGCCAACTTGACCGAAGCCAACCTTTTATCTGCGAGTCTAGCGGGCGCCACCGTCAAAGGGGCCATTTTCCGGAGAGCAAATCTTCGAGCCGCTGGAATGAGAGGCCTTGATTTGCAGGGCATTGATTTCAGGGGCGCAGTTTTGGTTGGCACTAGGCTGTCCAACGCTGATTTGACAGGAGCCGATCTCCGTAAGGCTTGGGTATATCATGGAAATTTAAACGAAACTAAACTCAACGATGCCGATTTGTCTACCGCCAAAGTTTGGTATTACCAAATACAAAAGGCGATCCTGTGTAATACTTCTTCACGTTTTTGGGGTACTGTTAATACAGGCTGTGTGGGCATGTAAAACCGAATCAACAACCCTAATACCATGTACATCTGGTAATTGCGTGCAAGGTTTCATTACTATTGTTAGTTGACCAAGTGTAAACTGCAGCGTCCTTAATAAAACCATCTTCAATTAGTGCTGTTACTACAGGTTTATTTGTTACCGAACCCTGCTCATCAGTCAAAGGGCCATAACTAAAATCAATTTTCCCACTTTTGTGGTAATCAACGTAGAGACCAGCAATGCGAGCGTTCTCAAGGGCATCATCAATTCGACATGGTTTAGAGGGTGCGTAAAGGTCGAATTCATGTACTGGTACAGCGAGAGGGAGTGCTTCTCCAACACCAAACCTCTTTCTTTCACTTAATTCATAATGGATTTCATCTTTTACCGCCTCTTGTTCGGTTAAAGTATATCCCTCTAATTTTGCCATCTCTATAACGTCCTGTGCCGCCTCATTGGCGCTCGCAACACGTTCCCGTTGGTTCCAATTTAGATAAGCGAAAAACTTCTCATCATATTCTCCTACCCATTCACAATTGGTAATTAGAGTGAGAACTAGTTGGACAGTATCGCTGTCATCGACCTCGTGTTGCCATCCACCACGCACCCAACCTTTCTCAACACAAATGTATGCTTGCACACCAAACCCTTCACACCTGTATTGCAGGCCTTCTCCTTTTATAATTTCTAAACCTTGGATATCTGCGTTTCTCTTAGCCTGGTCAAACCTACAACGCTCCGTTGGTAAAAAATAGGTGTTCATTACGTTTCCCCTTTTCGCAGCATCAAAGCCAAATAAAAAATATCATCGACAGAAAACTAATTTATAGCTGTTTTACGTCAATAAACGGGGTATAATAAATTATCTATTTTGTATTATGGAACCGAAGCAGTGGCGTACAATAAACTCATACCGTTAATTGAACTGGCTACTGCGCTCCAGGCAAGCTCGACTGGCCTCACTATCAAACAAATGATAGAGATAACCGAACGATCTAGAAAGACGATCGAACGGATGTTAGCCGGTCTTCACGGACTGGGTTTAGAACCCAAAACGTCAGTTGTGGAAGGAGATCACCATCTGGTAAAGAGATGGCATTTAGATGGTCTTCCTTCAAACATTCTGAATTTAAAAACAACGGAACGATCTGCTCTGGAAAGACACCTAGCAGCGATGCATAAGGGTGCAGCAAAAGAAGGTCTAACTAAACTCCTCGCGGGACAAGCGCCTCTATTAAAACACCTTGCAATTGATCAAGAAATCTTGATTGAGCGGGCTGCACATCTCGGCCGTGTTGGACCCCGTAACCCGGTTAATGAAAAGCTAATGCTAATTCTAGAAAAAGCTTTGTCAGGATTTGAAGAAGTGCGCCTCCTATACCGTGCCAACAATAGAACAAGAACTGTTTGGCGAAAAATAAGGCCATTGGGTATGGTTTTTTCTAGGTTTGGATATCTGGTAGCTTCAGTCGAAGACAAACCGCCCATAACATACCGACTAGATTTAATAAAAGCGGCTGAGCTTACTGGGACCTATTTTCGTCCAAGTCGCGATTGGAATTTTAAAAATTGGGTCGCGGAAAGTTTCGGAGTTTTCCATGGTGATGAGACACTGAAGATAAAACTTCGTTTCAATAAAACATCAGCAACGCGTGCCGAATCAATTAAATTTCATCCTTCCCAATCTCACAAAAAACAAAAAAATGGGGACCTTATAGTCTACTTAACTTGTCAAGGTCATAGAGAACTAATCCACGAACTTTGTCACCCAGACTGGTTAGGAAATGTATTCATTGAAGAACCAGAGGCACTCAGAATCGAATACCGTGACTACATTTGTATGTTGCAAATGGCTTTAAGATAATAAATGAAATTTAACTTAAATATTAGCTATTCACCCCATTCTTAATCCATTTAGGGCGCTCTCCGCGCAAAACGACTGCACGAACGTTGTCATGCGCCCACTCCCAAGTTCTCATTGCAGTTGGATGGGTAACTCCAGCAACGTGGGACGTAACAAGACAATTAGGAAGCCCGATGAGAGGATTACTTGCAGTAATCGGCTCTATATCAAAAACATCTATACCAGCTTGAGCAATCTGCCCCGTTTTTAAAGCAACTGCCAGTGCATCCTCATCCACAATACCCCCACGCGCACAACATAAAAAAGTGGTGTGTGGCCGCATAAGCGTAAGTGCGTCAGAATTAATCATTCCTTTAGTGCTATCGTTCAGATCGGTACAAATACATATAATATCCGCTTCATGGAAAAGCTCTTCTTTACTGACATGTGTCGCATTAAGTTCCCGGGCTATATCCTCATTGATACTGCGAATTTCATTGTAAATAATCTGCATCTCAAACGCACTTGCTCGCTTTGCCAGAGAGGAGCCGGTATCTCCAAAACCAATAATACCCAACTTGCATCCTTTTAATTCAAAAGCTCTTTGGGTCAAATCGCGAGCTGCGGCCCAATTTGCTTGCTGTGTAAAATCAATAGCCTGAGGTAGTTTTTTCGCTAAAGCCAGAATTAGGGCCATATTATGCTCGGCAACAGCCTCTTTATTAACGCCATCTATATTACAAGCAGGAATCTGACGGTTTGCTGTCGCCTGCAAATCAATGGTCTCATAGCCCACACCAAGGCGTTGCACTATCTTAAGATTTTCCGCAGCCGCTAGTATTTGCTCGTTGACGGGTTCCATACTAATTATAAATGCATCTACCTCAGAAACCTTATCGAGGTCTTTCGTTTCATAAACTCCGTCCTGGTTCGCAAAAATTTGAACGTAGCGGTCTACATCGCTTGGAACTATCTCCTTAAGGTCCGGACGTACTTTTATTAAGTAGGCAATTTTCATTGTTCTAGCTAATTTCTTCACATTATTGTTAAAGAATTCCTCTCGGATCCTAACCCAAATTAGTTGAAGAGAAGCCTAAGTACAATAAGGTGACGGAAACCCAACTTAGATCTGGTCCAGCAAAAAGCACGTGTACAGAAGGTAAAAAAGGGACCCTACTGCGGGGAATCCCCATCTACCGAGGTCGGCTAGCGACGCTCTTTTACCTGCTTTAGATTTAGGTGAGATTTGAAAATGCCAAATGATCGCCGTGTAATTCCAGCATAGGTCGAATAGACCCTCCTAAAGTACCGACATGGCTAGCATAATTAAGTCTGATTCGAGGTCCCACTTATTTATAATAGTAATACGGACCCAAGATTTCGCAGCCGGAAGGCTAATGATCCCCTAACTATGGAACCGCCCTTAGGGGCGGCTCAAACATTCTCAACAAGTGCTCGAGCTGGCGTGCACGCTTTACAGCAGCTCCCCCTGTTACTGTCAAAAAATGAGGTGCCACGTTCGAATCCGAACGAATCTTGTGAATTTCATGAAGTGGTGCGTCATGGGCACGCCGATATACGCAGAACACTGCAGAGCGTTCATTTGTGTCTATGCTATAATCCAGCCACTCCCCGCACTCAACATGCTTACTAAACAGCCGCAGGAGTAACTGAAGCTCGCCACGACTGAAATACACAGCACGGCCCCGGCGACGCCAGCCAGACAGTAGAATTACCTCACCCATTTAATTCTTCTCGCATGGTTGCCGCTTTCATCTTGCGCTTTCCCTTGCCCTGACACATATATGTTAACGTCCTGTAATAAAACGTCAACGAAACCTGAGGAATTGACTGTTTAGGACACGATTTAGCCACAGATAAGTTTGCCATGCCTTCCGCAGAGAGGTATGTTATCGGCCTTTTCTGGGTAAATTATGGGGTGAGTCTTGTGGGCGACATCTTCAATGAGGTGGACGAAGAAGTTCGACAAGAGCAGGTATCAAGGCTATGGAATCGGTATGGGCGCTATTTTTTAGCCAGCCTGGCCATCATCGTACTGGGAACAGCTGGCCACGCCGCATGGGATTACTTCGGGACACAACGCTCATTAGCCGACGGAGGACGGTTTTCTAATGCCATCGAACTATTCCAGCTCGAACAGCACCAAGAAGCATCTAAACTTTTCTCGGAGCTAACAGCGGACGCGGGGCATGGCTATGGACAGCTCGCACAACTCCAAAAAGCTGCCGTTTTGCTTGATACTAACGACCACGACGGAGCTATTTCACTATATGATGAACTTGCAAATAACGCTGGGGCGGGTGACATTATTGGTCAATTGGCAAACGTCTTAGCCGCTATTCATGAGATTAATAATAACCGTGCCGCGGAAGCCGATAAACGTCTGCTAGATATTAGTGAAGGTGAGGGTCCCTGGAGGCACTTAGCTCTTGAATTGCGTGCTTTGGCGTTGCTAAAGATCGGCAACATGAATGACGCACGACAAATATTTCTCACTCTTATTGGTGATCCAGCATCCCCACCGGGGGTCCGGTCTCGGGCCAGCCAAATTGCGGGAACTCTTTATCAAAATCCGGAATAAAGTGATTCGATATGGCTAGATGGATTTTTGCCGGATTACTTCTAATCTTTACATTAACCGGGTGTGATACCGTAAGAGAGATCATTGGAACTGGACCAGAGGAAGTACGTCTGCCCGGAAAACGGATATCTGTTCTTGCTCTAGACAGTTTACTGGAACCAGATCCAGAAATTTCCAATCAAGCCGTGAGCTTGCCGCGACCTCATGTAAATCTAAACTGGCCGCAAATTGGGGGAAATGCCCCCCATGTAATGCAACATCTAGCAGCTAAAGGACCCCTTGAACCGATGTGGTCACGGGATGTTGGATCGGGAGAAACAAAAGAAAATCTTATACTATCTCCACCGGTCATAGCCGAACAAATACTATTTACTATAGATTCACGCAACGTTGTAACAGCTACACACTTGATAACTGGGGAAACACTCTGGCAAGCAAATACCGTTCCAAAAGCGGAGAATGTCGAAGGCGCACTTGGAGGCGGCCTAGCATACAATCAAGAAACTCTCTATGTAAGTACACCGTATGGCTACGCACTGGCTCTCAATCCCTTGAATGGTGGGATTTATTGGTGGCGTCGACTAGGAGCACCAATCAGAAGCCCTCCGGTTGTTGACGACGGACGCGTATTTATAGTCACTGTGGATAATAAACTTTATGCTCTCAATTACCGTGATGGGAATACCTTATGGGAGCACGCTGGCATTGCAGAAACTGCAGGCCTCCTGGGAACGGCGACGCCGGCTATCGCCGGGGACATGGTAATAGTTCCATATTCCTCGGGAGAGCTCTTCGCAATGCGGGTTGAAAATGGAAGGATCTCTTGGAGTGATACACTGACCATTCAAGGTCGCCTGGGCGCAAGCACCGTCCTAAATGACATTGATGCCAGTCCGGTCGTCCATAACAACACGGTTTATTCGATTAGTCATAGTGGTCGACTTGTTGCTATTGATCTCTATTCTGGTTTAAGAATTTGGGAACAAGAAATTTCTGGAACTAGCACACCTTGGTTAGCTGGTAATTACTTATTTCTGACAACCGCAAACAATAATCTTGTATGTATACAAACCACTGATGGCCGGATACGCTGGGTTTCTCCTGTTCCTGATTACCTAAACCCTGACGATCAAGAAGACCCAATCGACTGGACTCGCCCCATTCTCCTTGGCGACCGCCTCATCATGGCAAGCAGCCATGGAGAAGTTCGTTCCGTGTCCCCGTATACTGGACGCATGCTTGGGAGCATTAAATTACGAGATGGGATACGAGTCCCTCCGATAGTAGCAGACGAGACCTTATATATTCTTACGTCAGATGCCAAAGTTATAGCCCTGCGCTAATACAGACTATGTGAACATGCCATATGTCTATTACTATTGCCATAATTGGACGACCAAACGTTGGAAAGTCGACACTTTTCAATCGCCTGGCGGGGAAAAAACTTGCTTTAGTAGATTCTAGACCCGGAGTAACAAGAGACCGACGCGAAACAACTATAGAATATGGAAATTTGCGCTTTAATCTGGTTGATACAGCTGGCCTAGAGGAAGGTAATGATTGCTCCCTAGTTGGACGCATGCGTGAGCAGACATTGACTGCCATAAACCGTGCCACAGCCAACCTAATTGTTATTGATGGAAGAATCGGATTAACCCCGATGGATCGGCACTATGCCGAATTAGTGCGTCGCAGCGGCAAAATAGCTATAGTTGTAGTAAACAAGGCTGAAAGCAGTGTTGCCGACGCTACCATTTATGAAGCCTTTGGACTAGGTTTTGGTGATCCAATAGCTCTATCCGCAGAACACGGGGACGGAATCACTGATCTGTTAGATAGGATTAGTGAAATTCCGGTCAATTCACACAAAGATGCCATAAAGTTCTCTAAACCTGAAAAATTGTTAAATTTGTCTATTGTTGGACGTCCCAACACAGGTAAATCGACCCTATTCAATTCATTGGTGGGTGAATCTCGAGCACTAACCGGTCCAGAACCGGGTGTTACCCACGATTCAATCCATGTTGATTGGCGATATAATGAGCGTAATTTTCGATTGGTAGACACCGCCGGACTTCGTCGAAAACCGCAAATCCAAGATTCAATCGAGAAGTTATCGTTTGCAGACACAATCCAAACTATCAGATACTCGGATATAGTAGTTTTGATGTTAGATGCTACCCAGAAGCCGTCTCGTCAAGATGTGACGATAGCGGAACACGTTACTTCAGAAGGTAGAGGATTAGTAATTTGCGCTAACAAGTGGGATCTAGTGCATCAACGTGCGTCGACCAGTAAAAAACTCTTACAAGAAATTAAAAAGTCACTACCTCAGTTGGGAAATATACCGTTGATCACTTGCTCAGCGATCAATGGCGACGGAATTGATCAGCTGATGACCGCGGTCTTTGAGATTTACAAACAATGGTGTCGCAGGATACCGACCGCTTTACTAAATCAATGGCTGGCGGCAACTATCAGTCGTCACCCACCACCACTTGCTAATAGAAAATTAGTTAAAATGCGTTATATTTCGCAATACGCTAACCGACCACCGCGGTTCGTAATCTTTAGCAATCGCCCAAAAAAGTTGCCGGAATCTTACCGGCGATATCTAACCAATGAACTTCGTGCTAGTTTTGACTTCCATGGGGTCCCAATCCGTATTTTCTTGAAAAGCGGACGGAACCCCTACGTAAAAAATGACTAGGTTTTTCCCTGGGCGTTTATAGTGCCGCCATGACAAACGAATTCAGGTGACGAAAGATCAACAAATAAATCAGCTATTTCTGCAGGTAACGGAAGACTGTTTGGATCCTCTCCAGGCATAGCTGTGGCGCGCATTGAAGTCCGAACCGCCCCAGGATCGACTATGTTTACTCGAATGTTAGACTGCTTCGTTTCTTCTGCATATAGTCTTGCCAACATTTCCAGACCCGCCTTACTCACCGCGTAGGGACCCCAATATGGTATGACATCGTGACCAACCCGAGAAGTAACAAAAACGACACGGCCCGAACTAGAGGCTCTTAGCAATGGGTCAAAACTTTTTATTAAATTCCAATTGGCGCTTAAATTCACATTTATCACTCGATCCCAAACATTTGGTGTAACATGCCAAACTGGGCCCAGGACCCCCAAATTTGCTGCGTTGCCAACTAAAATATCTAGTCTACCATGTCGGTTAAATAGATTCTCTGCGAGGCGGTCTAGGCCGCTACCGTCCGTCACGTCTAACGGCACCAATGTTGATTGACCGCCTATCTGCCGAATACTGTCATCGAGGGATTCTAACCCTTCCGTATTCCTTGCTACAGAAACCACGTGAGCCCCCTCCTCGGCAAACTTGAGAGCTACAGCACGGCCAATCCCTCTTGAAGCTCCAGTCACTAATGCTATACGGCCTTTGAGACGCACGAGCCCTTATGTCCCCTCATCTAATAGTGATAACTGAGTAATATCCTCACCACCGATTTGATCCGTAAGCTCAATTGGATACTCACCCGTAAAGCAAGCGTCGCAAAATTGTGGTTTTTCAGGATTACGTTTCGTATGGCCCATCGCCCGATACATACCGTCTATTGAAATAAATGCGAGGCTATCAGCACCGATATGCGACGCCATCTTTGAAATGTCCATCTGAGACGCTAACAGCTGATCTCGATCTGGAGTATCCACTCCATAAAAGCAGGAGTGGGTAGTAGGTGGACTTGCAATTCGCATATGCACCTCCGTAGCCCCGGCAGCCCTGACAAGTTCAACTATTTTTGTCGATGTCGTCCCACGCACTATAGAATCATCAACTAGAACTACACGCTTACCGGACAAAGCAGTCCGATTAGCATTGTGTTTCAAACGAACCCCTAGATGCCGAATGGAATCTGAGGGCTCAATGAATGTGCGTCCGACATAGTGGTTTCGAATAATACCTAGATCAAACCTGATTCCTGATTCCTCCGAAAACCCAATTGCTCCAGGCACACCAGAATCGGGCACGGGAACAACAACATCGGCCTCAACACCATGCTCACGGGCCAGTTCAGCACCAATACTCTTCCGTGCGTCATAAACATTGACACCTTCAACAAGGCTATCGGGACGGGAAAAATAAATATACTCAAAAACGCAAAACCGTTGCCCTATACCCCGCCCGAATGGGTGTTGGCTTTGCACACCACTTCGATCAATTATAACCACCTCACCAGCACGAATGTCTCTAATAAATTTGGCCCCTATAATGTCTAATGCACAACTTTCCGAGCACAAAATATGGGCCCCATCTAATTCTCCCAATACCAACGGTCGAACTCCGTGCGGGTCCCTCGCTCCAATTAGCGCTTCGTCTGTTTGGATTACTAGAGCATACGCCCCTCTTAAAAGGTGCAGCCCATCAATCAACTTGTCGATAAATCTGGTTTTATGCCCAGTAGCAATTAGGTGAACTATTACCTCCGTATCCATGGTAGATTGGAATATCGAGCCCCGCCGCTCTAACTCACGCCGAAGCCCTTTAGCATTTGTGATATTGCCATTGTGAGCAATAGCAAGCCCCCCTCCAGCAAGATCAGCGAATAAGGGCTGGACATTACGAAGTACGGTTTCACCACTGGTAGAATAGCGCACATGACCTATAGCCGCATAACCACTCAGTTGCCCAATAACGTTAACATTGGAAAAGTGATCTCCGACATTACCCAAACTCCGATGGCTGTGAAAATGACTGCCATCGAAACTGACTATGCCGGCTGCTTCTTGGCCTCTATGCTGCAACGCGTGTAAACCCAAAGCAGTATGAACAGATGCGTCGGGATGCCCAAAAATACCGAATACTCCGCATTCCTCACGTAATTTGTCGTCATTGAAGGGGTCTGTGCATATTGGATTGGAGAAGGCGGACATTTACTCTGATTCCCTCGCAGTTTCCGGTGGCAAGGTTTCAATCAACCTATCCATTTGTCGAGTTTGACCTTCGTTATAACCTGTTTCTTCATCAGTATTCTGTAGCTGTTCCAGGGGAGGATCAGCCAGAAGCCGAAATTGTTCAAGCTGCTCCCGAGTTTCCTCAAGCTCCTTCGCTTGACTTTGCATCCTTTGGAACCCCTCAACAGGTAAATTAAATGTCCCCTCAGGCACTAATAACAATATCAAATTTGCAGTATAATCGATCACTGGCAAGCTGCGAGATTGAAGCAACCATGTGGGTTTACCCTCCTCCTCGCGCCATGCAGCCTGACTAGCAACCATATACAATAATGCAATGACAAAAATACCCCGGGCAAAGCCAAAAATTAAGCCCAAAGAGCGGTCTAGACTGTTAAGCGGGCTATTTTTAACTTTTGAAACAATATAATGAATCATTAACCAAAATATAATCAATGTTGATATGAAAATTGATGCCCCACCCAGTAAATCAGCCAGCCATCTTATTTGTATCCACTCAAAGATATAAGGCCGCACTTCTGGCAATGCCCATATAGTTGCAAAAGCGGCGGCAACCCAGCCAGCAATTGCTAAGGTTTCACGGACAAAACCACGAAAAGAAGCAAATAACGCGGACAAAATAACTAATCCAACCACCAACAAATCAGGAAGATTAGCAGCCATCCAACTAATTTCGCTGGAATCCGGATTCATACCAAAATTTTTCTTATCACTAGTTTACACAAGTAATCTAAATTTCTAGAAACCTTGCAAGCGACTCCCCAAACATAAATGCGAAAATTAGCGTTGGGTTTGTTTGGTAATTTATCATCAATCAGCAGGAAAAATGTCGTAGGATATTCTAATCCAGGAATTTCAGTCTCAAATTTCGAGGTCTTCTCGAACAAACAAAGTTTAATCAGGAAACGATATCCCTCCGCAACAAGGGACGCTATCGCTTTATTGGCTATTGCCATTATGACAGACGCCTCACTTTTGAATAGTTTGACTATCAAACAAGGAAACTCGATTTTCGGCGGAAAAAGTTGATCGCATGGCTCCTACTTATACATAGTACCTATTCAAAGCGGTTTAATCTCTATTTTTATGGGCCGGTGTCCCTTCCCTCTACTACATTAGTCTACGAAAGCATTTCCACTACTATCTGTGTTGCAAGTTGCACCGCCCCAGATCCTTTTTCCTTAATAAACCATGGTGATTCGGGTCTATTCCGAATCCCACAAGTAATTGCGTGGTATTCTGTTACTTAGGCGTGTAAGAATTTCATACCCAATTGTACCGGCATCTTTGGCGACATCATCGATTGGCCGTGGCCCACCAATTAAATGCACAGTTGTTCCGGGTTTTGATTCTTCCAAAGGCACACTCGAAACGTCAACGGTTATTGCGTCCATTGAGACACGACCAATAACGGGAACACACTTCTTACCTATGAAAGCGCACCCACGGCAACTCAGGGAACGGATGTAGCCATCCGCATAACCAACCGGCACGGTCGCCACTCTGGTCGGTCCTTGGACACGATGCGACGCACCATAGCCAACGGTCATTGGTGTGTCAACGACAGCCACCTGAGCAATTTTTGCTTTTAAATTAACCACTTGAGACATTGGATTACTATGTGACGGGGTTGGATTAATACCGAATAGCGCCGCACCAACGCGAACCATGTTAAAGTGATACTCAGACCCTAAGAATATCCCTGAAGAATTTGCAAGGCTAGCCGTCAACGCATTTCGAACCCTGGATTTATATAATTTGACATTACTATGAAAGCGAGACAGCTGCACTGCATTCAACGGATGTGTTGGCTCATCAGCACACGCGAGGTGGCTCATTAGCAAAGATACAGATGGATGGCCATGAGGACCAGAAACAAGATTACTAATCTCCAGTTGTGAAATTCCGTACCGATTCATGCCAGTATCCAAATGGAGGGCAGCCGAATATCTAGAAAAGTCAAATTTACTCTGATTTTTCTGCCAGTAGTCGATTTGGTCCATAGTATTCAGAACCGGGTACAGCCGATTATTAATATATTCTTTGATTTGCCCTGGAAGCAGACCGTTTAGGATAAATATTGTGATATTCTCATCTAATTCCCGAAGTACAACACCTTCATCCAATGTAGAAACAAAAAACGTTCTACAGCCCGACGATGTCAATACTGGAACAATTTTTTTTACGCCCAGACCGTATGCATCCGCTTTAACAACGGCTGCCAGTTCAATACCAGGCTTTAATTGGTTTGATAACCTTCGAAAGTTTTGGCGGACAGCCGAAAGATCAATAGTTAACTCCGCTCCAACTCGTTCTAATTCGTTCATCAATCCGGGGTATCCGGCAGATGCGAAGCGGCAGCGTATGTGCGAAATCTTGTAGTTTCCGGATCGAACTTTAAACCCACGCGTCCGATTGGACCATGTCTTTGCTTGGCTATTAATAAATCAGCCAATCCAGCGGCTTTTTGATAGCGGTCCTGCCACCCGCTGTAACGCTCGTTAAAGCGATCCGCATTTTCATCAACCCGCTGCTGTGGTTCACTTCGCTCTAGATAATATTCCTCACGATATATAAACATCACAACATCACTGTCCTGTTCGATTGTTCCTGATTCTCTGAGATCCGACAGCTGAGGACGTTTATCTTCCCGCAATTCAACGGCACGACTTAACTGAGACAGGGCCAACACTGGGAGATCCAACTCTTTAGCCAACGCCTTTAGACCTTGAGTAATTTGAGAAATTTCTTGAACCCTATTTTCCACCCTTGTTTGCGCACGAAGAAGCTGCAAGTAATCAACTACTATTAATGATAGTCCTTCTATCCTCTTCAGTCTTCTGGCTCGGGTCCTTAACTGAGGTACACTTAGCGCCGGCGTATCGTCAATAAAAAGAGGGACCCGACTCAGCTCCTGTCCGGCTCTAACCAATCCTACAAATTCATCATCGTCTTTTATTTTACCCCGCCGAATATGATCAGAACGGACGCCGGATTCGTCCGCAAGAATTCTCATAGCTAATTGCTCCGACGACATTTCTAAAGAGAAAAAGCCGACCACCGCACCCGAGTCGGACTTTTCAGCTCGAGCCCGAGCGGCATTGAAAGCAATATTGGTAGCTAAGGCCGTTTTTCCCATAGACGGACGTCCAGCCAGAACAATGAGGTCCGAATTATGAAGCCCACCAAGTAAATTATCTAGATCAAGAAAATGTGTTGCAGTACCGGAAAGTTGGCCATCCCTTTTATACGCGTGCTCCGCTATCTCAATTGCCGCTTCCAATGAAGAACCAAAAGTTTGAAATCCGCCTTCTGGAGCGCCAGTTTCTGCCATAGAATAAAGTTCACTCTCGGCTAACTCAATTTGGCCCATAGCAGTTTCATCAACAGCTGGGTCGTATCCCCTCTCCACGACTCCCTGACCAAGACGAATCAAATCACGACGAAGGCTAAGATCAATTATTACCCGACCATAATCCTCCGAATGTACTAGGCTTACTGCTCCCGAAGTTAAGCGCTCCAAATAGTCAGAACCACCAATATCCGTCAATGCCTCATCAGATGCAAAATAAGCCTTCAATGTTACAGATGTTGCTACTTGTCCTCGCAATATAAGGGTGCGCACTGCCTCATATATGCGGCCGTGGACAGGAACATAAAAATGGTTGGGTTCCAGAAACGCAGAAACTTTGTCGTACACATCATTATCAATCAAAAGAGCTCCCAGCAACGCCTGCTCAGCATCAATGTTTTGAGGCAAAGTTCGATCGATAATATCTTTGTCTCGTTGTTCTTCTGTATTAGGTAAGGCAGCACTACGAGGTTCCATAAGTTGAACCTTAACGTTACTTGACGGAGGGGTGAAGGCCGTACCCCTGTGGAAATTGGAGAAACATGGGGATAAGTTATTAAAAGCGATTGAGTCGGATGTTCTTCAGAACTTAAATGCCAAGGTCTTCAGAGTCGCACAAAAAATACAGTGAAAGGCAGACGTTCACATGACACAGCGCAGACAACCAGATATAGCTTAGCAAAATTCCACTAAGAGATATAATCCCGAGTGAACGGTACAATATCTATTCTCTTCGCCAATTGGATTTGAAAAACCACTAGCCCAAGATAGCGAAAACAAACCTCACTAGCAGCTAAATAATATTCCCACATCCTACAGAAACGATCATCTTGAAGACTGGCAGCACAACGCCAATTTTTCAGCAATCTTTGCCGCCATGCTCGAAGTGTTTCTGCATAATGCAGTCGCAAAACTTCAATGTCGGTAATTATCAATCCGGTCTGTTCTACTACAGGAATAATCTCAGACAGAGCCGGAATGTACCCACCGGGGAATATGTATTTTCTAATAAATGGATGGGTTACGCCAGGCCCATGAGTTCGACCAATTGTATGGAGCAAGGCTACACCATCTGATCTCAACCCACCACTGATGGCACGGAAAAAATCTTCATAGTAGGGAACGCCGACGTGTTCAAACATTCCTACTGAAACTATACGATCGTAAATCTCTGTTTCTTCCCGATAATCTCGTAGTCTAAATCGCACTTTCTCACTAAGTCCAGATGCCATAGCCCGGTCTTCAGCAACTTTATATTGCTCCTGCGACAGTGTCAGCCCAGTTACATCCACTCTTTCTTTTTTCGCCAAATAAATACCAAGCCCACCCCATCCCGAACCAATATCAAGCACTTTCAGGCCGGATTTAAGCAGCAATTTGGAAGCAAGATGATCTTTCTTCTGCATTTGAGCCATATCTATATCGTCGTCGGGACCTAGAAAATAAGCGCACGAATATTGCATATCGTCGTCAAGGAAGAGCTGATAGAAGTCTCGAGTGAGATCATAATGGTGCTCAACGTGTTTTCTGGACCGAACAATCGGGTTGTATTGCATAAAACCACGTAAAAGGTACCCAAGCTTCTCCCAAAATCGCATAAGAAAAGAAGGACCTGCCACAGCCAAGTTTTGCGCCATAAAATCTAAAAAGTCGTATAGTGATCCCTTCTCTACAGTTAAATCCCCGTCCATATAGGCCTCTGGAATACCTAAAGACGGGTTAAACAATATTTTAAAGAGAGCCACTTGTCGGTGCACCCTCACAGTAACATAGGGTTGCTCTTCAGATCCATAGATATACGATTTTCCTTTTGGATCTAGGACAACCAATCTGCCCCTAACGATAAGATGATTCATTAACGGTGAAATCAGCAATGCCCTTTCCCCTCACAAGGCCAGGCACCACCCGATTGCTCGGGATTAGGTGCTACCCCAGGCTGAAACTTAACTACAATTCTAGAACTCTAGTTCTAAGAAGTACCGGTCCCATCACCCTCGGTTTCTTCACCATCTCCTGTTCTCTCGGTGACTTCTTCCAACACAGCATCAGTCTCTCCAGAAATTGCAACATCGGGCTCCACCTTATCAAATACCTCCTCGTTACTCGGTGCCTCTTCTATTTCTTCAGTGGCATCGAGCCCTACTTCCAAACCAGCCGCCTGAAGTTTAGCTTCTTCATCCGAACGCGCCACGTTTACTGTTATTTCAACCGGAACCTCAGCATGCAGTTTTACCTGGGCTTTATACATTCCTAAAGCTTTTATCGGCTTGTCGATAATTATTTGATTTCTTTTTACGCTAAAGCCTGAGTCAGATACCGACTTCGCAATATCTCGAGCGGAAACAGAACCATAGAGCTGCCCACCTTCTCCAGCCTGCTCAACCATCACAACCTCTAACCCAGCCATTCGAGTTGCCAATGTCGATGCATCAGTTTTTTTCGCCTGATTTTCGGTTTCAATTTTTTCCCGCTCTGCCTTAAATATTGCATGTGCTTCTTTAGTCGCTCTAAGTGCCTTACTACTCGGAAGCAAATAATTCCGAGCGTAACCGTCCTTTACTCGTACTACGTCTCCAAGTTCACCGAGTTTTTCGATACGTTCCAATAATATTACTTCCATTCGAACACCTCTTAAAAAATTAACTAGTCCTCTATCTACTATTATTCATGCCACTTTTTGTCGACGTAGATCTATCCATTGATCCAGTATTCCAAACCCTACTACAAATAAAATTGGCCATTGCAACAGCACCATTAAAAGGTAAAACCCAACCAAAATCAAACCGGCAAAGGATGTTCGGTTGGACCATTGATGGACAACACCTATTCCTTGAAAAAAAAACGGTGTCAATAAAACCATCATTATCATTCCTCCAAAAAATGCTATATCTCCACCTCCCCAAACTGTCACTAATAGTGATACCGCAAGTAAATACGCCACCCAACTTGGCAATTTAATATTTTGTAAACAAGAGCTGGGTCGCATATTCTTCCCAAGTTTACGCAAAAAATGTTGGGCAATACTTCCATTGATTACCGTCATAACTATCCAAGAAACACCCATAATACCGGGCACAACAAATCCGTAACTCGATAAAAATATACTGGCCCCTGCGGCGTTATCAGAACCAACCATTGCTGTTATCTGAGACAGAACGGCCTCAATTATTGCGTTGAGTCCTCCTTCCTGCCCTGCAAACCATACACCTAAGACCATCATTACTGCGACGACATAAATAGTAATCTCAGATAAAAGTCGCCCAGAAGGATACCATTCTAATGTACCTTCCTTAGTCGGCCTGCTCAGCAGGGCTTGGCGAATAACTAATAATGTAGGACCAACATATCCCACCAAAAAAACAAGGGCTAATAGAGGATCGACAAAAAGTGTCATAGTTATAGCGACACAAGCAGATATAAATACGGGCGTCATTCCCATACCTAAACCAATAAAAAATAAGGGCAATTGGGTAAGATATTGGAGCAAAATAAATGAGGCCCCTCCCAAAATTGACAGGTGCAAACCCGCAGTTATTACACCAGCTATTAGCGCTAAGGTGAGTCGGTATTGCGATGGCATCTTTGCCTACAAAAATGTTGGGCGTGGCTACCTGAGTAGATACGGCACCAACGCGAGATAACGCGCTCGTTTTACGGCTCGTGCCAACTCACGTTGTTTTTTTGCGGACACCGCAGTTATACGGCTCGGCACGATTTTCCCCCGCTCAGACATGAACCTTTGAAGAAGTTTCACATCCTTGTAATCAACTTTCGGAGCATTCGGGCCGGATAAGGGGCACGATTTCTGACGACGAAAAAACGGCCTTCGAGCACCGCGCGAACCGCCTCTCGTGGACCCCGCATCATAATTCATTCCGAGTTCTCCTCAGCGGCTAAATTGCTATCCTCTTTCGGTTGTTCCGGAGGAATCGGCGCTTCACTGACTGAAGCTCCCTCTACAGCCGATTCATCAACTTGGCCGCGCCCGCCCCGATTGCTTGCTGAGGACATTGATTTTGGCTTAGGTTGTTCTTCACGAACCCGACCCTGCATCATGATGGAATCATTTTGATCGAGTTCATCCATTCGGATAGTGAGATACCGAAGAACGTCTTCGTCAAGACGCATATTGCGTTCCATTTCTGAAATAGCAGAGGCAGGTGCATCCAAATGTAACATCGTATAATGGCCTTTACGGTTCTTTTTAATACGATATGCTAGGTTTCGCAGCCCCCAATATTCGCGACGCGAGACCGATCCACCATTGTCCGACACAATCCCGCTAAACTTTTCAGCCAATACTTCAGCTTCCTGAGCCGGAATATCTTGGCGCGCAATAAAAACAGTCTCATACAGCGGCATCTTTTGGCCCCTTATAATCTCTTTCTTTCTGGTGTAAAACGACGGTTCACCCAGGTTTCAACTATCTACAACTGTGATAATATCACCGTTTCAGATCAGGCCACACCAATAGCCCTGAGCGCAACCCACCGTGGGAGCGCACTATAACGAAATTTATCTTTGGTGCAAGCAAATGGAAGCGTCTACGAATCTAAGCCAAAATACAGTCCTTCACACTAAAAAGATTACGATGCAATCCCTTAATGATAAGTAAGAAGATAAAAAGTCATAATTTCACAAGTATAAGGAGTACATCATGTCTCGTGCGTTGGTATTTCCGGGTCAAGGGTCTCAACGGACCGGAATGGGAAAGGAGATTTATGATGCCTTTATCCCGGCCAGGCTAGTGTTTCAAGAAGTAGACGACGCTCTTCAACAAAATCTCACTCGACTAATGTTCGAAGGTCCTGAGAACGAGCTTACCCTGACAGAAAACGCTCAACCCGCTTTGATGACCGTATCAATGGCTATTGTGAGGGTTATTGAGGAAGAAGGCTCAATTGCCATGCGGGATCTCGCACAGTTTGTTGCCGGCCATTCCCTTGGCGAATATTCTGCCCTGGCCGCCGCTGGTTCCATATCCCTTGCAGAAACCGCAGCACTATTGAAGATTCGGGGAAAAGCTATGCAAAATGCCGTGCCCGTTGGGCATGGGAAAATGGCGGCCGTTTTAGGACTTAACTTAGAGGAAGCTACCGAAGTTGCAGTTTCAGCAAGTACCAAAGGAATTTGTGAAATTGCAAATGATAATGCCCCCGGCCAAATAGTGCTGAGCGGCGAAACCAATACCATTGATCTGGCCATTAGTTTGGCCAAAGAGCTAGGCGCCAAACGTGTATTAGAATTGGACGTCAGCGCGCCCTTTCACTGCTCAATGCTGGAACCTGCGGCCAAGGTTATGGCAAAGGCGCTCAATTCAATAATTCTATCGTCTCCACACCCCTCTTTGGTTTCCAATGTCTCCGCGACAGCCGAAAACAACCCCAATAAAATCCGTGAACTACTTATCACGCAGGTAACGAATCGAGTTCGTTGGCGAGAATGCATGCTACATATGAAATCAGAAGGTGTAGACCATTTTTTTGAAGTTGGTGCCGGGAAGGTATTAACTAATTTGACGAGACGAATTGACAAAGATCTTTCAGGCCAGTCCATCGCGTTTCCAGACGATATTGATAGATTTTTAAATTCAATATAGTTGCACGTTAATCATGGGAGTTGCCTAAAATGTTTGATTTAAAAAACAAGAACGCACTAATTACTGGCGCATCTGGCGGAATCGGAAAGTCTATTGCTGCGGCCATGCACCAACTAGGCGCCAACACAGCGTTAACTGGGACTAGGGTTCCAGCGTTAGAGGAACTATCTGCCACGCTGGGGCCAAGTTCTTATGTTGTACCATGCGATCTAAGAGAAGTTGGAAAACCAGAAGAATTGATAAAAACTGTATATAACAAAATGGGAAGTATCGATATTTTAGTAAATAATGCAGGTGCAACCCGAGATAACTTAGCTGTACGTCTAAAAGATGAAGACTGGAATATTTTGCTGGAGTTGAACCTAACCGCAGCCTTCAAACTGTCAAAGGAAGCTATAAAAAGGATGATGAAACAACGGTGGGGTCGTATTATTAACATAAGCTCTATCGTCGGCCTAACTGGAAACATTGGCCAAGCCAATTATTCGGCTGCTAAAGCCGGCCTGATCGGTTTAACAAAGTCTCTTGCGGCAGAAACAGCGCGCCGGGGAATTACTGTTAACTCCATAGCCCCCGGCATGATTGATACGCCAATGACCCAATCTCTGTCAGAATCTCAGATAAAATCGTTGAGAGATCGAATCCCCATGGGCCAGTTAGGAAGCCCACATGATATAGCAGCAGGAGCAGTGTATCTTGCTTCCGAAGAAGCTTCATATGTAACTGGCCATACACTGAACATAAATGGTGGAATGGCAATGATCTAGGGCGCTCTAAAGTTTCCAATATTTGCCCTATATCCAAGCTTGCTAGTCAAGTGATGATAAGTGTGATACCAACGCCGATAATGCTGTTTTCATGGTTCCGTTTAGTAAACACAAAGACTTGGGGATCCGTTATTTCGATTGCGCTTCCTCAATCGAGAATTAGAGCCACTACATGAGGGCAATTTGTAATGAAAAAGGGGTTAGTCAATGAGTGACGTCGCCGATCGGGTAAAAAAGATTGTTGTCGAGCATTTAGGAGTGGATGAAGAAAAAGTTGTAGAAACAGCCAGTTTTATCGATGACTTAGGAGCTGACAGTCTAGATACTGTTGAACTAGTTATGGCTTTTGAAGAAGAATTCAGTTGTGAAATACCCGACGATGCCGCAGAGAAAATTGTTACGGTTAAGGACGCGATTGACTTCATCGGCACGCAGGGCTGATGAGGTAGAATCACCAGTGTCACTGCGCTGGCAATGAATAGATGAAGCGGGTTGTAATAACCGGTATGGGCTTGGTTACTCCACTAGGGTGTGGAGTGCAGGCTTGTTGGAATAAGCTGCTCGCCGGGGAGTCGGGTGTTCGTTTAATTGATCGATTTGAAACTTCGGACCTGCCGGCAAAAATTGCTGGTCTAGTGCCCAGAAATGAGGCTGAAAATGCCTTTAATCCGGATGACTGGTTGGATCCTAAGGAACAGCGTCGAATGGATGAATTTATCCATTTTGCAATTGCGGCCGCAACAGAAGCTGTGGAGGACGCTGACTGGAAACCAACTGACAAAAGGGCTCAAGAACGAACAGGGGTGATGGTTGGATCTGGGATAGGTGGTTTGCGGACTATCGAAGAAGGCGCGTTAACTTTAGCTGAAAAAGGTCCCAGAAGAATGAGCCCATTTTTTATTCCATCATGCCTCATAAATCTGGGTTCAGGACAAATCTCTATCAGGTTTGGTTACAAAGGCCCCAATCACTCGGTCGTAACAGCGTGCTCGACCGGGGCCCATGCGATCGGCGACGCTGCACGACTTATAATGTTTGGAGACGCTGACGTAATGATCGCTGGCGGCTCCGAAAGCCCGGTCACGCGACTTGGCGTAGCAGGCTTCGCAGCTGCAAGAGCTCTTTCAACTAACTTTAATGATGAACCTGAGTGCGCCTCCCGACCTTGGGACCAAGCCAGAGATGGATTCGTCATGGGGGAAGGCGCAGGTATTGTTGTACTGGAAGAATACGAGCACGCCATAAAACGTGGTGCCCACATATACGGAGAGTTGGCTGGCTATGGGCTATCCGGTGACGCCCATCATGTGACCGCCCCAGCATCCGATGGAGACGGCGGGTTTAGGTCTATGAAGATGGCACTTCTCAACGCAAAGTTAGACCCAGGTGCAGTAGATTATGTAAATGCGCATGGGACGTCTACACCACTTGGAGATGAAATAGAACATGGAGCAGTAAAGAGATTATTTGGTCAAACCTCTATGATATCAATGTCTTCGACTAAATCATCTATAGGACATTTGCTAGGCGCTGCAGGCGCTGTAGAAACAATCTTTTCAACAATGGCCATAGTAAACAATATCGTACCACCAACATTGAATTTAACAAAGCCGTCAGAGGGTTGTGATCTCGACCTAGTTCCCATCACTGCGAAGAAGAGAAACGTCGACATAGCATTATCTAACAGCTTTGGATTCGGTGGCACCAACGCTACAATTATTGTGAAAAAATACAAAACAACTCATGATTCTAGTCCGTAAAACCACCTAGCACACGGCAAATGGAAAATTGCCGATATGATCCGACATAGTTCCTCTGTAATTTCGCTATTATTTTTGTTTGCTGCTATCTCAGCCGGAAGTCTATGGTGGATAGAAGTCTGGTTCAACCAGCCTGGACCCCTCTCAAAACCAAGAATTGTCATCATAGAAAAAGGCGTAGGAGCCCTTGATATTGCGGAGATACTAGCGGCAAACAATGTGGTAGGAAGCGCGCACCTGTTTACAGCATCAGTAGCACTCAGAAAAATACAAGGTTCAATGAAAGCTGGCGAATATACCTTCTCCGAAAACGTATCACCCAGAAGGGTTGTTGAGAAACTTACGCTTGGACAAACAATAGTTCACAAGTTAACAATTCCAGAAGGTACCAATAGGTTTGATATAATACAGATCATAAAAAATACTGATGAACTAGATGGGCCAATTACTGATGTGCCAGAAGAAGGGTGGCTACTCCCTGAGACATATCATTTTCCTTTGGGAGAATTGCGCAGCACTTTAATTAATCGCATGCACCAAACTATGCAAAACACCCTTTCAGATTTATGGGAAAATCGAACGCCTATGCTACCTTTTAATGATCGAGACGAAGCGCTGATAATGGCGTCTATAATTGAAAAGGAAACAGCAAAAGATGAGGAAAGATCCAGAGTTGCAGGAGTTTTTATCAATCGTTTGCGGTTGGGAATGCCCTTACAATCAGACCCCACGGTGGTGTATAGTTTGACTAACGGCGAGAAGAGGCTGGAACGTTCACTTACCCGAGCAGATTTGAGAAACCGCAGTAAATATAATACTTATCAGTTTTCGGGCTTACCACCAGGCCCAATAACCAACCCCGGAAAAGCCTCCCTATTCGCTGCCCTAAATCCTGCTGCAACGGATGATTTGTATTTTGTTGCTGATGGACAAGGAGGACACCGGTTTGCTCAGAGCCTAACCGAACATAATAAGAATGTCGCCCTATTTCGCCTCCAACGTAAAAAGATGAAGGACTGCGGTGCATGCTAGAAAAACCCCTCAAAGAAATAGGACGAACGTGAATCTAAAATTTCACAATCAACAGAAAGGCCTAATGCTGGTGCTTTCATCCCCGTCCGGGGCAGGAAAGACTTCGATTGCACAAGGCCTCATCAAAGCAGATCCAAGTCTACGTATGTCGATCTCAGTGACAACCCGACCAAAACGTCAGAATGAAATAGACGGTGTAGATTATAATTTTGTTGATGTTAAAACCTTTAAGAAAATGCAACAACGTGGTGAGCTTCTAGAATACGCCACAGTATTTGATCATTTGTATGGAACACCTCGAGCAGAAGTCAAAGAAACATTAACTGCAGGCTATGATATAGTGTTTGATATAGACTGGCAGGGCGCCCAGCAAATTACGAAAAACGCTGTCGAGGACGTTGTAAAAGTCTTTATCCTCCCTCCTACAACAGAGGAGCTAGAGAAGAGACTAAAAAAACGGGCACAAGACACCAACAAGGTTGTAGCAACAAGAATGGAAAAAGCTTCTAGTGAGATGACCCACTGGGCCGAGTACGACTACGTACTAATCAACGACAACCTTGAACAAACCGTCAATCAGGTTTTAAAGATACTAGTTGCCGAGAGATTACGCCAGCATCGTCAAATCGGAATAGAGGAATTTGTAAAAAATTTGACACGTGCAAGGTCGTAGTTAACTGATTAGCATCCTTAACCAATCTCACGATTTCGACTCCCGAAACCGGCATCTAGAGCCCGAGCCAAGGCACAAAATTCAACGATCCCGATTTCTTCAGGACGCGATGTAGGAACGACACCGGCCGCTTCCAGTAAAGCCTCACTTTGATGGCACAAATGTTTTAGACTAGTTCTAAGCATTTTCCGTCGCTGACTAAACACCACCTCAGTCAACCTTTCTAAAGTGCTCATTTTCGCAGGCGCTAGCGGTTGCGAGCGTGGTACAAAATCTACCACGCATGAAGTAACTTTTGGTTCAGGTGTAAATGCTCGAGCAGGTATCTCAAATAAAACCTGAACTTCGCATAACCATTGGATAATGACCGACAATCTACCGTATTGTTTACTACCCGGAGTTGCTGATAAACGGCTCGCCACTTCTTTTTGAAAGGTCAGTGTCATGCGCCTCACTCCATCCAAAAAAGGAAGATAGTTCAACAATAATTTAGTCGCGATATTGTAGGGCAAATTGGCAACAATTTGAATCGGTGGTACTGCCACTTTTGATATATCTATATTGAGAGCATCCGCTTGGATAACTATCAAACGACCATCAGACACCTGCTCCAGTTCACGCAAAGCGTCTAAAGCACGAGTATCTAGTTCGATAGCGACCACTCTACGCGCAGAACTTTCCACCAAAGCCCTGGTCAAACCACCTGGCCCAGAGCCAATCTCCACAACAGTCACGTCACATTTTAATTCAGCTGCACGAGCAATCCGTCTAGTTAAATTTAAATCCAGAATAAAATTTTGACCGAGAGACTTACGTGCCCTTAACCCATGCTTTGCTATGACATCTCGAAGAGGCGGCAAAGGTTGGTGGGGCAGCCCCATATATCAAACCCGCAAATCTACAAAAGCATTGCGCCTTAGGTCGCGCAAAAGTCTGAGACCAAGAGCCTCAAGTTTTCCCGCTTCCAGTCGCGCACGAACAGTTTCCTTGTGATCGGAACTTTGATCGAGGTCTTGTCGTTCACAAACCATCAAGACATGCACTCCGAACTGGGATTTCACGGGATTGCTCATAATACCAACTTCAACATTTAATACTGGTTCCCGAAACTCACTTGGCAGATCACTTAGTAAAACCCAACCTAAATCACCCGAGTCTGGCGAATTCAGTTCCCCTACCAACAGTTCCATCTGATCACAGCCCTTCAGATCACGGGTTATTTCTTCAACAAACGAATACTGCGATTTTCTCACATCTTCGGAACTGTCCCCGGGTATCGGCAAAGTAATCTGCATTAAACGAAGCCTAACACGAGTCGGATCCAGACTTAAAATTTCCCTCTTTTCCCGCAAGTAAATAATGTATAAACCTTCTAAAGTTGGAACTGGATCAGAAACAGACCCCACTCTCATCTTAGTAACAGCGGCAAGTATCTCTGGCTGCAACTGATCCTCCCGAACCCAGCCAATATCACTGCCAGCAATCCCCATTTTACCTTGGCTAAATTGACTCGCCATAGCAGTGAAATTAGCCCCTGCTCGGGTTTGCTGCACCAATCTTGTCGCAGTAGCCTCTAGTTCTTCAGTACTTGCGGCATCGCCGTAATAGAGAGCAATGGTTGAGATCAAGTATTCGGGCTTACCTCTATTAGCTTCAAGTTGCTCAATTTCTGCCGCAACATCTTCTTCAGTAACTGTCACTTTTGGCCGCAATCGGGTGGCCACATATTTTCCCCACAAAATTTGAGCTTCAATTTGACGCTCAAAAAAGGCGTAGGGAATATTCAGACTAAACAGCCATTCATTTATTTGGCCCGCAACCAGCCCATTCTGCTGCTCCACCATCTGTACTCCATTGGCCAACTCTTCCTCGGAAACTACAATGCCTTGTTGTTTTGCTTCCTGAATCTTGAGTTGTTCCTCGATTAGATTCTGCAGTACTGGCATCATCAACTGTTCACGAACTTCCGGTGTGTCGGAAAGTCCTGACGACATGGCAACAAGTTTTATCCGCGCCAATAGGTCTAACATCGATATAACGCCGTCATTTACAACCGCTGCAATACGGACTAGTTCTTGCGATGGCGCTGGGCTAGAAAGAAAAACTAAACAAAAAAGCGCATAAATAATTTTTTTCACTGGGAAATCTCTACAAATTTCTTTCGTTGAGACCCTTTAGGGAATAAGGGAAATCATAGGATTTTGTTTCGTTCACAGCAATAAGATCCCGAATTAGCCAAGATTTACTAGAGTGATTCTGACGATAAAATTAGTAGTAGGCTCAAGATCAGCGTCTTGAGTAAAATATCGATTTAAAGAGCTATTAACTACCACACACTCATTCTCGTAAATCAGAGCCAATCCGCTCAAAAGGCTTCCCCCATTTTCTGTTAAATCTCGTTCGTGAGACAAATTCAGTCGCCAATTCTTCCAAGGACGAGTACCTAAACCAACGTTGATTTGTTCCAGTGACGTTGGCACTCCTGTAGTCGGACCATCACTCAACTTAGTATACGTTGCAGAAAGGCTCGCCTTCCTTGTTCCCATAGAAGCACCAAATGAAGACCTCCGCGTTGCTAAATTGTTACGATCAAGACGAAATTGATGAGACAAGTCCAAATATTTGGCGGGGGCAATAATTATGCGGCCTACAAAATCAGAAAAATTCCTGTCTAATCCTGTCCCCACTTCAAACGTGTCGTCAGCGCGAAGTCTATAGCTCTGTCCAATAAACACTTCGTTCCTTGCGAAACTACCATTTACGGATTCCCCTCTAATGCCATAATTGACCCTTACTCCACCTTCGTACAGGTCGAGACCAGGAAAACGGCTGGCACTAAATAAGTTAATATCATCGAATTCAAAAGCCAGGCTATCTTCGTTCGGGATCTTACTTGAATTTCCTCCGTTAGGGCCCCAGATCATTTGAATTATTGGTTCTACTATCTGGCCGCCCTGTTTTATATTGCGGCTAAATGGGTAACGCCAGAGAAAGCTAGCCTCAGGCAAGATGCGTCCTAAAGTACCCCTCCGTGATGCACCTACAGACAACTTATCTGGAACATTATTTACATTATATAAATCCCCTCGAAGAGACAGATTGAGAGTATATATATCTCCCCTTCTCGAAACATGAGGAGATTTCCACCCTCCTTTGACGGAAAGCCTACGACTTGCTGATCCCTGTGAACGACCTAGAACACGCAGGTTAGCATCCATCAACCAGTAATCCCCACGTGGGTTCGGATTACTTTTGTATGAATAACGGGCTAAAGGTGTCACATATGGCACCACGCTACGATTCAAATTGGGATCAAGACTTTGAAAAGATAGCGCTCGAATATCAGCAAAATTTCTTCCGTTAGCTCCGGACAGGTAAGCCTGGCTAGTCAAATGAGAATAACCTCGGCCAAAGCCATAACGTCCCAAGTAATTGTCACGAGAGAAGCTATATCTCCCCAAATATGTCGCATCAGTGGAGCGGTTGACGTCAAATCCTGCTTGCCAAAGCGAATTCACTGAAAATTCACCTGCCGCAAAAATATGACCGCGCGTTCTTTCTGTTTCCTGGGTATCCTCGATGTCTCTGTCAGCACGAGTGATACTTCCACTTACTTTATAATTACCAGCTTGGGTAATTTCGCGATATTCACCCGTCAGTATAACTCCTTCATTACTGGATAATATGGGCGCAATAGTCGCATCTTTACTGGGCGATAAGTTAAAAAAGAACGGTTGTTCGTACGTCACTCCCAAAACGGAGTTGCTGCCAATCGATGGAGGAAGAAGGCCCGTTTTTCTTTTTACAGACGGATCAGGATGACTGAAAAATGGAACGTACATTACTGGAAGGCCAAACACTTCCAAAAACGCATCTTTATAAAAAATGCGCTTCAGTGATTGGTCATGAACCACATTCAATGATTTTATCTGCCAGAGTGGGGACTTAATTCGGCTATTGGGACAAAGTCTGCACGGGCTATAAACTGCCTTATCAATTGTCAGTCTTCCGTTTGCAGACATTCTCCCTCCTAAAGCAGCTGCACGAGACCCATCCACGAATAAAATTTGAATTTCGTCAATGACGCCGGCTTTTAGGTCACCCGTTAGTTCCATGTAATTAGAAAAAACGACATTACCTTCGTCGCCCAAAAAAGCGACATTGCCAGAAGCGATTACAATGTCCTCACGTCGATTATACGATATGCGGTCTGCCAATAAGACGTTTTCACCACGGCTTACTTCGACATTTCCGCGGGCCATGATAATTCCGAATTTCTCATCATACGAGATGCTGTCGGCACTCATTAGAACATTTTCATCAAGGATCTGTCTGGGGTCAGTGTCGGAATAAACTGGGGAGGTATTAAGGCTCATACATACGAGCGTAGGCACGATGCCCCAGCTTGATAAGCGAGCGAATAATCGTTGCCAATACTGCATTTAGCTATCTTCAATATGTAACAACATTGCGCCACCCAACAACAGCGCCATGAGCCCTGGCGCCCATCCCGCCAGCGGAGCCGGAATATTGGAAGCTACCCCAAGGGCCAAAACGACATCGGAGAACGCATAAAGCAAAAGGCCTGAGACAATTCCAAGCGCAATAAGCCAACCA
The DNA here is from genome assembly GCA_964515905.1 of uncultured Rhodospirillaceae bacterium. Lineage (GTDB taxonomy): Bacteria > Pseudomonadota > Alphaproteobacteria > UBA7887 > UBA7887. The sequence goes on along the minus strand of CAZEWK010000095.1, from coordinate 95,953 downwards.
CCCGACCTATTTCGAGCAGAGAGTCGCAGAGTAAAGGCCGCCCCAATTAGAACCATACCAGAAAGTAACAGTGGCCCTGCAAATATAGAATGCCAATGGACGCGGTGTTTAAGAGAAGAAAATCCTGCACGATCCAACAAAGCTATAAAATTTGGAATTTCCCAAAAAGATAGAGTCTCTGGGGAGGCAAAATTTTCTTGTATTTGGCTAATAGTTAGCTCAGTTGCAAACCGATGTTGTGTGTGCTTTTCAGCTATTTGGTCCGGTCCCGTCAAAAGTACATCCTTCAACAACCAATATCCATTTTCCAAACGAGCAGTACTTGCATCCAAGCGTTCCACGAATTCGTGTTTTCCTCGATATCGAAAAATTACGACGTCGTACAGTGTCAACTCCGGTTCTGTTATACGCTGCGCATGAATCACCGACTCTCCATAATCATCAGCTTGGCGCAGCCATAACCCAGAATTTGAGACAGCGAGATTCGATGCCTTGCCTTCTATGAAGCGAGCCTCAACCATTTCATAACGCCACAAGAGAGAGGCCGCCAAAGGGTTAAATAGTGTGACCACAAAAGTCCCGACTATCAAACTCAGCATTATTCCCGGAAATAAAAATTGCCATACTGAGGTCCCTGACGCACGAGCAACTACCAGTTCACTAGTGCGCGTCAATCGAGCCAAAACAAGCATTACACCGATTAGAAACGCATATGGTATTACCCGCTGTATCATGTATGGTAGATGGAGGAACGCTAATTGAATAACTATTGCTATGCTTGCGTTTGGCTTAGTAGCTGCGCGTCTGGCCAGTTCCACTGAATCAAACATAAGTATTAATACACTAAGTGCAAATAAAGCTATCCCTATGCCACCAAGAAGTTGGCGAGCAATATAAAAAGATAACGTACTAGATAGTCTCATTTTATTCGGCCATAAAAGCTCTAAGTCGTCCCCTTATAATACCTTTTTCGCCTTAATGGATCAGCAGAAACTACGTAACAGCCGATACATAGCATCAGAAAAAATAATAAGTATATAAAAGGAATTATAGTTGGTGCACGCACCATCAGACTGGTCAAACCAAATGTTAGCGCCTGAGCTGCTACAGCAATCACCACAGCACACTGCAAACGTCTATTGGAACCTCTCCGGTTGAAATCACCGGAAAATAATGCCCCTAAACCAATAAGAACAAACAACAGACAGACTAGTGGTGTAATTAAACGCCGATGCCCCTCTGCTGCGAACTCTCGGACATGGCGTTCCTCCACTGCGTCTGCGGGCCAAAACAAATCCCAGATCAGCCGTTCCTTTGCCTCCCTAAAGCGGGCTGCATCCAAGCCCGCTGTATCTCCAAAATCAAATGCGTAACGCTCAAAATATAACAAAGATAACTCGCCATTCAGTTTTTTTACTTCCTGCCGGTTTCCATTAGATAAAACAAGACGTGGCCCATCCGATGTTTGCACTAATTTACCGGTCTCAGCCATCAGGGTTGATGGCACCGCAGAGTTTCTTTCCTCGTGGACCAATATACCTCTTAATTCACCATCGTGACTTCGTTCTCGAACGTATATCGTTAGTCCATCAACTGGCGTATTAAATACCCCTTCACGCAAAAGAAGCGATGCGAATGAGTTTCTAACTTGAAACTGGATATTCTTAAATTCATGAAACCCCAAAGGCATTAAGTATAAATTTAATACATAACACAGTAACATTATCGTGCCCGCCAAACCGAGAGCAGGCGTCGCCAATCGAAAATTTGATAATCCTGTCGCTTTTAATACAACAATCTCTCGGTCAACGATTAGTTGGTTGTAAGCGTATAGAACTGCCGCAAACAACGAAATGGGTAGAATTACTGTTAAAAGCGAAGGTAAAAGAAGTGCTGTCAAATACAAGAATAATCCAAAAGACAGCCCTTTATTGATGATTAAATCAATAAACCTTAGGGACTGTGTAAGCCAAATCACTCCTGTAAAACTAAATGCAACAACAAACAATGGCCCAAGTAGCTGACTTACAATATATGCTGGAAATCTGCGCATTGCGCACCCTTTATATGTCGCAGGATGGGCTTTTAACACAAAAATATGGAGAAACTTAAACAAATCCTTCCCATCCTGGCAACAATCGCTAGAGTCTTACGTAACACCAAACTCTCGTACGCCTATTGAACACCCACAAAAAGGCTTGACCTCATATAGAAAAACGCGACAAGGAGAAAACCATGGATATAACCTTTGCTAGGCCCTCGTCTCCATCCGTAGACGGATTGGTTATAATGGCTAACGAAACTTCTGGGCTGATGGCAACCGGAAGTGCGCTTAATAAAAAGATGCGAGGTTCGTTAATTAAGGCTATCAAGTCTGAGAAATTCCTTGGCCAACGCGGTCAGACACTTGTGATTTTGGCTCCTCCGGGTTTGCGTGCGGATAGAGTGATATTGGTCGGAGTTGGAAAACCTGAGACATTTGACTCCTGTGCGGCTGAAGAATTAGGTGGACATATTGCCGGTCGACTTAAATCTCTTGGAATCTCCCAAGGAGCGGTTGCCGCCGACACCATACCTGGGTCAAAAATACAAGCGTCAGAGATAGCAGCTCATGCGGCTTTCGGAGCATCCCTACGTACATATCGTTTCGACCTTTACAAAACCAAAGCTATTAAAAACCCTAAACCGAGACTTCGAAAACTCACGTTCATGACCGAAAATCCGACAAAAGCTCGTAACACCTACCGGCCTCTCAAAGGATTAGCCAATGGTGTCTTTATGACACGGGATCTAGTATCGGAACCAGCGAACATTCTTTATCCTTTAGAACTCGCAAATCGAGCCAAGGATTTAGTCAAAGACGGCGTAAAGGTAGAAATATTGACCTTAGCGCAAATGCAAAAGCTTGGCATGGGGGCACTTATCGGTGTAGCACAAGGCAGCATACATGAACCTCGAATGGTCATTATGCGTTGGGAGGGCGCCCCGGACCAAGCCCAACAGAAACCAATCGCATTTATTGGCAAAGGTGTAACTTTTGACACTGGTGGTATTTCTATAAAACCGTCGTCCGGGATGGGGGACATGAAGTGGGATATGGGCGGGTCCGGTGTTGTGATTGGCCTAATGCGGGCCTTAGCCCAGCGAAAAGCCAAAACTAACGCTATAGGAATAGTTGGCTTAGTGGAAAACATGCCCTCTGGGACGGCCCAAAGGCCTGGCGATATTGTAACGTCGATGTCGGGCCAAACTATCGAGGTATTAAATACTGATGCAGAAGGTCGTCTAGTACTTGCGGATGCTATTTGGTACACCCAGGAGCGCTTTAAACCAAAGATAATGGTTGATCTGGCTACTCTTACTGGCGCGATCATCGTCTCCCTGGGAAATGAGCGCGCTGGTTTATTTAGCAATAACAAAGAGCTTACTAATCAACTAATGGAAGCTGGAGAACATGTAGACGAAAAATTATGGCCTATGCCAATGGATGACTCCTACGATGCCGAAATCAACTCAGATATAGCGGACATGCAAAACATAGGTTCTGGTCGAGGCGCCGGCAGTGTTACTGCGGCAAAATTTATCGAGAGATTTGTCCGAAACACCCCGTGGGCACATCTCGACATCGCCGGCGTAACCTGGTCAAAGAAAGAACGGACACTGGTCCCAAAAGGCGGCACCGCTTTTGGAGTCCGACTGCTTAACAGGCTCGTGGAAGCCTACTACGAATATGAATGAATCTGGATCGTACATCAATGTCACAACGGACTGAGGTGGCGTTCTACCATTTGTGTAAATGGCCAGTAGAACTAGCTTTAGGTAAACTTCTAGAAAGGGCGCTTTCGCAAAAACTTAGAGTAATAGTGCGGACAGCGACATCTGAGTATCTCAATACCTTAAACACTGCGCTCTGGTCTTATGACCAGGGCTCCTTTCTCCCACACGGAACGACCCAGGATCAGAGACCTGATCAACAACCAATTTATTTAACAACTGGGTCAGAAATACCAAATGCGGCTAAGATGCTGGTACTCACAGAAAATATTAGAGCCACGGATATAACTCACTTTGAACGTTGTATAGATATCTTTGAAGATTCTCCCACGGCAATCCTAAATGCTCGGGAAAGGTGGGAGGCAAGCGTTGCAGGGGGCCATCCGACAACTTTCTGGCAACAAAGTGCAGGTGGGCAATGGAAAAAGAAGGCCTAAGCTGTGTTTTTGAGCTTCTGTTAGTCTAAAGCCATTTTAAGAATTTTTGACAATCACCGCACTTTAGCTGTGCTTACATAGATCTTCTATTTAAATAAGAAAAACCCTAATTTACAGGCATTACGGCAGCAGATGTTCAAGTCAGATGTCAATATAGGTCAAGAAGTTACCAAAATAATGTAAAAATTAGGTTGACGATGCCTTAAGTAGAGACCTAAATATTGTAGTCAAAAAATTTCAATATACAATATATCGTATAATCATCAACATAGTGTGCTAATAACAGTATTAAATACCTTTTTTAGTATAATGAAAGAAGAACTGGGGTATCAATGCGCATTCCACGCCATTTTACACAAGAAGACCAGTCCCCATACCATGATATCAAATTTCGACTAGCGGACAGTGAAATACGTAACCCCGATGGGTCCGTTGTATTTAGCGCAAAAAATATCGAAGTACCAGATGAGTGGTCTCAGGTGGCAGTTGACGTTTTAGCACAAAAATACTTTCGTAAAGCGGGTATTCCCGGATCTACAGAACCAATAAGTGAACCGGATGTACCTACCTGGTTGACTCCTAGACAGGGTAAGACCGGAGATGACACCATCGCCAAGTCTAGCGATAGTGAAAACATTAGGGGAGAGACCAAGGCTACACAGGTATTTGGTCGAATGGCGGGTACCTGGACTTACTGGGGCTGGAAAGCTGGTTATTTTGACCAAGAAGAAGATGCTAAACACTTCCACGATGAACTTTGCTATATGCTAGCCAAACAAATAGCGGCCCCCAATAGCCCTCAATGGTTCAATACAGGGTTGAATTGGGCATATGGTATTGATGGGCCTCCACAGGGTCATTTTTATGTGGACCATTTGGATGGTGAATTAAAAAGGTCGGAATCGGCCTATAAACGGCCTCAACCGCATGCTTGTTTTATCCAAAGTGTTGATGATGACTTAGTGAATGAAGGCGGTATCATGGATCTTTGGGTCCGTGAGGCCCGATTATTTAAGTACGGATCTGGCACAGGGTCCAATTTTTCTAGTATCCGAGGAAGCGAAGAACCATTATCGGGCGGAGGTAAATCCTCAGGATTGATGAGTTTCTTAAAAATCGGCGATCGAGCAGCGGGCGCTATAAAATCAGGAGGCACGACCCGTCGTGCAGCCAAAATGGTAGTGGTCGATATTGATCATCCGGATATAGAAGAATTTATTGAATGGAAGGCTGCTGAGGAACAAAAGGTCGCCGCTTTAGTTACAGGATCTCGGGTTATGGCCAAACACCTGTCTGCGGTTATGGAAGCTTGCCAGACCGGTGGCGAAAACCGCTTTGATTTATCGGACAACCCTCAGTTGAAGAAGGCATGCATAGCAGCCCACCACACAGGAATTCCAGATAACTATGTCAAAAGAGTTATTGATTTAGCTCGACAAGGAATCACAGAGATCGAATTTGCGACTTACGACACGGATTGGGATTCCGAGGCCTATCGGAGTGTATCTGGCCAGAATGCAAATAATACTGTGCGGGTTAGTAATAAGTTCATGGAGGCCCTCCATAAAAAACAAGATTGGACACTTTACCAGCGTACCAATAACGAGACATCCAATAGTATCCCAGCAACCCGGTTGTGGGAACAAATGGCGAGCGCCGCATGGCAATCGGCGGACCCAGGCATACAGTTCGACACCACTATTAATGACTGGCATACATGTCCCAACTCTGGCCGAATAAGGGCATCCAATCCATGTTCGGAATACATGTTCTTGGACGACACAGCATGCAATTTAGCGTCACTAAATTTGCTTCAATTTATGGATAGCAGTGGAGAAATAGATATAGCTGCCTTTCAACATGCCATCCGGCTATGGACCATTGTTTTGGAAATATCGGTTTTGATGGCCCAATTTCCCTCTAGAGAAATTGCTCAAAGATCTTTTCAGTTTCGAACTCTTGGCCTTGGGTACGCAAACTTAGGAGGCCTCTTAATGGCTAAAGGCATCCCGTATGACAGTGAGGACGGCCGAGCTCTGGCCGGTGCCCTTACAGCTCTTATGACAGGCACAGCATACCAAACATCAGCTGAAATGGCTTCAGAGTTGGGAGCTTTTCCAGGCTATTCAGAGAACTCCTCTGAGATGCTTCGAGTAATACGTAACCATCAACGTGCTGCGCATGGGTTAGGTGAGGGCTACGAAAAACTGTCAATACTCCCTGTTCCCCTGGATATAGAAAACTGCCCGGACCCCAATTTGATAAACGCTGCTCAATCCGCTTGGGATGAGGCATCAGAACTTGGCAAAAAACACGGTTTCAGAAATGCTCAGTCAAGCGTTATAGCACCTACCGGCACCATTGGACTTGTAATGGATTGCGACACTACTGGCGTTGAACCGGATTTTGCCCTTGTTAAATTTAAAAAATTAGCTGGTGGAGGATATTTTAAAATAATCAATCAGATTGTGCCAAGAGCACTATCTTCACTTGGTTATCCTGCTGGTCAGATCCAAGAAATTGTTGATTATGCGGTTGGCTCTGGCACATTGGCAGACGCACCATATATAAATCACGAGACACTTGGTGCAAAAGGATTTGATCCGAAAACTATCGACCAGCTGGAAAAATCACTTACAGAAGCCTTCGATATCCGCTTTGTATTCAATCGCTGGACCCTGGGTGAGAGATTTTGCTTTGACACTCTTGGTGTTCCCGAAACTGAACTTAATAACCCTGGCTTTGATATGCTGGCTTGGCTTGGGTTTGATGGCCAAGAAATTGAGGCAGCGAATCGTTTTTGTTGCGGAACAATGACTGTAGAGGGTGCACCGCACCTCAAAACGAAACATCTAGCAGTATTTGACTGTGCAAACCCTTGTGGTCGTATCGGCAAAAGAGCATTATCCTGGCAGAGTCATATCCATATGATGGCCTCAGTGCAGAGTTTTGTATCTGGGGCAATCTCAAAAACCATCAATATGCCGAACACGGCATCAGTAGAAGACTGTGCTGAGGCCTACCATTTATCATGGACACTCGGAGTGAAAGCCAATGCTCTCTATAGAGATGGGTCTAAATTGAGCCAACCACTAAGCGCCCTTGTCGATGACTATAGAACGGCAGATAACGCGACTCCTGAACTTGCTGTCGCCGACGAGAACCAAGAGGCAATCACCGAGCGAGTTGTGGAACACGTGCTACGTCAAGAACGTAGAGCCCGGGAACGACTTCCACATCGCCGCAAGGGTTACACTCAAAAGGCTATGGTTGGGGGCCATAAGGTTTACCTAAGAACAGGGGAATACGAAAATGGAGAAATAGGTGAAATCTTCATCGATATGCACAAAGAAGGGGCCGCATTCAGAAGCTTGATGAACAATTTTGCAATTGCAATATCAATCGGCCTTCAGTACGGAGTGCCTTTAGATGAATATGTAGACGCATTCACCTTCACCCGTTTTGAGCCGAGTGGAATTGTTAGTGGGAACGATTCAATACGTATGGCAACATCAATTCTAGACTATGTATTTCGGGAGCTGGCCATTTCTTATTTAGACCGTACAGATCTCGCGCACATTGAAGAGGAAGATTTACTGCCTGACAGCGTTGGCAAAGGCGATGAACTCGGAATGGGCCAATCGGGGAAACTTATTCACTCTGGGGACGAGTCTGCCGATCTTTCGGCGCTCGTTAGCCCTGGATATGTCCGGGGACGCCTGCGTGTTCTTGATGGAGGCGCCACAGACACACCCCAACAGCACACTATCTCCGAGGGCCTATCTGAAACTGAAACAAGCATGGCACTTCCCGTTTCAGCAGGAGCGGCCCAGGGAGCAGTTTCTGTGGGAATCAAATTTTCTACCGAATTTGAAAACCAGTCAGTAAAAGTCAGGGAAGCCCGAATTAAGGGATACGAAGGGGATTCCTGCTCTGAATGTGGTAATTTTACACTTCTCCGCAATGGTACTTGTTTGAAGTGCAACACGTGTGGGGCCACGAGTGGCTGTTCTTGATGAAAACCAAACTGTATGTGGTCGAAATGACTTCCAGTTTCTAATCAAATACCGAGAAGTAATATTCCACAAAAGTGTTATATTTAATACAGAACATAGGCTGTCTGAAAACGTCATTTAGCAGTAAATTGGCACATGGAAAAATAATGTCTTTAGTGTAAAATAACCTTTAATTTCTCACTTACCTGAGGCTTTCCCTATCAATACCTTTTTCCACCTTTGGCCCAGCACCGCAACGTAGTATGTCCCTGTCCAGACTCAATTCGCAAAAATAAGTTTATTACTCATGCACCTCTACAGAACTCATACATGTGGCGAATTACGAGATGAACACATAGGTCAAACGGTTCGCCTTTCTGGTTGGATACACAGAAAACGCGATCACGGAAATCTACTGTTTATCGATTTACGCGACCAATACGGCCTAACCCAGTGCGTTGTTGAAACTGATGCCGAAGCTTTTAAAGGAGTCGAAGAAGCTCGCTTAGAAAGCGTCATCACTGCTACAGGCAATATAGTAGCACGATCTGCAGAAACTATTAATGCAAAGCTTCCTACCGGGCAGATTGAATTAAGTATCAAAGGGTTTCAGGTTGAATCTCCAGCCGAAATTTTGCCGATGCAGATTGCCGGCAATCAAATTTCAGGCGAAGAAACTCGACTGCGTTACAGATTCCTGGACCTACGCCGAGAACAAATGCAAAAAAATATACGTCTCCGGAGCGCCGTAATTTCTGGCATTCGTGAACGCATGATCGAACAGGGATTTATGGAATTTCAGACTCCAATTCTCACATCTTCGAGCCCTGAAGGAGCTAGAGATTTCCTTGTGCCTAGCCGACTGCATCCCGGTCAATTCTACGCGTTACCGCAAGCACCACAACAGTTTAAACAGCTCATCATGGTATCAGGGTTTGATCGGTACTTTCAGATCGCACCTTGTTTTCGTGACGAAGACGCGCGCGCAGACCGAAGTCCTGGAGAATTTTATCAACTAGATGTGGAAATGGCTTTTGTTACTCAAGATGATGTTTTCAACTCGATTGAGCCAATATTGCATGGCGTATTTAATGAATTTAGCGATTGGAACGTAACTTCGCCCCCTTTCCCACGCATTCCTTATCGCGAAGCAATGCTTAAATACGGAACAGACAAGCCTGATTTGCGGAATCCTTTGCTAATTTCCGATGTGACAGAATGTTTTACGATGGAGGAGGTTCAATTTAAAGCTTTTCGGAATGCTATTGATGGGGGAGCCATCGTAAGGGCAATCCCAGCGCCTAACTCATCTGACCGACCACGTAGTTTTTTTGACAAGCTCAATGAGTGGGCTCGAGATGAAGGGGCTCCTGGTCTCGGATATATTACCTTTGATCAAAATGGCACAGGGAAGGGGCCGATTGCTAAATTTGTTCCGACTCATGTACAAGAATTAATACAAAAGAAAAGCGGTGTTGAGGCTGGGGGTTCTGTGTTTTTTGTCTGCGATAAGCCAAAAGCTGCTGAGACTTTCTCTGGTTTGGTGCGCACTCGTTTAGGTGCAGAATTGAACTTGTTGGAACAAAACTCATTTCGACTATGCTGGACAGTAGATTTCCCCATGTACGAAATTAACGACCAAACTGGGCAAGTCGAGTTTAGCCACAATCCATTTTCTATGCCCCAAGGTGGATTAGAGGCATTAAAATCTTCTAACCCCTTGGATATACTAGCTTATCAATACGATATTATCTGCAACGGAGTAGAATTGTCATCCGGAGCCATAAGAAACCACCGTGCTGACATCATGCTCAAGGCATTCGAAATAGCTGGCTATGACGCTAGCACAGTTGAGGAAAAATTTGGCGGCATGCTGCGAGCATTTCAATACGGTGCTCCGCCTCATGGAGGTCTAGCTCCTGGAATCGACCGTATAATAATGCTAATAGCCAATGAACCAAACATCAGGGAAATCACTCTCTTCCCAATGAATCAGCAAGCTCAAGACCTTATGATGAATGCTCCGAACGAGGTTGAAGACAAACAACTGAAGGAACTGCACCTACGTACCGTTTTGCCAACCAAACGCAATATAAAAGCAAGTTCTTAAAATAATTTCGTTGAATATATAAAACTATGCTGGATCATGGATCACAGCCTCTAGAACCTGGCCAGCATGGCCAGTAACCTTAACTTTCCTCCATATTTGTCTAATTACGCCTTTTTTGTCGATTAAGAAAGTTGACCGCTCAATACCCATGTATTTTCGGCCATACATATTCTTTTCTACCCATACCCCATATGAACGACATAAAGATCCATCGACATCTGACAACAAGCGAATACCCAAGTTGTGTTTTTTGATGAATTTTTCATGGGTTACAACATCGTCTTTTGAAACTCCAAAAACGACAGCTCCCGCTTCTTTAAACTTACCCACTAGTCCCGTAAACTCTATCGCCTCTTTGGTGCAACCAGTAGTGTCATCCTTCGGATAAAAATAGAGCACCACTAATTTACCGAGCAATGTTTTTGAACTGATTTTATCTCCACCATCCGCTGCTAATTGAAACGCTGGCGCTTTTAGTCCAACTTCAATCTTCTTTCCCATTATTATCTATTCCTGTTTTTCTTAATCTCACCAGCGTCATATGTTTCCGCTGGTTCATGTATGATTGACGTGAGCTGTTCAGTAACTAGTTGTTCCGCCGCAGCCAGTCTTCCTTTCAAATCGTCAAAGTCAAAAGCCCCACTTGCACGAACTAATATATGCCGTAAGCCATCCAGAGCCTCATTTTCACTAAACTTACCCGAAAGAGCAATGCGCATGATAGCCTGTAAATCAATAAAAAGTTCCCCTGCCTTAAGTAGGCTCGTCCCTAGCTCCAAAGAGATAACGCCACTTCCCGATATATTTTTTAAAGCTTCAATGGTGTTGGAATTCAATATAGTAGGCGTGGCTGAAGAATCTCGCAAAAGCAAATACTGAATAATAAATTCGAGATCAAATAGACCTCCAGCAACATTTTTTATTTGCCAAATATCTAGTTCTCCCTTTTCAGAAAAAACTTTTCTATGCATTTTACTTACTTGGCTGGCTAGCTTATTCGGATCTCGAACATCGCACAACGTTCTGCAAAACAACTCTTGAATAATTGCGCTAAAATCATCAGAAGCGACAACGATTCGCGCACGGGTAAGCGCCATCAACTCCCATGTCCACGCCTCTTCTGCATAATACTTCTCGAGCCGAGAAAATTCGCTGACGAGTGGACCGCTAGCACCCATAGGACGAAGTCGTACGTCTGTCTCATATAATTGTCCCTGCGCTGTTTGGGCGGACAATGCCGTTATCAAACGTTGACAAAGTCTTGAATAATACTGGCTGGGGCCTAATTTACGTGGGCCGTTTGATACTACATTTTGGGGAGTCTGATAAATAAAAACCAAGTCAAGGTCGGACCCCCGGGTCATCATTCGACTCCCCAACTTACCAAAGCCAACGACTGCTAATTCGCCATCTATAATTTGTCCATACGTTCTTCGGAATTCGTTTTCGACTGCCAGTAGTGTTTCTTTAATTAAAATATCTGCAATATCTGTCAGTGCTTTGCTTGCCTGCTCCGTTTTGATGAGTCCGCGTAAATGCTGCACACTAATTTGAAACTTTATTTCACCCGACCATATTCTCGTAATATCGAGTACATCTTCAAAGTCCTGTGCAAACTTCAATTTCGCTCTAAGCTTTTCGGATAATTGGTTCGAAGGTTCTAGCAAATCAAAAAAATGTTCCTCCAGCACTGCTTCCAGTAGGTGGGCATGCCGAGCCAAGTAGGAGGCCAGTCTCGGTGCTGTTCCCATCACCTCAGCTACAATATCCAATAGTTTAGGGCGGGCTTGAAATAAGGAGAACAGCTGAACCCCTGCTGGAAGATTTGAGAGGAATTGTTCAAAATTTATAAATGCTGCCTCTGGTTCTGCCGTTTTCGATAATGCCAACAACAGTGTAGGCATCAGTTGTGTCAATAGTTCTCGGCTGCGAGTGCTGCGCGTTGCGCGCAGTCGTCCCCGATGCCAGGAACGAACAGAATCCGTAATTAATTCTGGCCGGGGAAATCCCATTTCTCTAAGTGTGTTCTGTGTTTCAGGATCGTAATCCACACCGGTAAAGACCAAACTCCCCCCGTTCTCAAACGGAGCTATTAATTTTGGAGCATTCTCGAAAAGGTTAGAGTAATGCCAAGCTACTTTCTGCAACGTTTTATGAAGTTCGGAAGAAAATTGTGAAGTATTAACGTAGCCTAGAAATCTTGAAAATTGATCCAAATTTTGGTCATTTTCAGGAATGGTGTGAACTTGGCTATCGTTTACCATTTGCAGACGATTTTCTACCCGCCGTAATCGCCAATACAAACTCGTTAGGTCGTTACATACTTTTTCCGTGATTCGATTCTCACTTGCTAAAGCAGCGAGGGCATCACAAGTGGAAGGGACCCTCAAGTTTCGACTTCGCCCACCCCAGATTAGCTGTTGTGTTTGAGCAAAAAACTCTATTTCTCTAATCCCGCCTCTACCTAACTTAAGGTTGTGGCCCTTTATCGTGATCGCAGACCCACCGCGGTGCGAATTAATTTGTTGCTTGATCGAATGAATATCTGCAATTGCTGCAAAATCTAAAGATTTACGCCAAATAAATGGTTCAATAGATTTTAAGAAATTTGCGGCAGCTTCGTGATCACCAGCGATCGATCGTGCCTTTATCAGTGCAGCCCGTTCCCAATTTTGACCCAAACTTTCGTAGTATGTTTCGGCAGCTACCGTCGAAATAGCAAGCGGGGTAGCGCCGGGATCAGGACGTAATCGCAAATCTGTTCTGAACATGTATCCATCACTAGTTCGAGTTGCTAACGCATCGACTAGTCGTCTAGCTAACCTTACAAAAAAATCTCTTGCCTCTACCTTTGAGGATAATCGACAACGATCCAGGTCATAAAGGATCATTAGGTCAATATCGCTAGAGTAATTCAACTCATAACCACCTAGTTTTCCCAAAGCTAATACAATTAAACCACTACCATCTCCCGGAGAATCCGATTTTTCTAACTTGATTTCGCCAACTTTATGTGCTTCCAGAAGCAATCCGTTTATGGTGAGCGCAACTGCGTGATCTGCAAAGCGAGACTGTGCAATCGCGGCCTGCTGGGTATCCCAAACTCCTGTAACTTCTGCGAATGCTATCAACAAGGAAACTCGGCGGCGTGTTCTTCGTAATTCTGCATTTAACCTGTTGAAATCGAAGGTTTCAGAGGTTCCTGGGATCAAATGTATCATTTCATCCAAAAGCCGTTCGAAGACTGTATCTGTCCCCTCCAGAAAGCACCGAACTAGAAAACCACGTTCTTGCAGTGAACACATGGTTAAATAGGGAGAACCGCTAAACATCCAGGACAAAACAAATTGGCCTTGCTCTGTTGCCACTATTTCCTTGGCCCCCTGATCGTTAGGATCTTCAGCCCAACGGCCCACAGAATCTGGTGTACCGTTCACACAAGGAATTCGGGGCACATTTTCAAGTGCCGAAATTAAGGTAGGATGAAGTATTGCGTTCATAAGCTACTTGCCGTCATATTCTAACAAAATTGGGCGTAGTCTCAATGTATAAGCTTGTAGATTTCAATTTGATCCGATCGATTATAAAAATACTAATCCATTCTGTGGCTGCAATAGCGGCGGGCTCAGCGATCCTACTTGCCATAATTCTATGGCGACTATCTACTGGGCCAATTTCGTTGGCTTTTCTAGCACCATACGTTGAACAGGCGCTAAGTTCCGAAGACGCCTCCTACCGTGTAACTTTTTCCGATTTTCGACTTACCTGGGCCGGCTGGGAACGGACACTCAATTTTCGAGCTAGCGACGTTCAAACGTATAAAACAAATGGCACTCTCTTTGCGAAGGCGCCAGAAATAGCATTTAAGTTGAGCTTTAGCAGGATTCTACGTGGGCATTTCGCTCCCGTTTACTTGGAATTACTTAAACCAGAAGTTCACTTGACCCAGGACAACCAGGGCAGGTTGAGACTGTACTCTGAGACTACCCCCTCTGAACACTCAGACTTCAATCTCCTACAAGCCCTAGAAAAAACGATGAGGGGGAAAAACTTCGATCACCGAATCAACTATCTTCAATCCATAAATGTATTTGACGGTAAACTTTCTGTCCATGACCTAACATCATCGGTGATATGGAGTTCCAATAAAACTAATCTGGGCATCGAACTAGGTAATGGCGACATTGTGATGGCATTGGTCCTTAATTTGGATCTAGGGGATTCAAATACGGATATAGATTTTGTCGCCAAATTGGACATGGATACCAATATAATTGAAGCGGAATTTAAATTCAGCGATTTAGATGTAGGTCGGCTGTCGCAAATAAATTCTAATTTGGATTTTTTTGGACTAGCACCACGCATAGTTCGTGGACACTCCCGCATTATCTGTACGAAGGATTTAAACGTACATAAAGCTGAATTTAATCTTGTTGGAGGCCCCGGGGAATTTCCCATTAACGAAATATTTCCAGACAGTTCGAACATCGAATATTCGGCGATTTCGGTGGAAGGACTTTTCGAACCGCTCTTGCATAAATTCTCATTTGAGCAAGGCTCGATCGATTTCAATGGAGCTTCAGTTGATTTCAATGGTTCCTTTCAAGGTAACCTGTCAAATCCAGAAATTGCCGCCAATGTTTTGGTTGAGAATCTACCTGTCTCCCGGATCCCCGAGTTTTGGCCTGAAGCCATAGCCCATGACGCCCGAAATTGGATCACTAACAGAATTTTAGGTGGTACAGTAAAAAAACTTAATGCTCACATAAATTTTCAGGCCTACGATTGGGGCAATCCAATAACTGATCGTGAAACGTTATATGCGGAATTCGAGATCGATAGTAGTGCAGTACATTACTTATCTGGTCTTCCCATGGCAGAGAATTTAAATGCCCACGGGTGGTACGATGGTATCGACCTTCACCTGAACATTACTGAAGGAATCCTGAGCAAGCAAACGTTGGAGAATGTCGAAGTTAGTTTACTAAACATCTCTGAGCCAAACGAACAAGGAACGGTCAGCCTCACTTCCCTAGGTCCACTAAATGATATTTTATCGGTATTAGAATCGAACATTTATACGGGAGACAACAAAATACCGTTCGATCCAAAGGAGACACAAGGAACCATCGGAATGGTTCTTGATATACAATTTCCTCTGATTAAGGACCTACAACTCAATGATTTAGCAATTTCCGGTTCTGGAGATCTAAGAAACGCAAACGTGCCTAACTTTATCTTATCTCCTCAGCTTCCACCAATAAAGATCAGAGAACTAAATGGGAAGGCAACAATCACTGACCGTGAATTTCGTCTGACTGGAACAACCCTAGCGAATACTATCCCTATACAATATTCCTGGGTTGAAAATATCGAAATTGAAACTAACGAATTTCTTCGCCGTTTGGAAATAAAAACAAAACTTGGAAATACTGAACGCAACCTATTAAAAGTAGATGATCAACGGCTAAAAGGATTAGTCGATGTCCAAGCCATACTCATTGAGCGCAAAGATACAACAAAAGAAGGGCGGCTTTTGGTTGATGCTAAGCAGGCCACACTATCTTTGCCATACCTGAATTGGAGTAAATCCCACGGTGAACCTGCAATTGCGAAATTCCAATTTAATACTTTGGGTGATGAGCCTGTCAGAAGCTCAAATTTTGAAGCAAAAGCGAACGGCTTAAAGGCAGACGGAAAAATAGTATTTAACGATAATGGAAATTTAAGTGGTCTAATTTTAAACCAATTTGAGGCTGGAATAACTCGCCTATCTGCCAAACTAGATATAATTGAGAATGAACAATATCACATAAATATTCACGCGGAAGAATTAGACCTTACTACTCTCAGCTATCCAAATGAACTCAATTTTGACCGTCCTTTTCGAATTCTTGGGAAAGCCAAATACATTATTTTGCCCAACGGAATTTCAGTAACAAATGCTGAGGGCGCACTCACACGGGAAACGAATGAAACTCTAAAATTAAAAGGAACAGCACAAGATTTGGATCTTCGAGAGTACATAGCGAAAAACCTGACGAGTGATCCTAACCTAATAGAAAGAGATAATAAATTACCTCCCCTACAGATAGAATCTGAGCTAGCCCGAATTCTAGTTGATGACCAAATAGAGATTTTAAATTTCAAGGGTACAACAAATTTTGATGGGGAACTTTTCGGCCCTACTGACGCTGAACTTTATTTAAAAAATTCAGAAAAAATCGAGTTTCAAGTGAGGACAGAAGACAAAACCCGACTTCTATTTATTAACTCTGAGGACGCAGGAGCCGTACTTCGCGCGATTGATATAACAGATGATTTAATTGGCGGAACATTAGAATTGAAAGGGGTTTTTCGTGATAATGAACCTAGCCGGCCGATCGTAGGACATTTGACAATAAATGATTTCCATTTAGTGAATGCCCCTATTTTAGCCAAGCTTTTAACCATTGCCACGCTAACAGGGGCCCTTGAGTTGCTTGGAGGACAGGGTCTCCCGTTTGAACATTTACAGGCGCCATTTACCTATCGCAAAAACAAGATAGAATTAATTAAGGCTCGAGCAACTGGTTTATCCTTGGGATTGACGTTAAATGGTGAAATTGACCGATTGGATAGTTCCGCGGACCTCAGGGGAACGATCATTCCGGCATATGTCCTCAATAGCTTCGTGGGACGTGTTCCTCTGATTGGTGATATTCTAACAGGCGGTGAAGGACAAGGTGTGTTCGCTGCGAATTACCACGCCCACGGAGCACTTGATGATATGACTATAAGCGTAAATCCCTTATCGGCATTAGCTCCAGGAATATTACGAGATTTGTTTCAAATATTTGAAGATACGCCAAAAACGGCAGACGAAACACCGCAGGAATATGACTAAGATGTAGCTAAAAACAAACTAAATAAAGAAAAAAGTAAATTAGATCTCTTAAATCAGTTTTAATACTACATGGCGTTTTTTTCCGGACGACAATTTTATAACCCCATTCTCGCCAAGATCATTTAAAGTCAATTGACCTTTTTCAGAAGACACTGACACATCATTTACCCTAGCACCCCCTCCGCGTATAAGACGACGCACCTCACCATTAGTATTTGCTAGACCAGTTAATTGAAATATTTCGATGATACTAACTCCATTGGCCAAATCGGTCTTACTAAATTCGAACATTGGCAAGTCATTTCCTACTTTTCCTTGTTGAAATGTTTCCGTAGCGGTTTTCTTTGCTGACACAGCAGATTCTTTACCTCGACACAATTCTGTAGCTGCATCAGCTAATACGATTTTTGCCTCGTTGATTTCAGACCCCTCAAGTACTTCAAGGCGGTTAATTTCATTGGCTGGGAGCTCTGTAAAAAGCCGCAAAAATTTACCAACATCCGCATCATCGACATTCCGCCAGTATTGCCAGTAATCGTAAGTGGACAACTTTTCTTCATTAAGCCAGACAGCACCTTTTGCCGTTTTCCCCATTTTCTCTCCCGAAGCGGTCTCCAACAACGGTGAAGTTAAACCAAAAAGGCCTCTATTTAACGCTCGGCGACCCAGATCAACGCCGTTAATGATATTGCCCCACTGATCAGACCCCCCCAACTGCAAGATGCAACTATATCTTTTTGCTAATTCCAGAAAATCATAAGCCTGAAACACCATATAGTTGAATTCAAGAAAACTCAGTGGTTGTTCACGATCGAGCCGAAGTTTGACTGAGTCAAAGCTCAGCATCCTATTGACAGAAAAATGTCGTCCATAGTCTCGTAAAAAATCTAAATAATTCAGTGAATCTAACCACTCAGCATTATTGACCATCACCGCATCTGTTACTCCATCTCCAAATACAAGAAATTTCTCAAAAACCCGCCTAATACCCTCCATATTAGATGCAATCTCGGGATCTCCAATCAGCTTTCTGGCAGCGTCTTTGCCAGAAGGATCACCAACCCGTGTCGTTCCACCACCAAGCAACACGATGGGTTTATGACCGTTTTTCTGTAAATGGCGCAACAACATGATTGGAACCAGACTACCCACATGCAAGCTATCAGCAGTGCAGTCAAAGCCAATATAGCCAACTATTTTCTGGGTTGTTCCATAAGCATCCAGTCCATCCAGGTCCGTACATTGGTGAAGATAACCACGTGATATAATTGTTTTTAAAAATTCTGTTTTTAAATTGGTCATAAGAGATTTCGTTTCTTCAATCGACAATCTAATATAGCATTTAGCCTCATAGCACAGGTGCAAATGGAAGACTATCTATGTTTATGAGGCGGTTTTGAAAGATCATTCTAAATTAACTCCGTTATACGCTATGGGCCTGATGAGCGGTACCTCTCTGGACGGTATTGATATAGCTGTAATTCGTACTGACGGAGAAGATGTTACGTGGTTTGGCCCTACAGATACTATAGCTTACAAAAAGGATACTCGAGAAAAAGTACGTGCAACTTTAGGTGGTATTGGTGACACGTTAAGTGCCGAAAAGTCTTTAACTGAAGCTCATATTGTTGCCGTCAGGAATTTCTTGAATAAAAGCCGGTTCCCGCTGAACGATATTAATCTAATCGGATTCCATGGGCACACGATACTACACTCGCCAACCAATAGTAAAACGTGGCAAATAGGTGATGCGAAACTGATGGCAAAAGAACTGGCAACCGTTGTCATAGCGGATTTTCGGAGTACAGATGTATCTAAGGGGGGTGAAGGCGCACCTCTAGCACCGGTCTTTCATCGTTCGCTAGCAAGAAATTTAGAACACCCAATATGCGTTCTGAATATTGGAGGAGTTGCCAACCTTACTTGGATAAATGGCAACGAAATATTGGCTTTTGACACAGGTCCAGGCAACGCACTCATAGACGATTTAGTCCATAAACACACAGGTTGCTCGATGGACTTTGATGGCTTATTTGCGCGCAAGGGAAAGGTCAACCGTCAGGCCTTACAATCCTTGCTCAAAGACCCATATTTTAAACGATCTGCTCCTAAATCTCTCGACCGTAATCATTTTTCTAAAGTTGCGGTCCAGGTTCTTGCCAGCTCAAATTTTTATGATTCGGCAGCAACTCTCACCGCCTTCACAGCAGAGGCCATTGAAAATGGGTTGCGAATCTTTCCCCGTATACCCAAACAAATTTTAGTATGTGGAGGCGGACGAAAGAATCAGACCCTCATGCAAACACTGCAGAACAAATCAAGCATCCCACTGCGGGCTGTCGAAAAAGTGGGATGGTCCGGTGACGATATGGAAGCTCAACTTATTGCTTTTCTCGCAGTCAGAAGCTTTTATGGATTACCAATCAGTTTTCCAACAACTACCGGAGTTCCCAGCCCGACAACTGGAGGATCTACGTTTCATCCATCTTAAAACCGATGATTTTCCCATATTCCCTGTGGGGTCGTAAAATAATATTGGCGCCACTTCATTGGCTCGATTAAACAGAAAGTAACAAAGGAATTAACATTACGTTCCATTAGTTTAAACCGAGTTCTTTCATACGTTTTGTCACGTATTTCTTAGACCGATCTGCTATCCGATCAAGGTGATTGCCAAAGAAATGGTCGGCCCCTCGCAACTTTACATAGTCGATATCAACATATCTCTGGCTTGAAAGCTTTTCCGCTAATTTTTTGACATCTGGCTCTGGAACAATATCATCTGCCGTTCCCTGAATAACCATCCCAGAAACTGGACATGGAGCCAAAAAAGAAAAATCAAATATGTTAGCTGGAGGTGCAATGTTAACAAATCCGGTTATTTCAGGACGACGCATAAGGAGTTGAAACGAAATCCAAGCACCAAAAGAAAAGCCGCTAACCCAACAAGCTCGAGCATCCGCGTTAAAACTTTGCATCCAGTCAAGGGCAGACGCTGCATCATTGAGTTCTCCTGTCCCAAAATCGTATTCCCCCTGACTTCGGCCAACTCCTCTAAAATTAAATCGAAGGGTTGAAAAACCCATAGATACAAAAGCATGAAAAACGCTATAGACCACCTTATTGTTCATATTGCCCCCATGCTCTGGATGGGGGTGTAATACGATAGCGACGGGTGGATTGTCGCCCAAACCATGCTGATAGCGGCCCTCCAGTCTTCCTTCTGGTCCATTAAAAATTACTTCAGGCACTATTCAATTTCCCCTCTTAATCTCTCAGTCACAGATTTAAAACGCCCTTAATACAGAATTTTATGCGAGGCAGCACATAATAACCTCACTCAAATTCTTGACTGAATCCATCAAGAATTTTATACCCAGGTTGTTAAAGTACAGAAAATCAAAAGGTATAAGCACAGCCTGGTGCAAATGTTGCTGGCCATAATATCACAACGATTAATATGATTTTCAAGAATTTAAGTCGACAAATTTCAGTAATTCTAGAACATGACCCTGCCGCAAGGTCTAAACTGGAAGTAGTATTCTGTTATCCAGGCTTCCACGCCATCGTTTTCTACTGTGTAAGCAGTTATTCCTGGAATCATGGCTTGAGGTGGCTAGGGCGATTTATTTCTCATTTGGGTCGGTTGCTGACAGGAATTGAAATTCATCCAGCGGCAACAATTGGAAAGCGTTTATTTATTGATCATGGTATGGGAGTAGTGGTCGGCGCCACTGCCCAAATTGGAGATGACGTAACCCTGTATCAAGGTGTAACGTTAGGCGGAACATCGCTTGAACGGGGGACCAAACGGCATCCAACATTGGAGAATGGAGTGATTGTAGGCGCGGGAGCAAAAGTCCTCGGTCCAATAACAATAGGTGCCAATGCTCGAATTGGGTCAAATGCCGTGGTAGTTAAAGACGTGCTTCCGGGCACAACAGTTGTCGGCATACCGGCCAAGGCTATTGGGAATGGACGACAATCAAAAGGTCATGATTTCATGGCATACGGAACTCCGGAAAATGTGTCAGATCCTGCCACTAAAAAATTAGAAATTCTTACCACTGAAATTAAAGAGTTAAGAGCTCGTGTTGAATATCTCGAAGCAAACCGCAATAAAGAACCAGATTAATCCTCGGCATCACGAAGAAAGTGCTCCAAATATACCGAAGAACGATATTCTAGTATACTACAAACAACCGAGATATACGCTTCAAACTAAATACTGGTGGCCCCTCCAGAAAGCGAATCAACGTGGATAAATTTGTCAGTTCAACAAGATATTTAGACTACAACGCCAGTGCACCACTTCGCCCGCTTGTAAAGTCAGCAATGATAGAAGCTATGGCCCTAACGGGAAACCCCTCTTCGGTACATAAAGTTGGCCGGGACGCACAAAAGTACTTGGAAGATGCCCGACGTTCCGTTTCCTCTTCGGTAGGAGCAGAACCAAGCCAGTTGATATTTACCAGTGGAGGTACAGAAGCCAATAACCTTGCTCTCAGCAGAACATCAGTCAGGAACTACTTAATCTCTGGTATTGAGCATGATTCCGTACTTGCTACAGCACCAACCTCAACACCTATTCCAGTCAGCCACGAGGGTGTTATTGATACAAACATATTAGAAGAGCTACTTTCAAAAAAAAGAGGGCCGACTGTAGTTTCAGCAATGCTTGCGAACAATGAAACTGGCGTTATCCAGCCAATTGGCGAAATCAGCAAAATATCTCACGCATATAACGCGTTAGTCCACTGTGATGCCGTACAAGCATTTGGGAAAATACCGATCGATATGAAATCGCTGGATGTTGATTTAATGACCTTATCAGCGCATAAAATTGGGGGACCAAAAGGCATTGGTGCTTTGGCACTTGGCCCGAACATTGAGGTGGAGGCACAATTATTAGGCGGAGGTCAGGAAGAAAAACGACGCGCTGGAACAGAAAATATTGTTGGAGCTGTTGGATTCGCAGAAACATGCAGCATTGTTAGAAAAGATACTGATGAAATGGACCGAGTAACGAGTTTACGAGACCAATTTGAAAACAGTTTAAAAGCGAAAGTGTCCAAAGTCGAAATATTTGGCAGCCAAAGCCCACGAATAGGGAATACCAGCTGTGTACGGCTCCCTGGCAAGACTTCTGACATGCAAGTCATTGCTTTTGATTTAGCCGGAGTTGCGGTGAGTGCCGGTTCCGCCTGCAGTTCCGGAAAAGTGTCCAGCAGCCACGTACTGAAAGCAATGGGTGTCCACACAACGGCTGCAAATGAATCAGTTAGATTCAGCATTGGTTGGGGTACAACGAAAAAAGACATAGAGGTAGCCGTGAAGACTTGGCTGAATTTGTATCAACAAACTTACAAAAAAACTCGCAGAAACGCCGCGTAAAACTGGAGGAACCAATAACCCCATGGCGGAAATCAAAAGACTGAAACTACCCATATACCTGGATTATCAGTCCACGACGCCTACAGATCCACGTGTTATAAAAGGTATGCTGCCTTATTTTTTTGACAAGCCAGGTAACCCGCATTCCCAGACACATGTTTTCGGTGTAGAGGCACAAGACGCTGTAGATGAGGCTCGGAAACAAGTCGCAACCGCAATTGGAGCCGACACTCGTGAGATAATCTTCACATCGGGCGCAACTGAATCTAATAATCTGGCAATAAAGGGTGCCATTGGATTCTTAAAAAAGCCGCAATCCCGGATTGTAACAGTATCGACTGAGCACAAGTGTGTAATTGAAGCATGCCGATACCTAGAATCTCTGGGGCACCAAGTAATTTTTCTTCCTGTCAATACAAGCGGGCTACTGGATCTCCAAAAACTTGCGGACCACCTGACGGACGATACCTCACTTGTTTCAGTAATGACGGCACACAATGAAATTGGTGTCGTACAGCAAATTTCTAAAATTGGCGCCCTGTGCCGTGAAAATGGCGTGCTGTTTCATACAGATGCTGCACAAGGAGTGGGAAAAATCCCGATTGATGTTAATCGAATGAATATTGATTTAATGAGCATCTCTGGGCATAAGATATACGGTCCTATGGGAATTGGGGCTTTATATGTTAGGCGTCGACCAAGGGTCCGTGTTGCTGCACAAATTGACGGGGGCGGCCAAGAACGCGGCCTACGCTCTGGAACGTTACCTACACCCCTCTGCGTAGGATTGGGTTTAGCATGTCAAATTGCCGTCAACGAAATGCAGGAAGAATCCGAAAGAATAAAGAGTTTACGTGATCGTCTACGCGATGGCATTGTAACTGCAGTTCCAGACGTGATTTTGCATGGAGATTTTGACAATAGACTCCCCGGAAATCTAAATTTGAGCTTTGCAGGCCTTGACGGCCAAAAAATAATGTCAGCTATACCAGACATCGCGATTTCGTCAGGCTCCGCATGTACTTCAAACTCTATAGAACCGTCGTATGTAATAAGGGCTCTAGGTTTCAGTAACGAGATTGCCAGCGGCTCGATTCGGTTTGGGTTAGGAAGGTATACAACTAAACCTGAAATAGATTATACAGTACAAAAGATAACGGACACTGTTTCCGCATTAAGAAATTGATATACTAAATTTTCTTTCTTAAAGTTTTGGTCCACTGTCACAAATTATAAATATAACCTCCATACAAAAAGTTAAAGAGGGATTAATTGGATAACGGGTAAAGGAGAGCCATGCCCAAGATTACTTTTATTAATCCAGATGGGAAAAGTCTACAGGTCCAGGCAAATGTTGGTGAAACGGTGCTTGACTTGGCCCATAGCCATGGCATCAACCTTGAGGGCGCTTGTGAAGGCTCAATGGCATGCTCAACATGCCATGTAATTGTAGAAGAATCTTTCTACGGTCGGCTCCCCCCACCATCAGACGATGAAGAAGATATGCTGGACCTAGCCGCTGGCCTCACGGTTACATCTCGGCTAGGTTGTCAAATTATTTTAACCGACGCACACGATGGTCTGATATTGTGGGTTCCTCGAAGCTCACGAAATGTTTTATTGGGGTAAATACCAAATGACAGTAATTGTTTGACCATTTTCCACGAAAGAATCGGGTAAATTCTAAGACCTTTAGGTTAGCCTATAATTTGAAACTGATTGCAGACCAAAATATTTAACAAAAACATAACTTAGGGCTGGGCATTCGCAAAATATGAAATCAAATGAAAGCCTGTTTTCGCGTCTGCGTGCTTCCTCTGGTCAAGTTTGGAACGATTACTTGGAACATCCATTTGTCAAAGGAATAGGAGATGGCTCGCTTCCTGAATCTTCTTTTCGACACTACCTCACTCAAGATTTTATTTTTTTATTCCATTTTTCAAGAGCGTATGCTTTAGCCGCTTATAAGGCGAATAACGTTGAACAAATACGCCGAGCCAATAAGGCAATTACCAATATTATAGATGTTGAAATGGGCCTCCATATCCAATATTGCAAGGAATGGAATATTGATCTCACTGATGTCACTACCATGTACGAGGATTTAGCAACGACTGCATATACGCGGTTTGTTTTTGACTGCGGTCACAGAGGTGATCTACTAGACCTATCCACTGCTCTAATCCCTTGCATAGCCGGATATGCGGAAATCGGTGCTAATCTAATTGCTAATTCAGCGACAAATCGGAAAGGAAACCCGTATTTCAGTTGGATAGAAATGTATGCTGACGACGAATATCAGCTAGTGGCAAAAGAGGCGATTAAACAACTCGATGACCTTTCTGATAGTGCCGGTGGCAGTATCCGCTTCACCAATCTCCTAGAAATTTTTAAGCAAGCTACCGTGTTGGAGAAAGAATTTTGGGAAATGGGTTGGCAACAAAGATGCTCTTAAATGGTATATTCCATTACGACTTTTTGTTCTAAGTTTATTAAATGACTTATAAGCCCATGGTAAATTAACATAATTCAGCTAATCAGTGATAATTGTTTATAAGGCTATGATATAAAGTGGAACAATACCATCCAAAATATCTAAATAAAACTTCTCCAGTCGTAGTCGCAATGTCAGGGGGAGTGGATAGTTCCGTGGCTGCAGCACTAATGGTTGAACAGGGGTTTAAGGTAATTGGCCTTACCATGCAGTTGTATGACCATGGTCTAGCGACACAGAAGGCAAATACCTGTTGTGCTGGAAGAGATATTCACGATGCACGCCAGGTTGCAAGCTGTCTTAATATTCCGCACTACGTACTAGATTATGAGTCTCGATTTAAAAGGGCGGTCATCGATGATTTTGCGGATAGCTATCTTTCCGGCCTAACTCCGATACCTTGTATCCGATGCAATCAAAGACTTAAATTTAGTGACTTGTTGGAAACAGCTAAAGAACTTGATGCACAAGCATTAATAACGGGTCATTATGTTAGACGCCTTGAAGGAAATAGTGTCACAGAACTACACAAAGCAAAGGATGTTGTAAAAGATCAAAGTTATTTCTTATTCACTACAACTCTGCAACAACTTGAATATTTACGCTTCCCTTTAGGAGACCTGACCAAAAAGGAAACCCGCGCCATAGCGGCCAGGTATAATCTTCCTATTGCAAACAAGCCCGACAGCCAGGATATCTGTTTTATCCCGGACGGTGACTATGCACGCACTGTGGAGCGGCTAAGGCCAGGGGCTAGCGAGACCGGAAATTTAGTATTGGAGGACGGCACTATAGTAGGAAAGCATCCCGGAATTATTCACTTCACAGTCGGACAAAGACGCGGCCTAGGAGTGAGCTGGCACGAACCATTATACGTCCTGCGGGTGGCACGAGACAGAAATGAAATAGTAGTCGGGCCAAAGACTTCTCTAAAAACAATACAAATCATGGTCAAGGATGTAAATTGGTTGGATCCAGACCTAAATTCACCTAAGGAGGATCAGTTTAACGTCAAGATACGATCAGGACATCCCGGCACCTCTGCAACAGTGGAGAAACAGCCCAACGGTCGGGCTAAAATTTTATTTAATACTAATCCTGGTGCAGTTTCGCCAGGGCAAGCGGCTGTTTTCTATAAACAAAGTCGTTTAGTAGGCGGTGGGTGGATTGAGCAAAATCCTACAAACTCCAGTAAGTAATTCCAATAGGCACTTGGCTCGGATCTAATGCAGACTTAATGTCCAAAAGTATCCCGTCAGGTTTGAGAAAAGAAAAAAGTGGCTCCCCCTGTGTACTCAAATAAGTGTCATGAGGAACCGCTAGAACTAAGCCGTCAAGTTTCCGCATCGAATCTAGCTGGAGCAACTGTATACTATATTGCCGTTTTGCTTCCTCTTTGTTTGCTATAGGGTCATGTACCAACGCTTTTATTCCACATTCAGTCAACCGAGTAATTATATCAGGGACCCTGCTATTTCTCAGATCGGCAACATTCTCTTTAAAACTTAACCCCAAAATTCCGACCCTAGCGCCCCCAACGGATTTGCCAGAAGAACACAGTAAATCAATCATTTTATTGGCTATATGTAACCCCATGGAATCGTTAATTCTACGGCCAGCAAGGATTACTTGTGGATTGTATCCAGCTTGCTCAGCCCTAGTCGTTAAATAATATGGATCCACACCAATACAATGGCCACCGACCAATCCAGGCATAAACGGAATGAAATTCCATTTTGTCCTAGCAGCTTCCAGAACATCTGCGGTGCGGATATCTAGCCTGTCACAAATCAGCGCTAACTCATTCATTAACGCAACATTAAGGTCCCTCTGAGTATTTTCCACCACCTTGGCCGCTTCAGCTGTTTTAATCGATGGTGCACGATGTAGACCTGCCGTCACCACGGGCCCATAAACCGATTCTATCCGTTCTAAAGTCTCTTGGTCCTGAGCCGCAACGACCTTAGTGATAGTTCTAATATTATGTTCGTTGTCACCAGGATTAATTCGCTCTGGTGAATAGCCCAACATAAAATCATCCCCTTGCGATAAACCCGAAGCTCGGGATAAGCAAGGGCCACATACGTCCTCTGTTACACCTGGATATACAGTAGACTCTAGAACTACTAAATCTCCCCGCACCAGTCTCTTACCTATTAATTCGCAAGCGTTGATAATATAGCTCAGATCAGGGTGTCTATTTTTATCAATAGGCGTTGGAACAGTAACTACATAGAACGTCGCCGAATCTAAATCACTCGGATTCGATGTGAAAATATCTTGGCACTTAGCCAAATCGTTACTAGCGATATCACCGTTACGGTCTTCACCTCTGGATAATTCTTGAATACGCGCATTATCTATGTCGTAAGCAACAACTTCCCTATGTTCTGCAGCAAATGCTGAAGCAACTGGTAACCCGACATAACCAAGGCCCACAACTGCGATACGCTCTGACAAAATTATACTCCTCTATAAACCAGGCCGATTTCATTCGCCAATTCCCGTCGACCAAACCGACTTTAGTGTACCTGCTTGACAGCACAGGGTACCGCGCTTATAGCCGACCTAGTGGCGGAGTAGCTCAGCTGGTTAGAGCAGCGGAATCATAATCCGGAGGTCGGTGGTTCGAGTCCACTCTCCGCTACCATTAACCCCTTATAACTGTTTTTTTATAAGGGGTTAATATTTTTTCTTCCCATTTATCAAAATATAGTTCTCGGGTTAAACATCCTAGTACGTGGCGCCGATTAAACTAAAATATTGATGAGTCGTGCTCTTTACTGTTTCCTACACCTAGCGGGGTTTATCTAGTACTGATGCTTAAAATCCATATGGTCCAGATCTGAACTAGACGTATACCTCTTGAAACACACATCAACTGCAGAATAACATCAACGGACTGTGCTAATTTAATTTTTGGGTGAGCTAATTTATCTGCACCGATATGGGTGGACCGAGGGTATGAATCAACAAATACACATTGCTGGTAGAAATATTCTTTTATTTTCTGCTTTTCTGATTTTAGTCTCCGCATGTACCCGTAACACTAATCTTACAGAGACGACTGCCCCAAATGCCCTTGAAAACAGGACGAATATCCAAGAAACGTTTCAGCCAATTACGGATATTCCTATTCCACCAGGCACTACATTAAATGCTCGCAATTCACTTATATTAGGAAGTGGGGACCTCTGGACGGGGCGACTTGTAATGAGTTTAGATCAAAGTCACTCAGAGGCTTTCGCACTATTTACTACCCAGATGCCCCAATTCGGATGGCAGCCGATTACGAGCGTTCAGTCTGAAACTAGTTTGTTGACCTTTGTACGTGGCAACAGGGCCACCACTGTGGAAATAATGGAAGGACGGGCAATGGGAGGTTGCTTAGTCAGAATAACGATGAGCACTCAAGGTCAGACAGTCAATTAGACCCAAGATCAAGTTGTACTGGACCACCTTTCAGACCAAAGAAATATTTTTCAATTATTGGATTCGGCTACAGTTGGCAAACTTAAAACAACCTAATCCCGCATTTCAGGTAGCAAAATCCAAAATCACCTTCATAGGTCTAGATGTAGTGTGGTTTTAAGATTTTTTATTTACGTATTTAGCTGGTAGCTGCGGACTGTTTGCTGGATTTGTATCATATTTAAACACTTCAAGAATTACTTTTTTATCAACTAACAATTTTAGGTCTGCTTCCAGATCATCCGCCGCTAATTTAGGATACACCTCTTGTCCACCCACATATAACGAGAATGACTTTAAGTATTTTTCTTCTTTAGCAGGGTCACCTATTGTGTCCTTTGTCCACTGATATAACGGGTAATCTTCAACACCAAATTGCTCCGCCTCCAACACATAATCTGAAAATGCGTCGTATTGACATTTAGAAATAGCGTTGTGCTTCTTTAGAATATCAATCAGGGGACTCACGATATTACTCTGTGGGCTCTTGCGTAAAAGCTTTGCCAACTCGCCCGTAAGATTAATCCGGACTTGGTATTTCAGCTCCATATCCATAACATGTTCCTGCCGTTAAAACTCCCAGTTCCCGTGGTTTCTTCTCATTTCTAATCTTTTAAATCAACATCGTTAAAGCTACGTCCATCACTTAAGATAACAATTTACTTGTTGGATATTACCAGAAACTAAGATGACTAATCACAAATACTAACTATAAATATTGCCCGTTTACCCAAAATCCTAAAATCAATATATATATCTCCCATACCCTAATTCAAGTATGAGAACATTAAATGAACACCTAAAGAATTTCCCCTATATTTTAAGTAGTTGTGGTTTATTATTGCAAAATAGAACAAAACTGGTACATTAGTTGCATTGAAACATCTCAGGGGCTGTGAAATAACGGAAGGAAATGTCATGTCAGAACCATCACTACGAGTCGTTGGAAATGAGGATATGGACAAACAAAAAGCTCTCGACGCAGCCCTGAGCCAAATTGAGCGAACCTTTGGCAAAGGCTCAATCATGAAACTGGGAGAAAATGATAAAATTGTTGAAATCGAAGCTATTCCGACTGGATCACTTGCACTAGATATTGCGCTTGGCATTGGTGGACTACCTCGTGGAAGGGTCGTAGAAATTTTTGGGCCAGAGAGTTCTGGTAAAACAACTTTAGCACTACACGTTGTAGCAGAAGCACAAAGCCGAGGTGGAGCATGCGCATTTGTTGATGCCGAGCATGCTTTAGACCCAGTTTATGCTAGCAAACTGGGGGTTAATACTGACGAGTTACTGATATCTCAGCCAGATGCTGGAGAGCAAGCGCTAGAAATTGCCGATACACTGGTCCGTTCTGGCGCAATCGATGTACTGGTTGTTGATAGCGTTGCCGCCTTGGTTCCAAGGGCTGAACTAGAAGGTGAAATGGGTGACACCCACGTTGGACTTCAAGCTCGCCTGATGAGTCAGGCGCTACGCAAACTTACCGGATCAATTTCCAAATCACGATGTACCGTAATTTTTATCAACCAAATTCGTATGAAAATTGGCGTTATGTATGGAAGCCCAGAAACGACCACCGGAGGTAATGCTCTTAAATTTTATTCGTCAGTCCGGCTAGATATACGACGAATCGGCGCACTAAAAGACCGGGATGAAATTGTTGGAAATCACACTAGGGTCAAAGTTGTGAAGAACAAATTAGCACCACCATTCAAGAGTGTTGAATTTGACATAATGTACGGGACCGGAATCTCCAAAATGGGAGAACTATTAGACCTTGGTGCCCATGCGGGAATTATTGAAAAATCTGGTTCGTGGTACTCTTATAATGAACAAAGGATTGGCCAAGGTAGAGAGAACGCTAAACAGTTTTTGCTCGACCATTCGGACATATCAAACCAAATTGAAGATTCGATTCGCGTAGAAGCAGGGTTAGCTAACCAAAAGACCTCAAAGAGTGCCGAGAAAGAGGTTTCTTAAGCAAAATGGGTGGAAAAGTCTGGTATCAAAATCGAATATACAGCATCAACTGCAAGGATTCTTGAACATATTTTGGTAATAGGACTGGCTTGACGTAGCTAACTATTACGAAGCGCTCACCGAGGAAATCACCCACTTTAGAGACCGTTAGGTATATCTGAAATGGATATGGCAGTGCATGTATAAGCTATTCTTATCTAGACACCCGGGCATCCAAACGCTAAAAGCGATAGTAATTGCTCTTGAAAAGGGTTGGATGGGTTTACCAGCATTTTATAATCAGCAAAAATGATGGATCTTCACTGAAGCAATACCAGTACGAGGTGATTTCATGCCGAGCACAAACGAAGTACGCACGGCCTTTCTGGATTATTTTGATCACAACGGGCACGAAATCGTCTCGTCCGGACCGCTTGTACCTCCAAACGATCCTTCACTGCTATTTACGAATGCAGGAATGGTCCAATTTAAAAATGTTTTTACTGGCTCTGAACAACGAGAAATCCCTCGGGCTACTACAAGCCAAAAATGTGTTCGGGCTGGTGGAAAACATAATGACTTAGACAATGTTGGTTATACAGCACGTCATCACACATTTTTTGAAATGCTCGGAAATTTTTCGTTTGGCGACTATTTTAAAGAAACAGCGATAGAGCTTGCCTGGAATCTTGTACACCAGGAATTTGGTTTGCCCACCGATAGGCTCTTGGTAACGGTGTTTCACAGTGATGATGACGCTTACGATCTTTGGAAATCTATTTCGGGTCTCCAAGAGAATCGAATAATCCGGATTGATACTAACGACAATTTCTGGGCAATGGGAGATACTGGTCCGTGTGGACCCTGTTCAGAAATTTTCTATGACCATGGAGAGTCTATTCCTGGTGGGCCTCCAGGAAGTGTAAATGAAGACGGGGATAGATTTATTGAAATCTGGAATCTTGTTTTTATGCAATTTGAAGAACAAGGTGCCGAAGGCCGAATTGATCTTCCAAACCCTGCCATTGACACGGGAATGGGCCTCGAGCGTATAACAGCTGTTCTCCAGGGAGTCCACGATAACTACGATACAGACCTATTCAAGGCACTTATTTCAGGTAGTGCCGACCTCAGCGGTATAAGCGAAAAAGGTCCACATAATTCTTCCCACAGAGTCATTGCAGACCACCTTCGCGCCTCGAGTTTCCTATTAGCCGACGGCGTCATGCCATCGAACGAAGGAAGGGGTTACGTTCTTCGCAGAATAATGCGTAGGGCTATGCGTCATGCGCACATGATGGGCGTAAACGAACCCATGATGTGGAGATTGGTGCCTCTCCTAATTACAGAAATGAGCAAAGCATTCCCAGAGCTTGAGCGTGCGAAGGCGCTTATTACGGAGACTCTCAAAAATGAAGAAACACGTTTTGCTGAAACCTTGGGGCGAGGATTACGATTATTAGAGGAAGCCACCACGAAACTTGCTGATGGAGCCCCATTGCCAGGAGACATTGCGTTTAAGCTTTATGATACATATGGATTCCCACTCGATTTGACTGAGGACGCGTTACGGGCCCAAGGGAGAATAGTTGATCGTGCCGGTTTTGAAGTGGCAATGAACCGTCAACGAACTGATGCACGAAAAAGTTGGACTGGCTCCGGAGACGACACGACCGACAAACTTTGGTTCCAAATAAGAGATGCGGTAGGGACAACTGAGTTTATCGGTTACTCTGCTGATACTGCAGAAGGTCAAATTCTAACGATCGTCGTTGAAGGTGAAGTCGTGTCTGCCGCAGAGACTGGATCCGATGTAATGGTTATCACTAATCAGACACCTTTTTATGCCGAGTCCGGTGGGCAAATTGGAGACACCGGGACATTGCGAGATGAATCAGACCTCAAGGTACAAATAAATAATACCCTAACAGCAGCAGGAGGGCTTAACGTACATATTGGGACGATTATCTCAGGGACTATGTCAGTAAATAATACCGTCCAACTTGAGATAGACGGGGCCCGACGCGCCGCACTTCGACGAAATCACTCGGCGACCCACCTCCTGCATACAGCTTTACGCAATCATCTGGGAAATCACGTAAGTCAAAAGGGCTCCTTGGTCACACCCGAACGATTGCGATTTGACATTAGCCATCCCCAAGCTATTAACGAAGACGATCTGTTAGCAATCGAAGAAGAAGTTAATGTCGAAATTCTTGCTAACAATATTGTATCGACAAATGTAATGACTCCGGATGAAGCGATTCAGAGAGGTGCCTTGGCTCTGTTTGGGGAAAAGTATGGCGATGAAGTTCGTGTTATTTCGATCGAAAATACCGAGGGCAAAGCGTACTCCATTGAACTGTGCGGTGGCACTCATGTTAAAAGAACCGGAGATATCGGAATTTTTAGGATAATAAATGAGACTGCAGTAGGATCAGGACTACGGCGAATAGAAGCTGTCACAGGTGTTGGCGCGCTACGTTTCGGCAGACAGCAGGAAACTATCATTAAGGAATCCTCTGCCGCACTGCGTGCCAAACCCACCGAACTTCCGAAACGGATCCAAGCTTTGCAAGCGGAACATAAAAAATTAATCAAAGAATTAAATGAAACAAGACGAAAGCTCGCGACAGCTGGCGGAACTGTTCAAAATAGCAATACTGCCAAAGATATAGGGGGGATCAAATTTATAGACAAGCAATTAGAGGGTGTTCCTCCTAAAGATTTACGTGGACTAGCTGACGAACTCATAAAATCTTTAGGATCTGGTGTCGTTACATTGGCTACTGAAAGCGAAGGCAAGGCAGCGATAGTAGTTGCCGTATCAGATGATCTGACCAACAAGA
Organism: uncultured Rhodospirillaceae bacterium; assembly: GCA_964515905.1. GTDB lineage: Bacteria > Pseudomonadota > Alphaproteobacteria > UBA7887 > UBA7887. The sequence continues at coordinate 62,581 of CAZEWK010000095.1, read as the reverse complement.
TTAATGCTGTGGAATTGGTCCGCCTAGGCGCCACATCACTCGGTGGAAAGGGCGGAGGCGGACGACCAGACATGGCTCAAGCGGGCGGCCCTAACGCAAGCCAAATAAAAAAGGCTATCGATACCATAGAAAATGCTATTGCTACGCTGGGGGCCGATTAGTTGCAAAATTGACAGAAACTTTGTTTCTCAAAAAACAACAACAATCCTTAACAAAATCGTTTTAAGACATGGCCAGGGCCAATTCCCCTTCTACCTGGTCGAGAAATTGACTTGTCGTAAGCCATTCCTGCTCCGGTCCAACTAGTAAGGCCAAATCCTTGGTCATATGTCCCGATTCCACCACACCAACACAAACCTTTTCCAAAGTTTCCGCAAATTTGATAACTTCCGGTGTACCGTCGAATCGTCCACGATGGTAGAGGCCTCTTGTCCAAGCAAAGATTGACGCAATCGGATTAGTGGATGTTTCATTACCTTTTTGATGTTCTCTAAAATGCCGTGTAACCGTTCCGTGTGCTGCCTCTGCCTCCACCGTTCGTCCATCGGGCGTAGATAGGACTGATGTCATCAGTCCCAAAGAACCGAACCCTTGTGCAACCGTGTCAGATTGAACATCCCCGTCGTAATTTTTACAAGCCCAAACGAACCCACCTTCCCATTTTAGGGCGCAGGCGACCATATCATCAATCAATCTATGCTCATACGTAAGATTCTGATCCCTGAATTTCTCCTCAAATTCCGCTTCAAAGACCTCTTGGAAAAGGTCCTTAAACCGGCCATCATAGGATTTCAGAATAGTGTTTTTCGTGGACATGTAGACTGGCCAACCTAGCTCAAGGCCGTAATGAAAACTAGCCCGAGCAAAACCTCGGATTGAGTCATCTAAGTTGTACATACCGAGCGCTATTCCCTTACCAGGGAAATCATAGACTTCGTGCTCTATAGCTGGACCACCATCTCTCGGTTCAAACCGCATAGTCATTTTGCCCGGTCCTGGAACGAGAAAATCGGTGGCCCGATATTGGTCACCAAATGCGTGCCGACCAATAACTATGGGTTTTTTCCACCCGGGCACAAGGCGCGGAATATTCCTACAAAGAATTGGTTGTCTAAATACCGTACCACCAATGATATTACGAATTGTGCCGTTCGGGGAACGATACATTTTCTTTAAACCAAATTCAGCTACTCGTTCCTCATCAGGAGTGATAGTAGCGCATTTGACTCCAACTCCATGTTGTTGGATTGCCTTTGCTGCATCCACCGTAATTTGGTCATCTGTCGCATCGCGTGATTCAATACCTAGGTCGTAGTACAGCAAATCAATATCAACATAGGGAAGAACTAGCTTTTCTTTAATAAATTGCCAAATCACTCTTGTCATCTCATCCCCATTGATTTCCACGATTGGGTTAGAGACTTGTATCTTTTCCATTTATATACTCCTGGATAGCAATTCTATCCGTACTTGTAACTTTGAAATTCGATGTTAGAAGACACGAGAACGACCCAAATTATTCCCTTAAATTACAAGTGCCTAACGCAATTAAATTGCACTCTTCACACCTGAACACGCAGTCTCTAACAATGCAAACTACCTAATTTTTGTCCGTAGCTTTACCGGAAACTTGGTCTATTTTATTATATCGATTGCTTGATCGACATCATCGTGAATAGTGAAGAGTTCCCTAGCCTCCCTCATAGCAAACCCTTGTTTTACAACGTGTTCTATAAGAGCGGAAAATGTTTCCCAATAATGGTTGTGAGACAGCATAGCAACTGGTTTTTTATGTAACCCCAGAAGACGCCAGGTAACCACCTCTATAACTTCATCTAGCGTACCAAATCCTCCGGGAATTGCCACGAAGCCATCAGACAATCGATACATGGTTTCCTTACGCTCATGCATAGTGTCTACCACAATTATCTCTGTTAGTGACGAATGCACAACCTCCGCCTTTATCAGAAACTCAGGAATTACTCCCGTAACGATTCCTCCGTTCTCCAGTACAGCGTCAGCCAAAACTCCCATTAAACCAACTTTAGCGCCTCCGTACACAAGTTTTATACGCCGTTTTGCCATTCTTAGTCCCAGATTTTGGGCTAGTTCAGAAAACTCCGGCTTGAAACCCAAACTTGATCCACAAAATACACATAAAGTCTTCACGAATCACCCTCCGAGCCTCTACTATTACAGTACCAACACTTAAACTATTTAAATCTAAGACGCATCAGACCATTTGCTACTCAGGTATTTATGAATAAGGGACACCAAATGTCGGCACGTTTATTTCGATGATTTGACACTTTGTACGAAACTACTATGACACAAATACTCCTACATCCGGCAGCCCAAAGCATTATTATTCCTTTAACCATATCTATTTTAAGCGCCCTTATTTTGGACCTCTATGTCGACAAAAGACATGGGACGAATTATGCGGTCATGGCCGTCTCACTTGGGGTTTTAGCCAGTTATCTCGCAATTTTTGGCTTACCACCATTCCCTCCTCAAATATCGAATCAAAAATTTTTCTACATCGTGATCTTAGGAGCTATAATTGGCCTTACCTCTGAACACACCCAGAAATGGGCCAGTCTTAAGCTCTATACGCTATTTAGTATTGGAGGTCTGGTATGGCTAACCAGCCCGACAATTACGTTCGGAATCATAAAATTCATGGTCACATTACTCCCCATGCTATCACTTTGGGTCCTCACTTTTTATCAATTGTGCAGATTGAGTAAACAAAAGCTCGTAGCCATAAAAGTCATAGGAACATGCGCGATAGGAGTCTCAATTACCGCTATACTTGGAACTTCTGCGTCCACTGGACAATTGGGGATCGCCGTCACTGCTTCTACTATTGGAGTCTATTTTGTTTTATTTAAGAAAACCCAATTGGGTAGCAATAATCTTTGGATATATGCGGCTGCAGTCCCGTTGCTTGTTCTTGTCAGTCAAATAATATTATTTAGTGGTGGTTCCACCCTGCCATTAGTACCACTTTTAGCCTTACTTTTCTCTAGTGAGATAATTTCATTGGGATGCCTGAAGCGATATCCCCGTACACTCATAGAAGGAACGATTTTATTTTTCCCTCTTGCTATAAGCATAGGAATAGCTTTTGATCAGTAATGTTTAGTTAAATTAATTATATTTATAGCCAAAACCTAAACAAATACTGGATAAAATTGAGATTGCCGTGTCCCACATAGTTGAAAATAATAAACCGAAGAACATAAGCGGGCTAACCATAAAAACGCCTACTATTGTCGGTCTAGTATTTGCAGTGGTTATAGTCGGTGTCTTTGCAATTTGGTATTTGACCAATGATCACAGATCTTTAGTGGATAATCCCAATGAGCTATCCCAACGGGACGCAATACAAGGAACCCCGAAAAACAATTTGGATTCCAGTGAGACTACCTCCAACACGACTGTTTCTGGACCTCCCAACGGACAGGTTATTGAACTGCCAAGTAGAACCAATGATAGTTCGAAAGCGACTAATCCTGAAGAGTCCCTTTCCGTATCTGAAACTACTACCGGTGAGAGTCCCAATACCGCGGCGGATGCAACAAGTGATGGCAATATTTCTATCTCTGAACCTTCTTCAAGTATTGAGACAGATACCAACAAAGACTCCTCAGTAGATGGCTCTGATACGGGTGACATCGGCGGGCAGGAAGAGAAGAAGCCTGATAACTCTGAATTGGAAAACCAAATATCTAGTGCGACACAAGTCATTAATAACGAGCGTCAAGAGGCAGCCACCTCGAGAGCGAATACTGCACTTCAAAATGAAGAGGGCCCTAGACCCTCTTTTGATGTTGTAACGGTTAGCCCTGATGGAAATGCAGTGATAGCGGGTCGGGCTAGACCTAACACAGAAGTAACTATTCGCGCCGATGGAAGAAAAATAGGTTCTTCCATATCCAATGAAAAAGGGGAGTGGGTGTTTGTCCCAACAAAGCCACTCCCAGATGGGACAATAGAGTTAGACCTAGTAATAAAAATGCCGGACGGAGCAGAAATTACCTCTAAAGAGGTGGTTGTTCTTCTAGTACCACAAAGGGATTCGATACAAACCACCCAGTCTACTGTGACTGAATTTCAGTCAACAGAACCGTTAGCCGTTCTTTTATCCCGTGACAATATTAGTTCAGTGCAACTACTACAGGGAAAAGAGCCACTCCATGGACTAGTAGCAGCTGAAAGCCTTACACTGGACATTATAAATTATGATGCCAGCGGTCAGGTTGATTTTTCTGGAAAAGCGAAACCAGACAGCCGTATTAACGCCTATATTGATAACAAGTTAGTGGGAATCGCAACAGTTATGCCAGATGGGACTTGGCACCTAATCCCCACCGAGCAATTTACTCCAGGTCTGCATACCTTACGCCTCGACCAAATAGATGCTACAGGACAAGTCATTTCTCGGCTGGAGACCCCTTTCTCAATGGCATTATTTGAAAACCCAGGGACCGGAGAAGGACTCGTTATAGTCCAACCTGGAAATAGCTTGTGGCGAATTGCGCGACGCCTTTATGGAAAGGGAATTCAATATACGACTATTTTTGGAGCCAATAGAGACCAAATCGTCGATCCCTCTTTAATTTATCCGGGACAGATCTTTATTGTTCCAGAAGAAGGATAAAATAAGGCTCGCCTTATATTGATTTTTCATTAAAAGGAAGCAACCTTTACCCACCAATTCTGCGATACACAAATTCCGGGGCCGCTTCCCCTGACTCTTTCAGCGGCATTGCTAATACATTTCTCTGTGGAGAAAATTCACATGCTGGATCCGTATTCGCTGCATTACCAGTTAATGCAAATGCTTGGCATCTGCACCCACCCCAGTCTATCTCTCGACGATCACAGGATTTACACGGTTCGGGCATCCACGCTGTACCTCTGTACAAATTAAAAGCTGGCGATTCCTCCCATATCCAAGCAAGGTCTTTATCTTTAACGGAATCAAATTCGAGCCCAGTAATCGATTCCGCCGCATGGCATGGTAATACCCTTCCCGAAGGCGCTATATTCAGAAATTGTCTTCCCCATCCCCCCATGCATGATTTAGGCCGTCGCGCATAATAATCCGGCACGACATAGTCAATCACTAATATCCCCTTAAGTTTGGTACGCGCATTCTCTACCTGCTCCGTCGCCTCATCCAACTGTTCCCGAGTGGGCAGGAAAGCCGCTCTATTCCGCAATGCCCAACCATAGTATTGGACTTGGGCTACCTCTAGACGTTCTGCATCTAATGTAAGAGCAAGTTGGATCATATCCGGAAGCTGATGAAGGTTTTGGCGATGCATCACTGCGTTAACAGTGAGTGGCAAATCAAGAGCGCGGACCCATCTTGAAGCTTGCAATTTCTTTTGGTGACCGTCATAACCGGCAACCCGATTCGCTATATCTGGAGTTGTTCCTTGGAAACTAATTTGGACATGATCAAGACCTGCATCATGAAGTTTCTTTAGTCGATCCTCTGTCAATAGAACTGCAGATGTAATAAGATTACTATATAAGCCCACATCCGCAGCATATTTTACAAGTATCTCTAGATCTTTACGAACGGTCGGTTCACCACCTGAAAAATGAATATGCAAAATACCCATGTCCGCAGCTTGATCGATAACACGAAGCCAGTCATCGGTCCCCAATTCGTTACTTGACCTTTCTAGCTCAACTGGATTCGAGCAATAAGGGCACTGCAATGGACAACGGTGAGTCAGTTCTGCCAAAACGGCATATGGAATAACTTTATCTTGCTGAGTTGAAATCGTAGACTCGATCCCATGCTTCCCATTTGTATCGTTCATGCTATAACGAATCCTTTATCGGCCAAGTTTTGCAACATATCTCTCACATCGTTGTTAATCTCTTCCGGACTAACCTGGTCAAACTTTTTACATAGGATATCTACTATATTACCCACGGTCGCTTCTCCATCACAACGACTGATGATTTCATAAGCCACCACATCAAGTTCAAATACCCGCTCAGGGGCTAAAATAATCCATTTGTCCCTAGCCTTATCAAAACGCAGTTTTGCATGTCGTGGCAGTCTGGGTACTGATTCGATAGAAACAATAAACCGTTCACTCACGATAGTAATCCTTTGCTAATCGTTCGGCACGAAAGCTCCTGGTGGTATGTTTCCAGGCTCAACGTAGGCACTGTAAAGAGCATCCAACTGTGCCCAAAGCACATCTGTCTTAAACCGCAACGCGTTTAACACAGCCTCCTGCTGCGTTCGTGTTTTTGCATTGCTAACAACATAATCACGTCCGAACTGAGCGTCCTTAGGTGCCTCCGATAACCGTTTTTTAAAATAGGCCAAGGCAGCATCATCTGCCCAATCATAATACTTACTAAGTCCTGAAATACGTTCTTTATGAATTGCTGGAGCAAAGAGCTCTGTTAGAGACGAAGCAATCATTTCAAGTTCCGAACGTGCCGATACAAAATGAATATATGCATCCACTGCGAAACGAGTAGCCGGCAAAATTCCAGACGTTGACATCACGTAATCCTTAGCAAGGCCAAGTGCTGTCGTTAACTGCAAATAACGCGCTATACCACCATCCTCCACCTCATACCCATCGTGGTCTAACACTCTACTCCGCCATGCACATCTGAGTTCGGGAGCTTTTAATCGAGCCATAAGGGTCAAATCTTTCCGAGGAATACTTGCTTGGTAATAATATCGATTAAGAGCCCAAGCTTGAATTTGGCCATACTCCAATTTACCGTTGTGCAGAAGATGATGAAAAGGGTGGAGACTGTGGTAACGCTCAGCACCAATTTGTTCCATCGCACCTTTAAATTCGTCAGGATTTAGCAGTCGATCGCTGTCCAAATCAATATCGTGCCACTCAGTTGGGGTGACATTGGGTGAATATCTAGTAGCAGTACTCATAACTTTATCTCCATGCCGTCATACGATACTTCCCAACCCGCTCCAGTGGCCAATTTTCGTTCTTCGCTATCTTCCAACAGCACCGGATTAGTCGTATTAATATGAATAAACACCTTTCTTTCTACCTCTAGGCCCTCAAATGCTGCGATTGATCCGTCGTCCCCAGACATACTCATATGGCCCATACGTTTCCCAGTTTTAACTCCTACATCGGAACGAATCATCTCGTCATCACGCCACAAAGTCCCATCGAAAAATACTAGGGGCGCTTTAGATATGCGTGATGACAATCCAGGTGTCATCTTGGCACAACCAGGAATATAAAAAAATTGGGTTTCCTGATTAGCATTTTGCACTTCGAGGGCTATGGTATCTTCGCCCTCAGCAGCTAAGTCTAAATTTTTACTATCCCCCTCTAACCACAAGGCTACTTTTCCAGGAACAGAAAACGGAATGATTATCACTCCACTGCTAGAACCATCGGGAAGAGAAAGTTCCATTGGAACATCAAGAGAAAGGGCGCCTCTCTCCACAAATTTGGAATTAAGTACATTGAATACACTATTTGCCTGCAACACATCCAAAACCTTTGTCGTGCCATAGAGTTGGAGCGGTTGAGACTCCCTCAAATTCAATAAGCCTGCAATATGATCAACATCAGCATTAGTAAGCACCACTCCCTGGATGGGACTGTGGCGCAGACCCTTTTTTGGGTGCAAAATATCATTCTCGTTAATTTGTTGACGCAAATCAGGCGAGGCATTGAACAAAAACCAATGGTCTCCGTCAGAACTAACTGCTATCGACGATTGGGTTCGTTGTCGAGCGTTTGGATCACCGCTTCTAGCGCGCTGACTATTTGGATGATTGCAATTCCATTGAGGGTAGCCACCACCGGCAGCTGCGCCTAAAACTCTGATTCTCATGGATCTTCCTCCAGAAAACCACTAGCACGAGCCGCCGGTACGTGACCGTTTATTGATCAATCACTGATCAAGCTTAGAGATCGGCGCAAGCGTAGCAGTTGATCTCTAGGCCAACAGCGATCTCACGTACGACTGGTTTTGTCCACATGGTTTTGCCCTTTCAAAAACAATAATGTTTGGACCGATCGCATTACGCTGTAATCCTATTCACAACGCAATGTACCTTAGTATGATTTATAGGTTTTCAAAGGCTACCTATACCTTCAATCGGATTTTTCAATAAGCAAGATTAGTGGAAAAACTAGTGCCAGAAAATGGATGAACAATTAACCCAAGATGTCCCTAGACTTCGTCGTTTTTCGATATCTAGGGACAACCCACCTAAAAATTTGTCGTCATCTAAATAATTCGGTATATAACTACTGTGCTTGCAGATTGCGATGCCTACTCCCATTTTTTACGATGTTGTATGTCAGCCCAAATTGATCACATCTTGCCAGATGTCATTGGCCCCGATTTGTACTTGTTAATTTGTGGAAGCGCAGCTGGAATAAGATCCGCAACTGTGCAGGCATACTATGCTGGGCATGGAAATCTGTTTTGGCGTGCTCTGTATCAAACAGGCCTGACACCTACTCTGGTAAAGCCACCCATGTTCAGGTCACTTTTAAAACACAGGATCGGTCTCACTGACCTAGCTAAGAAAACAGCTGGGTCGGATCGCACGCTCTCTTCCGACGCCTACGATTCCCATTCACTCACGGAGAAACTGGATAAATTTTCGCCTTTAATTTTAGCGTTTAATGGGAAAACTCCAGCCCAGCATTTTTTGCAACGAAACGTACACTACGGTCAGCAGGAAGAGTATTACAGAAAAATTGCTATTTTTGTACTCCCTTCCACATCGGGAGCAGCCCGACGTTATTGGTCTATCCAACCTTGGCAAGATTTAGCACGACTTTTGAGAAAAGAGCATTCCTTTCCATAATACTACGTTGGCAAAAGCATTGCGCTCTCATACAGTCAGCATGACAATTATAAAAGTCCTAGTTCGCGAAGTTCTTTGGCCATATCTTCCGGCATCTCATCAAAGCTCCCGGACGACTCAACCACGTCCCGAGGAGCAGAGCCTTCCTCGAGATATCTCCACCCCTGAATTGGCCGTGCAGGACGTGGAATAGTCAAAACGACGGATGCGTCTAGCACAAAACCGCATTTTTTATTCGTCTCTATGTCTGATCGACTTTCAATTTTGAGAATACGTTGTCGCACACGAATGCTTCCCTTTATAATCCAATACAAGGAACCACCGTCTATAATTTCGTTTATGCGTTTCGGTTTATTACGAGTCCAGTGCCTGAGCACAGGCGGATCCCCAAGCATTTTTAGTGAACTCAAGCGCTCCGACTGGATATGACGCAGATGCTCCACACTCTCCACACCAACAGCCATTTTTAGAATATGGACAGTCATTTCAGCTTATTCAAGCACCCCAAGCATGGTTAGCCACACAAAATCTAATGGGATTACCAATAACAAGCTTAACCCCGCAAGCACTAAAGTACATTTCGCCATATCCCCCACACTGACACCTCCCAACTGGGCCGCTAGAACAAGTGGCGGAGTTTGATAGGGCAGTATAAGCGTGGAAAAACCGACAACTTGGCATGACAAAATGGCAATCAATGACATTCCTGTGCTATTTGCAAGCACCTCGGCCAGTGGGGCCACTACAGCTGGGACCCCGGGCTGGGTCGTTACCAAACCAAGCAAGGAAGTCGCAACCGATAGTCGCAAGTAATTGCCAAAACTTTCCCCTGGGCGAAAATCAAATATCGATGTCAAGGCATTCCCAAATATTATGCCTAATCCACTTTCAGAGACCATTGCTCCCAAGCCGATAACACCGGCAACATATAAAACAATGGTGTAGTTGATATCTTTCTCAAAAACTGAAATATGCAAAATGCCAAATCGTGGGACCAAACATAAAAGGCCCGCTGTCAGAGCTATCCAGGCCGGAGAAATTCTGTGGGCAAAATCTGTTAACCAAAGACCAACTGCCACCATCAATAAAATGAGCAGTCTCCATTCCACTTTGCTTAGTGGCTTAGTTACAGAGACTTGTGCTGAAACTCTCGGTTCATCTCTATAAAAAAACCCGACTACTCCTACTATAAGAATAGCTTTCATAAATCCCAAAACGGGAAAATGGGTCAATAAGTAAAAACCATATGAAGTTTCCAGTTGGTACAAGGACTCCGAAGCGCCAACAAGTATCACGTTGACTATGTTCGCCGGAAGGATCCCAAAGGCGGGCAACAGAACACCCAGACCGGTTGCTAATATGATCCCCTTGTATCCCTCACTCCCTCTTTCAAAACCAACCCGCTCAGCGAGAGAGATAGCTACCGGCATGATGACCACTATCCGCGCGACGCTTGACGGCATAACAAACGACATCAAAACACCTAACCCCACCATACTGGACAACAGTCTCCAATATCCTAAAGCAAAGCGGCAACTAACCAGCTCAGCCATCCTAGCGGCGAGACCCGTTCGTTCGACCGCTAACCCTATCAACAGGCCTCCAAACACCAACCATAAGGCGTTGGACTGAAACCCGGCAAATATGATGGAGCTGGGCGCAACAGAAAAAAGCATTCCAAATAAGAAAAATAGTAATGCCGTCACATGACCTGGCAAAGCGCCGGTTGCGAACAGTCCAATCACAAAAAATACAAGTCCCGCCGCCAACCAGAAATCCCCCGACACACCGAAAAGAACTGGGACACTTGCAATACAAATTGATAAGATAGAAATGACAGAAGCCACTAATATTGGCCAATGAATCACGCTACGACGAACCTCCTGAATACACCGACAAAATCCAAAACCTTGATTCCGGTAACGAAATTTGAATTGTGATCCGAATGGATCTCAAGTTATCTATTCGATAACCTTTATTCCACATGTTTAAACTGAGTTTTATGAAGTCGGAGAAAAATCTAATAACAAGGTTTTCTCGTCAACCCAGTCCCCGGCGGAATAATTCAGCTTTTGTACTTTTCCATTGGCTGGAGCTATTATGTTGTGTTCCATCTTCATAGCTTCGAGCACCATGAGCACAGCACCACTTCTCACGGAAGCCCCTTCAACAACATTTATTTGGGTGATTTTTCCTGGCACTGGAGCCAAAAGAGTTCCCAAAGAATCTGGAAGCGATTCTGATTTTTTCGTCTCATCGCTTACGTGTAAAACATGATGGACATCGTACAACCAAATGTTTATTTCGTAACCTTTGACCGCAACAGTACCCTTTATTCTTATGCCACCAAGCGTTGCTTCAACCTCATTTTTACCTGTCAACTTGCCAGTTACTACTATGGGGCCACTCGGTAGTCTCAGGTGATATCCTTCAGAAAAAAATGTCACTTCTACATCAATTTTCCCGTTTTCGTCGGCAAATGACATCATTTCCTGTGCGGGAAGATTGAGGCGCCATGAATCTCCGGAAGACCAAGGTGAATAGGGGTCGACGAGGTTAACAACCGGCTCCTGCGATGGAGCCGTTCGACGTAACAGCAGATATAAGGATGCTAAGGCTATGATCAAATCTGAGGGGGGGCTATTAGACGTTAGCAAAGTGTCTTTATGGGAAGGTATAAATCCAGTGTTATAATTTCCGTTCATAAACTCTGGGTGTTGAATAATATCCAACAACATTTGACTATTCGTTTTTACTCCAGCAACTTGTGTCTCTCCTAATGCCCGCTTCAACCCGTTTAATGCGGCTTTTCGGTCCACCCCCCACGATATGATCTTAGCGATCAGGGGATCATAGTAGGGCGTCACTTCATCCCCTACGGTTAATGCGGTATCAATGCAGAGTCCTCTATTGTCCTGTGGGAACTTCAAATGAGTTACAAGACCGGGAGAGGGCAGAAAATTTTTTGAAGGATTTTCTGCATAAAGTCGTGCTTCAATGGCGTGCCCAACAATTATCAGTTGCTCCTGGCTCAAAGGCACTTGTTCGCCCGCCGCAAGACGGAATTGCCACTCTACCAAATCCTGCCCGGTAAGCATTTCCGTGACGCGGTGCTCTACTTGGATCCTTGTGTTCATTTCCAAAAAATAAAATTTATCAGCAGAATCCACAACAAATTCGACTGTTCCCGCTCCAACATAGTGAATTGACTTGGTGGCTGTAATTGCTGCTTCAGTTAAACCTTTGCGAAGTTCGTCGCTGACAGTCGGTCCTGGTCCTTCTTCTATCACTTTCTGATAACGCCGTTGAACGGAACAATCCCGTTCATACATATGTAAGACATTTCCATGTTGGTCGGCGAATATCTGAATCTCAATATGTCGAGGATTAGAAATGTACTTTTCCATTAGTAATTTTTGACTTCCGAATGCAGCCATCGCTTCACGTCCTGCTGACTTCAATGCCTCCGGGAGCTGGAGTTCCTCATCAACAATACGCATGCCCCTACCACCACCACCAGCTGCAGCTTTTATCATAACCGGATATCCAACTTTACGCGCTTCAGACAACACAAACTTAAGGTCAATATCCAAGTCGTTGCAGCCCGGAACAATCGGTACGCCAACACTTTCCATCAACGAGCGAGCTTCATCCTTCGCACCCATAAGCCGTATTGCTTCGGGTGATGGCCCAATGAATGTCAGTCCTTTGTCCAAACAGGCTTGAGAAAACTTGGCGTTTTCAGATAAAAAACCGTAGCCCGGATGAATTGCGTCCGCACCTGATTTCTCCGCTGCGTCCAGTATTGCATCAATTTTAAGGTAACTTTCAGACGCGGCCGAACCGCCCACCCTATATGCTGCATCCGCCAAACTAACATGGCGGGAGTCAATGTCTGCGTCGGAATACACGGCTATAGTATGAATTCCAAGCTTCCGGGCTGTAGCAATAATTCTAACCGCTATCTCGCCACGATTTGCAATCAAAACCGCATCAAACATCAAACACGTCCTTTATACGACGATACACCGGGATCGGGTACATACAGGCCTTTAGGCGGTGAACCCGTCTGATACCAAACATCTATGGGCATGCCACCACGCGGATACCAAAACCCTGACAAACGCAACCACTTTGGTGTGATTTCGTCGCACAGACGCTTCGCAATGCCGATGGTGCAGTCTTCATGGAAAACACCGATATTTCGGAATGAGGAAAAGAAAAATTTTAATGATTTACTTTCGATCAACCAATCACCCGGCATGTAATCAAGCACGAGGCACGCAAAATCTGGTTGTCCCGTGATTGGACACAATGTGGTGAATTCGGGGCATGTAAATCTAACGGTATAACTACTGTCAGAGTTCGTATTTTGTATTCGATCTAACTTGGCTTTTTCCGGACTGTCCGGAAGTGGAACGTTCCTGCCAAGCATCTTTGTTTTTTTTCTTTGTCCAACCATTTCTACTTAAAGCCTACTCTTTAGATCCCACGATAATGCCGGAGCAGTGTCAGTTCCCAATCAGGCAATACGAGCAGCGGATTTAAAACCGCTACAAAACCTAAGATAACACTAGCGTATAAAATATTTGACCATTAGAATTCATGCTATTGGTTAGAACAGATACGCTGGCTGACTATCTACATTCTAAACACTCCAAATCGGGTCCGCGGGATCGGCGCATTAAGAGCCGCTGAAATCCCTAACGCTAAAACTTTTCGAGTTTCTAATGGGTCAATGATTCCATCGTCCCAAATGCGTGCCGTTGAGTAATATGGACTACCCTGGCGTTCATATTGGCGAAGGATAGGCTCTTTAAATGCCTCCTCTTGTTCTGAGGTCCATTTCGTTCCGCGGCGAGCCATACTTTCCGACCGCACCATTGCTAAAACATTTGCTGCCTGCTCACCGCCCATCACAGAAACACGTGCATTTGGCCACATCCATAAAAACCTAGGATCATATGCACGACCGCACATGGCGTAATTGCCAGCACCAAAGCTACCTCCAATAATAACAGTGAATTTGGGCACTTGGGCACAAGCTACCGCCGTGACAAGTTTAGCACCATCTTTTGCGATTCCCCCAGCTTCATATTTCTGACCGACCATAAAGCCCACAATATTTTGTAGAAAAATTAAGGGGATCCTTCGCTGGCAGCAAATTTCAATAAAATGGGCACCCTTCAGAGCGGATTCTGAAAACAAAATACCATTATTTGCCACTATTCCGACTGGATAACCAGACAAATGGGCAAAGCCTGTTACCAAACTTTGTCCGTAAAGTTTCTTAAATTCATCAAAATCACTGTCATCCACCAGCCGCGCTATTACTTCCCGTACATCAAAGGGCTGCCGCAAATCCTGCGGGACTAACCCATATAAATCCGTAGGATCAAACCTTGGCGGCACCGGAACCTTCACCTCGAGAGATGGTCTCTTGGACTTAGGTAGATGCGAAATAATACGCCTTCCAATACCTAACGCATGAGTGTCATCTGCAGCATAGTGATCTACAACTCCAGAGGTTCGGGCATGGACATCTGCCCCACCTAATTCCTCGGCACTTACGTCTTCGCCTGTTGCCGCCTTGACTAGGGGTGGACCACCCAAAAATATCGTGCCCTGACCTTGCACTATCACACATTCATCCGACATGGCCGGAACGTACGCACCCCCGGCTGTGCAGTTCCCCATTACGATTGCTATCTGCGATATTCCTTGTGCGGACATAGTCGCTTGATTAAAGAAAATCCTTCCAAAGTGTTCTCTGTCCGCAAATATTTCATCCTGATTTGGTAAATTTGCCCCTCCAGAGTCGACTAGATAAACACAGGGCAATTTATTTTTTTTAGCAACTTCTTGCGCTCTAAGATGTTTTTTCACAGTAATCGGGAAGTATGTGCCGCCCTTTACTGTGGCATCATTTGCAATTATCAAACACTCTCGATCACTTATCCTCCCAATTCCAGTTATTAAGCCTGCCGAAGGAGCCTCCTCTTCGTACATTCCATTCGCAGCAAGCTGAGAGAGTTCTAGGAACGGAGAACCAGGATCAAGTAAAGTCTGAATTCGCACGCGCGGCAATAATTTCCCACGTTCAACATGGCGTGCCAAAGATTCTGCACCGCCACCTGCGCTCACCCCCGCAGTTCGTATCCGGAGATCCTTAACGAGTTTACCCATAGACTCCGCATTTTCATGAAATTTTTTGGATTGCTTATCAACGGTTGAGCGGAGAACACCCATCAAACTGTACCTAGTGACAGCTTACAAAATCCCGTTCTAATACTGTTCTTCATTGCTCTAGTCGATACCACTGAGAAAGTTTTAATAATATGAAGACCACTTTATTTAAACAACCGTGTCAGGCAAAGTCCCTCTGCATGTTTCAACCGCGAAATTTGGCAAAAATTGCATAGAATTAACATTTATTCAGATGCGATTGCCCGACCAATTACTAGCCGTTGAACATCACTTGTACCTTCGTAAATTGTACAAACACGAACATCGCGCCACAGCCTTTCTACAGGATATCCGCGAACAAACCCGTACCCACCATGAATTTGAATTGCCGCTGAGCAGACTTCCTCGGCCATTTCGGACGCAAACAGCTTGGCCATCGAAGCTTCTTTTAAAGCCGGCTTCCCATAATCTTTTAACGTTGCAGCGTGCAGAATCATTTGTCTGGACACTTCTATTTTAGTGGCCATATCAGCAAGGCGAAAAGCCACGGCCTGATGCTCAATTATGGGTCGACCCATGCTCTCTCGCTCCTTAGAATAGGACAGAGCAGCCTCATAGGCTGCTCGGGCAATCCCTAAAGCCTGTGCACCTATACCTATGCGGCCTCCCTCCAAGTTAGCTAGGGCGACACGATAGCCCTCTCCCGGTTCTCCCAGCATCATATCAGGAAAAACTTCTAGATTATTAAATGAAATTTGGCATGTATCAGAAGCACGTTGGCCCAACTTATCCTCCTTCGATACAACCTCGTAACCTTCTGCATCGGTCGGAGTGATAAAAGCGCTGATCCCCTTTTTGCCAGACGTTGGATCAGTAACACCAAAAATAATTGCAAAATCAGCTGTTGAGCCAGATGAAATAAATTGCTTAGACCCGTTTATTATATACCGATTGCCTCGAAGCTCTGCTTGCGTCAAAAGATTAGATGCGTCGGAGCCCGCCTGCGGTTCTGTTAGACAAAAGCATCCTCGCATTTCCCCTCGGGCCGAAGGTGCAAGAAAGCGTTCCTTCTGCTGCTTTGAACCAAATTGCTCGATCGGTCCACAAACCACCGAGTTCTGCAATCCCACGAGAAGGCCACAGGCTCCGTCAGCGGCAGAGATTTCCTCAATTACAAGCGCCAGAGAGACATTATCAGATCCAGCACCGCCCCATTTCTCAGATATCGTCATTCCAAAAAAACCCAGTTCTCCAAGTTTTTCTGCTATATCAGTGGGAAATTCTGCTGTTTTGTCCATTTCTGCGGCTCGGGGAGCAATCTCAGCCTGGGCAAATGCTCGAGCGGCATTCCTTATCATAACTTGGTCAGTGGTTAATAGCATGACTGGTTACTCTTTAGGTCTAAGAAAAACAAAAAAGAAATAGTCCTAATATTGTGACTTACCACCGGTCTCCTTTCTGCGAATTTGAGACCAGGTGCATTGATCTTTTAATCAAGCCGTTCAATAGCTACAGCTGTCGCTTCCCCGCCACCAATGCATAAGGCAGCTATGCCTTTCTTGACATCATATTTTTGCATAGCACCGACTAGCGTACAGATTATTCTAGATCCTGAAGATCCTACTGGGTGCCCCATTGCGCAAGCCCCGCCATGCACGTTTACTTGATCTGTGGAAAGTCCATGCTCTTTCATCGCTGCCATTGTCACTACGGCAAAAGCCTCGTTTATTTCAAATAAGTCTACATCTTGTTTTGACCAACCTGTTTTCTTCAGAACTCCTGAGATAGCACCAACGGGAGCTGTAGTGAACCAAGCCGGATCTTGACTATGGGTAGCATGGGCAACAATAGCAGCAAGTGGGGCCAATCCTCTTTTCTCCGCTTGGGAACGACGCATTAGTATTAGAGCACTGGCCCCATCCGAAATGGAACTCGAATTAGCTGGCGTTACAGTACCATCCTTACGAAAAGCGGGCTTTAGGGTAGGTATTTTATCAAGATTAGCAGTAAAGGGTTGTTCATCTTGGGAGACTATCGTTTCGTGATTCCTGATTCGGGTTGTAACAGGCGCCATCTCCGCATCAAAACTTCCGTCTTCGTTGGCTAATTTTCCACGGCGCAAAGAGCGGATCGCAAATTCATCTTGAGATTCACGAGAAAATTGGTATTTCTCCGCTGTATTTTCAGCAAAAACACCCATTAGCTGACCCTGGTCGTAAGCATCTTCCAACCCATCCGTAAACATATGGTCTTGAACCTCAGAGTGACCCATACGGAGACCTTTACGAACTTTAGGTAGCAAGTATGGAGTATTCGACATACTTTCCAACCCACCCGTGACAGCTATTTCTGCAGACCCAGCTAGGATCAGGTCACAACCTAACATCGTTGCTTTCATACCTGAGCCGCACATCTTATTTATGGTCGTCGCGCCAACACTCGTTGGCACTTTAGCTCCGATGGCGGCCTGTCGAGCAGGAGCCTGTCCTTGTCCTGCTGGCAAAACACAACCCATCAAGACTTCGGAAACGTCTTCCGGAGGAACACCCGCTCGCCCTAAGGCCGACTCAATGGCAACCGAGCCCAATTTAGGTGCGGAAACAGATGCAAGAGAGCCTTGAAAACTTCCCATCGGGGTGCGTGCCATCCCAGCAATAACAATTGGATCTTCATGCATCGTTCTTCTCCATAGAAGGTTTAGTGTCCAACTATAGTCCAGCAAGACACAACGAGTTAATATCTGTTTATAAACATCTTTTCCGTCAGCGAAAAGATAGACCTGCGTCCCCCTAAAAGGGATTTGTTACAATGCCTCCCTCCACTCTTAACGCGGCACCATTCGTAGCGCTGGAAAGGGGCGAACATACGTAACAAATCATATTGGCCACCTCTTCAGTAGACGCATACCGTTGAAGAAGGGAAGACCGCCTTCTTTCTGAGAAAACCTTTTGTTTCAATACTTCAGTGGTTGTGCCTTCGGTTTCTGCCCTATTTTTTATGCGCTCAGCAGAAGCTTCCACCCAAGTTGGACCAGGTAAAACAGAGTTTACGGTAATATTTGTGTTTTTGGTGTACTCAGCGGCTCCTCTGGCAATCGCCAATTGCGCACTCTTGGAAAATCCATAATGCACCATCTCTTTTGGAATGAGGACCCCAGATTCACTGGAAACAAAAACGACCCGGCCCCAGTCCTTATTCTCGATCATTCTCCCTAGGTAATGCCGTGTAAGCCGCACTCCACTCATAACATTAGCTTCAAACATCCACTCCCAATCTTTGTCTGGGATCTCAAAAAAAGGCTTTGGTTCATACAATCCCATGTTGTTCACCAAAATATCAACGTCGGGAAAGGCATCCACCAGTTCCTCGCACCCTGCTGCGGTTCCCAAATCTGCAACACCTGAAAGAACGCTGGCACGGGGCGATTCACTGCGAATAATATCAACTGCCTCCGCAACCGCTTTTTCTGTACGTCCATTTATGATCACCGCAGCACCTAACTGCGCTAAACCCTTGGCAGCAGCGCGACCGATACCTCGCGTAGAACCAGTTATGAGGGCCAATTTCCCCGTTAAATCTGTATTCATGCTATTTTTCCTACTATTCAATTAGACAAATCATAATGCTCTATCAACCACCGGTTTGTTCAAACAGTTCCCGTCCAATTAGCCAACGCCGTATTTCCTGTGTGCCAGCGCCTATTTCATAAAGCTTGGCGTCCCTCAGGAGCCGACCGGTCGAATAATCGTTAATATAGCCATTCCCACCCAGGCACTGAATGGCCTCAAGCGCCATCCAAGTCGCTTTTTCAGCTGTAAAAAGTATTACCCCCGCCGCATCTTTCCGTGTCGCCTGTCCCTTATCCAACGCCTTAGCTACTGAGTAACTATAAGCCTGACTGGCACATAAATTTGTGTACATATCAGCAAGTTTTCCTTGCATTAGTTGAAATGTTCCAATCGGTTGACCAAATTGGGTCCGTTGATGGACATATGGTATCACTACGTCCATACACGCTCGCATAATTCCAATAGGACCCCCCGCGAGCACCGCACGCTCATAGTCCAAACCACTCATTAAAACATGTGCACCCGCCCCTTCCTCTCCCAACAAATTGGCTTCGGGCACATGACAATTTTCGAATATCAACTCCCCCGTATCAGAACCTCGCATGCCGAGTTTATCGAGCTTATGGCCGGACGAAAAACCCTTGAAACCACGTTCAATTATGAACGCCGATATTCCCTTCGAACCTGCATTCGAATCAGTTTTGGCGTACACAACTATTATATCTGCAGTGGGGCCATTCGTGATCCACATTTTAGATCCATTTAGGATATACCCATCGTCAGTTCTTTCTGCTCGAAGGCGCATGGATATAACGTCCGAACCTGATTCAGGCTCACTCATGGCCAAGGCCCCCACATGCTCACCAGATATAAGTTTAGGCAAGTATCGTCTTTTCTGTTCGCCAGTGGCATAACGACGAATTTGGTTTACACATAGATTGGAGTGAGCTCCATAAGAAAGACCTACAGCGGCGGACCCACGACTAATTTCCTCAAGGGCTACTAGATGGTCTAGATAGCCCATGCCTGAACCACCGAACTCCTCCTCGACAGTTAGACCCAACAAGCCCAACTCCCCAAATTTCTGCCATAAATCGGGCGGAAACATGTTGCTTGCGTCAATCTCAGTAGCGCGAGGGGAAATCTCATCGGCTGTGAAATTTGCCACTGTATCGCGGAGCATCTCTGTGCTTTCATCAAGATCGAATGCAAACTGAGGAAGTTGATTAGCAAGCATGAAAACCTCAATATTGAATGGTGACGAAAAAACTACCATACAGGTTTAGTGTCAGCTTAAAAATCGTTTTGGGATAACATGATGAAAGAAACTGAGATTGGATTTATAGGCCTAGGCAACATGGGCGTGCCCATGACGCACAACCTTCTCTCTAACGGATACTCTGTAACTGTGTATGACGTTGCCGGGACCAAAGAACGAGCACCGAAAGGCAGTAAGGTGGCTTCCGATATAGGTGTTTTAACGCACAATTGTGAATTTATACTTCTCTCTCTTCCTGATAAAACCGCTGTAACGCAAGTGGTCACAGCAATTTCATCTACCAAGAATCCTGCCGTTCGCGCTGTAGTAGACCATTCAACAATTGGGATTGAGGCCGCTCGCTCTAGCCATCATATATTAGCGGAGGTGGACATAGGTTTCCTAGATGCACCGGTAAGTGGCGGCACACTTGGAGCGGGACAAGGAACACTTGCGCTAATGGCCTCTGGAAATGAAGGTATATTTAATGAACTTAGTCCGGTCCTCTCGTCTTTCGCGAAAAATCTTTTCTATATTGGGGCAGTACCAGGACAGGGTCAGGCAATGAAATTACTGAATAATTTCTTATCAGCAACAGCAATGACTGCGACTAGCGAAGCAGTCGCATTTGGAGAATCACTTGGTCTAAGCCCAAAAACAATGATTGAAGTATTTAATGTTTCCAGTGGCCAGAATACTGCCACTAGCGACAAATTTCCCCGTCGCATTTTGACCGGCAAGTTTGACGCGGGATTCACGATAGATCTTTTGAATAAGGACGTGGGCCTATACCTAAACGAAGTTAAAAAAAGTACTACTCAGCATGCTGTCGCAGAAACCGTCAGTAAAATACTCACAAAAATGTCTCAGGAAATGCCTGGTTCTGATTTCACAGAAATTTACACCTATATAAAGGAACAGGATCATAGGAAATAATATGCAATTACCCGTTACTCTATATTGGCAACCCGGCTGCACCAGTTGCTTGCGCGCAAAGGAATTTCTGAAACAAAACTGTGTTAAATTCAAATCTGTTAACATTGCTGACGACGTGTCGGGTTTTAAAGAGCTCGCCAAACATGGAATGAAGAGTGTCCCAGTATTGCGTCATGGGAACCGCTTTTTGTATGCACAGGTCCTCGCTGAAATGGCCGATTTCCTGAAAATTAAAGCCCAAATCTCGGATCCGTTGCCTATGGACGAATTGGCTGCAAAACTTGATGCGGTATTGGCGGCTGCCCAGGGATATATTCTCCAGCTACCTACAGAGTCTCTTAATATGAATTTGCCGGGTCGAAAAAGAACGGTGCGAGAGCTTAGCTATCATATTTTCCGCATCGTGGAGTGTTTTATCCATGCCACATCGGGCTCCAAATTGGAGGACAAGGCACTAAATGATTCTCCTAGGGGCGACCTCAGCACGACTCACGATCTTGCGTCACATGGCGGAAAAATAGCCGAAGATTTTCGGTATTGGTGGGCTAATCAATCAAACTTGACAGGAATGGAAACGATATCGACTTATTTCGGAATACAGTCATTGCACACAGTAATGGAAAGAACTACATGGCATAGCGCCCAACATACTCGTCAATTGATGATGGTCCTGGAAAAACTCGGGATTGATCCAAAGCAGCCCCTAAGCCCCGCCTCCCTATCTGGCTTACCTCTACCCACAGACGTTTGGGATAGCTAACGAGAGGAGAGCGTACGATATTTTTTCAGAAAATATCCAAGCATTAAACAGAAGCAAGTTAATACGAATAGTTTATTCACAAACCAATTCATGTTCCAAATAGTCCAGTTCGGATCTTCGAAAAAAAAGATGAATTTATATAAAATTATTCCTATTTCCACGGTTGACACAAAAAGTGTCAGCCGGATTGTATACCGTTTCCAATGCAGTAATGTCCATCCTAACCACAGATGAATTACCCACCAGAAATCCCACATGATGTAGGTCCCTAGCGATAATCCTTCCCACCAACTAAAAACAATCGGAACACCAAACTTTATCACCAACGTCCATGCAGACAGCAAGAATAAAAAATGGGCAAAAAAGATGACCATTCCATTTCTCCAATTTTTTGTGAAAGTTCCCGTGACTGTACAAGTTAGCTTAAACGTTGGGCCGTCTCAGTAGTCGACGTCGCAATAGGAATACCGACGGGACAAGCAGTTTGGCACATCTGATTTACACAATGGAGACACGCCTCGGCTCCATTTTCAAGCGCCCCGTATTCAGATTTTGCGAATTCGGGATTTTTGTAATCTAAATCATACATTCTAGTTCGCAAAACTTCAGCTATTTCCACTCCATTAGGACATGCATCAACACACGAATCGCAGCCGTGACGACAATACCTATGGCCATTCAGCGACACGTATTTCTCTAATAATCCAAAATCTCCGTCAGACATATCTACGTCACCCGAACCCCCAACGTATTCATCAATCTCCTCTTCGTTGGTCATAGACACAATCAAAGCATCTACGTAAGGGTTTGCCAAAACCCATCGAAACGCCGCCTGGGAGAATGTACCCCCTTCTTTTTCAAATGGTCGAACATCGTTGCGGCGCGCGCCCATCAACGTCTTCATTGCAATAACACCAACGTTTTTATCCTTTGCTTTGGCCAACATTCGAGGAAGACCCGGCTGGACATCGGTAAAATGGAGCGTTTGTTTTAATTTGCTTAAAAAATTAGGGTCCTGGCCAAAATTGTACGCCACCAAGACGACATCAACCAAATCGTGGTCTAGCGAATAATCAAGACAAGGCACTAAACGGCTTCCATGACCCGACATGCCACGAAACCGGATCTTTCCTTGCTTCTTTGCAAGTTCGGTAAATTCCCACCATTCCTCATTTTGCATTCTAGAAACATGGTTCACAGCATGATTAAAATAAATATCTAGATAATCAGTTTGTAGACGGCGCAGGCTTCCCTCGAGCGCCTGCATGATTTCCTGTCGGTTAGCGGTAGATGAAGCCTTTGTTTTAGATGCTAAAATGACCTGATCGCGAACACCGGAAAGTCCTTTTCCCAACGCCGTTTCAGAGGCACCGAACCGATACCTTTCGGCCGTATCAAAGTAAGTGACACCACGGTCAAGCGCATGACGCACAAGATCCGGATCGGCGGATTGGCTTGAACCGAAGGATATATCGGAAATTTTCAAACCTGTACGACCCAACGTTTTATATGATTGAATCGAAGTAACGGGGGTTGAAGATTGCACTCGAGCAACTGCTGGTACCGCTCTACCAACCCCAAGGATAGCACCAAACCCTGCGCTCAATCCCAATAACTTACGCCTATTAATCAATTTTAATATCCTTCGTTAAGCTTTATATGTTTGGACAAACCAACATATGTGTTATTCCGCTATGATGGACCAAACCGAGATTCGTAAAATTGACAACGAACATCCTATTATTTACCGCAGCCTTTGAATTGCCAAACGCTTTTTTTCGTTGGAGAGTAGAATTTGGATAAGTAATGCTTGGGAATATAATTGTGACTGAGACCACTTCAACTTCTGAGAACCAAAATTTCATTCGCGAGATTATAGCAAGTGACATAGATACGGGTCGTTGCAAAAAAATTGTGACTCGTTTTCCCCCAGAGCCAAACGGCTACCTCCATATTGGGCACGCGAAGTCAATATGCCTCAACTTTGGAATCGCCAAGGATTTCAATGGTCGATGTCACTTGCGCCTTGACGACACCAATCCAACTAGAGAGGAGCAAGAATACATAGATGCAATAATCGAGGATATTCAGTGGTTGGGATTCGAGTGGGATGAAGATATTTACTACGCTTCCGATTATTTTGAGACGTTTTACAATTGGGCCGTTCATTTGATTCAAGAACAAAAAGCCTATGTAGATGACTTAAATGCAGATGATATACGCGTTTATCGAGGCACCTTAACGGAACCGGGACGGAATAGCCCTTATCGGGATCGATCAGTGGAACAAAACCTGGACCTGTTTTCGCGTATGCGTAAAGGTGAATTTACTGAAGGTCACTGTGTCCTGCGAGCAAAAATCGACATGGCTTCTGGAAATATAAATTTGCGAGATCCAGTCATCTACAGAATTATCTCAGCAAAACATCCACGAACCAAAGATGCTTGGTGCGTTTATCCGACGTATGACTTTGCGCACGGTCAATCTGATTCTATTGAAGGGATTTCACACTCTATCTGCACCCTTGAATTCGAAGATCATCGACCACTTTATAATTGGTTTATCGATAATCTTCCCGTCCCCTCGCGCCCGCGCCAATACGAGTTTGCGCGTCTGAATCTATCACACACGATTTTATCAAAACGCGTCCTTACACAGTTAGTGCGTGACAACCATGTGTCTGGATGGGATGACCCCCGAATGCCGACGCTTGCCGGTCTCCGACGACGCGGATTCCCACCAGAAGCTATTAGAGATTTTATTGCCCGAATCGGAGTTGCTAAAAGGGATTCCGTAGTTGATGTTGCCATGCTTGAACATTGCGTCCGAGATTTCCTGAATAGGAATGCGAGCCGCAGAATGGCCGTCCTCCGACCGTTAAAGGTAGTGATTGAGAACTACCCTGAGGAACTAACTGAGATGTTGTCGGCTGCAAACAATCCCAACGACACTACAGCAGGAAATAGGCAGATACCCTTTTCTCGTGAACTCTATATAGAACATGGAGATTTTCTCCTAGATCCACCAAAAAAATTTTTCAGGCTGGCACCGGGACGCGAAGTTCGGTTACGGTATGCCTATTTTATAACCTGCACTGAAGTAATCCAAAATAATAAGGGCGAAATCGTTGAACTTCGGTGCACCTATGATCCCGAAACCAAAGGTGGGAATGCACCCGATGGAAGGAAGGTAAAAGGAACGCTCCACTGGGTTTCCGCTTCTCACGCCATCGACGCAGAAGTACGGATTTACGATCATCTTTTTAAAACTGGCGAACCCTCCATCGGAGATGATCTTGCGACAGAACTAAGCCCGAACTCATTAGAGATTCTGGAAAACTGCAAAATGGAACCTTGCCTGATAGATCAGAGTTTGGGCTCTGCCGTGCAATTCGAGAGAACTGGTTATTTTTGTATAGATAAAGATACTGTGCACAACCGCCCAATTTTTAACCAAACCCTGAGCCTGAGAGACAGCTGGAGCAAATCTCAAATGAGCAACAATTCTTTGAGCTAAATATGCAACAAGCCACGTCGTAATAGGTCCAATAAATATGAAAGTTGCTTCAGCTAATGGTAAAACAAAATACAGCAGTTGGATTTGTCGGCCTTGGTCTGATGGGACTCCCCATGACATTGCGGTTATGCTCAGGAAAATTTAATGTATCGGTTTGGAATCGAACAGAAGAAAAAACATCTAGCGCACTGACAGCCGGAGCACAACTTGCAGACACCCGCGCACAACTTGCAAAAGTCAGTGACATAATTTTTCTATGTTTGACAGATGCATCAGCAGTGGAAGAGACCTTGTTTGGGAAAGACAGCCTCGCATCCAATGCGTCCGGAAAAATTATTGTTGATCATTCTACGATAGGCCCAACAGCTGCAAAGGCTTTTGGCGAACGCCTTCATAGCATACATGGCGTTGGTTACATAGATGCCCCAGTGACAGGAGGCGTGCTCGGCGCCACAGAAGGTACACTAACTGTTTTTGCGGGTGGTGATGCAAACGCTGTCCAACTGGTCCGCCCTGTGCTTTCACTTCTTGCGAGAAGAGTGATCCATTTAGGAACACACGGAGCCGGGCAAATGGCAAAACTATGCAACCAAGTAATGATCATGAATACCTTCGCGACAATGGCTGAGATGATCAAATTAGCGGAAAATGGTGGAATTGACTCTTCTCAGATTCCCAATATTTTTGCCGATGGATTTGCCGCATCCCGAGTCCTTGAGGTATTCGGCAAACGCATGGCAATTCGAAGTAGTGAAACAACAGGGCATCTTTCAACTGCCAGAAAAGATCTAGAATTGATTTTGGATGCAGGCAAAGCCAATGCAACTGACCTACCCATGTCCAATACTGCCCACCAATTGGTGGAGCGGGCAATTGATGGTGGCCTTGGAAGCCGAGACATAACGAATTTAATCCAAGTGTACGATTAAAAACAATGTACTCGCTATTGGGCCCATCATGCTTGGCAGTGGAAAGGGAACATTGCACAGAATCAAAACTTGTGGTTAGTGAGACAGACTGAGAATGGGTTAATGACGAAGCCGTGGGAGACGAGATGGCTAACTTGGTACAATTTGAAAAACGTGGCTCTATTGGAATAATCACCGTTGATAACCCACCTGTTAACGCCCTATCCGTCGGTGTTCCAAAGGGAATCATAGAAAGTGTAGAGACCGGCATAAACGATCCTGCGATATCTGCGTTTGTGTTGCATGGTGCTGGGCGAGGGTTCATCGCCGGCGCCGATATCAATGAATTTCTAACACCACCACCTCCAGGTAGCCCCAGCCTGGATGAGGTAATTCGGTGCTTCGAAAGGTCCACAAAACCAATTCTTGCAGCTATTCACGGTAACGCGCTTGGAGGCGGCTTAGAAACTGCACTTGCTTGCCATTACCGAGTTGGCACCAAGACATCTGTATATGGATTCCCAGAAGTTCTCATTGGTATTTTACCAGGGGGACAAGGTACACAGCGGTTACCCAGGATCTGTGGGGTAGAAAAAGCCTTGCCGCTGATGGTCAGCGGTGAGTTCATAACCGCAAGTAATGCTCTTAAGTTAGGAATTATTGACGACGTTGCCGAAGGCGAACTCTTGGAGGAAGCCATCGTATTTTCAGAAAAACTCGTCACTGAGGAACGCCCACTGAGGAAAATTAGGAATGAAATCGCAGAACCACCTAGTTCCGGATTTTTCGAAAAATTTGAGCAGTCTATTTCAAAGCGGGCAAGGGGGTATTTGGCACCCTACAAAATCATTGAGGCTACGAAAGCTGCTGTCGATCTGCCATTTGAACAAGGCGTCGAACGCGAGAGAGAACTGTTTCAAGAATGCCTAAACTCTGACCAATCTAAGGGATTAATGAAGCTGTTTTTTGGGGAAAGAACGTGCTCGAAGATCCCCGATGTGCCTAAAACTACACCTGTTCAAAGCATTTCAACAGCTGCCGTCTTAGGTGCTGGAACAATGGGTGGTGGCATTACGATGAATTTCGTGAATGTTGGGATTCCAGTCACTATTCTAGAAATGTCGCAAGAGGCTTTAGATCGAGGTCTAGATATTATCCGTAACAATTATGCGAATACAGTGAAAAAAGGTCGACTGTCACAAGATAAAATGGATCAACGAATGTCGTTAATTACTCCGACCTTATCATATGATGATATTTCAGAGGCTGATATCGTTGTTGAAGCCGTATTTGAAGAAATGAATATAAAAAAGGAAGTATTCCGTAAGTTGGATAGCGTCATGAAATCAAATGCAATCCTAGCTACTAATACTTCCACTTTGGATGTTGATGAAATTGCATCGGTCACTAGCAGGCCTGATATGGTTATCGGCACCCACTTTTTTAGTCCGGCAAATGTAATGAAACTCCTGGAAGTAGTCCGCGGTGCACGCACTAAAAAAGAGGTAATCGCAACCGTCATGCTACTAGGAAAAACGATAAAAAAAGTGCCGGTATTAGTGGGAGTTTGTGATGGCTTTGTTGGCAACCGGATGCTTGCCCGTTATAGCAAACAAGCTAACCAAATGGTGCTCGAAGGTGCGCTACCGCAGGATATTGACAAAGCTCTTTTTGATTTTGGCCTAGCAATGGGCCCGTTCGCTATGGGTGATCTAGCTGGCTTAGACGTCGGTTGGCGTATCAGAAAACGGCGAGCCACCGAAAATTCAGCGATTCAGGATGACGCGGGAATTGATGACCAAATTTGTGAAATGGGCCGATTTGGACAAAAAACGAATGCAGGATGGTATAATTATGAACCTGGAAGTCGAATTCCTATTCCCGACCCAAAAATTGAACAATTGATTATCAGTTACTGTGAGGAACGGCAAATAAAGCGCCGCTCCATCGACAATCAAGAAATTATAGAACGATGTATATATGCTCTTGTAAACGAGGGAGCTAAAATTTTAGAAGAAGGAATGGCCTTACGGGCGAGCGACATCGACGTAATTTATGCCAATGGATACGGTTTCCCTCGTTACCGATCTGGTCCTATGCTGTACGCGGATATGGTCGGTTTAGATAAGGTGTACGAATCGATTTGTCGCTACCATGATCAATTTGGAGATATTTGGAAACCGGCCCCGTTGCTGAAACGTCTCGCTGAGCAAGGTAAAACTTTTAATGACATATAGTTTTCCGCTCGAGGCCACAATTTAGGGTAAAATAGACGTAGAAAGAGTCAGGAGAGAGTAATGGCAGAAGCAGTTGTAGTATCCACAGCACGAACCCCGATAGGAAAGGCATATCGGGGCGCATTTAACAATACGCACGGTGCCACTATGGCCGGCCACGTAATCAAAGAGGCCGTCAAAAGGGCAAAAATCGAGGCCGAAGAAGTTGAAGACGTAATCCTAGGTTGTGCTTTGCCTGAAGGCGCCACAGGCGGTAATATTGCCCGGCAGGCTGCCCTAAGGGCAGGGCTTCCGGTGACCACAGCAGCAGCAACAATTAATCGATTTTGTTCGTCAGGGCTTCAAGCGATCAGCACAGCGGCTCATCGTGTCACCGTAGATGGCGTTCCCGTGGCTTTGGCAGGGGGATTGGAGTCAATAAGCTTAGTACAAAATGATAATCAAAATAACTATCGGGCCCAGGAACACTGGCTGGATGAAAACAAACCTGAACTATATTTACCTATGATTGATACTGCAGAGGTCGTGGCAAAGAGATATGGCATCAGTCGAGAGATGCAGGACGAATACGGTTTGCAGAGCCAACTCCGAACCGCTGCAGCTCAACAGGCAGGACGTTTCGATGACGAAATAGTTCCGATGCCAACTACAAAATTAGCTTTTGACAAAAAGTCTGGAGATAGTTGGGAAGAAGAAGTTACCTTAGGGCAGGACGAGGGTAATCGACCATCGACCACAATGGATGGCCTTGCAGGCCTCGAGCCTGTGCGCGGTGATGATCATTGCATCACGGCAGGAAATGCTAGCCAGCTTTCTGATGGTGCTTCCGCGTGCATCATCATGGACTCTAAACTAGCAGAAAAACGGGGTCTCCAACCTCTGGGGACTTATCGAGGCCTTGCAGTGGCAGGTTGTGAACCGGATGAAATGGGCATCGGACCAGCATTTGCGGTTCCTCGCCTGCTGCAACGTCATAACCTAAAAATCGATGACATTGACCTCTGGGAGCTTAACGAAGCATTCGCAGTTCAAGTTCTCTATTGCAGAGATCATCTCGGAATCGATAACGAAAAACTGAATGTCGATGGAGGAGCAATTTCAATTGGCCATCCGTACGGAATGAGTGGAGCTCGAATGGTTGGACACGCCTTGATTGAAGGAAAACGACGCGGAGCTAAATATGTTGTCACTACAATGTGCATAGGTGGAGGCATGGGAGCTGCGGGTCTGTTTGAGATAAATTAACAAGCAAGTTAAATGTCCCGATTAAGATAAAGGCCTGCCTGCTAAGCAGGCCTTTTTAACAGTAATCATGCCATGAAACGAGATACCTCATTTTAGTGCACTACGATTTAACGGAATATCTGTTATCCTGAGAAAGTATGCTGTGTGATTTTGTTGATTAATCTATAGTTTTGGAGAAATAAATGCAGATCATTGAAAATATTGACGCATTAAAACATTTGGTTGGGCAAGAGATAGGGACAAGTAAATGGACCCAAATTAGCCAAGATAGAATCGACAAATTTGCTGATGCTACTGGCGACCATCAATGGATTCACGTGGATATCGAGCGTGCCAAAAAGGAACTTCCTGGCGGTAGCACTATCGCTCACGGATTCTTAACTCTCTCTCTACTTCCTAAATTAATGCAAGAGATTTACCAAGTAAAAGGGGTGAAACACAGCCTGAATTATGGGTCAGACCGTATCCGTTTTACGGCACCAGTTCCAGCTGGAAGCCGAGTTCGGGGGCGCTACACACTGAAATCTATCGAAGATGTGAAAGACAACGGGGCGAAAATAATCGGAGAAGTGACAATCGAAATCGAAGGACAAGAGCGTCCTGCCTGTATCGCCGAATCGATCGGAATTATGTACTCTTGAATGAATAAGCGACCATTGGCGGCAACAACCTATTTACATAGCGGTAATACCACCATCTACAACAAATTCTGACCCAGTCATAAATTTTGATTCGTTGGAAGCTAGGTAAACAACGCCCCACGCTATATCGTCAGGTTCTCCGATATGTTGCAAAGGAACTTGGCGAGCTAATTTTTGCTCAACCCGCCCCGGATCAGGTGCATTATTGATCATAGACCGCACCATCGGTGTATCAATAAAAGTGGGATGAACTGAATTACAACGGATATTGTATCCTTGACGAGCACAATACAGAGCCACGGATTTAGTTAAAAGTCTAACAGCTCCTTTACTCGCATTATACGCTGCCAAATTGTGACCGCCTATTAGACCCGATACCGACGAGATATTTATAATGGATCCTCCGGCACCAGGCTCGTTAGAGGTTTTTTTTATAGCCCCTATTCCGTATTTGCATCCAAGAAATACACCGTCACCATTGACAGCCATAACTTGTTTCCATTCATTAAGAGTACAGTCCTCGATAGAGTTCATAGTGCCGACCCCAGCCGAATTGACCAAGACATCCAATCGGCCAAATGAATCTAGAGTGACTTCTATAGCATCCTTCCATTCTTTTTCTTTCGTCACATCTAATTTCATGAATAAACCGCTCTCACCGAGTTCACCGGCAACATCGGTTCCAGCACGATCATTGAGATCAGTGACGACAACATATGCGCCTTCCTCGGCCAGCCGTTTAGCCGACTGCCGACCAAGACCCGATGCAGCACCAGTAACTAATACGACCTTGCCTTTGACCCGATTCAGGACACGCCCCTATGAACGTCCAGCAAGCAATTCATCAGCCATATCCTCATAACCTTGTAATTCTGGTCTAAGCTGTTTGCGCAATTCCAACTTTGCCACCGCGGCACGATGCACCTCATCGGGACCATCAGCAAGACGCAAGGTTCTCGAGTGTGCCCACGACACGGCTAGACCAAAGTCAGTGGTAACACCACCGGCACCGTGTGCCTGAAGCGCCCGGTCCACTACACGCAAGGTCATGTTTGGAACCGCTACTTTAATCATAGCGATTTCTGCCCGAGCCTCTTTATTACCTACGGTATCCATCATGTATGCAGCTTTCAGCACCAGAAGCCTAGCTTGCTCAATTTCCATCCTTGAATTTGCAATATCTGCTATGATTGTGCCCTGCTCGGCCAAAGTTTTACCAAATGCAGTTCGTTCCTTCACTCGTTTCAACATTTTCTCGAGTGCGCGCTCTGCTACTCCAATTTGGCGCATGCAATGGTGGATCCGTCCAGGACCTAAACGCCCCTGGGCTATCTCAAATCCCCTACCTTCCCCAAGCAAAATATTGCTGGCAGGAACTCTTACGTCCTTGAATTCTACCTCCCCGTGACCGTGTGGCGCGTCATCATAGCCAAACACGGGAAGCGTCCGTAACACTTTTACCCCCGGCGTCTCCACGGGAACCACAATCATCGACTGCTGCTTGTGTCTATCAGGGTTATCTGGATCTGTTTTACCCATAAATATAAGAACTTTACACCGTGGATCTCCAATCCCAGATGTCCACCATTTGCGACCATTTATTACGTAGGCATCCCCCTCTCTCTTGATAGATGATTCGATGTTAGTTGCATCCGAAGACGCCACACGAGGCTCTGTCATTGCGAATGCCGATCTTATTTCCCCGTTGAGAAGCGGTTCTAGCCATGCTCTCTTATGCTCATCATTTCCGTACCGCTCTAGTACCTCCATATTCCCGGTATCCGGGGCAGAACAATTAAATGCCTCAGCACCAATTGGGGAACGTCCCATAATTTCACACAATGGCGCATATTCTAAGTTGGTTAAACCAAACCCTCGCTTACTATCAGGCAAAAATAAATTCCAAAGACCCTCGGATTTTGCTTTTGACTTTAATTCTTCCATGATTGGAGGAATTTCCCAACGGGTGGGCCCTTCATCTAATTGCTGATTAAACAATTTTTCATTTGGATAGACATGTTCCTCCATAAACGCTGATACACGCGCCTGGAGTTCTTTAACTTTTGTAGAAAATTCAAAATTCATAATCCTGACCTATGCTACTTGACTGATACGTCCTTATTTTGGACAAAATACACTTTGGCCCAGAAGACAATAACTTGTCGCCGGCCCTTGGACAATAACTCTACAGACACCTAAAATTTGGAGCCACCCATGTCTACCTTCGGTGCCACCTCACCAGACCCCCATCCCCGGAAAAAAATTAGGGTAAATAGTATAAATATCTCTTACGTCGACACGGGCCACCAGAACACTAGGCCTATCGTATTTTTGCATGGTAATCCTACCTCATCCTATCTATGGAGGAACATAATCCCACACGTAAGTGGGGCCGGAAGATGTTTAGCGCCCGATTTAATCGGTATGGGTGATTCTGATCCTTCCCCCGATGGAGAATATGATTTTTTCGTTCACTCCAAGTACCTAGACAGCTGGTTCGAAATCCTAGGGATAACCAACGCAATTCTGGTCCTACATGATTGGGGTTCGGCACTAGGTCTCCACTGGGCATTTCGAAACCCCAGGAAAGTTTCTGGTATAGTATACATGGAAGCTTTAGTTCGCCCCATGGAATGGCATGAATGGCCCGAAAATGCCCGAGCCATCTTTCAAGCCATGCGCTCTAGTGCTGGCGAAGAAATCGTACTGAAAAAAAATGTTTTTGTGGAAAAAATTCTTCCGGCCTCCATTATTCGAGATCTAAGTAGCGATGAAATGGAAGTCTATAGAAAACGATTTGTTGAGCCTGGTGAATCTCGAAGACCTACCCTTACTTGGCCTCGGCAAATACCAATCGGAGGCGAACCTGAGAGGGTGGTATCAGTTGTACACTCTTACAGTGAATGGATGTCCCAAAATGATATTCCAAAGTTATTTATCAATGCTGACCCAGGCAGTATTTTGACTGGGCCTTTAAGGGATTTTTGTAGGACCTGGCCCAATCAGACAGAAATAACGGTAAAGGGATTACATTTCATACAAGAAGACTCTCCTAACCCTATCGGAATCGCAATTAAGGAGTTCCACCAAGGAATTCCCGGAACGTAAAAAGCTATGAGGGTGCTATTTTTGGGGAAAGTGAGTACAATGGTAGAACTAGTTTGGATAAGTACCTTTTATATCTGTTAGACTGAACGAATAGGAAGTGAACGGTGAGAGGAGTCCAGGATATCGGTGGCCTTTCCGAAGCCCCAATTGACCAATCAGAACACAATTACGCTTTGTGGGAGAAACGAATCGATGCCCTTATGGTGCTGCTCTCTGGCGAAAAGAAAATATTGCGCGTCGATGAGCTTAGAAGGGGAATAGAGTCTTTAGACATAGACGCATACAATGAGCTTAGCTATTACGAGCGCTGGATTGCATCAATAGCGAAAATACTAGTTGAAAAAGACATCATTACTGCTGCAGAACTAACTGATCGTATGGCGGACATATCAAAAAGGACACCATAGCGATGAAACCTTTATTCCCAGTAGGATCCCGTGTCCAAGTGTCGGACCGAGAGACCGCAGGTCACATGCGAACGCCAAGATACATTCGTGGGAAAACCGGTATAGTTGAACGCCAATGTGGTTTATTTAGAAACCCCGAAACATTGGCCTATGGTGGCGATGGTCTGCCAAAACAACCGCTGTACCGAGTGCGCTTTATTCAGAGCGAGGTTTGGAGTGATTACATAGGTTCGGGAACCGATTCTTTGGATATTGAGATTTACCAGCATTGGCTAAACCCAGCGGATTAGGAAGACAACCATGCCCCATGATCATCCACATGGACCGACCATCGACCCCGAACGTTTGCTTCATTACCAAAACATGGCGACCGCCGTTCGAGAACTTTTAATCGAGAAAGGAATTCTTACCGAGACCCTCTTTGAAACTAAAATCAAAGAGATGGAGGACCGCGGACCCGCCCTAGGCGCCAGAATGATTGCGAAAGCCTGGACAGATTCAGAATACAAAGCACGATTACTATCAAACGGTTCAGCGGCCGCCGAGGAATTGAGCATTCCCGTTGATGGCACACATCTAATAGTTCTTGAAAATACAAAAGACATACATAACTTGGTCGTTTGCACACTTTGTTCATGCTATCCGAGAAATATTTTGGGCCTGCCACCAGATTGGTACAAAAAACGGCCCTACAGGGCACGTGCAATTAAAGAGCCGCGTGAAGTCCTTAAAGAGTTCGGAACCATTTTACCAAATTCCACGTCGGTTTACGTTCATGATTCTACCGCCGATATGAGATACCTAGTTCTACCGCTCCGACCAGAAGGAGCGGAGGGTTGGTCAGAGGATGATTTGGCTGCGTTAGTGACCCGGGATTCAATGATAGGAGTTAGTATGGCAAAAGATCCAACAATCCCAACTCGGAGCAAAAAAAAAGAACCATAATTCTTTAGTTCTACCTCTTTTTCTCCTTTATCCGATAATTCCACAAAAATCATGGGTCTTCCAAAGGGCGTTTCTCAAACATTCCAAGACCGCTTATTTTCATTACCTCTAATCCCTCCTGGTTAAAAATTTGATAGGTAGTACGAATTAACCCTCGGTCTGGTTTAGACCGCGAAGGGATTTTTTCTTCTACAACTCCTCGCGCTGTTAAAGTATCGCCAGGGCGGACGGGCCTGAGCCAGCGGAGTTCATCTTGGCCTGGAGAACCCATACTTGCTGCGTTTGAGAGTAACCCATCGTACAAAAGGCGCATAAATATTGATCCCGTGTGCCAACCGCTAGCAATCAATCCCCCGTAGATCGTTTTAGCCGCAGCCACCTCATCAATATGAAATGGTTGTGGATCAAACTTTAAAGCAAATTCAATAATTTCCTCTTTCGTTACAGTATAGGACCCAAGCTTGATTATTTGGCCAACAGCGAAATCATCAAAATATATTTTACCCATTAGATAATACCGCTTATGTGATAATCATTTTTAGACACCCAACCATTCTCGCCTGACGTCAGGTGCCCGCATAAGGTCTTGGGGAGAACCTGACCAACGTATTTTTCCTTTTCCCATCACATGGATTTCGTTCGAGAGCTTTGTCGCAAACTGAAAATTCTGTTCGACCAAAAGAAGACCTAATTTGGATTGCAGCAGCTCTTTTAGCAAGTCGATTAACTCACTTATAATATTGGGAGCCAGTCCTTCTGTAGGTTCGTCGAGGATCAACCACTCCCCATTTGTCATTAAAGCACGGGCAATAGCAAGCATCTGCTGTTCGCCTCCTGAAAGTGTGCTGGCACCGTGATGGCGCCGGTCAGAGAGACGCGGGAATCGATTAAATATTCTTGCTAAATCCCATCCTTTGTGACCGCCACGACTCACTACTGTCAAATTCTCCTCTACTGATAAAGACGTGAAAATTCCTCTATTTTCCGGGACATATGCAAGCCCCTCACGTGCCACAAGGAATGGCGACAATCCGCTTATATTCTTATTCCCCAAGTGAACCAATCCACTGCGCTTGGGGATCAACCCCATTATCGATTTCAGAGTGGTTGTCTTTCCTGCCCCATTCCTGCCCAAAATGGAAACTGCTGTTCCCTGTGGAATGCAGAACGATATGTCCTGCACCACATGACTTTTCCCATACCAGGCGTTTAAATTTTTAACGTGCAAATTCAATTGATTTACCCACAGAATCAGGATTCTGATGTTCTTGCATCGCCTGGAAACGATCTCGATGTAATACCATCGTCATCAAAATATGGACCTAGATAGCGTGCCTGGACGATGCTCGATTGTCGCACCTCATTCGATGATCCTTTAAACAAAATCGAACCAGCGTCAAGAACTGTAATCTCATCTGCGATCTTAAAGACCACATCCATATCGTGTTCAACAATTACAACGGTCAAAGCGGCAGGCAAACTATTGATCAATGAAACCATAAACTTTGTTTCACTTGGGCTCATTCCGGCAGTAGGTTCATCAAGTAATAGTAATTTGGGGTTTGTGGCCAACGCCAACCCGAGCTCTAATTGTCGCTGCAAGCCGTATGCAAGCTGGTCCACTAGAACATCAATATACTCACCCAAACCGATTCTTTCAGCGAGATCTTTTGCTTGTGCTTCTAGCTCGAATGCGCTCGACAAGGGTGCCAACCATTGCTGTCCATAATTTTGAGATATGAGAAGCGCAGTTACAATATTTTGACCAACGGTCCAACCGCCGAATAGACTATTCTGTTGAAATGAACGTCCTATTCCTGCACGCGCACGAATATCTGATGTGTCTCCAGTGCAATCCTGCCCAGCAAATTCTATAGTCCCTGAATCGGGAAAAACTTCTCCACTGAGCAAATCAAATAAGGTTGTTTTTCCGGCACCATTGGGCCCGATTAAAGCGTGTCGCGCCCCGCCACTAATATTGAGTGAAACGTCTCTTACAGCATGCAGGGCTCCAAAACTTTTATTTAAGTTTTTAACGTTTAACATTCTCCAATGTCCGTTTAATATGTCTTAAAAAACCGTATATCCCTTCATTCCCTGATAATACTACGACAATAAAAAACAAACCCATAAATAACATCCAGTACTCAGTTATTCCGCTCAAATAATGCGATAGTATCACAAAGACTGCTGCTCCAGCGGCGGGCCCCACCAAACTGCCAATGCCCCCAACGATAACAATAATTAATACTTCTCCTGAAGTGGTCCATGTGAGCAACTCCGGAGACACAAAGTGATTATGTTGCGCCGTTAGCGATCCCGCCAGCCCAGCAAGGCCACCCGCTATCACAAATACAGCAAGTTTGTAATGCATTAAACGACAACCCAAGGCCCGCATTCTCGGCTCGTTTAATTGTATACCCTGGAGCACTCTACCAGCTGGGGATTCAACTAAACTTCGATTCAGCAAATATACCAAACCAGCAACAACGAGCGTAAATAAGGAAAATTGTGTGGGATCCAACAAATTAATATTTAGTGTTTCCAAATTTAAACGCGGTACCCCGCTGAGTCCGTCATCTCCACCGAAAGACCGACTTCGAAATGCAAAAGCGTGTAGCATCTCTCCCGCAGCCAAAGTAATCATTATAAAAAACACCCCAACTAAGCGCACGGCAAAAATACCTATGCAAAAAGCAAGCCCGGAAGCACATATCATAGACATTGGAATAACTGCCCACATTGGCATATCTACCATGGTAGCAAAACCAGCTGTCGCATAAGCGCCTGCACCAAAAAATGCAGCATGTCCAAGTGAGACCATCCCAGTATAGCCCACCAAAAGATCAAGACTCATAGCGAGAATTGCCAAAATCGCAATTTGGGCTAGAAGTTCGTGGCCAAAAACATCAGCAAAAAACCAGAAGCTCATCGCTATTAACATCAAAAAAAGCGCGGCCATATCGCGATTATTTGGCAACGTTATCTTCAATACCGTGACCCTTATTTAGGTTGAACTGGCAACAATCCCGACGGACGAACTAGTAGGACTAAAGCCATAAATGCATAGATGGTGACACTCGCCAGAGAAGGGATAAATACTTGACCAAAAGTCTCAAACATACCGATCAGTAAAGCACCAAGGGCTGCACCTTTCAGGCTCCCTGGCCCTCCAACCACAACAACAATTAGTGTCATCACTAGGATTGACATATCCATACCGGGGTATACCGATAAAACCGGCGCTGCCACCACACCAGCCAGACCCGCCAAGCCACATCCCATACAAAAAACGATAAATAACACCAGCTTAATGTTAATTCCAAGAGACATTGCCACCTCCTGATCATCAACCCCAGCGCGCACAATGGCACCTATACGAGTCCTCTCAAGGCCAAAATAAAGCGCCACCAACACAAATAAACCTAAACCAATTACGAATAATCGGTAACTAGGATATATCTCCCCTAAGACCATCACTGGACCCGAGAAAATAATCGGTCCATCAATCGAATGGCTGAAGTCTCCCCATAAATAACGAACAACGTCCAGACCCACGAAGACTAGACCAAAGGTAACTAACACCTGCTTTAGTGGGCTCGCATTTTGCATGTGGCGCAATAACAAAACATGGAATAAGGCACCCAGCGCAGCAACAGCTAGGGGCGCTAGCACAAACGCCATCCAGAAGGAACCCGTCGTGTTGGCAACCGTCAAACCAATATATGCCCCCAACATATACAAGGTCCCATGCGCCAGGTTGATAAAATTCATCAATCCGTACACTACTGATAAACCAACCGATAACAGAAATAATAAGCTGGCTAACTGCAGACCATTAAGCAATTGGATGATTAAAAATGTGGGCTCCAAAAACATGTAGGCAGGCACAAAAATTACATTTCGCAGCCGTTCGGCCCGTCCTGTACATTCGGAATTTTATCAATCACAACGTGCCTTACTTTGTAACCTACTTGCCGGGTTTCAAAAATATATATGTCCTGGATGATATTGTTGGTAGCTGGGTCAATTCGGAATGGGCCCCGTGGCCCAACAAATGTCACGTTTTGCATTGCCTCCACTAATTCTTTTTTATTCGAAACATCTCCCTTAACTGCGTTCAACGCCTCTACAATTAGACGACCTGTATCAAACCCTTGGACTGTGAATTCAGATGCCGTTCTCTCATGTTTATTTCTAAACGC
Organism: uncultured Rhodospirillaceae bacterium; assembly: GCA_964515905.1. Lineage (GTDB taxonomy): Bacteria > Pseudomonadota > Alphaproteobacteria > UBA7887 > UBA7887. The sequence goes on along the minus strand of CAZEWK010000095.1, from coordinate 23,803 downwards.
TTCCTGAAACAATCTGTTTTCTTCGGAATCAATTGTAGGGACGTAGTTTAGCGCGCCTGTGAAACCTACAGCAGCCGAACCTTGGGCTGGCAAGAACAAGGGCGATGTTAACCATCCCGCCCCAGTCAAGGGTATTTGATCCTTCATTCCAAATTCGTGATATTGTTTTACAAACTGTATAGCCAACCCCCCTGCGAAGAAAACGTATAAGGCATCTGGGCGACTTGCCTTCACTTTAGCTAAATATGGAGCAAAGTCCTTAGTTTCCCGAAGTGGCGGATATTCCTCTCCAATCACGCTCCCCCCCGCTGCAACAAAATCGCGTTTAACTGCTTCCATCATCTGATGCCCAGCCGCGTAATCAGGAGCCATCAGGTAAAGTGTTCGATAGCCGCGGTTATACAACCAAGGTCCCATGACACGATTGATTTGATCGTTGGAGAAAGAAGTTCTAATTACCCACGGACTGCACTTTTCTCCGGTTAAAGCGTTATTGCCGGCGTTTGGGATAATCAAAGGTATTTTCGCATTATGAACAAAGTCGCGCATAGCTCCAGCGACGTTCGAAGCGACAGGGCCCACTAGAAAATCCACCTTGTCTTGAAAAACCAGTTTTTTGGTCTTGGCCAGCCCAACGTTTGGCTTTACCTCCGAATCTTCAGTTATCAGGACAATTTTTTTACCGGACACCTCCGAACCAAAAAGATCAAACGCAAGCTCCATGCCATCCGTAATATCACCGCCCAAGGAAGCATAAACACTAGAATATGGTAGAACCACGCCGACTTTGATCACATCATCTGCCTCAGCACGATTTAGTCCAACCATCATCAATACTGCCACGCAAACAATATGCCAGATCCGCATAGCCCGCCTCCTATTAGAATATCTTCCCAGATTCCAAAGATTATCTATATTACACTTCAAAAAAACAACTTAGCGCATAAACTATAAGCTTGGGTAAAGTGCACCATCAGGAGCGCACCACTCATTTGTAGCGACTCCAAAGAAGTACTTCAATTAACCGCAGGGACCAAATGGAAAACAACAACAGCTATTCGCTTCGGGTTGACTGGGGAGACTGTGATCCAGCTGGAATAGTCTTTTATCCCAACTTTTATCGTTGGATGGATCGAGGCTTCTGGCTACTTTTCAAGAGCAAGGGGTTAACTTTCGAATCCATGAATTCTCAGTTTCATAGTTTTGGGGGGCCGTTAGTTGACACTGGGGCCAATTTCCTAACACCGGCACGAACGGGTAATACATTGATAGTTTCTAGCCAAATCGAACATTGGGGCCGTAAAAGCTTCCGAATTCGTCACCAATTTGAACGCGGCGACGATAAAATAGCCACAGGTTTTGAAGTCCGCATATGGAGTATTCTAAGCAATACCGGAACTCTCGAAGCCACCAAAATTCCAGAGGAAGTGAAAACCCTATTCGGATGACAGAAGCATCAGAAGAGATTGAATTATTCCAATATAAGTTAGGTGGAAGAAATAGTGAATTTTAAGGGCTCTAGCTCTTCAATCACACCTGTAACTTCATCTCCACGAACCAAAGGACCCACCCCTGCAGGAGTACCAGTAAAAATTAAATCTCCTACTTCCAGTTTGTAGTAGGTGGAAAGTTCAGCAATAACTTCGTCAATACTCCAAATCATTTGATTCAGGTCACCTTCCTGACGAATGTTTCCATTCACTGATAAACTAATTTTTCCCTTTCGCGGATGCCCTATATTCCACCCAGGCTGAATTTCTCCTACAGGAGCTGCTTGTCCAAAGGACTTGCCGACATCCCAAGGTCGACCCTTTTCTTTCATTTGTTGTTGAAGATCGCGACGAGTCAAATCCACCCCCACAGCATAACCAAAAATATAATCCGAGGCGTCGCTAACTGCGATGTCAGAGCCAGAGGCGCCTAAAGCAAGGACCAATTCAACTTCGTAATGTAAATCTTCTGTTCGTGATGGGTATTTTACATCTGCCCCACTTGCCACAATAGAATCAGCTGCCTTCATAAAGAAAAATGGTGGCTCCCTGTTTGGATCTGTACCCATCTCCCGCGCATGCTCCGCATAGTTTCTTCCTACACAGAAAATTCTTCTTACTGGGAATGCTGCGCCTCCCGCCACTGCGACTGAAGGTTGTTCCCACATTGGGATTACGTAATCGCTTCGATACATTTTATCATTCATGCCCTATCTCCTTCATTACCCCGCTGCTCTCGCCATAAGCATAGTTTTTCCTGAGCGCTACGGTCAGAAAAACTAAACAATATCAGATCTTCTTCAGCGTCAACCCGAAGTGAATACCAACTAGGGACAACAAATATGTCATTTGGGACAAGTTGGAATTCTTCCGATCCTACGCAAGCCCGCCCACTTCCATCGACTACAGTATAGATCGAAGCATCCGTTGAACGGTATGGGGCCGTATTAAAATTTTTGGGGACAAGTTGCACGAATGCAGCAATCGTTGGCATAACGTGGCCGCCCGAAAGTGGATTGATAAAAGTCATTTTGAGTCCATGGCAAACATCCCACTCTTCCTGTACCCTCATCTGCTCCAGAGCTTCACGATATTCTCCGTAAGGATACGAAAATACCGGAGACGATGTTGGGTCAAATTTTCCAGCGAATGGTCTCATATTCCGTCCATATCGAACACGGCTATCACCAGGATGCCTCACAGCGGGCTGACTATCTTCTGGAAAGCTTTCAAGAAAGCTAGCATCAAAAGTCTGTATAATTGGGATATCTAGGCCATCCAGCCATACAGTAGGTTCATCTCCCTCGCTTCCATGATCATGCCATGTCATTGGTGGAGTAAGTATCAAATCCCCCCTCTCCATATACGCTCGCTCACCATCGACCGCCGTATAGGCGCGGGTCCCCTCTATGATGAAGCGGAGCGCCGACTGAGTATGACGGTGGCTAGGCGCTACCTCGCCAGGCAATATCAGCTGTAAACCAGCGTAAAGTGAATTCGTAATTCTGGTTTGCCCACGCAAACCGGGGTTTTCCAACACCAATACGCGTCGTTCAGCCTCACGAGCTGAAATAATGTCTCCAGCCCGAAGGACCCAATCCCGAACGTCTCGATAATGCCAGCAGTGAGGTCTGGCAGGAGTTACGGGCTGTGGAGTAACCAACGATCGAAAGACTTCCCATAACGGGGCCATATTATGACCGCCAATATCTTGGTAAAATTTCTCTCGCTCGTCGATTTCGGTTTTTGTGGTACCCATTTGCTCAAACTTTTACTATTCCTGTAAACAACTTAGAACTGTAGGGGTTTTCAACCATCCGTGTCCAGCACACTATATACACTCTTGTATTACATGTTATAGCACGTTACTTGAAATATTTTTTGAATTTTAACTAAAGGAATGGTTAGCCGGTGAAACACAAAATTATTTTCCGTTCATTCGGTTTAGAATTGGAAGTCGAGGATGGCCAGACGATATTAGATGCCGCATTGACTGCAAAAATTGATTACCCTTGCGGGTGCCAGTCAGGTAATTGTGGAGCCTGCAAGTCGCGCTTGTTTTCTGGAAATATCGACTTAGCACCATATTCGACATTTGCCTTAGAAGATTCAGAGCGAGAACACGGATTAGTGCTGGCCTGCCGGGCTATGCCTTTGTCCGACTGCGAAATTAGCCCCTTGGATCAAGATGAAGTCGTTTCACATCCCCACAGAACCATGAGTGGCCAAATTCAAAAAATAAGCAAAGTAACCCACGATATTACCGCTATAAAAGTTGCGGTGCTGGATGGAGCGCCACTAAGCTTTTCGCCCGGCCAGTATGTCACGTTGACTTTTCCTGGGTTACCAGCTCGGGATTTTTCCATGGCAAACCTTCCCGGAGAAGATCTTCTTGAGTTTCACATTCGCCAAATTTCTGATGGAAAAGTAAGCAATCACGTTTTTGATAAACTTAAAATTGGTGATAGTTTAAAAGCGGAAGGACCTCACGGTATATCTTATTTGCGCGAACTGCATAGAGGGCCAATTATCGCTGTCGCCGGTTCAACGGGTTTTGCGCCCATAAGATCTATTGTAAATACAGCTCTAAAAATTGGAATGAAACAAAGCATTTACGTATATTTTGGGGTTCGGAACCAACGCGACTTATACTGCAACGAGGAACTTATAAATCTAGCACAAGATCATTCTAACTTTTATTTCGTGCCGGTGTTGTCCGATGAACCGGCTGAAATCGGGAGTGATTATCGGACTGGCCTCGTAACGGATGCTGTCTTAACTGACTTCGATGACCTTGATGGTTGCAAAGCCTATATCGCTGGTCCGCCCGCTATGGTTGAAACTGCGGTTCAAAAATTCCAATTGATAGGGATTCGTCGTGAGGACTGTCATGCCGACGCTTTTTATACAGAACTTGAAAAAACTGCTCTGGAAAACGATCAATGAGCGGCGGACTTCACAAGCGCACAGCAATAGTTACTGGAGCTGCCCGCGGAATAGGATTCGCTATCGCAAAAACTTTGTCAGAATCTGGAGCCAATGTCGTGCTCGCAGACAATGGCGCTTCTATTAACGGAACCAATCTTGATGAATCTGTAGTCGAATTGGCTGCATCTCAGATTAACGGCCCCACCACCACATTTGCTGAAAGTGTAAACAGCACTGATAGCGCAAAAAGGTTAGTCCAGTCGGCCTTAGAAACCTTTGGACAGATTGATATAGTCATCAATAATGCTGCCATAATAAGGGATTCTTTTATTTTTAAAGGTGTTTCCTCGGATTGGGACGAAGTAATCGCTACCAATCTTTCGGGACCCTTCTACATTCTTGCTGCAACAACCCCATTCCTTCGCGACCAATACAAAAGAAACACAGACTATAAACATGGACGAATCGTTAATATCACATCAACAGCTGGTTTCTATGGAAACTATGGGCAAGCGGCTTATGCAAGCGCAAAAGCAGGCTTGCTTGGCCTAACTCGAACCGTTGCGCTAGACATGGCGCAAAGTAATATTACGTGTAATGCTATAGCTCCGTTTGCATCCACTCGAGTGACGGAGAGCATTAAACCCATGAATGAGATTCAGTCACAATACAAAGAACGATCCTTGCGTTTAAGTGCTTCTCATGTTGCTACGTTTGTAAATTATCTGTGTGGAGACAGCGCGCAAGATGTGTCGGGACAACTTTTCGCAGTGCGAGGCAGGGAAGTTTTTCTATTTAACCAACCACGCCCAAAAACTCAAATAGTTAACGTGCATAACAACTGGACAGTCGAAAATCTCGCAGAAGCAATTCATAAAAAACTGAAGCCGCAGTTTATTCCGTTGGAAACGGACTTAGAAGCCTTCAACTCTGAACCAATAATTTAGGAACATAATTATGGCGGCAATTGTCCAGGTCAAAACGGTGGAACAATTTCATACTATGCCTGACGAATTTCAAATGGCTGTAAGAAAAATTGTAATTAGTCACGCTGTTAACGAACTCTACGGCGCACAAGTTTTCGACGAACCGGCCATCCGTCTGGCGCCGGACCCGTATTCAAAATGGCTTACCTGCCGGGTAGCCATGGAGGAGTACGGTCATCATGTTCGATTCCGAGATCTAGGAGTGGAACTGGGAATAGAATCAGATACCATGACTCCTGACCAAAAAACACCATTATCAATTTTTGAATTCCCACTACAAACTTGGGAAGAGTTTTGTGTCATTAAATTACTAGCGGATTTGGCAGAAATCATCCAGGTAGAGGATTTAGCACAATGTAGCTTTCACCCACTACGTCAGTTGGCCCGCATGACCATGCCGGAGGAGCGGTTCCACGCACAGTTTGGGAAGGACTTTTGCAAGGAATTATGCGACACAGATTCCGGCAGATACAAAGTTCAAACAGCTATTAACCAATACTTTCCTATGTTACCCGCGTTTTTTGGTAAGGCCAACTCGCATAATAACGAGGTGTTTCGGAAATGGGGAATCAAACAGCGTAAAAATGAGGCAATGAAGGCTGATTTTATGACTCGAGCAAATGCCGTGGTATCGGAGTTACATTTGACTCTACCCACCAATGTAGATTCACCATAGAAAATATGGACTGCCCACCGAAATACTCTGGACTTATAGAAAAGTTTTCCACTTCTCTAGAATCTTTTCCTTGGTTCCACTCAGTAGGAAAAGATCTAGATATTAATACCCAATCACGGATCGACAGTTATTTAGATAGTATCAATAGGGAACAGTTAAGCGTTTGTTCGATCGAAAAGTGGAGTGATGTGCGCTCTGCAACCCGAAATCGAGAATGGGACCGTGATATTTTAACCTCCCAAATGCAGGCTCGAGAAAATATCAGCCGGGAGCATGACATTGGAGGTGATTTAGATATTCGTTCTGATTTTCTGGAGGCTTGCATTACCCAAATAGCCAAATCTTCGGATCGCGCATCCAAACTGGCATACGGCGCTTGCCAAGACGTATGGCTCTCAAAAGCAGCAAGCGGGGCCGCAGCGGAATCCGCCTATGAGGCATTACTTAGCATATTTGAAATTGATAGCAGTACAAAACCGGCGAAATTAAAATTTGATTTGTTTCTAAAAGGAAGATGGCCTCTTTCTATTACAACAAAAGAGTTTTTTATTTTTTGACCACTTGCTAATGCTTATGCTATTTGCGAGTTCACTCAAAGAGCAGATTTGTAAATGAAAGGGAATCACCATTATGCCTTATGCGAATGCAAACGGTGTGAAACTGTACTACGAAGAGGTTGGCACTGGAACAGCCATCATATTCCTTCACGAATTTGCTGGTGATTATCGCAGTTGGGAGCCTCAAATGCGGTTCTTTTCTAACCGGTATCGTTGTATTTCCTACAATGCACGAGGTTACCCACCATCCGACGTTCCTGAAGATATCGAATCTTATAAGCAAGAGAATCAGGCGGATGACGCTATTAGTGTTCTCGATCACCTAGGAATTGATAAAGCTCATATAGTTGGACTTTCTATGGGCGGTTTTGCCACCCTACATGTCGGGTTACGAAACCCCAGCCGTGCACTTAGCTTGTCGGTAACCGGTTGCGGATACGGCGCCCATAAAGTGGATCGAGACCAATTTATAAATGAGGCTGAAAAAATAGCACAAGAATATGATCAGAACGGATCCAAGGCTGTTGCGGAATTTTACTCGATAGCAAGCACTCGGGTCCAGTTTCAAAACCGGAACCCCCGAGGTTGGGCCGAATTTAAGCGTCAGTTAGGAGAACACTCGGCAGTGGGTGCCTCTAATACTATGCGTGGTTACCAGAAAACTCGGCCTTCATTATACGATTTAGCTGGCAAGCTTAAGGTTTTAGAAGTTCCTACCCTAATCGTTACTGGCGACGAAGACGAACCGTGCCTGGAACCAGCTATTTATTTAAAGCGCACCATTCCGAGTGCCGGGCTTAGCGTCCTGCCACGGAGTGGTCACACGATCAATTTGGAAGACCCAGATTTGTTTAACAGCGTTATAAACTCATTCATCAGCACAGTCGATAGCGGCAGCTGGGGACTAAGAGACACAAGATCCATGGGTTCACCAATGTTGTCACCGGATAAAATCGATAAATGAACACACTGGACTAGTCCGATACCTCGCCTTCCGGGTTTTCAGCGTCATCAGGAATATCTAATTCTATGAAATCGTCAGCGCCTCGGCGCAGTTCCGAATATTTTGTGTCATCAAATAAATACACCCAGCCCTTGGTACGATCGGAAATCTCCCTTGCTTCAACTCGGACCACCTCGTGAGGATCTATGACGTCTGTTTCTTCGCCCTCGGAGCCGTCTATAGCTACATCGGCGTCATCAGAAACTTCGATAGGATCAGCAAGCCCCTCATCGAAGGTTGCTTCAATCTTTGCCCAGTTTTTACCATCTTGCTCAATCGTAGAAACTCGAACTACCAGTCCATCCCAGGTAGTGAAGATAGCCACAATTACAGTGTCACTATTAAAATCAAAATCGGTAACCTTTGCGACATCGTTAAAATTTAAAAAGGCAAGTGCTCCAGCTATAGTATTGACTTTACTCGACGAAAGAGAGCGCATGCCATCGGGCATGTTAAGGTAGGTAAAGTTAAAACCAGATCTATCCTCCCGCTCTAGCACAGATCGATCTCCCACCGCATTGATATATTCAACACTTCGCACTCTGTCATGCCTAATCTGTGTGAGTATAGTTTCTACCCAATTTAGTGGCTCCCTGCCTACATCAACCCCTCCACCTCCTAGCCAAGTTTGATCTTGGTCAGGATGCCGAACGTAACGTCTCGGATCACCAGGACGGAAAGTATTACCAACCAATAAGTCGGCTAAAACTGTACCTTCATCACTCAATAGGGTTACAAGAATGGCACCACCATTATCCGTCGCCCCGGGCAATTTGAGACCAAGTGCTTCGTGACGCCCAGGATCTTTCGTCTTAGCAGCAACCAGCTCCAATTCCGCTATCCCTAGGATTAGTTCTTTTACTAACGTGTATTTGACCGGATAACTGGACTTCTCAACTACTCCCCAATCTTTTTCGGACCGAGTAATCGTAAACACTTCTTCCCCACTGTTGACCTCGATTGCTGACACCATATTAACGTCATCAATCAAACCGCTAAACATTCGGCCACTGCCCTCGGCCGGTTTTGTCTTAGACATCTGCTCTTGCACAGCAAAAATCGCTAATGCGGTTATAGCAACAGCAACTACAGCTAGTCGTACAACACTATTACGTTTCATGTTCTCTCATCACATCGCATGGTAAGTCTAAATTTCTCAATGGCATCATTACCCCATTTCAAGGGCACGTCTCCGATATCTTCGACGTATTAAAGAAACAAAAATGGCAATAAAACCAACCAGAACTGGGATACCGCCAATGTTAATCACTTTTAAAATGGTACCCAAACCCTCAATATCCTTACGCAACTCATGGCGCACTTCCCTCAATTCTTTACGGATACTCAGCATATCTCTCTGAAAAGCCGCAATTGTTTCGGCTTCTTCGGCTGATAACATTTCTACGCTAGCACCACCGGCACTTCTCATTTCGGAAATCTTCTTTTCTGTTTCCTCAAGACGACGTTGCAAACCGCTTTCTGTTTCGCGGAACTGCAACTCTGCTTCTCGTTGTAACTCGTCAACCACTTCAAAGGGCCTCTGACCGGTTCCTCTCGTTCGTAAACCTACCAAGCTTGACCCTCCACCCAGCAACTCAAGAGCATTCGCTACAAAAGCGCCGTTATCTGCTACAGGCAGATTTAGTACACGGCCCAAGAATTGTTGACTTTGAACCCACGACGCGTCTATCAACATGTCAGTATCACCAACAACAATAACGTTAATGGGTTCCGATGATTCCGCTACGTGATCCTCAGGAACTCCCGCCAATGGTTTTCGAACTCCCTCAGAATCGGGCTCGTCACCTAAAGGTCCTTCTGGAAAAGCTGAAACCGCAGGACCAGAGAGGCGGGCCGCCATTACATATCGAGTTCCCTGAGATTCAAATTTTTCCAGCAACGCCTGCGGATTACCTCCAAACTGTACATAAAAGCGCTCAATCATCATAGACTCAGAAGAACTTTGAAGGAGCGGTACAAATTCAGTTGTTGCACCTTCGATTGCTTTTATATTCCCAGCACTCCTCAAGGTTATACGTCCGAGTTGACTTGTTGCAACCTCGTCTGGATTGAAGTTCGGAGTCTCTAGAGATAGCCAAGGTAAATAAGGCAATATTACAGACCTGCCCTGATCTGATGTCTGAACCCTCTGTGCAGCGCGAGAGTCAGCGACGAGCATACCTGGAACTAGTTCTAACCCCCAAGCTTTGAACAAGTCAGGCATGTTTGATCCCTTCGGAGCTAGGGGATTCTCGGGATCTGGCGTTTTCGCACTTTCTTCAGACAGAGGATCAACAAATACCATCGCGCGCCCACCCTGCAGCACGAATTGGTCAATCTGATAGCTTGCAGCACCCGTCATACCACTAGGGTGTATTATTAATAAAACATTAATATCATTATCGATCGGTGATGCATCCAAATTCACTTGGCGCAAATCAAAAATTTGCCCGAGCTGACTAATCAAAACCCATTCCGGCTTGTACGCGGGCTCTCCCGCTTGCGGATTCCCGGGACCTCCATAGATCGGCAACGCAGAAACAACTCCAACCACAGGCTTTTGTGCAGTCGCTATTTCATAGACCAGCCGGGTTAAATCGTACTCGAGAAAAGCTTCGCGTTCCTGCCTAAAAAATTCAATAACGGAAAGCTCATCAATAGTATTGGTTCCAACCAGACCAAAGTATAGTCTGTCACCTGCTGCATCGACCGGAACGCCTTGCAACCCAAACCCAACGGCATCATCTTCAATATTCGAGAATGGCTCCGGGTTCATGATTTCAAAGGTTATCATACCATCAGAGGCCGCAACATATTCTGTCAACATATCCTCAACTCGACGGGCGTAGTCCCTGATTGATGGATATTCATTTGCCAGATCTTGAGAAAAATAAAGCCGTAATAGTACCCGCTCTTCGAGAGTACTTAGCATCGATTTTGTACCATCAGACAAGGTAAATAATTTATCCTGTGTGAGATCCACTCGTAGATTACGAAAGATAGTGTTACTGAGAAGGTTGATGGAAATCAGTATTAAAATTGCAAGCAGAAAGGCGATACCCGCAAATAATGATTTTTTGTTTCCTGGCCAATTATTCATCGGATACATTCCTTATGCTCCATCACGGTTTCCAACTACCAAAGTATTCAAAAAGAGCCAGAAAAAGATTAAAGAGCCAAAATAAACTAAATTTCGTGCATCAATTACACCACGAGATATGCTTTGAAAATTTGTAATAAAACTCAGTGAACTAACGGTATCAATTACTGTCTGTGGAGCCCATCCATCAAATAAATTTGTTACCAATGGTAAACCCGTAATAGTAAACAGAAAACACACCACGACAGCGACCACAAATGCAATTACCTGGTTTTTCGTCATAGCAGAAATACACGCCCCAATAGAAAGATATGCACCAGCCATGAGGAAACTTCCAATATATGCAGCTAAAATTATACCGTTATCTGGTTGACCTAGGTAATTCACGGTAATCCAGACCGGAAAGGTTAAGAACAGAGCGATACCAGTAAATGCCCAAGCGGCCAGGTACTTTCCAAGCACAGCCTGCCACACAGTAACAGGAAGTGTCATCAAAAGCTCCACGGTGCCGACGCGCCTTTCTTCAGCCCAAAGTCGCATGGCAAGCGCCGGGACTAAAAATAAATATAGCCAGGGATGCCAGGTAAAAAATGGCTCTAAATCTGCTTGGCCCCGTGCGTACAGGTCACCCATAAAAAAAGTGAAAATACCATTTAGAAACAAGAAAATAACGATAAACACATACGCAACCGGCGTAGAAAAATAGCCAGAAAACTCACGTCGGAAAATGCTCAAAATTTGAATCATTACTATTACACCACCCTTATTGCGGGGCTGTGGAGCTCCCTGTAGTAAGTTCACGAAAGACTTCATCAAGCCTACCACTATCCACATCGAGTGACTCTATTTGCCACCCCTTCTCCAACAAATGGCTCGTTACGTCACTAACGATTGATTTTCCATCCTTTGGAAAAGCTACGAAGCGGGCCGCACCGGAAGCAACCGGCGCGGCTTCGACACCCACGACCCCTGGCAATCCTTCTAACGTGACACGAAGATCACCACCCGTATTCGTTAAAGCACACACCGTTACCGCATTCCGGTGACGAGATCGAGAAGCAAGTTCCTCTGGTGTACAATCTATGATCACTTTGCCACGATTGATTACCATTGCCCTTGTACAAACAGCATCCACTTCCTCCAGTAAATGGGTGGATATGATAATCCCTTTATGCGCAGACATTGCCCTAATGAGCGCTCGGACTTCGTGCTTCTGATTTGGATCTAGACCATCCGTCGGCTCATCAAGGATTAGGACATCTGGGTCATGCAACACAGACTGGGCCAGTCCAACCCTTCTTTTAAACCCCTTCGAAAGTGTTTCTATCGGCTGGACCAAAACGGGTCCTAAACCAAGCTGACCCACGACCCAGTTTATTCTTTCGGAGGCTTTTTCTGTGGATAACCCTCTTACGCTTGCGGCAAATCGAAGGAACTCAATAGCCGTCATGTCCCCATATAATGGAGCGCCCTCAGGTAAATAACCCAGCTGTGCTCTTGCTTTAATAGGCTCCTCTGCTAGATCATATCCACAAATACTGGCACGGCCTGAGCTTGGTCTCAAAAACCCTGTTATCATTCGCATTGTCGTGGACTTACCAGCTCCATTAGGTCCGAGAAACCCCAGTACTTCGCCACGATTTACAGAAAATGACACGCCTTCAACCGCTTTAATGGAACCAAAATGTTTTGAAACTGACGTAACTTCAATCAGCGCACTCATTGACCTTACTCTTTCTCCATCCGCACACCGCGGCTTATCAACTTTTTGTTCTTGCCAAGAAATACCAATAATCTCTCACTCGCACCTCGGCAAGCCATCATCCGTATAGGCTGCCGCAGGCCGTAACTTAAAAAGCAACTTCATATATTTCAAGAATATATACAGAGTCTCCAGAACCGAGCAATGCTCTCGAAGTCCACTCTGAAATGTACACCTTTAGTAATAATAGGCCAATTCGAATCTAATGAAGTCATCACCTTTCAAATCACTCGACACATCTCCGTCTTCTACCGAAGCAAAATACTGTATATTCACATTGAGGCGAACGGTGTCAGTTAGCCGCCTACTAGCCTCTATAATTACTTGCCTCGTGCTGTCCGAAATATCCTGAACAACACCTGCCAAAGCTTGGGTATCGGCTTCGTCATTTAAGGTCAACCTTAGCCCAGAAAAGATGTCGTGTTCCAGTGGATCGGTCGATCTATTCAACCGGCTATCACGCATGTATTCAAGAAGCACCCCTACATCTGCTTTGCTAGTCAGAGCACCAAAAAAATTATATTCAAACCCTCCAACAGAGGAAAAGAACTGCTCTTCGTTTCCGAGTGCGTTTTTCTGCCCTCGACGGAATAAGCTTTCCAATTTCCAAAGCCATGATCCGACCGTGTATTGAATGTCAATAGCTGTCTGATGAATTAGTTCATAGTCGGGCAAAAGCACCAGATCACCGTCCTTACTTTGTCCCGAATTATTGAGGGTTGGATCACGACTTGTACCGTAGAATTGGGCTAAGCCAATATCCCAAGGACCAACACTGTTATTATATCGAACAGATATATCTGGATGATATTTCCCTAAATCACTATCAAATTGTGTCTGACCGTCATCGACCAACACACCGGCACGCAACCGCCCACTCCGTGATTGAAAAATTCTTTCTCTGAAGTAAGGCATTATGTAAACATCTAAAAAACCCCAATCCTGACTGAAGGAAAGATTTAGCATGGGCTGCCCAAATTTGTGTTCTCCAGTGGGACTCTCTATGAGATCGGTTTGGTTGATTATATCCACGAGATGCTTTGATTCTGTGGTGCCCCAGAAAACTTTGCCAAATCCGACACCGACACTCCAGTCACTATGTCCCGTTCTCAAAAACAATTCCCGCATATCAAAATGCGTCCGTCGCGCATCAGAAGTATCAACTCGCAAAAAAGGTGACACTGTAAGACTCGTAACACCAGGCCATTCAGCGTAATATTCTGGTGCCAACACTATAGAAGCATCGTTTCTGGACTGACCAGAAAAAGCTGCGCTTTCTGGAAATAAGCGGGTCTCTAAAAGTAAGTTCCCTCGAACTTCCTGAAATTCGGGATAAAAAGGTATTGTCCTATCATTATTTGCCAGGCAAGTACTGCAGAAAAAGAATAAACAGAGTAGAACATGATGCGCAAGCGGATAGCATTTCTTCACTTAAGCAACCATCCTTTTACAATTATTGATCAGTGGCAAATTGACAGCATCGGGTCCGAAAGCGACTCCAATTACGACTGAATAACGCTACGGAGCATACGAAAACATTCGCTATTATGATAGATGAAAACCTAGTAAAGGTCAGTAGCATGCATGATAAACACAAGACAAGGATCGACAATGATGGTAGCTGAGCCTCTCACGGTCTATATTGATTATAAAAGTCCATATGCTTATTTAGCCATACAGCCCACTCTTACCTTGCAACGTGACTTTAATGTATCATTGCAATGGCTACCCTATACATTAGATATCCCTGATTTCCTAGGCAGCGCAAAAGTCGATGAGAACGGTGTGGTAATAGAGCAGAATCGCTCTCCTCATCAGTGGCGCCGAGTGCGTTACTCTTATATGGATGCTCGACGCTACGCTAATCTGTGTGGCTTGACCATCCGTGGCCCACGCAAAATCTGGGATTCATCTATAGCTGGTATAGGGCTTCTTTACGCACAAGAACAAAACGTCGTTGGAGAGTACAATCTTCAAGTATATGAGCGTTTCTGGCGCCGTGAACTTAACATTGAAGACCAACAAGCCATCAAACAAATTTTAGTGGAAGTCGGGGCCGATGTCTCCAAATTCGATAATTATATGATGGAAGAAGGACGCATCCTGCTTGACCGGATTCAAATTGATGCAGAAAAACAAGGTGTGTTTGGTGTTCCCACCTACATCTTTGATAAAGAGCTGTTCTGGGGTCGCGAACACATTGCCCTCATCCGGCATAAGCTTGCTCAGAAAGGACTAGCGAAGCCGGGTAAAGATACTTCAGTTGACACAACACATGCTTGGCGACCCGGGGGTCCAGGTTGGTGAGCCAGCGTCACAAATTTTTGTTATCTTGAACTGCAATTTAATGTGCTTATCCCCACTTATTAAAGTAGTGACATGAACGTCAGTACGCATGCCACCCCATCCACTCGTGACATCATCGCGTTCGGGATAATGTGTTTAGCGACCTACCTAGGGTTAACAAACATACAAATTGTGAATAGTTCGTTTAAAGAAATCCAAGGAGGACTCGCCGCCAGCCCAGACCAGATAAGTTGGGTGCTCACATCTGCATTAATTGCAGAAGTGATAATGATACCACTATCGGGTTGGTTGTCACGAATGGTTTCAACAAGATGGTTGTATACTGTTTGCCTAGCTTTTTTCAGCCTAGCGAGCCTGGGCTGCGCAAATGCCTGGAGTATTGAGAGTATGATTTGCTTTCGCGCACTTCAAGGATTCAGCGCTGGAGCTTTAATGCCGCTCGTTTTTGCAGCAGTTTATACTATTTTCCCTCAACACCGACACACCACTGTTATGACTATTATTTCATTTTGCATGGTAACTTCTTCTGCTGCCGGCCCAATTCTTGGGGGCTGGATAACAGATGTTTTATCTTGGCAATGGATGTTTTGGATCAGTGTACCATCCGGTTTTATACTCATGATCGCCTCCGCTTTACTAATCAAAATTGACAAGGCTCAATTTACTTTATCTCGGAATATCGATTTTATTGGGATCAGCCTAGCTGCCACCTCACTACTATGCCTCCTGGTTGTTCTAGAAGAAGGACGTAGACAAGGTTGGTATGAGTCGAATTTGATAGTGTTCCTTAGTGTTATTGCAGGTGTGTCGGCTTACTTGTTTTTTTGGAGAGAATTAACTTGCCAATTTCCTGTTGTAGACTTGGGAGCATTCTTACATCGAAGTTTTTCGGTAGGTTGTTTTTACGCTTTCGTCTTTGGAGCAATTTTATACGTCCCTCTGTTTCTTTTACCTCTTTATCTTGCCGAGGTGCGAGCAATAGATACTTTAGAAATTGGTACCATCGTAGTAGTCCTGGGGATTTCAATGGTCCTTTCAACCCCTATAGCAGGCCTACTTATGCGGATCCTGCATATACGCTGGGTGGCTCTAATCGGTTTTTCCGGTATGGCTATTGGAACTTGGCTACAAGGACAATTAACAGGGGAACAGGGATTCACTGATCTAGTTCTACCCCAAGTAATCCGGGGGTTAGCCTCTCAATGCTGTTGGCTTTCAGTAGTCACTTTGGCGCTTGGATCTATTCCAACAGACCAAGTAAAGAACGCGAGTGCTTTATTTAATTTGGTTATGCGGCTTGGAGCGGCTGTAGCAATTGCGGTTGGAAGTAATGCGCTAGAAAACAACACTATGCGACACTATTCGGAGATTGCGGATTCCGTTTCCTTTGATCAACCGTCTGTTGTCGAAACGATACCAAGACTGTCAGAACTATTTCAAAAACGGTATGGTGATTCTCCAACATCCGACCAAGCAGGAATAACACTTCTGGTAGAGATGGCAACGCGCCAAGCAATGATCATGGCGTTTAACGACGTAACAATAGGTACAGCTGTCCTCTCGGGTCTAACATTATTTTTACTGCCATTCTTTTCTAACACTGGTCGGGTGAAGCACACACGCCATACGAACCATCACCCAAGTTCAATTCGGAATAATACAAATAAGGACACATAGGGCAAAGAAGGAAAACATTATTTTTTATTTAAAATCCGTTAGTTACATTACTTATAGTACTTTTAAGCACCGATCGATGGTGCCAGAAGAGAAATCAATTAATGTAAGTAATGTCTTAAAATCAAAAAATTGTTTAATTTAAAACTCAACATGCCTCAACATATCCCTAGCCACCGTGATAAACTGATGAGTTCGGTAACTGTATGTCACCTAAATATCGCGGCTTTACTAGCAGTCATGCTTCTCATGCCATTGCTGTATTGGATAAAAATTGAAGTTTTGTCCGATTCTATTTCTGCTGCGGAGGTAATCTATATAAACCTTTTGCCTTCGACAAATAGTAGTCAGACACCGATGATTGAACCTACATTCACCACGGTCAAATCCAATTCTTCACCAAAGATATTCCATCATGTATCACCGGCATCGAGCCTAGTCGAAGGAAAGGTCCCGGCTGATATTCTAGAGCTTTCCAAAGAATCCATAGTGACGTTTCCAGCTACAAAAGTTGAAAAAATAGCCACTCCTGATCAAGTTATGACTTTAATTACTCTGACGCCATTTCCCGATTTAACAGGAACGGGGGCCGGAACTATTAATATAACTCAAAGTCCAACCCCACCCACGGAATTGCAGAAGACCAGCTACATGGGCATTCCACCGCTTCCCGGCATGGACGGAGGCCTAGAAAATTCGGTGCATCAGAACTCTTTAAAACGCAATAATTTCATCGCATATCGAACTGTCTCAAAACCTCAGCCAATTGACGTCAGCATTGAGAGTTCGTTAGTCGGTCAAGGTACTTTGGTTTCTTCTCCAAGAATGCAAGAGTGGATCACAAATAACGAAATTCTAAAAGTTTGGCGACCAAAGAAGCAATCGGGCCTTAAAAAGCTAACCGTAATACCGGCACCCGTTTCCATAAAGAACCTCCATATGATCTCTATCGCTGCAACAAACCAAGGTCTTTTATCAACAATTTCAATACCCATACCCTTGAAAGGAACAACGATTCACCCAGCGCCAAACTCGTCGGAACCGACAAGCCATAGCCAAACTAAACCATTGACGATTCCAACAACTCACGACGCCCCCTCTTTTGTTACAGCACCGACAGAAGAATCTGCTGTTGATCGATTTGTTTGGATTATGCAGAGAATCGAAGAAATTGAGGACCAGCAAAGAAAAATAGTCCCAATTAGTAGAGAAGACAAAAACGACAAACTGCCAACAGCTAATTATATGTCAGTTAAAACTCAAGACCCAACGCTCGATGGCAAATACAGTCAGTTGATACACTCACAAATAGTGACCAACTGGCATCCCCCCCCCAATACCGAAAGCATGGAATTACAGCCAGTACTTCTGCACGTCTTCGTAGGTGAAACAGGAGAGATTCATAACATCCAATTTAAAGGGACACGAACCAATACTGATATAAAGTATCAGGCCTTGGTTGAAAGTGCCTACCGTGCTGTGCGTAAGACTAAAGTTCTGCGTGGCCTTCCTCTGGCGAAATATGAACAATGGCGAGAATTGAGATTGAATTTTCGTCTAGGTCACTAAGCTAATGAATATGATTTTGAGGGGATAGAGTGATGCTTGAACTAAGCAGACGCAAGGAATAGTTTCTGATGAAGCAGAGACTCATTACTACTTAGGTTTTCTCTTCAGGGATGGAACTAACCAGTGGCAGACAACGAAAACAAAAATGGGGGAAAGCTCAACGGGCACAGCACCCCCAAAATATTTGCGTCGCGCCTATACTCAGATATTCCGATATCATCATCCACAGGAAATTTGGACCACTTATCCGGGAAACTAACTTCCGAGTTCACAACTTCTGTTCGAACAAAAATTCCCTCTGAAGCACATACAGCACCTTATCTTGGTCTAGAGCGTGAGGGGAATGCTGCCGTAATTAGTTCTGACGGATTAATACTAACGGTCGGCTATTTATTACTCGAATCTCGAACTATTCAGGTAATGACAAAGGAAGGACAATGGGATGATGCCGATTATGTGGCATATGATTTTGAATCTGGGTTTGGGCTTGCACGTGCCCGAAATCCCCTCGGCCTAACACCTATTAGTTTCGGTGACTCAACACTCTTAAAACCAGGCACTGAAATGATTGCGGCAGCAAATGGGGGCAAAAACCATTGGATTGAAGTTAAAGTAAGCGACAGACGAGAATTTGCCGGATACTGGGAATATTTCATTGGAAACGCTATCTTTACGACACCTGCTCATCCAAATTGGAGCGGAACCCCATTAGTAGGGTCAGATGGCTTGCTTTATGGCATAGGCTCCCTATTAGTTGAAGATGCGGGAAGAATTCCAGAACTCGAACAGGGTAATATGTTTATTCCAGTCGAACTTTTAAAACCCATTCTTGGTGCTCTCGTTGAGACTGGCCGCTCGGCAAAACCAGTCCGACCATGGTTGGGTATGTTCACTGCTGAGACACAGACAGGTCTAGCCATCGTACACGTAACGCCTGGAGGGCCCGCCCAACGTTCTGGGCTAGAACTGGAAGACGTTATTTTGCGGGTTGATGGAGAACCCATTAACAATCTTGCCCACATGTACCAAAAAATTTGGGGGTTAGGAGAAGCAGGAACTATTATACCGCTTACAGTAATGCGAGACACCGTTGGGGTTGAAATAACCGTAAAATCAGGAAACCGATATGATTATTTTGTTACTCCGAGAGAATAACTTCGCCGCTTTCATCAAAAATTAATATTTTAACAACTTACAGGCCTACAAGTGGAAAAACCGACCGTCCGTTCTGGTATAATTGGTTCTGGCTTCGCAGCAGCCTTTCATTTCAACGCAATTCAAAGAGTTTATGGCGTAAGAAGTGAATTACTGGGTGTCTACTCTCCGAACCAAACTCACGCAAAAGCCTTTGCAAACAACCGGAAAATTAAACGTTGGAATGATTTAGACTCACTGATTGATGATGCCGATGTGGTCCACATATGCTCCCCACCAGCCACACATGAAACAATAGCGATATCGGCTTTGCAAAACGGTACTCACGTAATAGTAGAAAAACCGATGACTGGATATTTTGGAGATGGAAGCGCCAATTTCAATGGACTAGATGCCTCAAAACAACTGTCACTAGATATGGCTGTTGCTAGTATTGATAGGATGCGAACAGCTGAAAAAAACTCTGATGCCAAGTTATTTTATGCAGAGAATTGGGTCTATTCACCAGCAATTCAGAAGGAGCGGGAAATAATAAAAAAGACAGACGCTCAGATTTTGTGGATGCATGGTGAAGAAGCACACTCTGGATCACACTCGGCTGCATATGGGGACTGGAGCCTAGCAGGGGGAGGTTCGATGATAGGAAAAGGCTGTCATCCATTGACTGCAGCCTTATACCTGAAACGAGTCGAAGGATACAACCGAACTGGAGTTCCTATTCAACCCAAAACGGTCAGTGCTAGGATCCATAATATTACGCAAATGCCAAGTTACATTGATCTTGGGCACTTAAGGACTAATTATCGTGATGTCGAAGACCTTTCACTTATGCATGTTGTATTTGAGGACGGATCAGTTTGTGATATTTTTTCTTCTGAAATCATAATGGGAGGAATTCATAATTGGTTGGAAATAGTTGCTAACAATCATCGCACTACCTGCAAAATTAATCCGAACAATCAAATGGAAACATATAATCCTATGGATGCAGCATTCGATGACATCTATGTGGTTGAAAAAATTGGTACCAAACAAGGATGGACCAACCCTTCACCAGACGAAGATCACAGTAACGGTTTTCCGCAAGAAATTGAGGAGTTTTATCATGTAGTCGCCCATGGAGGCACTGTGCAGTCGGGCATTAGCCTTGCGGCTGACGCAATCACAACAATTTATGCCGGATACCTTTCGGCCGAAAAAAAGGGAGCTGAAGTTAGAATACCGATATTAAGTAGTGGAATTGATTAGCACCAAAAACTTTATGAGTCATTTGATTTAAGACTTTTTGGTAAAACAAACTGTTGGAGATCTGCACTGGCGGGGCCAAGGTCTGACCAAGGCACATTGAAATTAAAAACCGCTAAGCCTCCGGTTGGAAATTTCCGCTTTATAGAGTGTACTTGATCTCTCGGACCAGTATTTAGAATTAAATTTGAAAGTTCACTTATTCCTGGATTGTGCCCAATCAACATTGCTGAATTGCAACCGTCGCCAATGGATAGAAGACAGTCCAATAATTCTATTGCACCTCCAGAATAAAGTTTTGGTTCGAGCAAAATTCGATACTCGTGGGCAAAAGCAGGTGTAACGTGGCCTAACGTTTCGCGTGTGCGCCGAGCGGGGGAACACAAGATAAAATCGGGTAAAAAACCTAATTCGTATATATATTTTGCTATTTTCTTACTTGCACAATGTCCCCTCCTGTTTAACGGACGATCAATATCGTTTATAAAGGGACGCTGCCAACTTGATTTTCCATGACGAAGTAGCAATAGTTTTGTCATAACATCAAAGTGATCATCCACTATATTTAATAATTTCTTAAAGCGAGTTTAGATACTAAATTAATGTGTCACTGGATTAAACGAATTTCGGATTCTCAAAAAAATAAACGAAGATCAAACAAAGTGACCTTTTCTTTCAAAACATTTTAGGAGGCAACCTATTTCCTACCAATATCCTCATCTGGACAAGGTGGAGGGCCCATCAGGAATGACGCCCTTACAGATCCTTAAGCAAGAAACTCATTCTATTGGGATCTCCTCTCGCATGTTAAAAAATGGTAATGGCCTTGAAATGCATATACTGGAGGCGGGCTCCAGAGATAATAATACTCCTTGTGTGATTTTACTGCATGGGTTTCCAGAACTTGCTTATAGCTGGCGGAAAATTATGCCCTCTATTGCTGATGAAGGGTACTACGTCGTCGCACCTGATCAACGCGGTTATGGCCTAACCAAAGGGTGGACAGCGAAATTTGAGGACGACCTGGCGCCGTTCCGAATGAATAACCTAGTCGAAGACATAGTCGGGCTGCTTCATGCCCTAGATTTCCAAGAAGCAATTGTAGTTGGCCATGATTTTGGCTCACCCGTAGCCGCCAGCTGTGCACTGACAAGGAGCGATATTTTTCGAGGCCTTTGCCTGATGAGCGCACCCTTTTCCGGTTTTCCCGTGCGTACCTCTAACGACAGTGAGACTTCTAACAATCCCGATCAAGACGCCGCTAATATTCACGAAGACCTGGCGACACTCTCGCGCCCCAGAAAACACTACCAATGGTATTATGCAACCCGTGAAGCGAATAATGACATGATGAAGTGCCCTCAAGGAGTACACAGTTTCCTCCGTGCCTATTACCATCATAAGAGCGCTGATTGGGCGCAAAATACACCGTCAACACTTAGCTCCTGGACCGCAGAGGAATTAGCAAAACTGCCTACTTATTATGTCATGGATATGGAACGAACGATGCCCCAAACTGTTGCATCAGAAATGCCAACGCCCAAACAAATCAAAGACTGCGCCTGGCTCACAGAAGCAGAACTAAATGTGTACAGCAGTATGTACAGCGAGACCGGATTCCAAGGTGGGCTGCAATGGTACAGATGCTCCACTATGGGTTTATTTGACAAAGATTTGCTATCTCATGTGGGAAAGACTGTAGACATTCCTTCATGTTTTATGGCCGGTAAGAATGATTGGGGTGTATACCAGCGACCTGGGGCATTTGAAACAATGCAAGAATGGGCCCTTTCAGATTTTCGGAGTTGTCACTTGATTCATAATGCAGGACATTGGGTGCAACAAGAACAACCAAAACCTGTAATCGACTACTTGGTAAAATTCTTAAAAACTATTTAGCCTTCAAATCAATTTGATATTTAGGAGGCCTTCCCTGACAATAACAAATGCAACACATAAAAACATACGCCCACAATAACAACGATTAGGCAACTAATTGCAACGGAAGGCTTAACCTTTTTTTCACCCACCGGGTCCCTATCTCTGCCTTCTAACAGGAAAACAACTACTCCAGCTCCAACTAGAACGATGGAGAGTTCTGGAACTTCTACTATTAATTTCGTTATCAATTCCATATAGATCCCTCAATGCAGAAACTAAATAAAAATCTAATTTCAGCGCATAAACATATCAATGTTTAGCTAATAAATGAAGGTGTAGAAAAAATTGGCGCGCCCGACAGGATTTGAACCTGTGACCCCCAGATTAGGAATCTGGTGCTCTATCCAGCTGAGCTACGGGCGCTGAGGTGGATTAGCTTCTTACATTCTCAATTAGTCACGTCAATTCAACAATTCGAACTCCTATCGAAACATACCAGACGTTCACGAATCTGACGAGAGAACGATCCATATTTGCCAGTTTTTCGCACAAATGTCCTAAGATTGTCCTGAACTTTCCCTGCAGGAGCCCCAATTCCAAGTTCAATTAAGGAGACAACATTTGTCCCTACCTCTACCCCAAAAAAACATCTGGTATGAATATATATAATCAGGACTGACGTAAATTTACCTAAATTTTCAGGCTCCGTTGCACACGTTCCCAATACAAAAAGTGCTCTTAAAAGGCCCTTTAAACCGCATCAAAGCACGCTAGAGATTCAAAAGTTTATATTGGGCCCTGACTACCCCTATATATTCACCTATCGTATCTAAATGGCATTATGTTCCCATCGTCAGGAATGCCTCCGTAAGCCATATAGAGAATCACTAGAGCCGTGTCCATGCAGAGCTAAAGCCAGGTGAATGAGATGATCTAACTCAGACCCATCATCATGGAAAAAAGTCCCAGTTATGACAAAGATATATAGGACCTTCATTCTTCCTTGAGTGCTTCAATCTGTTTCTGGAGAATTGATTCAAGCTCTTGGTGTGTCATTACTTGGCAGTAGTAAAATTGGGTCTCCATTCCCATGCTAACTGATAGCTTGAGAGTTTTTCTATCCAATGTGTATGAATTACTCCAGGTAATAGCATCAACAGTGGCTTCATAATCGTCTTGATAGGTGTCTCTTTTAATCCTTAGTGGTGTTGAATCATCCACGTAAGACTGGATTACCTTGCTATTTTCAAAAAGATAATATTTTGGTCCAAAATTCAAAGGGTTTTCAACAAGTGTACATGCTAAGCCCTTCCCATCCAGTTCTCCTGAATGCACAGGAGCGGTGAAACCAAGAAGTAGAACTAGGACGACTACGTATTTCATACGTAGATGCTATGCCCATACTGGAAATAGGGCAATATCAGGATAAATACACTAGTTTAGGCCGGGAGTAGCCCCAGATTCTACATT
>CAZEWK010000094.1:0-3287 GCA_964515905.1 uncultured Rhodospirillaceae bacterium | reverse complement strand
GAGGAGACAGGTAACATCGAGTTTTCTCATAACCCATTCTCTATGCCGCAGGGTGGGTTAGAGGCATTGCAAAACCTAAATCCACTGGATGTTCTGGCCTTTCAGTATGATATCGTTTGCAATGGTGTTGAGCTTTCATCTGGCGCAATTCGTAATCATCGTCCCGATATCATGGTCAAGGCCTTTCAGATAGCCGGATATGGCCATGATGTTGTCGAGGAAGAGTTTGGAGGTATGCTGAGAGCGTTCAGATTTGGTGCACCGCCACATGGTGGATCGGCTCCAGGTATAGACCGAATAGTTATGTTGTTGGCCGATGAACCCAATATTCGTGAAGTTATTGCCTTTCCTATGAACCAGCGTGCGGAAGACCTTTTGATGGAAGCCCCAAGTAAAGTTGCTGACGAGAACCTGCGTGACTTGCATGTGAAATTGGATTTACCAAAACTAGCAGGCGAGAGTTGATGTAGGATCTTAGATTGCTTGGGCTGGTAATTAATCAGTTGCTATTAAGTTACGGCGTAGGCCATAATGAGAGTTGACAGTTTTGGTATTGTTAGAGAGGGTTAGTGGTCGCCGTTTAAACTAAAGTTGTTAATCAGTAAAACTCTTTTATTCACGCATTGTCGAGTTTAATTATTGATACGATCCACGCGCTCTTAGTGAAGGTCTGGGAATGAAGAACGCGTTCGCTTTTATTTGCACCGTAATTTTTCTGGGTGGCTGTGCCTTGCCTGTTCCGGTTCAGGTAGCTTCTTGGGCCCTTGATGGTCTTTCCTATTTAGCAACTCAGAAGACTGTTACAGATCATGGTATTTCGATTGTAGCACAAAAGGACTGTGCTTTACTTCGAGGAATAACGGAAGGAGAGCTCTGTCGCGAATGGGGTGACTTGGGGACACTTATTGCGGATGCTGACGTAAAAGACCAAAAGTCGTCGACTACTAGTTTTTTTGCCCCAAAGCAACATGCACCAGCTGGTATTTTGCCAATTAGTTCAGAGACCCCCAAACAGCCATTGAGTGTTAACACTGACCGCATTAATCCTTCAGCCGAAAAAGAGGGACTTTTAGCAAGGCTACCATCATATTCATTACGACAAGAAATGGTTATGCCGGAACTGGAGTCGGCAGTTAACTTTGTTAAAAAGGAAGCATGGAAGAATCTAACCTCTAATCCAAAAGACGCACAAAGCTTGCCTGTGACTGCTGCGGTTGATTTACCAAGTGTGCCGGTAAAAAATTTAAAACCTCAACAGCTCACTTCAATAACATCAAAAGAACCGGCGTCTGGAGTGTATTGGGTTATTGGTAGTTTTCGTAACTACGGCGCTGCGCTGTCACTGGTTGAGGGCTATGATCAATTAATGCCAGAGATATTGGAGGCAAAGCTTGGTGTTAAGTCGGTTTACCGCGTTGTGGTTGGACCGGTACCAAAGGGACAAGAACGTGCGATACACCGTAGCGTATCTAAGGCCGGTCTGCGTGATTTATGGGCAATTCGGATTAAAGCAGGCGAGTGGTCTCTAGCTCGTAAATTTAAAGACCGAAATTTGGATAGTCCCTTAGTTTCTGGAGGGGAATTAGCTCGTTTGCCACAGTAACTGTATATGCGACCTCATATCCAATAACGACTGATCTACTGAACTGTTATATTTCCCGACTTTTCATCAATTGTGCTTCAGTTTTACTGCGGTAGCGGTGAGTTAATGGTAAATTATGCCTTCAAATATAGAACTCTGATCAATCTTTGTTTCATAATTTTAATTTTTGAAATACTTTATTTCATTCCCACTAGGGCACTGGCAACTATATTAACCCCGCATAGGGCGATGTATACCATGGCCCTTCATTCTGCGCAGCATAACTCAGGGATTACGAGTGTTGGTGGCTCTATGGTTTTTTCATTTCTTGAAGGCTGTGAGGGCTGGCTTTCGGACACCAATGTTAAATTAAAGATCTCGGACAATAGGACAGGCCTTGTTACTACTAAGTGGACTTTTTCAAGTTGGGAGTCAAAAGACGGTCTAGCGTATCAATTCCGCACTCGGCAAGAGCGGAATGGTGAGCGAACGGAGGTACTAAAAGGCCAATTAAAACGAAATAGCCCCTTGGCAGCCACCAAAGTATACTTTTCCGAGCCCAAGGGAACCGTTATTGATTTACCTCAAGGTACTTTATTGCCCTCGCGTCATATGAAAAAATTACTAAGTGCGGGGCAACAGGGGAAAATAATTTTTTTACGCAATGTGTTTGATGGCGCTAGCCTTCAAAACCCATATAAAATAAATACGTTTATTTCTAAATATCCATCTATGTTAGGAAAAAGACACCAAAATAGCGTGGATAAAATTATTAAGGGTGCAGGTTTAAAGCCTCAATATCCAAGGTACTATCGTTTGGCTTTTTTCCCCTTAATGAGCCTTGTCGAGTCACCAGAATTTGAACTGGGCGTTGATTACCGTGCAGATGGTATCGCCCTATTTATACTTCAGGATTTTGGAAATTTCACTCTTAATCTTCAGCTACAACGGCTTGAGGTTTTCAAAAAGCCGTTCTGTTAATGCCAGGTCCAGATTGCACCTAAAGCTTCACTTGTATCACCGTACTGGTATTTAAGGAGTGTGGTATTTTAGTAGTCCGATATAATCCAATTTTACTTTATTGCCAGTACGTTGTTGTAGAGACTTGTTATATTGCATAGTTCTTTATCTAGAACAATCACACGCGAACCGAAAATATTAATCATGCTGGTAAGAGCTCTAGCTAAGCAGCCTGTTTAACGGTGTGATGTTGCTTTGCTACGCAGTTCTACTGGAGGATCGGCTCTCGCGAGATGCGATTTATAAATTCGTGATAAGGGTTGAAACTAGGGTCAGTTAGAAAAATCTCAATATAACCTTCTCTTTCTTAACAACAAATTCTTTGAAGGCATTCTAGGTCATCGCATATTTATCGGTGCTGCTTTTCAATGATTTATTCGAATATTTCGCGGTTAAGGATACAAGTCCAACACTTACATCAAAAATATTTTTAGGCCGTTTTTTACGAAATATTTAGTTTAAACAATTATAAATTGCGATCCTGCACTATATTTCTGATAAAAACCTGACGGTTGGACAATTTTTTATTCAAATGCATCTTCTGTCGAAATAGACAAGTCACATTCTTCTTTTTGGTAAGTCTAGCGATGACTCGACAAAAAGAGATACACCGTGGGGCCCTTTTGTCCGTTGCTCCTGTGTTTCTAGGGTTAGCCGCAATTGGTGTGAGTGGAAAAGATATAGC
>CAZEWK010000093.1:0-3381 GCA_964515905.1 uncultured Rhodospirillaceae bacterium | reverse complement strand
GAGTTTGATGTGGTGACTGGACTTGATGTTGAGGTTGAAGTGGGGCCTGGACCGGTTGGAGAGTTTGAAGAGGGTACGGGGCCGGATGGAGAATTCCGAGAAGGGGTGGGCCCAGAAGGCCCTGCTGGGGACTTTGATGCTGGCGTTCCGGATTCAGAGAGAGAATTTAGTGAAGAGGGAGAACTCAGTCCTGAAGAATTTGTGGAGCGAGCAGGGGACGTTGGTGCTGAAGGTGAAGCTGAATTCAGTAGTGCACTGGATGAAGGATTATCGCGAGAAGAGGCCATTGTCCGTGCCAGAGAAGCAGAGAGAGCACTCGATTTAACCTCAGATTTTGCTACGGATACTGGCCCAGGAGAAATTGCTGGGGTAGGAGACGTTCGTCCTGGATTGGATCCTGGAGATCTTCCAAGCCCTGGTTCGTTTGATGACCCTGCGAGCTTTGGTCCTGATCCTTTTGCCGCTCTATTGGGTACGGCTACGGGTTATGCAGAACCCGGTAGTATGGGCGAACCATTTGGAGGCTTTGATTTTGGTGCAGGTCTCGGAGGAATGGCCGACTCGTTTGGATTTGATACTGGTCCAGTCGGTTTTTTTGACGAAGGCCCTGCTGGGTTTTTCGATGAGGGTCCGGTTGGATTTGGCTTTGACGAAGGTCCAGCTACTTTTGGTTTTGATGATGGGTTAGGTGCCTTTGGATTTGGAGGATCCTTCGATATTTTTGGTCCCGATCTGGGACCCGGATTTGGACCCGAGTTCGGACCTGAAATTTTTGCTCCTATTGAAGAGTTTACGTTTGATCCGTTTGCTTTTAATGCGGCCGTATTCGATCCGTTGGCGAACGTCAATTTTGACCCAATTTTTGAGCTTGAAGTGCCAATCCTCACTGAAGAAGTGGTTGTGGTTGGTCCTCTACCGGTAGTTTCAGGCGAAGAAGGGGCTACGATTGATTTATCCGCTTCCGCGATTGATACCGTTACAGACGGTACGGATTTTGACGATACAATTACGACTGGGTCGGGTGATGACATTGTAAAACCGGGAAGAGGATCGGACACGGCCGATGGTGGAAGCGGTACAGACACCATAGGGTATTCTACAAACACCGATGTTGGGATATCGATCGATCTGAATACGGGGGTTGCCGTTGGCTCGGGGTATTTCGCTACATTTATAAATTTTGAGAACGCAACTGGGTCTCCGTTTTCTGATGTGTTGAGCGGGGATGCTGGGGATAACGTTCTGAGAGGCCTAGCCGGTTCTGATAACCTCGAGGGAAGAGGTGGATCTGATTCTTTGTTTGGTGGAACCGGAAACGACATCTATATTTTGTCAGATACTTTGGATGCTATTTCAGAATTTGTAGATGAGGGAATAGACGAAGTTCGTTCCTCCGTACCGTATACACTTGCATCCAATTTAGAAAATTTAACCCTTACGGGCGAGTTCAATATCAACGCTCGCGGGAACACCCAATCCAATTTTATTATTGGCAACGTTGCAAACAATTATGTGGCCGGGGACGCTGGAGACGACACTCTGTTTGGACGACAGGGCGACGATACGCTTGATGGTGGTAGTGGGGCAGATGCCATGTCTGGTGGAGCTGGCGACGACCGTTATTACGTGGACAACTCTAACGATGTCATTAAGGAATATATGTTTCCTCTCTTTGATGTGTCTACACCTTCTGTGATCGGGAATCTTGCCGAAACTAATTTGGATTCCGATTCGTTGGGTGTCTCCAATAATACCCGGGATTCTGCACAATCTATTTCGATCACGGACTTTATTATAACCGATGGCGGTGACGTTGAAACACCGGGTCTACCACGAGCTGTGGTGAAAGGCACAATAGGCGCTCCAGGGGATATTGATTTTTATTCGATCCCCGTTTTGACCGGAGACGAAGTAGTATTTGATGTGGATTTCGGATTTGCAGGTGGTTTAGATAGTATCGACACGTTGCTTCGGATATACGATAGCAGCGGATCATTGGTGGGAACAAATGACAATTCCAGCGCAACCGATGTTGGGTCTGGACCGACGTATACGTGGGACTCTTTTTTCCGATATACCGCTACCGCAGACGAAGACATCACGGTTGCTATCTCCGAGTCTCCTTCCCTAATTCCTAGCGATACGGGAGATTATGCATTAAATATTAGTCTTCAAAGGACACTCTCAAAATTTTTGGAAAAGGGAGTTTCACAAGGGAACGACACTGTTGAAAGTTCTGTAACCTATTCATTTACACTGGCAAATGCGGATAACGTTGAGAACCTCCTTCTTACGGGTAGTTCGAACATAGCCGGTGGAGGGAATGCTTCCCCTAACATCATTGTTGGCAATAGCGGGATTAACGTCATAGACGGTTTTGCCGGGGACGATACCATACAGGGAAGTGCAGGGGCGGACATCCTCCAGGGGGGAGATGGGGCTGATAATTTTCTTTACTCGGCTGTTACCGATGGGACGGCTGCTGCCAACGGTAGCACCGGTCTAACGACGGGCGATACCATCTCTGATTTTACCAGTGGCAGTGATCGTTTTTCTTTTGCAAATTACGCATTTGGATTTTACACGACAGCGTCAGGGCCAGACGAAGAATTAGGGACGTCGGATGACATTGTAAGTACCATTGCAGGCACTTTGCCTGATGGAGCGTTCGTCAGTGTTGAAAATTATTCCGGGACCAACAGTGGAGTTGCCGGGGCTACTCCGCATTTTATTTTTGATCCCCTATCACGTACTTTATATCATGATAGCAATTCTGCGACCGATGGATACACTGTTGTTGCTAGTGTTCAGACTTCGATTGTTGCCAGTGATATTGATCTTATTGAGACCGAAGAAGTTCCCGATCTAAGTATAAATAGGGTTGCTTCTATAGAAGATGCCACCCTCACCACAAATGAAGATACATCGGTCTCTGGTTCTTTTACGACGTGGACAACAGATGCGGACGGGGACGATTTATTATTCTCAGTGGTAAGGAATCCTACCAATGGAACGTTGACGCATGACGGGTCCAGTGCGGCGTTCACCTTTACGCCCAATGCCAATTTTTCAGGTACAGATAGTTTTCAGTTCCAGGCTAGCGATGGTTCCCTTTCGTCTGATTATGGCACTGTTACCATTACAGTAGAGCCGGTCAACGATGATCCTATAGGTATTAATGAAAGTATCGGAACCCTTGACTCTGGTTTACTGGCGACTAAGTACGAGGGATATTTTTCTGATAATCTTGATTTCTTTTCGACGGCCACCAAGCAAACGGATTCACGTTTTGGGAGTCCATTTACAGCGATAAACACGACGACACCGGGCGATACGTTTGACGATACCTATTCGGTAGAGTGGCAAGGTTACTTTAAAGCT
>CAZEWK010000092.1:0-2702 GCA_964515905.1 uncultured Rhodospirillaceae bacterium | reverse complement strand
AGAAATGGATATACGTACGTCAGATGGATTGGATATGAAGGACAAATGGAAGGACGGTCCGAAGACCTATCTTGGCATCATGGTCGCCGGCTTCCCGAACATGTTCGTCATCACTGGCCCTGGTAGCCCTGGTGTGAAGTCGCAAATGATTCTTTCTATCGAACAACACACGGATTGGATCACAGATTGTATCGCGAACATGCTCGCAAAGGGAGTCACTCGTGCGGAAGCCGAGTTTGAGGCTGAGGCGAAATGGGTTGAACACGTGAATGAGGTCGCGAACTCAACCCTCTATCCACAGGCGAATTCCTGGTATGTTGGCGCCAATATACCCGGTAAACCCAGAATCTTTATGCCCTATGTTGGAGGTGTGGAAGCCTATAAGAAAATTTGTGATGAGGTCGTTGCGAAAGGCTACGAAGGCATTCAACTTGTGCCTTAGGGATTGATGTAATGGGTCTATCGATCGTCCATCGGAAGCACTGCACGATATCGTTTATGATAAAGCGAGCAGGGTATAAGGCAGGGGTGACGATGAGCAAAAGAGTAAAAGTCGTTTTCCATTGAGGAATCGAGTGATTTAGAATGGTTTAAAGTAAGAGGAGTCTCACGATGGCGACAAAATTTGGGTGGTGGGATATTCTTCTTCTGTGCATTGTTGGTGGAGGCTGCATTGCCTTGATAACTTGGTTTGGTTTCTGGATGATGACGTAAAAAGACTGAGCATTTATGAAATACATATTAATCACTTTGGTTATTTTTCAGTTAGCACTCTCCACGGCCAAAGCGGAAAGGTGGAGTTGCACTCACCGTATGGTAAACAACGAAGTTGGGGTTCTTTCTTATTAAATTGTTCGGCTGTCGGATCAATAACATCCAGAGTACCCTTATCTCTTAACCACCAATGATTTTCACCACCAGAATTGGTTCCAGACATTGGTTGCAAACGATCAGTCTTCATTAAAAACAACATGACAAAGGCAGCTGAGACACAATACCCGAAATGGTAATTTAACAATCCGGGATTGTCGTCACTTTTGGCGGATGCCCAAAAAATTTCCGGTAGCTAGCTAAAAGTCCTTTGAGAATGTGTTCTAGTGTATGCACATCAATAGGGGCCTGGCATGATAGGACTGCCGTCGAAAAACCGTTTGGGTCGGAATCGGGTTAATTCGTGACCTGGATTCCGGCCCGTAACAACATCGGCCATTACACGCCCGACACCAGGGCCTATACCAAAGCCATGACCACTGAGGCCGGTACAAATGTGAAGCCCTTCGATCTCGGGCGTTTCGCCCAACGTTGGCACTACATCTGGTGTCACGTCGATCATCCCGGCCCAGGTCTCTTCAAGCCTAATATCGGTTAAAGCAGGGAACCGCGCGTGGACCCGCATTTCCAACTCAGTTATTTCGCTTGCGGTTGGTTCCGGATTAAGGACCCGCATGCGTTCGAATGGGCTTTCCTCGTCCGCCGCCCAGCGCCTCTGAGACCCCCATGCACCGGGATAGCCTTTGGGCGCGCCAAGCTTAAGTCGGACATCAGTCTTAGTGATTTTCAGAATTCTAAGAAATTTGGTGAAATATTGGAAAGATTTTGGCGAGAGATAATGTTCGGCGTAGGTACCTGTGGCCAGCGTGTAGCCTCCATCGGCTCGACGTCTGACACTTAGGCCGGGACTCTTGATGTTTGGTATAGGAGAACTACCCGGAAACAACTCCGGTGCGACCTCGGTTCGCCCGACGGTGCAGCGTACTGCGAGCTGTGGTAAATCTATGCCTGCGTTGTGAGCAAAATGGGTCGACCAAGCGCCGGCCGCCAAGACCGCAAGACCGCATTTGACCCGGCCTTTTTCCGTGACGATGCCGGTGAGCTTGCCATTGGTGATATCTAGGGTGCGGACAGCACATTCCTCGATCACCGCGACGCCTGCTCGTTGTGCTGCACGGGCCAGTGCAGGAATAGCGACAAAGGGCTCGCCGCGCCCATCGCTCGGTGTCACCATCGCACCTACATACTGGCCGGCAATGCCGGGGAAACGCTTTTTAACCTCGGCAGTGGTGAGGAGTTCGGTGTCGAGCTGATGCTGCTTAGCAAGATCGTACCAGCTTTGGTACTTAGACATCTCAGTGGCATTCTCGGCAAGATAGAGACAGCCTTGTTGGGTGAAGGTGAGATCCTTCTCACCGGTCTTCTCGGCCAGGCCCCGCCAGATTTGGTTCGATTCCATCATGATCGGGAGTTCCGCATAGTCACGGCCTTGCTGACGAATCCAACCCCAATTGCGCGATGACTGTTCGCCGGCGATGCGGCCCTTTTCACAAAGGAGCACTCGCTTGCCGCGTTCGGCGAGAAAATAAGCAGTTGCCGTACCAGCGACGCCACCACCGATAACGGCGACATCCACTTCTGTCGGGAGCGGGTCAGAAAATCGGATAGGAACGTTTAAATTGATCGGTGGCATTGCGTCTTTACCTCTAGCTCTTGCACACACTAGATTTCAATCTTATTGGTATTCCCACTCAGTAAAAAGTCTCCAAAAAAAACCGTGATTCCAAGGGTTTTATCGTACTTTGAAATTACTTTGACACTAAAATAGTTTTAAGTATCAATTATGGGTTAATAGTCGCATTTTCCTACTTTTCCGCCGCTAGCAACATTGGACGGACGACCTTGCCCATCAGGTCAATACCAACACCGCA
>CAZEWK010000091.1:0-5097 GCA_964515905.1 uncultured Rhodospirillaceae bacterium | reverse complement strand
TGGAAAGATGACCACGACGCATGGGCAACCGGCGGTGGCTCTACCTGGGTAACTGGTGCTTATGATCCAGAATTGAACCTCATTTATTGGGGAACAGCGAATCCTGGTCCTGACTGGGATAGTGCATATCGTCCTGGTGATAACCTCTGGACTGACAGTACCATCGCAGTTGATGCGACGACAGGCGAGTTTGTCTGGGGTTTCCAGCATACGCCAAACGATCCGTACGATTATGACTCCATTGCGGAAAAAACGTTGGTCGATACACAGATCAATGGGAAGTTCCGTCGCGCCGTCATTCATGCTGACCGTAATGGTTATGTGTATGCAATGGATCGCGTAGATGGTTCCTATATTTGGGGCACACAGTTCGTCGACGAGTTGAATTGGACGGATGGTCTGGACGAAAATGGTCGTCCAAACGCGTATGACCCAAACGTTGACGTCCAGCTCTACAATCCTGGCACCGCAGCACATCGCGGTACGACGACAGAGATTGGAGCTGAAGGTACCGTTAAGGGAGCTCTTTGCCCCACGCATGCGGGTGGCAAGAACTGGTCGCCAACTGCCTACAATCCGAATACCAACTTGTATTACATACCTGTACTTGAGGGCTGTAACCGAGCTTTGACGATTGTAGCAGATCCAGATTGGGATCCGGCGGTTCGTCAGTGGTTCTTGGGTGGATACCCATTCCAGACCTTTGGTGATCCCGATCCTGCAGTAGCGGGACTTCCGTTTGGTCGTTGGAAGGGCAGTATCGCTGCCATCGATGTGGCTACAGGTGACGTAGCAGGTAAGTATTATGTCGACTTCCCACCGGGTGGCGGGATCCTTACGACTGCTGGTGATCTCGTCTTTACGGGTTTACTAGACGGACCTGTCGTTGCTCTTGATGCCACGACATTGGAGGAATTATGGCGGTTCGACGTTGGAGCCGGCATCAATGCCCCGCCGATAACCTTCGAAGCTGAAGGCAAACAGTATGTTGCCATCGAAGTAGGTTATGGTGGAGCTCATCAGCAGTGGTCGAATGATATCACTCCTGAGATGTGGTTCTCCAACACACCGAACGTGCTGTACGTCTTCAGCCGTTAAAACGGAAACGTGAGGCTGGGCCGACGACTAACGTCGGCCCAGCTTTTTTCGACTTTGGAAATTCCCTTTGTAAATGCGTTAATGTGGAGTATCTGGGTGGCGGGGTAGTGCTATCGGCACGGAACCTGGTTTAATTGTGATAATAATGTTTGAGGTTGGCGGAATGAAGATAGCAGGATGTTTGGGTGCGCTCGCATGTGTAGTACTGTGTTTGGCTTTATTGAGTTCTTTTAATTTAAATACGATTCCTTTTGCTATTTATTCAGCTGAGGCTGGGGCGGGGGCAGATGCAGTGAAAGCAGAGGCGGAGCCGGAGGTTGTCGCTGAGACACCAAAGAAGAAGAGAATTGGCCCACCACCCTTGGTTCATACGGAGTTTTATGAGTTATGTGCGACTTGCCATAAGCCTGATGGGCGCGGCGGTCGTAGCTATGGTGGTTACGCGGCAAACCTGCATGAGACAGAGCTAGAAAAAGAAGGTTTGATTTATTTCATGAAATACGGGCGACCGGATAAGGGTATGCCGGCCTTTGAAGGTATAATTGGCAAACGTGTCATGAACGCAATAGCCAACTATATTATCGATAATTTTAAGGGTAAGCCTCTGGCCGAGGGGATGGAAGAGCACTCTCGTGGTGCCATCGATGATTAGGTAGACCCTTCTAAAATCTGTAGTTCTGTTTGGATATCTGGAGGAGCCTTAATCTAATGTGTGGGAATTCGCTTCCTCTATTTGTTCGCGGGTCATCAAAGCTTCTAGGCGCTGCTTCCAAAGAATAACGTACTCATTTCGTTTTCCTTCGCCTATGGCGCGGGTAAGCCACCTATGTGCTTCAATAGGGTCATGATGTAAGTTCGAATT
The DNA here is from genome assembly GCA_964515905.1 of uncultured Rhodospirillaceae bacterium. Lineage (GTDB taxonomy): Bacteria > Pseudomonadota > Alphaproteobacteria > UBA7887 > UBA7887. The sequence goes on along the minus strand of CAZEWK010000091.1, from coordinate 3,137 downwards.
GATATAGATCATTTTTAAAATTTGACGTCCCCAACGATCACCGAGTTTTTTCGATTCCCACGCCCATTTGTACGCTGGGGAGAAGTCCCCGGTTTCCCGGCCTTCCAGATAGGCGGCACGGGCCACCTTGAACATCGCGTGTGCATCTCCTTTTTCCGCTCTGCAGAGATGTCCATCTGACCCTGAAGGGCATTCAGCCGCAAAGGCAGATGGACTGATGGCCACCATTGAGATCCATATAAAACACAGCACGGCTTTCATGATTGGGTCCTCATTTTCAGTGAAGAAGCTTTCTTAAAGGATGATTATTCTAGTTAGTTCTTGTGGTCAACATGTAGCTTATTATGATTTATTCCATCATAGCTAAAGCCATATTTCGGCTATACAATTTCAACTAGTTGAAGGTATTCCCTGGTGGTGTGTTCTTCTTCATCCTTACTTACGGTCCGAAGAAGAGGATCCATCTACCAATACCTGTAAAGTTTTTGATGAGCAGGGTATACGTCTTGTATATTGGCTTTAGATAAGAATTAGTAAGTTGGAATTTTATGGAGAATAAGGATGGGGTTAATCACTGATGTAGTTTTGCCATTAGCACTTGCATTTATCATGTTTTCGCTAGGCCTTGGGTTGACCATTGGTGATTTTGTGCGCGTCGTGCAACAGCCACGCGATTTTGTAGTGGGGGCCACCTGTCAGATCATTCTTTTGCCGATAATCGCATTTTTACTGGTTAGTTTTTGGCCGCTGCCTCCCGAAATTGCTTTGGGCGTCATGATTATCGCGGCAGCTCCCGGGGGTGTGACGTCAAATATTTTAACGTCTTTTGCGCGCGGAGACGTGGCGCTATCTATATCGCTGACAGCGATTGTCAGTCTTCTTAGTGTAATAACCATTCCAATTATAGTGGTATTTTCCTACAATCATTTTTTTGATACAGATTTGAGAGAAGGAATCTCTCTCACTAAAACAGCAGTTAGTGTGTTCATTATTGTGACTGTTCCCGTACTTATCGGGATGGCTGTAAGAAAGGTTGCGGAGACATTATCGTTACGTTTAGAGCGTGTCTCTAAGAAAATTTCAGCAAGTTTGTTTGTTTTCGTTTTACTTGGAGCGATTTACCAGGAAAGAAACAACATTGCTGAATACTTGACCCAAGCTGGTCTAATTACCCTGGTCTTAAATGTTTTGATGATGGTGATCGCCTACAGGATCTCTGTATTATTTGCTACTGGTTTGAAGCAACGCGTCAGTATAGCCATAGAATGTGGTTTGCAGAATGGAACTCTTGCCATCGCGGTTGCAAGTCTAATGTTTGGAGGAGGGCTAGTGGTCATTCCGGCTGCCACTTACAGTCTTCTAATGTTTATAACAGCTCTAATCTATATCGCCTTCCTGAGACACAATGTTAGCAGAGGCGAGGGCGTTTGATATAAGAAAGTGGTATGGCTTTTGAGAGGCAAAACATAATTTAATGTTCAATTATGTTTAATTCGGTTAAGGTGTTGGGTCAGAAGAGGTGATGATTGACGGAAATAGGCAAACTAATTTCCGGCAGGTCTAAATGGATAAAAATAAGAATGGATTTGATACAATGAGGGAATTTTCAGGTTTTTTTAAAGCATTTGTGGCGATGGTTTTTGGTGTATCCATGTTCGCTTTGGTAGGGACTAATTCCGTTTCGGCTGGGGAATCAGTCAAATATTCTCCAGCTTCAACCGCCATCCTTATGGTGGACCCCTTTAATGATTTCATTTCAGAAGGTGGCAAGCTCTGGCCCATGGTGAAGGAGAGTGCTGAGGCCGTAAATTTGGTGGCAAACCTAAAAAGGTTGGCGGAGGGTGCACGTTCCAAGGGTGTACAGATCATCTACACGCCTCATAGAAGGTGGCGCGAAGGAGATTACGATAACTGGGAGTTTTTGCACGGCAATCACATAGGGTCGGCCAAATTACAAATTTTTGCGGCTGGCACCTGGGGGGGCGAATGGCATCCAGACTTAACGCCACAACCGGGAGACGAGGTAGCCAAAGAACATTGGCTCACAGCGGCGTTTCCCAACACGGATGTTGACTACATATTACGTCAACACAACATTGATCATGTAGTGGTGGTTGGATTGACTTCGAATACTTGCGTGGAATCTACTGCCCGATTTGCCGTTGAACTGGGTTATCACACAACACTTTTAACCGATGCTGTAGCGGCGTTTTCTATAGCGGAGCATAAAGCTGCTGTGGAACTTGATTATCCTCGGATCGCGCATAATGTGTCGACAGTTGATGAGTTTTTGGCATCCATTGAGTAGCCGAAGTATTGGTTGAGTTTACAGGCGGCGCTGCTTTGTTGAAGTCGTCGCCTGCACCTCACCGCGTTGGTGCTCGGGGCATGAGATCAGATATAAAAGGTTGAGTTTGTTTCAGTGGCACGATTTGAGGTGCTTTATTAACAAGAAGTGGTTCACCGGCCAGGCTGCGAGATAGCCGGTAGGGATTGCTAGTGCAATGCCAATCCAAAATGGGATTGCCCAAATGGTGGAAACGTCTAAACCACCTACACTTAAATCTGTTGCATTCATGGCAAACTCCATGACACTTATGGAGATTACTTCGCCAATCCAAACGATTTTTAGGGCGTCTTTCAGGCTCAGGCCCTTGTCTTTTATTATCGGTATAACCGCCAACGAAATTCCAACCACAAAAGCTAAAAAAACAGCCAATACGACAGTCCAGAATACACCTATGCCAAGAGAGACACCAATGAGTAATCCAAGAACTTCTCCTATCGAACACCCGATTAGGCAATGCAACGTAGCGTGTGCCGAGGTTTTCCAGGAGGATGTTTGAGTTTCGCTGCTAACCATAGGTTACTTACTTTCCCAATTTTGTTTATATGTCTTCAATGCGGATCATCTGGGGTTTTTCTGTGACAGAAGGAAGGGTCTCCATCGTATTTAACGCACCCCGCACCGAAGCCTCTGTCGAATCATGCGTAGTCAATACTACTGGGACCACATCTCCAGGGCTTCGCCTTCTTTGCAACATGGATTCGACCGAGACCTCTTGGTCACGAAGGCATGCCGCAATGTCTGCAATTACACCTGGTTTATCCACAAGCATCAGGCGTATGTAGTAAGC
>CAZEWK010000090.1:0-7066 GCA_964515905.1 uncultured Rhodospirillaceae bacterium | reverse complement strand
TTAACCGGAAAGCGTGTTGCCGTGATAGGTACCGGAGCCAGCGGAGTGCAAGCCGCTCAAGAAGCTTCACGTTATGCAAAAGAGCTAACCGTATTTCAGCGTACACCCAATATGGCGCTAGCGATGCAGCAGGAAATGCTCACCATGGAAGATAATCAAAGAATGAAAAAAGATTATCCTGATACGTTTGAACAACGTGGAAACTCTTTTGCTGGTTTCGGGTTTGACTTTATTCCAAAGAATGCGACCGAAGTTACTGAGGACGAAAGAAATCAAACTTATGAGACATTATGGCAAGCGGGAGGCTTCCGATTCTGGCTCGCAATTTTTCAAGACACATTATTCGCTGATGAACCTAATCGATATGCATATGATTTTTGGCGGGACAAGGTCAGAGCCCGAATTGAAGATCCTGAAACGGCTGAAAAACTAGCTCCAACCAATCCCCCCCACCCGTTCGGAGTGAAACGCCCTTCGCTGGAACAATGGTACTATGACATGTTCAATCAGGAAAATGTCGATCTTGTTGACCTAAACGAAACACCCATAGAGAGATTTAGTGAAAACGGTATTATTACAACTGACAAAGAGCGGGAATTCGACCTTATCGTCTTGGCGACAGGATTTGATGCGGTTACTGGAGGTCTAACAAGTATCGATATACGTAGCACGGAAGGAAAGAACTTTCAGGAGGTCTGGACGGAAGGTGTTCGCACGTATTTAGGAATCGCTACCTCGGGCTTTCCTAATTTGCTTTTTGGGTATGGGCCTGAGTCTCCATGTGCTTTTTGCAATGGTCCATCCAGTGCTGAATATCAAGGTGAGCTCATCGTCGACCTCCTAACATATATGCGCGATCAAGGACTATCTCGAATTGAAGCTAATCCATCTTCGCAGGAAGAGTGGCATAAGCTAATTTGTGACTTCTGGAATGCGACACTATTTCCAAAGGCAAAATCTTGGTATCAAGGCAGCAACATACCTGGGAAAAAAGAGGAGCCTTTGAATTTCCCTATGGGGCTACCTACCTACATTGAGAAATTTAAGGAAAGCGCTAACAATGGTTATTCTGGATTCAATTTATCGTAGGCCTCACTTTTGTTTAGATGGGGCAGACAAATGATTTGAATGATACAAGTCATGTCCTGAAACACTAAATGACTTTATCCTTTACTCACTGTGCGGCGTAACGACGCACTTTGTCGTTTCCCTTTATTGACTAGCGGAAAAGTGGTGCCCAGGGGCTGAATTGAACAGCCGACACGCGGATTTTCAGTCCGCTGCTCTACCAACTGAGCTACCTGGGCTTATAGCACTTTAGAGGCGCCGCTTATAATATAAAGCGGTACGAATTGTCCATATTAGAGTTAAAGTTATGGAAAACAATATAATAGAAAGGATTTGAACTCCTTATAAACTGTGGCAAAGAACGTACCAATCACTCTTTTCTTTCATTTCTCAGGAAACGCTCTGATACTTGGCCATATTCCATTGATTTCTGGTTTACGGCAATATAATTCAATTATTTTGTGCGACACCTGCAGTTAAACCACCGTCGACCACCAAAGAAGTTCCGTTTACATATTTTGATTCGTCCGAGGCCAAATACAGCGCGGCATAAGCGACATCCAAAGGTTCACCCATCTTTCCTGTGGGAGAAACCTCGTTACGCTTTGCCAACATTTCATCGATATCTCCGTAATGCTCCTTCAATTGAGAATGCACCAGTGGTGTATCAATTAGTCCTGGCAATATAGCGTTGCAACGTATTCCTTTATCCGCGTATTCAAGCGCTATACTTTGTGTCAGCTGAAGTATCGCGGCTTTGCTTGCGGCATAAGGGATATACGGAATACCAATATAGCGAATGGCCGCTATACTCGATATATTGATGATAGAACCCTTGCCTAATTTTAGCATACTTGGAAGTACAGCATTACAGGTTAGATACATGCTTTTTACGTTAATTGAAAAAACTTGGTCCCAATCCGTTTCACTTACTTCCAGAGGCCTTCTGAGATTACCTGTGACTCCGACATTGTTATGAAGGACGTCAATATGGCCATAAACCTCACATGCGGCTTCAATCGAGGCAGCAATGGATTCTGACTTCGTAACATCAACTTCGGAAATCTCGCACTTGCCACCCTCTTTCTTAATAATCTTAGCGGTTTCTTCAGCAGCGCTTAAGTTGATATCCGCAGCCACGACTTTTGCCCCCTCACGTGCAAAAAGAACCGCAGTGGCTTTCCCGTTTCCCCAACCTGGGCCACTCGATCCGGCTCCTACGACTACAGCGACTTTATCTTTTAGTCTATTTGGCAACAGCCTTTCCTCCCCATTATATGTTTGCTAGTGATAAACCTGACATATTAGTAACATAGGTTCCAAATAACGGAGCAATGCAGATGAAACTTAGCAAAATGCAAATAGAAACTTTTAATGACCAAGGTTATGTATTTTTGCCTAAGCTATTCTCCGCAGCCGAAATCGAAGTATTGCGCGCTGATTTGCCGCGTATCTTCTCGCTCAAACGAAACGAAGTAGAGCGCGATAAGAACGATGGGGAAATAAGAGGCGTATTTGCAATGCATAAATTTAGCGACGTATTTGCTACCCTTCTAAGACACCCACGATTATTGGAACCTGCTCACCAAATTTTAGGTAGTACAGTTTACTGTCATCAATACAAAATCATCACTAAACAACCCTTTGGCAAACTTGATTTCCCATGGCATCAAGATTTCGCATCGTGGCATGCCCACGACGGAATGCCGGAACCGAAAGCCATGAATTATGCTGTTTTTCTTGACGATGTCACCGAGTTTAACGGACCCATTGCGTTTATTCCAGGTTCCCACAGAGAAGGGGAATTATCGTCTGAAGCGGAGGAATTACCAGCAATTACACCTCTATACACAATGGACTCAGAAACAGTAGGGACGCTCGCAAAACAAAATGGGATTGTTGCTCCTAAAGGACCAGCAGGATCGGCTGTGTTTTTTCACTCTTGCATGGCCCATACCTCCCCGCCCAATATTTCCCCCTGGCCTCGGAATATTGTCTATTTGAGTTGCAACAGGACGGATAATTTCATAACGACTCCGACCCGGCCTGATCATTACGCCAGTCAAGAATTCGCACCAATTATTCCTCTTGCTGATGATTGCCTGATAGATACCAAAGAGCTCCTAAGAAACCATTGAGGTCTTTATAAATAGCAAACCCACTAACGCACTTGGATTTTATTATGAATCGACTAATAACCTTGAGCCCAAAAGATATGAATAAAAACCAACTTGAAGTTTGGAATGAAATACGGTCGGGCCCGCGCGGTTCGTCTCCCCACGGGCCATTTATGGCATGGCTTCAAAGCCCAGAATTAGCGGGACGCGCACAAAAATTAGGCGAGTATCTGCGCTTCAACGCTCAGATGGATAAACGTCTTTCCGAATTAGCTATCTTGACTGTGGCTAGACACTGGACAGCACAATATGAATGGTTTGCGCACAAAAGGTTTGCCTTAGAGGCTGGTCTAGCGGAAGATATTATTGATTCGATACAAGCTAGAAGCCGACCAAATTTTATTGAAAATGATGAAGCCGCCGTGTACGACTTTGCGATCGAACTTCAAAGTTCCCATAAAGTAAGTAACACAGCCTATGACAATATTGTGAAGCATATCGGCCGGAGTGGAGTTGTCGATTTAGTAGGATTACTAGGGTATTACACTTTAGTTTCTATGACACTAAACGTATACGAAGTACAATTGCCCGACGGAGAAGAGGAACCTCTCGACAAGTAAATATGTAGAATAACACCACAATCAGTAATGATACTGCAGAATTTGTTCTAAAACTGGTAAAAATTAACTGAGCTTTTGTCTTATATGGACGTAGGATAAAAGATTTTGAGTTGAGCCTCAAAGGAGATAGACATGAATGTTGTACCGCTTTTTGAAACTGCCCATGAGATTGTGGCCGACGGCAAGGGCATTTTGGCTGCTGACGAAAGTGCGCCTACCATAAAGAAGCGGTTCGACAGCATTAATGTCGAATCTAATGAGGTGAACCGAAAAACGTATCGTAGCATGTTATTCACTACTGCAGGGGTTAACGAATTTGTGAGCGGAATCATCCTATTTGATGAAACGATTCGCCAAGAATCTACGAACGGGCTGCCAATGGTAGAAGTAATTACTGATGCCGGAATGATACCAGGAATCAAAGTTGATAAAGGGGCAAAACCGTTAGCAAATTATCCGGAAGAAACAGTTACCGAAGGACTCGATGGATTGCGAGATCGGTGCAAAGAATATGTTGACATTGGGGCTCGATTTGCCAAATGGAGAGCCGTGATCAAAATAGGAGACAACATACCAAGTCAAAATTGTATAGATGTCAATGCTCATGCGCTGGCCCGATATGCTGCAATATGCCAAGAAATAGGATTGGTTCCGATCGTCGAGCCGGAAGTCTTAATGGACGGCAGCCATGACATAGATATGTGTGATGAGGTAACCGAAAGAACACTCCACGCTGTATTTAGTCAGTTATACCAGCAAGGAGTAGTGCTGGAAGGTACACTTCTAAAACCGAACATGGTGATTGCGGGCAATTTGTGCCCAACACAGGCGGGAGTAGACGAAGTAGCAGAACGTACGGTTAACTGTCTCAAACGTTCTGTTCCTGCAGCTGTTCCAGGTATTGTTTTTTTATCTGGGGGTCAGTCAGACACTGATGCGACGCAGCATCTAAACGCCATGAATCGGGGATCAAACGATCTTCCCTGGAAATTATCTTTTTCGTACGGTCGCGCCCTGCAGGCAGCGCCGCTAAAAGCCTGGGGTGGCAAGAATATCGAAAAAGGACAGCAGGCCTTCTACATTAGAGCGCAAGAGAACGGCGCAGCTTGCCAGGGACAATACAGTTAATACTGTTAGTGGGGCGAACTTTGTCAGACAAACGACCAGTTTAAAACTGATACAGCGCAGAAAAGACCACTCGCCTATCAAATTCCTGATCAGAGGTTAGCGGGACACTCATACCCCCACCAATTTCCAACGGAACGTCTTCAAGGGGTGCTCCAATAACTCCTGCTGTTATGTTAATGATACCTTCATTATCATCGCCTAAGACTACAGCTTCGCCATCAAACTCCAGGATCAGGCGACTTCTCGGAATAAACCAATAGGCTAAAGCAAAATTATACTCCAATTCGAGATCTTTCTCAGCGCGCTCTTCAGCATTCCCTTGGTTGAAAGGAATTCCAAAGCCTAAAAACGTAATAACTTCAAATCTATTGTGTCGAGCTCCAAAATCCAGAAATGGCGCAACAACAATTTCATTGTTGCTTCCTATCCCAGACCCATCATCACCAGTAGGGATCCCTAGTTCAAGACCACCTCCCACAAGGACGTCTGCTGTTAGGCCGTGAGCAAGCTTCAAAGCAATTTCGGTAGTGCCCAAATGATCGACAGTATTATCCCCGCTATTTGGATCGCGAAAAACATATGGCAAATCAACCTCAATACTGGCCCATGAAGAAAGCGCAAACTCCCCCTCCGGGTTTAGGACTTGTTCAGTTGCCTGTCTCTTATCAACAACAATATATTCAAAACGAAGCTCGGTATCTGGGGTGGGAGATTCTGCAATCAAAGGATGTGCTAAATCCGGTCTCCCCAAATTCTCCTCCATATCCGACGCCAACAAATACCCAGGAGCGAACTGAAAGAAAATCACGTAAAGTAGTAATTTTTTACCTATCATTTGTTTATGTTCTTGCAACGTTCTAGACCCCCAAATTTGCTAGTACAACTCTATGTAGGATTACCGGATTTGTTCCGACATGGACAGGATGTTACGTGCCTGTTTCAAATGTGGCATATCTAGCATTTTACCATCCAATCCAACAGTTCCAAGATCGGGATTCTTTTCAAAAACTTCTATCACTTTTTTTGCGTAAGCGATTTCCTCGTCAGTAGGTGTAAAAGCGCGATTTATAACTTCGACTTGAGCAGGATGAATCGCAATTTTCCCCACAAATCCAGCTCTTCGCTCACGAAGACATTCATCTCGTAAACCTTCTAAATTTTTGAAATTAGGAAAAACTACACCTATCGGCTGAACATTTATTGCTCTTGCAGTTGCTAAACAAAGTGACCTTGCAAGAAGGTAGGGTTCATCATAGTCGCCGGTACCAGGATTCTTGTTGTCTATAGCTCCTAAGGCTGCAGTTAAATCTTCACCACCCCATGTCATTCCTACCAAACGTTCCGTGGTGTTTTTCAAATAAGTATGGAACGTTAATAGTGAGGCTGCAGTCTCCGTCGCAATGCAGGTAATTTTTGTGGAACCCGTGGTGATCCCCGAAGTAGTTTCCAAGGCAGATAAATAATTAGCCAGTTTGTTGACATCATCCGCTGAGTATACCTTTGGAACTAAAATTCCGTCGGGAGCCCCTGGCATGATAGCAGCTAAATCTGGCAATGATAAACTAGTACCTAGTGGATTTATTCGAACCCACAATTGTTGACGGGAACGCTCCGTATTCGTGCATAAAAAATCATGCACCATTTGGCGCGCTATCTCCTGTCGGTCTTCTGCTACCGCATCTTCCAGGTCAAGTATTAAAGCATCCGCTTCGTTCTCGCGACCCTTTTTCAGTTTGCGCTCACTATCACCGGGAACAAAAAGCCAAGACCGAATAATCATAATACTCTCTTCATCATTAAACCGACACGAACGCAATATGCTACTTCTTCATCTCGTTGATTGAAGCCAAAATGCTCAAATGTAACTAGACCCGAGTCACGTCGTGACTTGCTTTCTCTCATACCTTTGACTCGTGTGACAGCCCGCAAGGTGTCCCCATGAAACACTGGTTTTGAAAACCGAACATCTGTCATTCCAAGATTGCCAAGTGTGGTTCCTAAGGTCGTATCACCAACCGAAACACCGATAATCAATCCAAGAGTAAAAAGGCTGTTTACAACGCGTTGTCCGTACTCCGTATTTTTTGCAAAGTGTTCGTCTAAATGCAATGGCTGTGGGTTATGCGTCATAGC
>CAZEWK010000089.1:0-157452 GCA_964515905.1 uncultured Rhodospirillaceae bacterium | reverse complement strand
GGGCGGTTACTGTCTTTTTTGGCGTCTTTTAGATGAGGACGGAATTCTCAAAATTTCTCGGTATTTTGCGATTGTCCTGCGGGCCACGCAAATGCCCTCAATCTTCAGGATAGATTGGATTCGCGAATCCGTTAATACATTTGTCTTGTCTTCATCAAGGGTTAGCTGCTTAATCCTCTGACGTACTGCAGCGCCGGAGCATGTTTTATTTGTATGTTTTGAATAAATTGCAGACGCGAAAAGATCCCGAAATAGTATAGTGCCGCGAGGGGTAGACATGTATTTTCCGGCCACAACCCGGCTCACAGTACTTTCATGGACAGAAACCCTGTCTGCTATCTGCCTCATAGAAAGTGGGTTCAAAAATGGAGAATCACAGGACAGAAACGCGCTTTGTTCTTCAACGACTTCTTTTGTTACCTTTAGTATAGTTTTGGTTCGTTGCTCAATTGACCGCATTAACCATTTGGCTTGTTGCAACTGCTGTGAGACGTATTGTGCCTCTTCCGGGGTTTGTTCCTTTTGTAGTACCTGGGCCCGATGTTGTGAATTGATTGCAACGTGATGGATGGTCTGGTTATTCAATTCAATGGACCATGTTCCTTGATCACAAAGTCCAATGAAAACATCAGGTACTATAACTGATGTTGCATCCGCGTTAAATTGTAGGCCCGGCTTTGGGTCAAGACCTTTGATTAAAACCGCTGCTTTGATTATTTGTTCCTTAGATAATCCGGATAAGAGTACCAAAGAATTCAAATCATCATGTGCAAGCAGCATTAAGTTGTCTAATAGTATCTCAGTCGCCGAGGAAACTGCGTCTAACCGTTCTATTTGGAGCTGTAAACATTCCCGTAAATCCCTAGCAAATAGCCCCGGGGGGTCAAAGTTTTGCAATATGGAGAGTGCTTCCTGGATCTGTAGGTCTGTTGCGTCGGTTTTTGACGCGATACTTGAAATATCCTCTGTCAGATATCCGGATTCATCAATAGAATCAATTAAATACAAACAGAGATATTTCTTAACACTATTTTTAATCCCAAAAGATAGCTGCTCTCTCAGATGGGATTTGAGGCATTTACCATACTGGTAGGTCCCTTTATCTACCCCAAAAGGTGAGTCCATAGACTCAGAATATTGGGGGTCAACGATAGAGCGTTGGACTAATTGTAGCGCTTTAGCATAGTTTGGACGTGTGCCTAAATCTCTAGTATTTTGTGAAGAAGAGTGGGTGGCTTTAAGAAGGTTTTTGGAAATTTCGCCAGTCATTTGATCTCGAGTAAGCTTATCTTCTGCAGCTAAACTGTCATGCTCTGAGGAGATATTTGAGCATTCAGATTCGAGAAACGGATTTTCAGTTAATTGCTCTTCAATGAACTCGTTGAGTTGAATATTAGTATACTCTAGAAGTTTAATCGCCTGGCATAGTTGAGGAGTCAACGAAAGAGTCTGAGCAACATGTTGCTGGAGTTTCTGCGCGGGAACCATCATCTGACACCTTAAAGGCTGAATCGATCGCCCAAATAAACTTCGCGAACACCATCGTGGGATACTACTTCGTCGGGCGAGCCATCCATAAGAACAGTGCCTTCGTGCAGAATATAGGCACGATCGACAATATCAAGCGTCTCCCTAACATTGTGGTCTGTGATTAGCACCCCCATGCCACGGTTCTTAAGATGTGATACTAGGGTCCTAATTTCTCCAAGTGCAATTGGGTCGATTCCGGCGAGAGGTTCGTCAAGCAACATAAAACTAGGTTGAGAGGCTAACGCCCGGGCTATCTCTACTCGTCGTCGCTCTCCTCCAGAAAGCGCAAGCGCAGGAGTTCGACGTAAGTGGGTGACAGAAAATTCTGCCAGGAGATCCTCGAGCATGGTTTCGCGGCGCTCGTGGATTGGTTCGATTATTTCAAGGATTGCGCGAATATTATCTTCTACAGACATGCCCCGAAATATCGACGCTTCTTGTGGCAAATAACCGATTCCCGCTCTTGCTCTGCGATACATGGGGAGACCCGAAATGTCGTGGCCATCTATTGCAACAGTACCATAATCTGCCGAAACTAATCCTGTAATAACGTAAAAGCATGTTGTCTTTCCCGCCCCATTAGGGCCAAGGAGTCCCACAGCTTCGCCCCTTTGAACTCGAAGGCTGACGTCCCTTAATACTGGCCTTTTCTTATACGATTTCCCTATATGTCGAATGACAAGCCCCATATTTTCAGTCGCAAGCCGGGGTCTGGAACTGCTGCCCGCCGATTGCTCAATCACCAATGATTTCGGTTTTACCATCCTAGTTTCTTAAACATCATTAATTTGAAATAGCCACTATTCGTCATTTGGATTAAAAATCGCGCGAACACGCCGTTTGTCGTCTGAAATTGCTGTGTCACTACCTTCCAGGCGCGTTCGACCTGTTACTAAATCCATTATCAATTTTTGTCCATGTAATACGTTATCACCTTGGGTTAGCACCACGGAACCTAAGAGGGTAGCTATTTTATTTTCCACATCATATATTCCCTCTCCTCCCCGGGCGGTTTCATTAGGCGTCGTTAGTATTACATTTCCCTCCGCCTCAATCTTACGTATCCGGGAGACCGTGTCAGAACGTGTTGGAGGCTCTTCTGCCATATGGGCAGTCAAAATTGCAGCGTGTAATTTATAGCGGCCCTGCACAGCATCGGCGTTACCCCTTGCAACTGCTATTCTCTTTTCATTCAGCCATTCCATACTGTCCGCTGTGATTTCAATTGGCAGCTCAGAATCAGACTCGTATTGAGCAAACCCAGCATATGGGTATGTGCTCACAAGAAAGACAACGGCAATAAAAACTAAACTGTTGTTGGTTTTCATTAATTAGTATCCGTTGGTTTAGGGTACAAAGTTAGTTTTGGGCGTCCATAGAAATATAAGACATCTTCATTTCGTGAATAGCGAAAACCTTCAGAATCTAATACACCCCACGGACCTTGGCTTCGAGTTTTGGAGTCACTAGTAACGACCCCCTCTTCGGCATCAAAAAGGGCAGAATCGGTATTCATTTCAAAACCATTATCGGCATAAACCTGGACCGTGCCCATGAGGGAAAGGATTTTAGACAGTCTGTTGTATGTGCCTTGGTCTGCATTTACAATCAACCAATCTCCTCCTGACATTGAAATATCTGCTGCGGGTTTAATTAAGAAGATTTGTTCGCTCCCATCTAAAGGCCGCATGGCAGCCTCCGCTGTTACTGTGTATCGTTGATTGCGCCTATCTACACCTATAAAACGCGGGTTGATCATTTCATCTTGGCCGGAAAGTTCAAACCCGTCCAGGGCATAATCAAGGCGGAAGCCGGTATTTGATCGATTCAACCAAGACCACCCGATCGCAATGGCCAGCCCTAATGCGGCAGCGGGTAAAAGCCATTTTAACGCCTCTACACGCCAACGATAGCTTCGTTGGGATACAAATGGTCGGTCTCCTATCTTGGGAGGCGACCAGCTCTTAATGGTTTGTGATTTATGGGACTTCACTTTACCTCAAAGTAGAAAGCAGACAGGACAAACAAAGTGGCATAAATGGCATAATTATCATGCTACCTCGGCCCGTAAACAGTCGTGCATATGGATGATGCCACAGGGAATTCCTTCACTGGTGACAAATAAACTGGTAATTGCACTTTCGTTCATTATCCATAGTGCTTCCGCTGCCAAGGCGCTCTGTATTATTTGTTTTGGAGATTTTGTCATGACCACTGTAACGTTTAGGGCGAGTAAATTTTCTCCCATGTTCCGTCGTAGATCGCCATCCGTAATAATTCCTATTAGTTGATTATCGGTGTTAACAACCCCGACACAGCCGAATGATTTAGCTGTCATTTCCAGTATCGCGTCAGAGACCCTTGCAGTCTCCTTTACTAATGGCATGTTCTCTGCAGAGTGCATCAGGTTGGCCACGGTGATTAAGCGCTTGCCGATGCTTCCACCCGGATGTAACTCTTGAAACTTTAAAGACGAAAATGAGGCACGTTTCAGAAGAGCAACAGCTATTGCATCCCCTAATGCCAGGGTCATTGTAGTAGAAGTGGTTGGGGCGAGGCCCATAGGGCAAGCCTCGGGATAGTCTGGCAAAACTATTGTAATATCGGCATTTTTTTCGAGGGAACTTCTATCTCTTCCTACTATGGCGATCAAAGGAACGTTGAACCGGCGGGTATATACGACTATATCATTTAGTTCCGTTGTTTCACCAGAGTTTGAAATTGCCAGCACGGCATCCTCGCGGGTAATCATCCCTAAGTCTCCATGGCTTGCTTCCGCTGGATGTACAAACAAGGCAGGTGTTCCTGTGGAGGATAGTGTGGCTGCTACCTTTTTTCCAATATGTCCACTTTTCCCCATGCCGGTTACTACAACACGACCGTTAATTTGACATAATTTCTCAATCGCGGTTGAAAAAGTGTCCCCAAGCGAATGCTCTAGCTTGATGAGCGCATCCGCCTCAATTTTCAATACCTCCCGCCCTGCCGATAAATGAGCATTTTCGGAAGGGCTTTGATTCTCCGTCTTTCTTGGGCCTTTCATTCTAGATGCCTCATCTACTTAAATACACGCTTACTACTTCGAAACCCTTAAAAGCGACTCAATAATTCAACGAGTAACCCAGCTTTAGGGCGTTCATATGGAGACAATCAGCTTTCATGGACAACTATGATCGAAAGAGATTCATACTTCAATGTAGCTTGTCTGACAGTAGCTGCAGAAGCGAACCAAATTCAATGGGCAAAAATATCTTCGCTCCCCCAACCCTTTTGATCTAGCATGACCCGAGTTGACAGCGCCGCAAAGCAACGTTCTGCAAGTAGGGATCGGTTTTCTCGTTCGAGCATGATGTCCAGCTTTTCACGCAGTTTGTGTAGATGAAGCACGTCGGCAGCAGCATACTTCTGTTGATCTGATGTTAAAGTTAGGGCACCCCAGTCGGAGCTTTGCTGTACCTTGGATAGTTCAACTCCTAAAAGTTCTCGACATAGTTCCTTTAAACCGTGCCGATCCGTGTAGGTGCGCACTAGTTTTGAAGCAATTTTGGTACAGTATATGGGCTCACATACTACGTTTAAACGCTCAGACAAAACTGCAGTATCAAAGCGAGCAAAGTGGAAAAGTTTTGTTATGGCTTTATCTAGTAACAGGTGTTTCAGATTTGGGGCATCGTATTTAGGTGTAGGAAATTGCACTAAATGGGCATCACCATTTCCCCCTGAAAGTTGCACTAAACACAGTCGGTCTCTTTTTATGTCTAAACCCATCGTTTCCGTATCGATGGCGACACTGTCGGTGAACGCCAGTTCTTGAGGAATATCGTATTGGTACATATGTATGCTCATTGGATAAGCCGCCTATACATCATTCAACGTCCGCAGGTTCATACACTGTGTCTAGCATAATGTGATAGTATTAGTAATCAACTCTTAGGGATGTCGCACTTTTTTTGATAATTCAATTGACGAAAATATGAAATCTTTCAATGTGCCGACTGCTTCCTGTGAAGCTGGATCCTCCGGGTGATTTGTAACAAATGTGTGAGGTTGTCCTCTATATTTATGAACCGTGGCCTTTCCACCCACTCGTTTATAACTATCAGCAAACATATCTGCACGAAAATGGTCAACGTTTTGATCGTTATCACCTTGCACTATGACTATTGGTGGCTTGTGTGATGCGCCACCGCGGCGCAGCACCAAATACGGGTTACCAATAATCATGTCGGACTTCTCTCTAAAGTATGTGTTATGTGCTTCAACAAGATGTTGCTTGCCAGTTTCTTTCGCCATTTGGAATCGCGCCATGGGGTCCAGGATGGGCCAACAGGCGATGAAGAAGTCTAAACTGGCATCGACCCCCTTCAGTGATGGTTCTTCTACCACATATGTTGCTGCGTTCGGCTGTAAGGCAATAAGGCCCATCTGTTGTGCTCCGCTGGAAGAACCTAAGCCACCTATCAAGGTGGTTTCCACTTCCAACGAGGCAGCATGCTTCTTAAACCACCTGACACCAAAATTTATATCTATAACAGGATCCGGGAATTTTGCTTGACCCGAAAGTCGAAAATCTAAAGCGAAAACACCAATTCCATTCTTAGCAAAAAATTCGTGGATTGTTTGATTGTTATACCTATCCCCTTTGGCCCAAGCACCACCGTGTGCGTCAATTACAAATGGGACAGGACCCTTGCGGGTAGGACGATACAAACTTCCCATTAGCTCAATGTTTCCAATTTTACGGTAGAGAATATCTGCCTTAGCAGCTGGGGTCACTTTAAGCCTCCTCGGACCAGTCATATTTGTTCGAATGCTTTGACTTGTCGTTGAGCATTTCCAACTTCTCTTGTAGTTGGTCAGTGGTGCTATTGATGCCAGTGTGATTATGCATAAATGGGAACAGTTATAAGAGTTCGTAAAGGCATCAGTATGAGTAGGGGCTTCATCTTTTGTTTCTTATTGCCGTTCATTCCTCTTTTCTTTTTTCTGTTTACGCCGTTCCTTCAGAGTAAGTTTGGCCTTTTTCGGTTGCTCCCTCTTGCCTTTATCTCTCTTGCCCTTATCAGCCATAATTTGTTTTTCCTTATATGGTTAATCCCAAGACCATTCAGATTAATCCTCCAAGTCCCTGATGCGGCTTAGACGATATGTCGTAAGAGTAATATACTGTTGGTCTTGACTAGAACAATTCCTTTTGCTGGTTAACAGGCTTTTGAATAATCACAAAAAAAATCATTGTCTTTAGAATCCTCTTCAGCTGCGTCAGTTTCGGCCTCATTTAATGAATCTTCAGACTGGTTTGAATGGTGATCTGCATAAATTGATGAGGTAAACAGGAACAGGAGCAGAAATATAGCTACAAAGGTTTTCATTCGTTCACCTTTCCTTAATCCGGAATACTTGGATCGGTTACTTCAATTCTACTTCTATAAAAATAACGTCATCTGTTGAACTTGGGTTAATAACGTCATGTTCAACTCCTTCTTGACGGAAATAAGGCTTCCCAGTAACAAGATCTGCTGTCCGTTCCCCATCTGCATCCTTCATAAGGAGTTTTACTGTAGTTACCGGAATAACCACATAATCCATTTCATGCCTATGCCATCCAGTACTCTGCCCAGGTTTAAACCTCCACTCTGTTACTTTTACCCTCTCATTATTTATTAATTCTGTAGATGTTGCATCATTCATACACTTTCTCCTTTAGCTACGGTGGCAGCAAGTCTAACAGAAATATTGATGTTTTAGCGTAAACTCTGCACATTCTCATGCTTTTGCTATACTAAGCGGGCCAAGAGAAATTTAATCATAGTATGCAGCCGCTACAGTAAGGAGAGAGACTTCTGACGCCCCTTAGCCCTGCGGCAAAAGTTAATGCCCACTGCCGTTATTAATTGTCAATGGGGCGAAGGAATGCATCAGATGACAGCCTATCAGAATACTCCGTAACCTGTTCCCTATGTGTGCCGTCCCTATTGCTGGTTCGTGTAACCAGAGATGTGGCTTTTTCACTCCAACCATAGGAGTTCTCAAAAAGTTGAGATAATCTGGAGGATGTATTTAACGAATTGTAATGATGGTGCCCAGGAGAAGACTCGAACTTCCACGGCCGTTAAAGGCCACCGGCACCTGAAGCCGGCGCGTCTACCAATTCCGCCACCTGGGCAGTTGGGAAATGTCCGTACTCCGGCAAAAGGTTGATGTCAATGTGGATTCGGGCAATGCAAACATTTCATTTTATTGTGATAAGGATACATTTACAAAGCAATAACTGTAGAAATGGTAATAAGAGGGCAATACTAATATGATCCCATCACCAGTTACTATATTCGGCGGCACAGGATTTGTCGGGCGCTACATAGTTCGGAGGTTGGTGCGTGAAGGTGTATCTGTGCGTGTTGCCGTCAGACATCCGGAGCGTGGAACATTTGTCAAAAGCATGGGGTCGGTAGGGCAAGTATCGCTCGTACGTACGAACATACGGGATGATGTGAGCGTTGGAGAGGCGATTGGAAACTCAAAAGTTGTGATTAATGCTGTCGGAATTCTTTATCAGAGGGGATTCCAGACGTTCCAAGATATTCACAATACTAGTGTCCAAAGGTTAGGAACAACAGCCCGTGAGTTAGGTGTAAAAAAATTTGTACATATTTCAGCGATAGGTGCTTCGAGCAATTCTCGTTCCCTTTATGCCCGTACTAAGGCATGCGGAGAATCCTCTCTGAGGGAATGCTTCCCTGAGGCTATTTTCATCAGACCAAGTGTTGTCTTCGGAGTAGAAGACGATTTTTTCAATCGATTTGCAGCTTTGGCACGTATGCTTCCGATAATGCCTTTAATAGAGGGCGAAACTAAATTCCAGCCAGTTTATGTAGACAACGTTGCCGAATCAGTAATTGCAGTGTTAAACGGTGACTGTGGCACCGGCATAACGTTTGAGGTTGGTGGTCCACACGTTTATTCCTTCCGTGAACTCCTAATGGTTTTGTTTAAACAAATTGGGAGGCGGCCATTTTTAGTCCCGTTACCCAAGGCGGCGACAATTCCTTTAGCTGCTATAATGCAGTGTTTCCCAAAGCCACCTCTGACGCTGGACCAATTATGGCTGCTAGGATGTGATAACATCGTTAGTGATGATGCAAATACGATGGTCAACTTGGGGGTCGAAGCTACACCGTTAGAGGCGGTTATTCCCAGATACTTGAAACGCTTCCAGTCAGGTGGCTAGCACAGTTGAATTTGTAGGAAAGTTCCCAAGGGAATAAATTTATAAATCATCTTTTATGTGCCACTTAAGTATGCCCACCAAAACAACATTCCTCCAAGTAGAAAACGATAAAAAATAAATGGGGTATAGCTGGCTCGATCCAGCCATTTCATCATGAAGGAAATTGCGCTATAACTCGCGGTAAAGGCCAGGAGCGCTGTAATCCCTGCAGCAAAGGTTAAGGTTCCCTCGCCTTTAGCAACTATGTCAAAAGTATTATAGCAGCTGGCTGCTAGTATTACCGGTATTGAAAGCAGCATGGAAAAACGGGCTGCATCACTTCTTTTGTATCCGCAAAATAGAGCACCCGTTATAGCCGTTCCCGCTCTGCTGGCGCCTGGTATCAAGGCAAGAATTTGTAACATCCCGATTATAATAGCATGATTATAGGTCATATTTTCTATGCTTTGGTTATTACGTCCATATTTGTCCGCTGCAAGCAGGGCAAACGCTCCAATGATCGTGGCCCAAGCAATTACCTTTAAGCTCCGGAGCCAAGTTTCATCGACCAATATCAAAAAAGCCCCGCCAACGATTGCCGGAGCTGAGCCAATAACCAGCAGTAAAAAAAGATTACTTCCCCTATGTGTTTTCGAAAATAAAAGGTTGTGTGCACCTGATAATACAGCGGCGACGTCTTTACGGAAGTAAAGAATAACTGCTCCAAGACTTCCAAGATGTGCCGCGATATCTATGGTCCGTCCTTGATCGGGCCACCCAGTTGTGTATGGAATTAATACGAGATGGGCAGAGGAACTAACCGGTATAAATTCGGTCAGACCTTGCACTATTGCGACGATTAAGAGGTGAGTTAGTGTCAATGTTAGCGATTGGGACAGATTCGGTATAAAGTCATGGCGCCCTGTATTTTCTCGAGATTCTGTAGTTAATTATAACTGAACCTTTTACATTAATATTGGTTTTTTCGGCAATATTATCCCCTTTCGTTAATATTATCAGGTAACTGTTATATAGTTGTAGGTAGGTCAAGTAGTAGTATGTAATTATCAAACTATTCAAATTTTCGAAAAAAATAATGCTATGATTTATCAGAGGCCTAATTCGCTAGCTTGCTTCAAAAGTACACTACCATCGTTCCAATTGGTTAACTTATTAGAAAAATAGTCATGCGTTTAGTTTACCATCTTCCGTTGTCTCCATTTAGCCGTAAGATACGACTGCTTTTAAGTGAAAAAGGGCTTCCTTTTGAATTGTGCACAGAAGATGTATGGGAGAGACGGGATCAATTTTTACTCATCAATCCCACCGGGGAAGTGCCGGTTTTGGTGGAGCGGGGAGCAATTATCGCGGACTCAACAGTAATTAGCGAATATCTTGAGGAAGTATATCCCACTCCGTTTTTGATAGGGGAAACCCCTCTAGCTCGTGCAGAAACAAGAAGGTTGGCAGCGTGGTTTGATTTAAAGTTCTATCGGGAGGTTACTCGGTATATTGCTTATGAGAAGATGGTGAAACGGTTGCATGGACTTGGAGAGCCGGATTCAGAGAGGATACGAGTAGGCAAAGTTAATATCCATTATCATTTAGAATATATCGGGTTCTTAACTAGCCGCAGAAATTGGTTAGCGGGAAGTTCTCTTACCTGTGCAGATCTGGCAGCTGGTGCGCAATTATCTGTCATAGACTATCTTGGCGATGTTCCTTGGTGCGATCACAGCGACGCAAAAAATTGGTATGCGCGTCTAAAATCCCGTCCGAGTTTTCAGCCTTTGTTGGAGGATTCGCTGCCCGGAGTTCGGCCATCAAAAATCTATGCAGATCTGGATTTCTAAAAGTGTCGGAGTCGATGATGACAGAACTACTAGAAGTTATAAGTCAATTAACCGATATCAACTTAATACACGCAGCTATGGGGTTGGTTACCCTCATTTTTATTGCCGCCATAAGTTTCTTTCTAGTGCGTCAGATTGTGCTCAAGATGATTAGGCATGCTGTCACTAGAACTAAGGGTAAGTGGGACGATGCCCTTATTAAGCGAAAAGTATTCGGCCAGATTTCTTTTTTAGTGCCTGCGATTGTTTTCTATTTTGGCCTAACATTTCTGACATTTTCTACAGAGTTATTGGGCCGCGTGATACTTGCGTACATTGTCATAAACATCGTTATCGTTATAAGTCGTATCCTAGCTGCAGCTCTTGACATTTATCAGGCATATGAAATTTCGATCGCTCGCCCCATAAAGGGCTACGTCCAGCTTTTGAATATGGTTGTTTATCTGCTCGGGGGAGCTCTAGCAATATGTACTCTTCTAGCTATCTCTCCATGGGGAATACTCAGTGGCCTGGGTGCAGTTACAGCACTCTTAATTTTAGTATTTCGTGATACCATCCTATCTATTATAGCGTCTATACAAATTGCGGCGTATGATCTGGTACGACGAGGGGACTGGATAGCAATGCCTCAAATAGGAGTGGATGGAGACGTAGTCGATGTAGCGCTGCACACAGTTCGCGTGCAGAACTGGGACAAAACGATTGTCACGGTTCCAACGCATAAACTCATTCAAGAGTCTTTTAAAAACTGGCGTGGTATGACAGAGGCGGGCGGCAGGAGAATCAAACGCAGCATTCTAATTGATCTCACAAGCATAAGGTTCCTGGATAGACAAGATTTGGAACGTCTTTCAGAAGTGAATCGCCTAAAAGCGTATTTAACCCGGAAAAAAGTAGAGCTGGATGACGCGAGTTCAACAGTGGCTGGTGAAGGGCATAGACTTAATGAGCGGATGTTGACAAATATAGGGACGTTCCGTGCTTATATAGACATTTATCTCAAAGAGAACAACAAAATACACAAGGAAATGACCTTTCTAGTGCGTCAGCTTCCGCCATCGCCCCACGGTTTGCCATTAGAGTTATACGTGTTTACCAACGATACAGATTGGGGGGCATACGAGGCAATACAGGCAGATATTTTTGACCATTTACTTTCCTCTCTACCAGCATTTGATTTGAGAGTATTTCAACATCCTACCGGATTCGATATGCAAAATCTTCTATCGGTATCACCGCAGGATGAGATCGGGAAGTAGGCATAAAGGCTCATTGGGTTTAGTTCATCCTTTTAGCGGGATTTGATGCCGCAGAGAGATGGAACGTGTGACAGTAATGCTTAAAGTCTTAATTAACATGCAAATAACAAATACTATCCAATGAGTCTAAAACAGGAAATCTACCAACAGGCGCACGCCATAGGATTTGATCAGGTTGGTTTCACAAAGCCGTCAGGATTAGATTGGGCGGGGCGTATGCTGAGGAAATTTGTGGAATTGGGCAGGCATGGCGATATGCATTGGCTTTCAAAAAATGTTGAACGCCGAGCTAATCCATTGGTGTTATGGCCTAGCACAAAAAGTGTAATTGTGGTTGCAAAGAATTATGGGCAAGGAAGCAACCCACTAAGCAATTTATCCAATACTAATATCGGATCAATATCGGTATATGCGCGAAACCGAGATTATCACCAGATAGTTAAGGGAAGACTGAAACAACTAGGGCTGTGGATGGCAAATTCATACTCTGCTGATGTGAAGGTGTTTGTGGATACGGCCGCGGTGATGGAAAAACCACTTGCCGCAGCTGCTGGATTGGGGTGGCAGGGTAAACACACAAATTTGGTGTCGAGAGAATTCGGCTCATGGACATTTTTGGGGGTAATTTTTACGACACTAGATATTCCTTCAGATCAAAGGGGGGAAGATAGCTGTGGATCTTGTCGAAGTTGCCTAGATGTATGTCCCACAAATGCGTTTCCAGAGCCCTATCAGTTGGATGCTACAAGGTGTATTTCTTATCTAACGATTGAACATAAGGGTCAGATAGCAAAACAGTTTCGCCAGGCAATTGGGAACCGGATATTTGGGTGCGACGATTGTTTAGCGGTGTGTCCATGGAATAAGTTTGCCCAACGGACTCGGGAACTAAAACTGCTTAGCCGAAAGTCATTATTGGCTCCAGATCTCAGAAATATGGCTACCTTAAACGATGAAGAATTTAGGCTTATGTTTTCAGGTTCTCCGATCAAGCGTATAGGTCGAGATCGGTTCATTCGCAATGTCTTGGTTGCACTTGGAAACAGTGGCAATTCTTCCCTTGCCTCAGTTGCTTCGTCGTTATTCCGCGATTCGTCCCCCTTAGTGCGAGGTATGGCCGTTTGGGCTTGGCGACGTCTAGTATCATCTGATGAATTTACCAAGAATAGGGGACGCTATCTTGCTGAAGAACGAGATCCGGAGGTTGTTGGGGAGTGGGAGTAAGTTGGAAAAAAGAATGATTCGGTATCAATGTTAAATTTTTATTAACACTCGCTGTTGCGAATTAATAATTAATTTTATTCATGGGGAAATTAATACGAAGGCCGTAATATTTTGGCAAACACGAACAACTGAAATAACTCGGTGGTGCTAGTGAAAAATAATAATTCAAAAAAACTTTTTGTGTTTGGGTTGGGATATGTCGCAACAGCCCTTGCAGTTGACCTAAAGGCAAAGGGATGGACAGTGGCCGGCACTTGTAGATCGAGGGAGCGACAAAACCTTCTTTGGGCCAAAGGGATTGAGTCCTGTATTTTTGATGGAAAGAAACCTGGTAATGCTGTTGGTCGAGCAATTGCTGATGCTAACTTTATTTTGTGTTCAATTCCACCTGATTCTACTGGGGATCCAGTGTTAGCATTCCACGAGGAACAGATCCGGAATGCTAAAGAAGTTGAATGGATTGGCTATCTATCCACGACCGGTGTTTACGGAAATTGGGATGGCAGGCAAGTGGACGAAGAATCTGCCTTGCTGGCAATAAGCGATCGTGCACAGCGAAGAATCCATGCCGAAGGTGCATGGCTGCAGATTGGACAAGCGACTGGTCAGAATGTTCAGATATTTCGACTGGCTGGTATTTATGGACCTCATCGCAACGTAATAGTAAAGATTCGTTCCGGGAAAGCTCGCCGTATTCATAAAGAGGGGCACGTTTTTTCACGAATTCACCTAAAAGATATCAACGCCACTTTGTGTTTGTCGATGAACCAACCGATTAAGAACGAAATTTATAATGTATGCGATGATGAACCGGCAGCCCAGGAGGATGTTGTCAGTTTTGCTTGCAAGTTACTAGGCGTATCGGCTCCTGGTTTAACCGCTTTTACAGATGCTGCAGAGAGTATGTCTCCTATTGCCAAATCCTTTTGGGCTGATAGTAGGAGGGTTAGTAATAAAAAAATAAAAACTAAATTAAAGGTCGTGTTGTCGTACCCAACTTATCGGGAAGGACTTCAGTCCTTGATATAAGTTCGGGAGAATTTATTTCAGCCAAGCTTAAAGCCGATATAACAATTGATTAGATTACTGCCTAAAACGAGAAAGTGCTCGTTGGTTCGTCTTGTGCACTAATTAGTGTGTGGGCATTTAAATTAATTCTAATACCGTATCTCTCATGCGTAGAATATCATTGTTGGTGCTTAGACGGTGATCGCCATTTTTTATTAGTCTTATTTCCACGTCATCGCTGGTAACTGTGGACATTAAACGATTGGAGACTTCCCAGGAAACTGATTCGTCTTTAACGCCGTGTAGTAGTCGGATCGGACAACTAAGCGCGATTGGACGATCTAGAAGGATGTGGTTAGCACCTTCATGCAATAGGGCGTGAGTAAACGTATAAGCTTCTTCCGAATATGGCGACGCAAGAGCCAGGATGCCGGTGGTCTGTAAAATATTTAGCTGGTCATTGGAGAGCTCTTCCTCTAAGAGCCGTTTGGTAAAATCCACTGCCGGCGCAATTCCTATCAGCCCATGAATTCTTTTTATTCGGGCTAAGGCAACGATCAGCATTATCCAGCCACCCATGCTTGATCCGACAAGTATTTGTGGTCCCTCAGTTATAGTATCAAAGACAGACAAGGCTTCGGCAGCCCACGTGCCGATCGTTCCTTCTTCAAAGGTGCCTCCGGACGCACCATGCCCACTATAATCAAATCGTACGTAACTATGACCAATTTCGGCACATAGCATTTCGAGAGCTAAAGCCTTAGTGCCTGTCATATCGGACTTATAACCGCCAAAGAACATTATACCGGGGTTTTTGCCAACTGTTTTTACATAGGCTATTTGTTTGCCATTAGTACTGGAGATAGTACCTTTAAACGGTTTTTGCATCTTTGTTATGTTTTCCGGAAATGAAGTTTTAATGAAGTGAATCTGTAAAGGTATTATTATGGCATTGATGGTTAGCAGCAATAGTAGTTCCAAGGTTGTCCTACAAGTTTTGCCTCATATGGGAGCCGGTGGTGTAGTCCGTGGTGCAATCGACGTGGCGACGGCCCAGGTGGAAAAAGGCTGGACCGCTTTAGTGGCATCTGAGGGTGGGCCTGGGGTGCGGGAACTTGAGCGACTGGGCGCACGCCACATCAAAATGCCAGTAGCTAGCAAGAATCCCATCGTGATGAGTTCTAATGTGACACGTATACGCCAGCTAATCGTTCAGGAACGTGTTGATTTAGTGCACGCTCGCAGTCGGGCTCCCGCTTGGAGTTCGTTTTTTGCCGCTCGGCAGTCGCAGAGGCCATTTGTCACGACATTCCATGGAACGTATGGCCACAACTCAATTCTGAAAAGACACTATAACAAAGTAATGACATTAGGTGATGGTGTAATTGCTATTTCACATTTCATCGCAGACCATATTAGAAATGTATATGGGGTCCACGACGACCGGATTCGGGTGGTTTATCGAGGTATCGACACGAATTTATTTGCTCCCACAAATGTGAGTCCGGAGCGGATCATAACATTGGCAAGTAATTGGCGCCTTACTAATCCCATTCCTGTGATAATGATGCCCGGCAGGTTAGCTAGATGGAAAGGGCAAAAACTGTTGATCGAAGCATTAGCGATTTTGGGGCGTCGAGATGTTAGATGTCTCATTGTGGGAGATGATCAAGGCCGAAACCGATATCGCGAAGAAATCGAGGCCTTCATTCGACGGAGTGGATTGGAAGAAATAGTAATGTTATGCGGTCATTGCCGAGATATGCCTGCAGCTTACATGCTTTCTGATCTGGTTGTTTCTGCTTCTACAGATCCCGAGGCGTTTGGACGCGTAATTGTGGAGGCCCAGGCAATGGGTCGGCCGGTGTTGGCAAGCGATCATGGGGCATCTCGTGAGACTATTCGCCATGGTAAAACTGGTTGGGTCTTTAAACCAGGAGATCCAAACAGTCTTGCTGAAGCCCTTGGACGAGGCCTTGCGTTGACATCCGGAGAACGCGAAAAATTAGCGCAGGAAGCCATCGCGCATGTTAGTGACTCTTTCACATTAGAAAATATGAAGCGGTCGACTTTGAAAATGTATGCGGATGTCTTGAGGGAGGTTGATATAAGGACTGAAAATGAGTCCTAAAATTCTTGTCATTAAGCATGGTGCGCTGGGTGACTTTATTCAGGCTACTGGTCCGTTTAAATCTATTAGGAAATACCATTCCGGCTCACATATTACACTCCTGACGACGGAATCGTTTGCATCACTCGCCAGTGAAACTGGTTGGTTTGACGAGATATGGGTAGATGATCGAGTACCTTGGTACCGAATCAAAAGCTGGTTACTACTCCGACGTCAGTTGGTCAGCGGCGGTTTTGGTCGTATATATGATTTGCAGACGTCCGACCGGTCTGGTTGGTATTTCCGGCATTTTTCCTCAGGAGGCCGTCCAGAATGGTCTGGTATCGTGAGTGGTTGCTCACATCCGCATAGTAATCCGTTGCGAAATTCAATGCACACAATTGAGCGACAGGCAGAACAACTAAAGATGGCTGGCATAAATAAAGTGTACGGGATAGACGTGAATTGGTTAAGAGGTGATATTACGAGTCTAGATCTATCCGGTAAACGAGCTTTGTTGGTACCGGGCGGTGCAAAAAATCGTAAAGACAAGCGGTGGCCAGTTGCTTGCTTTTCCAGTTTAGCTAATAGATTCATCAAGTCGGGAATGCAGGTTTGCCTAATCGGTGATGCGACAGAGTTAGAACTACAGCAGGCGATTGCAAAAAATGCTCCGGAAGTTGTTCAGCTGGCTGGGGAAACTAGTTTAGGTCAAGTTGCAACGCTGGCGAGATGCAGTCATATTGCGGTCGGGAATGATACGGGTCCAATGCATATAGTTGCTGCGAGTGGTGCACCAACCCTTGTTTTATTTGGTGGTGGGTCCGATCCTAGTTTGTGCGCGCCTCGGGGCTTAAAAGTAAAAGTACTAGAGACATTGGAGAGGAGTCATATTAAAAATCTATCTTTGCAAGTAGTTTGGGAGGCCGTACAACATTTTGAGTCTCCAAATTAAAGCGACAATCCCAGATTTCTCGTTGAGTTCTTCCAGCAAAATTAGGGTTAATAGTGACAGAAAAAGATAATCTAACAGAAATCGCCGTATCACTGCCGGATGGGTCTACCCGAAACTACACTAGGGGTATTTCAATCTCAGAGGTTGCAAGAGATATCGGTCCTGGGTTAGCGAAGGCCGCGCTGGCTGCTCGAGTTAATAGTAATCTGGTAGATCTGTCGACGAGAATCCAAGATGATGCTGCAGTCAGTATTATTACAAGCAAAGATACCGAAGCGCTGGAGTTATTACGTCATGATGCTGCCCATGTTCTAGCAGAGGCGGCAAAAGAGCTTTGGCCCGACATTCAAGTAACGATAGGACCCGTTATTGAGGACGGATTTTACTATGATTTTGCCCGCGAAGAGCCGTTTGCACTGGCAGATTTAGAGCTTTTAGAACAGCGAATGCATGAAATCGTACTTCGTGACGAAGAAATTACTAGGGAGGTGTGGGAGCGTCAGGATGCAGCGGAGTATTTTTTATCCGTTGGTGAGAAATATAAAGCGGAAATCATACGAGATCTTCCTGAGCAAGAGGAGATAACAATTTATAAGCAGGGTGATTTTGTAGATTTGTGTAGAGGTCCGCATCTGCCATCCACTGGCAAACTAGGCAATTTCTTCAAGCTCATGAAAATTTCTGGGGCATACTGGCGTGGTAATAGTGACAATGAGATGCTACAGCGAATATACGGCACTGCATGGACTAACGAAAAAGATTTAAAGGGATATTTGCGTCGCTTAGAAGAGGCAGAGCTCCGTGACCATCGTCGATTGGGCCGGGAATCAGATCTTTTTCACATCCAAGAAGAAGCGACGGGCAGCGTATTCTGGCACGCTAAGGGTTGGACCCTATACCGAGTGATCGAGTCGTATATGCGTCGGCGTCTAGAAAGAGAGAACTATTTTGAGGTGCGGACTCCCCAACTGATTGACCGTTCCTTGTGGGAAAAATCAGGTCACTGGGAAAAATTCCGTGAGCATATGTTTACTGCTGAATCAGAAGATAGAATTTTGGCACTCAAGCCAATGAATTGCCCTGGCCATGTTCAAATTTTTAGGCAAGGCTTGAAAAGTTATAAGGATCTGCCGCTCCGAATTGCAGAGTTCGGGTCTTGTCACCGGAACGAACCTTCTGGCGCCCTTCATGGCCTGATGAGGGTTCGTGCATTTGTGCAAGACGATGCACATATCTTCTGTACCGAGGAACAGGTCAATCAGGAGACCGCTAACTTTTGTGAACTACTGCTGAGCATATATAAGGACTTTGGTTTTGAGGAAGTACTGGTAAAATTTTCAGATCGTCCTGAGAAACGCGCCGGTGACGATAGTACGTGGGATCGGGCTGAAAAAGCTCTGCGTAGAGCTTTGGAACAAACGGATCTGAACTATAGCCTCAACCCGGGGGAAGGGGCTTTTTACGGTCCAAAACTCGAATTCGTTCTAAGGGATGCTATTGGTCGTGATTGGCAGTGTGGGACATTGCAGGTGGATTTTGTTTTGCCAAAGAGATTAAACGCAAGTTATGTCAGGGAAGATGGCAGTAAAAGTGCGCCGGTAATGTTACATCGTGCGATTTTAGGATCCTTTGAGCGTTTCATAGGTATTCTGATTGAGCACTATGCGGGCCGTATGCCGCTATGGTTGGCGCCAATTCAGACTGTTGTTGCAACTATAACAAATGAGGCAGATCAGCACGCTTTGGCGGTGCATGATGCACTTACAAAAGCGGGTCTCCGATCAGAGATTGATCTTCGCAATGAAACTATAAATTATAAGGTGCGCGAGCATACGGCTGGAAAAATTCCAGCAATTCTTGTTGTCGGGAGTAGGGAAGCAGCAGAAGATACCGTTTCGCTTCGTTGGCTTGGGGGGAAAAAACAGGAAGTGCTTGCGCTTGATCGTGCGGTTGTTACACTTTCGGACATGGCAATGCCACCGTCGTGAACAATAGAATAGGTCAAAATAAGGTGTCCAAAGGGGTTTCAGTCAGTCTATATCGTTGATAAGTGAGTGATTTTCTTTGGATGCATGTTGTTAATCAAGTTATAGTAATAGAGGAGGTCGATAGATAGCTAGATTCCAACAACCTGCCCCACCAGTTAGGGAGGGCCCCAGGGTAAATGATCAGATTGGCGTATCATCTGTCCGTTTGGTCGACGAAAATGGAGAAATGTTAGGTGTTTTGTCAGTGCAAGATGCGCTGGAACGGGCAAAACAGTCAGGGCTTGACCTGGTAGAGGTGTCCCCGAATGCGGCGCCGCCCGTTTGTAAAATACTTGATTACGGAAAATTCAAGTATCAGGCCCAAAAACGGGATAGCCAGGCGCGCAAAAAACAAAAGACGTTTACCGTCAAAGAAATCAAGATGAGACCTGGTATAGATGCCCATGATTATGATGTTAAAATGCGGGCCATAACAAAATTTTTGGGGGCAGGCGACAAGGTAAAGGTTACGATGCGGTTTCGGGGTCGTGAGATGGCGCATCAAGAACTCGGTATGGATGTACTGATGAGAGTAAAAGTAGATCTTGATGAGGTATCGAAAGTGGAGCAGATGCCTAAATTAGAAGGTCGGCAGATGACTATGGTAGTAGCACCACGTTAGTAATGCTTGTCTCAAAATATTCCGCTATAACCTTGCCAAGGGGGCGCCATCCCGCTATAAACCGGCGCTCTCTTGGTTAAAGAGTTGGCCCAACGTATCAAATGATTATACGAGTAAAAAATGCCAAAGGTTAAGACTAAATCCAGCGCAAAAAAAAGATTTACTCTTACTGCCACCGGTAAGGTTCGTATGAGCCATGCCGGGAAGCAACATGGTATGATCAAGCGAACGAATAAATTCCTTCGAAATGCACGTCATTCTACCACGATGGCGGCTCCAGACTCCAAGATTGTAAAGCGCAACTTTCTTCGGAATGGTTAGGAGTCGGTAATGTCTAGGGTAAAACGAGGAGTAACTAAGCATGCTCGGCACAAGAAGGTGCTTAAGGCAGCCAAGGGTTATTATGGGAGACGGAAAAATACCATTCGTGCTGCGAATCAGGCCGTGGAAAAGGGACGTCAATATGCGTATCGTGATAGGAGAACTCGAAAAAGAGTATTCAGAGCCTTGTGGATACAGCGAATTAACGCGGGGGCACGTCAACATGGTCTCACATACGGTCAGTTTATTTTTGGCCTTAGCAAAGCCGGAGTGGAAGTAGATCGGAAAGTCTTGGCGGATATAGCTGTACGTTCACCAGACTCTTTCGAGCAGCTAATTCATCAGGCTCAGTCTGCGTTAGCCGCATCCTAGGTTGAGTGTGGTGTGGGCGACGCATGTGCAAGAGGTTCAAGTAGCGCCACATTTATTTAATTTATTATGAGAAGTCGTGTGATTACTTTTCTCACGTCAAAAATGCACTTACTCTAAAGTGCGGATATGGAAACAAAACAACTCAGTGAAGAAATACGAGACGAATTTCTTTCGGCCATAGAGGCGGCCTCAGAAATTTCTGCTTTGGAATCCGTCCGAGTCGCGGTTTTTGGAAAGAAGGGGCGCTTAAGTGAGTTGATGCGCAGCCTTGGCGGAATGGAGCCGAGTGAGCGCCAGGCGGCAGGCAAAATATTCAATTCATTAAAGTCCGAATTAACAGAAGCGTTGGAACAACGGCGTGAGGAGTTGGAATCCGAAAGGTTATTAACGGAGCTCTCTCGTCAGGCGATAGATGTAACAGCCCCAGTACGACCAGAACGGAATGGCACAATTCATCCAGTGACGCAGGTCCTTGATGAAGTAGCAGAGATATTCGCAGGCACTGGTTTTTCCGTGGCCGAGGGTCCAGATATAGAGACGGAGTTTCACAATTTCACTGGTCTTAATATACCGCCTGAGCATCCAGCGCGACAAATGCATGATACTTTTTATTTCCATGAGAAAAGTAATGGCGAGCGCTTGGTGCTGCGGACACATACTTCACCGGTACAAATTAGAACAATGATGGCTGAACCGCCTCCCCATCGCATTATAATTCCAGGTCGAACATATAGACACGATTACGATATTACACACACACCAATGTTCCACCAACTTGAGGGATTGGTGATCGATCGTAATATCCATATGGGCCACCTCAAGGGTTGTTTAATAGATTTTGCACGAAAATTTTTTGAAATGGAAAATCTGCCCTTGCGATTTCGACCTAGCTATTTTCCGTTTACTGAACCTTCAGCCGAAGTAGACATTGGTTGTTCTGTAAAGGACGGAGTGAGGCATATTGGTCTCGGGGGCGATTGGATGGAAATTTTAGGATGTGGAATGGTTAATCCACGGGTTCTGGAAAACTGTGGACTTGATCCCTCTGAGTGGCAAGGTTTCGCGTTTGGTGTCGGAATTGATCGGATAGCAATGCTCAAATACGGGATTCGGGATCTTAGAGGTTTCTTTGATTGCGACTTACGGTGGTTAAAGAATTATGGTTTCTCTGCTCTTGATTTTCCAACTTTAGGTCAAGGCCTGAGCCGATGAAATTTACCCTTGGGTGGCTCAAAGAGCATCTTGATACAGAAGCAACTTTAGAAAAGTTGATCGAGCGCCTTACCATGATTGGTCTTGAAGTGGAGGGGGTCACAGATCGGTCAAAACATTTAGGGCCTTTTATTGTAGGTCACGTTATTGCTGTTAAGGGCCACCCAAATGCAGATCGGCTAAATGTATGTACTGTTGATACCGGTGCTGAGAGGTTAGAAGTGGTTTGTGGTGCTCCCAATGCTCGGGTTGGAATTAAAGGCGTCTTTGCTCCGATAGGAACATACATACCTGGGGGCGACTTTAAACTTGAGGAGCGAGCGATTAGAGGAGTTACGGGTAAGGGAATGTTGTGCTCTGAAAGTGAATTAGGTCTCAGTTCAAACCATGATGAGATAATAGAGCTCGATGCGGCAGTGCAGGCCGGAGAGTCGTTTATCAAAATTTCTGGCCTAAACGACCCCATAATAGATATCGCAGTTACCCCTAACCGAGGGGACTGCCTGGGGGTTCTTGGAATAGCTCGTGATTTGGCTGCCGCGGGCATGGGGTCTCAGACATGGCCATATAGTGGTGAAGAAGTAGGATCGTTTCCTTGTCCTACCTCAATTGACCTTCGGTTTACTGAAAACACTATTAACTCATGTCCATTGTTTGTTGGACGTACAATTCGATCACTAAAAAATGGTGTTAGCCCAGTTTGGTTGCGACAGAGACTTCTTGCAGTCGGCATGCGTCCTATCTCAGCATTGGTTGATATAACGAATTTTATTACAATAGACCGGTCACGCCCATTGCATGTCTTTGATGCGGATAAACTTAGTGGTGACGTACATGTGCGATTGGCAAATCAAGGCGAAACATTAGACGCACTAAATGAAAAAGTGTATCAGCTTGATTCAGAAATGACCGTTGTCTGTGATGATGAGGGGCCAATCGCTCTAGGGGGAATTATAGGTGGTATCAGGACTGCCTGCGATACTGAAACCAGAAATGTTTTTGTCGAATCGGCTTTGTTTGATCCAATCCGAACTGCGACCACCGGAAGAAAACTCAACATTGAGTCTGATGCCAGGTATCGGTTTGAGCGTGGCGTCGATCGGTCTGGGGCGAGGTCCGGTCTAGAGTATGCTACTAGACTGATGTTGGATATGTGTGGTGGGGAAGCGAGTGAGATAGTCGCGGCTGGAATAGAACCCCTTGATTCAACTGAGATACAGTTCCGTCCCGACCGAGTTAGGGAATTAGGTGGATTAGATGTTCCTTCAAGTTACTGCGCAGTGATTCTTGATAAACTTGGCTTTCAAAATAAGAGGACTGAAGGGGTCTGGTCGGTCCAGCGGCCGTCATGGAGAAACGATATAGATGGAGAGGCGGACTTAGTAGAGGAAATACTACGCATCAAAGGATATGACACAATTCCGGTAATCTCGATGTCGGGACCAAAATCTACAGCGCCAACCTTAAATAAGTTTCAAAGACGGATTCGACGAACCCAACGCTTGCTCTCAGTTCGTGGACTAGACGAATGCGTCACTTGGTCCTTCGTCAGTGGGCATTGGGCAAAAATGTTTGGTGGAGGCAAAAAGGACCTTAAATTAGAAAACCCAATCACCGAAGAGTTATCTGATATGCGACCTTCGTTGCTACCCAACTTACTATCAGCGGTGAATCGCAACGTGTCGCGTGGCTATTTGGACCTTGGCCTTTATGAGGTGGGTCCCCAATATAAAAATGATACGCCGGACGGACAACAAACAGTAGCATCGGGTCTGCGGAGCGGACAGTTTACACCACGTGATTGGATAGCAACGGCTCGATTGGTTGACACGTTTGATTCAAAATCAGATGCAATTGCTGTTCTGGCAAATTTGGGTGTCACCACATCTCACTTGTCTATTACACCGGATGCTCCTAGTTGGTATCATCCTGGGCGTTCAGGAACCTTGAGATTGGGTCCCAAGAACGTTTTGGGAGTTTTTGGTGAATTGCATCCGTCAGTCTTAAGTAGTTTCCAAGTGGATGCGCCTGTGGTTGCTTTCGAGGTATTTTTGGACAATGTGCCGCCTCAAAAGGAAAAAGTGGGGAAGGCTAAATTACCGCTTAGAAATTCTGATTTCCCAGCAGTTACGAGGGATTTTGCTTTCCTAGTACCCGATCTGGTCACAGCGGAATCCTTGGTTCGTTGCGTTGCCTCACTGAGTGGGAAGGACAAGTCGAAAACAATTTTTTCGGCAATTAGGCTATTTGATATATATGTTGGCAAGGGCATTGCAAAAGGAATGAAATCAATGGCATTTGGTGTCACTATGCAGCCAGTAGACTTAACATTAACGGAAGATGATATTCAACGAATCTCACAAGCGATAGTTGCTAAGGTAACAAAATCTACTAAAGGCCAACTTCGCGAGTGAAAACAGATAGTTTAAAGGGAAATGGCTTTGGGATCCCTCAATAGCTTCTGCGTATGAGTAAGGCGCAGAATGTTTAATCTTCATCATATACGCAATTTTGCAATTATCGCCCATATTGATCATGGGAAGTCGACATTAGCCGACCGCCTCATAGAGCATTGTGGTGGTTTAGAGGCTCGAGAGATGAAAGCTCAGGTCCTCGATTCAATGGAGATCGAGCGAGAGCGCGGTATCACAATCAAGGCGCAGGCGGTTAGACTCGCTTACCAGGCTAATAACGGAAAGAAATATTTGTTAAATCTCATAGATACACCGGGTCATGTAGATTTTACCTACGAGGTGAGCCGGTCGCTAGCTGCGTGCGAAGGATCTCTTTTAGTTGTGGATGCTAGTCAGGGTGTGGAGGCTCAGACACTTGCCAATGTCTATCAGGCTGTAGAAGCAAACCACGAAATTGTTTCTGTCTTAAATAAAGTAGATTTGGCGGCGGCCGAGCCGATCAAAACTCGGCAACAAATAGAAGAAGTTATAGGGATTGATGCTAGTGATGCGATAGAAACTTCGGCCAAAACCGGACAGGGTATTGAAGAAGTACTCGCGGCTTTGGTGGAGCGTCTCCCGGCTCCACAGGGAAACGTGGATGCGCCCTTAAAAGCGTTACTAGTTGATAGCTGGTATGATTCCTACCTGGGAGTTGTTGTGCTGGTTCGGATTCACGATGGTATCTTACGTAAGGGTCAAAAAGTGAGGTTTATGTCCAATGGAAGTGCACGGCAAGTTGACCGAGTCGGCATATTAACACCAAAAGGAGTGTTAGTTGATGAACTGGGGCCCGGAGAGGTCGGTTTTATCACGGCTTCGATCAAAACTGTGGCTGATACGCAGGTCGGAGACACCATTACTGATGATAGAACTCCTGCTGAAATTCCGCTACCTGGGTTCAAGCCGAGCATCCCTGTAGTGTTCTGCGGCCTTTATCCTTCAGATTCAGCTGATTACGAGAATTTACGTGACAGCTTGGCGAAGTTGCGACTCAATGACTCTAGTTTTCATTTTGAACCGGAAAGTTCTGCAGCTTTAGGCCTTGGGTTTAGGTGTGGTTTTCTCGGTTTGTTGCATTTAGAAATAATCCAGGAGCGACTTGAGCGTGAATTTAATCTTGATTTGGTAACTACAGCACCAAGCGTAATTTACAAAGTGCATCTTTCCAACAAAACGATCCTAAATCTTCATAATCCGGCTGACTTGCCAGATCCCGTGAAAATAACCCGAATCGAAGAGCCATGGATTACGGCGACGATTATGGTGCCGGACCAATACCTTGGAAGCGTGCTGGAATTATGTACTGACCGTCGTGGTTCTCAAAACGATCTAACTTACGTGGGGAACAGGGCCATGGTTGTTTATCAACTACCGTTAAATGAGGTTGTATTCGACTTTTATGATCGCTTGAAATCAGTAAGCCGTGGCTACGCGAGTTTTGATTATGAATTAGACACATATGATATCGGCGAGTTAGTAAAGGTTTCTATGCTAGTAAACGGAGAGGCAGTAGATAGTTTGGCTTTTATTGTTCACAAAGATAAAGCCGAGGCGCGTGGTCGAGCCTTATGTGGGCGTCTAAAATCTCTAATTCCTAGGCAGTTATTCAAGGTTGCTATTCAGGCGGCGATCGGGGGTAAAGTAATTGCCCGGGAAACCGTAAGTGCTCTAAGAAAAGATGTTACGGCAAAATGCTATGGAGGTGATATCACGCGTAAGCGGAAGTTGCTCGAAAAACAAAAGGCTGGGAAAAAACGTATGCGGCAAGTTGGTAACGTTGATATTCCCCAGGAGGCATTTCTTGCGGCTCTCCGTCTTGAAGACTAGTGATGGTTGAATGGTTGAAACTACGGGGAGGGGTGGCCGAGTGGCTTAAGGCGCACGCTTGGAAAGCGTGTGTGCGTTTACGCGTACCGTGGGTTCGAATCCCACCCCCTCCGCCATTATTCTAACTTCCTAATTTGTGATCTATTCGGACATAAATTTAAAATTTTAATTGGTGTTGTTCTTACGATCTGATGGCATTTGTGCGCTGCTAATTCCCCCTGTGGACCCCGCAACTACAGCATTTACATTCAGGCCGAAGGAGGGTATACGCAAAGGCGCTTCACTGCGCTCGTTATTTCTGCTCATAAAGTTCACATTGATAAGTAATAATTCGGTATCCTCTCCGCTTCTACTGTTTTAATGGATCAACTAAATTGGGGGATAGATATTGTGTCGGCCGTTAATGATCCAAGTGTGAAGAACTTTCGTAAGAGGAATATATCTTAGATACGGTACGGAGAATAAAGGCTAATGTGGAAACAGTTACTATTGGTGGTTACGGCTATGTCGCTCTGGTCACAGACTAGTGCCGGTGACGGTCATAAAACCGTGTATGACTTTTCGTTCACTTCGATTGATGGGAAGCCCCTTCCACTAGCGGAGTTTAAGGGCAGGGTTCTTCTTATTGTTAACACGGCTTCGAGATGTGGATTTACTCCCCAGTACTCAGATCTACAAAGTGTTTGGGAGAAATATAAAGACCAAGGTCTAATCGTGTTGGGAGTTCCTTCCAATGATTTTGGTGGTCAGGAGCCGGGGACGGAGCAAGATATTAAGAAGTTTTGTGAAATCAATTATGATATTTCTTTCCCAATGACTGGGAAAGTGGCTGTCAGAGGCAGCAATGCGCACCCATTATATAAGTGGGCAGGAGAAAAGGCAGGGTTTTCTGGCAAACCAAAATGGAACTTCCATAAGTATTTGATCGCCGCAGATGGCACCCTCGCCAATTGGTTCTCTACTCCAACATCGCCTTCTTCCGCAAAGGTTTCTAAAGCAATAGAGCAGGAGCTAAGCAAGGCCAGCTTGTCCGATAGTTAAACCTGGATTGCATTTTACGTTGTTGCAGAATACGTAGTTCCAAAAAACAACGGAAATTATTAGGAGGGTAAAGGTGGTTAGGGCACTGAGATATTGGGAAGGCGGTGCTGCTAATAGAGGAGGAGCTTGAGCAAGGTGTTGTTACTACAGATCCATCGCTTTCAGATAATCCGATGATTTGTATAAGTAACGAGTTTGAGAAGCAAACCGGGTACAGTGGCCTGCTCTGGAACTTTTAGA
Organism: uncultured Rhodospirillaceae bacterium; assembly: GCA_964515905.1. GTDB lineage: Bacteria > Pseudomonadota > Alphaproteobacteria > UBA7887 > UBA7887. Next base: position 130,188 of record CAZEWK010000089.1, on the reverse strand, counting down.
GATCAATACCTATAAGGTATCATCTAACTATATAATGCGTACCTTGTCCCCTGGTATAGCGCGGTTTGACAGGACCCAGCATAATCCCTGCGGCATAAAAGTTCCGTCGCGCAATAAGCAAGAAGGGGTGTAATAAAACATATTCTATTAGGGGACTAGATGATCCGTTATAGGGGCAGTACAATCGGTGGTGATGGGTGTTGTCGTAATAAGACCCTAACGGGTCTATAATAGGCGGCAACCCTCTTAAACCCTTTCGTAAAGGTTGTTAGTTTATGAAACCAAGCAACAGCCTAGTCGGCTTGAGCACCGGAACTTCTGTTCCGATACCGCTTGATTTAGTGAACGAGAAAAGTTGGCCACAATTCAGGCAACAGGCTAATTCAGCTACCAACACATGGATTGACAGTATCCAATTTCTTCCAAAACCTGGCGAGGTCTGTTTAGTTCCTGGCAAGGGAGGTGTCGTTGATAGAGTCTTAATAGGTACAAGGGAAAGCCCAGAGTTATGGACTTTAGCACATTTACCATATCATCTCCCTCAGGGACTCTACGAGTTGGCACAGAGCGAAGACTGCGGTGTGCACGGTGGATTGGCTCTAGGATGGGCCTTAGGTGCGTACAAATTTTCTCGTTATCGAAAGCCCACAAGAGATCCAGCGCAGCTAGTGGTACCCGATGCAAAGGTTCTTGCCGATGCTCGCAGGTTAGCAGAGGCAACCTTTTTAGTCAGAGATTTGATAAATACACCAGCCAACGATATGGGGCCTGCTGAGCTTGTTCAAGTAGGGCAACAAGTGGCGGAAGTTGGGAGGGCGGCATTCTCTGTTATTTCGGGGGAGGATTTGCTAACGCAAGGCTATCCTGCAATTTATGCGGTGGGACAGGGAAGCCATCGCGCTCCCCATCTGATCGATATACGGTGGGGGCCGGCAGATGCCCCAAAAGTCACCTTAGTAGGGAAAGGTGTGTGTTTTGATTCTGGCGGCCTGGATATAAAGCCGGCGGACAATATGTTGTTGATGAAAAAAGATATGGGGGGCGCCGCTCATGTTTTGGGGCTGGCCCAGTCTGTTATGGCACAGAACCTGCGTATTAATCTTCGTGTACTTATACCGGCAGTTGAAAATAGTATATCGGGTCGATCCTTCCGTCCCGGAGACGTCATAAGGACTCGCTCTGGTAAAACGGTGGAGGTAGGGAACACCGACGCGGAAGGTAGGTTGATTTTATGCGATGCTTTGGCAGAGGCAGATTTGGAAAATCCAGAATTAATAATTGATGTTGCCACCTTGACTGGTGCAGCCCGAGTTGCAGTGGGTACGAGTATAGCAGCAATGTTTACTGGAAGTGATAAACTTGCCAATGACTTGAGCAGGTGTTCTATGGTCCAACAGGATCCCATTTGGCGTTTACCGTTGTGGAGTGGGTACCAAGATGATTTAAACAGCAGAGTTGCAGATCTCAACAACATACCTGACCATAGGTATGCTGGTGCAATTACCGCTGCTCTCTTTTTGCAGGCTTTTGTATCGAATCCAGAGACTTGGGTTCACTTTGACATCATGGGTTGGAACACTACAGACTTGCCGGGTCGACCGCTAGGCGGGGAGGCGCTTTCCATGAGGACACTGGACGCGTTCATTGCTAGGCGTTATAGCGAGACCGTTTAAGAAACAGGCTTATTATTCCCTAGATTGCAAAGAAGATCTCAATGCTAGTAGCCACGTTTTGGCTCAACAACATTGTTTGGCGACTGGCTGTTGCGGACCAGTCGCAGGTTGTTAATGACCTGCTCTGCCGCACTAGAAGCGACAGTTAACCCGGCCAGGTGAGGAGTTACAGTAATTTTTGGATGCTGCCAAAATAAATGATGTTTTGGCAACGGTTCTTTGACGAACACATCTAACCATGCCCCTGACAAGTGCCCGTCGTCAATAGCCGCTAGTAGATCGTCCTCTACCAGATGGCCGCCACGCGCCATGTTTATTACATAAGCCTCAGCCGGCAGCAAAGCCAATATTTCGGCATTTAAAATCCCATTTGTTTCCTCCGTGAACGGTAACAAACAAATTAAGATGTCGCTCTTAGACAAAATGGTGGCTAACCCATCTCTCCCCGAATAACAGTTAATCTCAGACTCGATGCGATCAGTATTAGTCCATCCGGAAACAGTGAATCCTAGACTCATCAGGGTTCTACCAACTTCCATGCCGATCTGACCAAGGCCAAGAATACCGACACGACTGTATTTCATTGGAACAGGTTGGATTACATTCCACTGACCCCGGGTTTGGGCAAATGCCAGTTCTCTTATTCGACGATGGCGGCTCAAAACTGCCAACACTGCGTATTCCACCATTTGTTGGGTTAGATTAGCATCAACCAGGCGGGCAATAGGGATCCCGTTGGGCAACAGGGGGTCGGTAAGTATGTGATCAGCGCCAGCACCCAGTGACTGAATCAGTTTGAGCCCAGGCAAGTCAGCCAGAGAACCCACGGGGTGTTTCCAGACCAGCGCGATTTCGATATCTGATGGGACGCCTATTTCGGGCCAAATTCTAAAGTCTAGATTTGGTTCTAACAAAGCAAGGGCCTCGCGCCATTCAGCTGGGTTGTCATCCTCACTAATAAATAAAAGGGACATCGCTCGCCTCAGTAAGAAAAGTTATAAACTTGCTTCTTTAATTTCAAACGCTGCAGACAACAATATTTTTGTATAATCCTTCTTCGGTGCTGAGAATATTTTGTTCGCAGTCCCACTTTCTATAATTTTTCCGTCTTTCATTACTAGTACTTCGTTTGCAATAGCCCGAACCACCCGTAAATCATGGCTAATAAACAGGTATGCAAGTGAATACCGTCTTTGAAGATTCCGAAGTAAATTAATAATTTGCGCTTGTACTGAAAGATCTAGAGCTGAAGTGGGCTCATCGAGTACCAGGAATCGAGGTTTTAGAATCATTGCGCGGGCAATAGAAATTCGCTGGCGTTGTCCTCCGGAGAATTCATGAGGATAACGGTCCATGTCCGAGGGGCTCAAACCAACTTCTCTTAGAGTGCTCGCTACTAACTCCCGCCGAGTCGGACCGTTCTTCCCTAATCCATGTATCAGTAGTCCTTCTTCAATGATCTGAAGAACTGACATTCGCGGACTTAAAGAACTAAAGGGGTCCTGAAACACCATCTGCATTTGACGCCGAAATGGCCGCAGGTTGGAGTTTTTCAACCCTTGGATATTCTGCCCGTCAAACCATATATTTCCTTTACTTTGGGTAAGGCGCAGGAGAGCTAGGCCAAGAGTGGTTTTCCCAGATCCTGATTCTCCTACCACTCCTAGGGTTTCTCCTTCACGGATGCAGAAGTTAATCCCGTCCACTGCTTTTACGTAACCCACAGTCCGACGTAGCATCCCACTCCTGATCGGAAACCAAACTTTCAGGTCTTTTGACTCCGAAACAACTGACCGTGTTCTGTCCGAATCTATTGGCTGCCCCTTCGGTTCCGACATAAGCAAATGTTTGGTATAATCGTGCTTTGGGTCAGATAGAACCTCCTTCACAGCACCTTCTTCCACAATTTCCCCTTTGGTCATGACGCAGACGCGATTTGCGATATGCCTTACAATGGTAAGATCGTGGGTAATCAGTAACACAGCCATCCCAAGTTTGCTCTGAAGCTCTCCAAGAAGTGAAAGAATTTGTGCCTGTATCGTCACGTCTAATGCTGTTGTAGGCTCATCTGCTATTAAAAGCTCCGGTTCGTTTGCTAATGCCATTGCGATCATCACTCGCTGGCGCTCACCGCCCGAAAGTTGATGAGGCCAAGATTTCAAGCGAGAATAGGCCCGCGGGAGCCGCACCATTTCCAAAAGCTCAAGTGTTCGACTATGCGCTTGCTTCTTCGTCAATCCCTTATGAAGAATTAGTGTTTCATTAATTTGTTTTTCAACGGTATGGAGCGGATTCAGAGAGGACATCGGTTCTTGGAAAATCATTGAAATTCTATTTCCGCGAATTGTCTCCAACTGTTTATCGTTAGCGCCCAATAGTTCTAGACCTTCAAACTGAATACTGCCACTTGGATGGCGAGCTACGGGATATGGAAGAAGCTGTAATATGGACAAGGCAGTTGCGGACTTTCCAGATCCGGATTCTCCGACTAAAGCAAGTGTTTCAGCCCGGTTAATTTCAAATGAGATGCCAGATACGGCGCTCACCCGGCTCCCGTTAGAAAAAAAATCAACCCCCAGATTTTGGATCTTTAGAAGGCTCATTTGTTTTGTTGTTCCCGCTGGCCAAATGTTTTTCGTGGGTCAAAGGCATCCCGCACTGCTTCGCCAATAAACACCAGTAAAGAAAGCATGATCGAGAGCAAAAGGAAGCTAGTGAAGCCTAACCAGGGTGCTTGTAGGTTATTCTTCCCCTGGTTGAGTAATTCTCCGAGAGAAGGGGAGCCGGGAGGGAGACCAAACCCAAGAAAATCTAAAGATGTTAGTACCGTTACAGATCCTGTAAGTATGAATGGTAAAAAGGTTAGTGTTGAAACCATTGCATTTGGCAATACGTGGCGGAGCATGATCTTACTATCAGAGAGACCTAGAGCTCTTGCTGCTCGCACGAAATCAAAATTGCGGGCACGCAGAAATTCTGCCCGCACCACGCCTACTAGCCCCATCCAACTGAACAGTAGCATCAACCCCAATAGCCACCAGAAATTGGGTTCAACTATACTTGCCAAAATGATAAGAAGGTAAAGTATGGGCAATCCCGACCAAACTTCTATAAGCCTTTGACCTAACAAGTCGATCCAGCCCCCGAAGTAACCCTGCACTGCGCCAACAAGAATCCCGATTATGGAACCGAAAAAGGTTAGTGCTAACCCAAATAAAACGGAGATTCGGAACCCGTAAATAAGGCGAGCAACCACGTCACGTGCTTGGTCATCCGTGCCAAGCCAGTTGTCCTTGGTTGGGGGAGAAGGGGCAGGGCTCTCAAGGGCATAGTTGATTGTATTGTAACTAAATGGGATCAGCGGCCACAATATCCATCCATCATTTTCTATCAACTTTTTGATGTATTTATCCTGGTAATTTGCCTCAGTTTCAAAATCTCCTCCAAAAACTGTTTCTGGATAAGAAAAAACCACGGGGGAGTAATATTGATTTTGAAAATGAATAAGGAGAGGTTTGTCATTTGCAATGAATTCAGCAGGCAAAGTGATTGAAAAAAGAATGAGGAAGATCCAGAAACTCCAGTATCCGCGTTTATTGCGTCGGAAATTAGCCAGCCGTCGTTTTGCAAGCGGCGAAAAATGCTTGAACAAGGAGAGCCCGTTAGATTCGGTAGAGTTCTGTTGCAATTTAAACGCCCCTTATTTCAAAATCGATGCGAGGATCAATAATGGTATAGGCAATGTCTCCGATCAGTTGCATTAGCAACCCCAATAAAGTGAAGAAGTAGAGAGACGCAAACATCACAGGGTAGTCACGATTTACGACAGCTTCGAAACCCAGCAAACCAAGTCCATCGAGAGAAAAAATGATTTCGGTTAATAGGGCGCCGGTAAATAAAATCCCAATAAAAGCGCTGGGAAATCCGGCTATCACTATTAGCATGGCATTGCGGAACACATGTCCCATCATAACCCGTTTTTTGGTTAACCCCTTGGCGCGTGCGGTGACCACGTATTGTTTATTGATCTCCTCCAGGAAGGAATTCTTGGTTAAAAGCGTTAAACCAGCAAAACCACCGATTACCATCGAAATAATTGGTAAGATTAGGTGCCAGAAGTAGTCTCCTATTTGCCTTATTAAGCTAAAATCTTCCCAGCCGTTTGAGGTTAGTCCTCTTAGTGGGAACCAATCGAAATATCGACCTCCAGCAAAGAGAACAATTAATAAAATAGCAAACAGAAAGCTAGGTATGGCGTTTCCCACCACAATCACACTGGAGGTCCAAAAATCAAATCGGGAGCCGTCACGTATAGCTTTTAGAATCCCAAGAGGGATGGAAATCATATATATGATGAGAGTCGTCCATAGCCCCAACGAAATCGATACCGGCATCTTATCCATTATAAGGTCAACGACACGCTCGTTTCTGAAGAAACTTTCGCCAAAATCAAATTGGATGTAGTCAATCAACATCTTTAGAAATCGCTCATGCGCGGGTTTGTCAAAGCCATACATGATTTCGAGTTCTTTCAAGAATTCTGGGTCTAGTCCCTGCGCTCCACGGTATTTACTGTTTAAATTACCTTCGGATGCGAGTTGTCTGTTATTGATAGTTTCTGACTGATTGCCGCCAGAAACACGCGCGGTTGCTTCCACGCCAGTGCCTGTATAACGGGAAATTAACTGTTCTATGGGTCCACCGGGCGCTGCCTGGATGACGAGAAAGTTTATCAACATAATCCCGACTAAGGTCGGGACTATTAACAACAGCCGACGAATAATATAGGCCGTCATATTTCCACCTAATCTTGCCCCAATTTATTCAGAAGGTTTTTTGGCCCGTCGCCGAAGGTATAGAATAATTACAACAATCATTATGCCTAAGCATGCGAGATAGATCATAGTGTTTCGTTCTGCTGCCACGAAATCATCGGTGGATGAGACATTAGAGATTTGGCCATTGGCGGATGCGGAATCCATTGACTGATTTTGAGATTCGTTTGAAGTGTTCAGATCAGGTTGGCCTGTCGTGACTAAGGTTTGGTATTTCCTCTCATCTAGCCACCACGTGTTTGGGAATGAGATACCGTATTTGGGGGCAACACTTGGTTTGCCAAAAATATTCCAGTATACGAGGCGGAAACTCTGTATATGCCAATGGGGGACTACGTAGTGGCCTCTTAAAAGGACACGGTCTAGCGCCCGTGTGTATGCAACAAGGCTATCACGATCTGGTGCCGAAATTAGTCCCTCTACCAGTTCGTCTATAACAGGATTCTTGATTCCAGAAAAATTCTGGCTCCCATGGAGATCGGCAAACTCAGATGTCCAGTAACCCCTTTGCTCATTTCCTGGACTAAGTGATTGTCCGCGAGCTAAAACAATTACATCAAAATCGAAGCTATCTAGGCGATTCTGATATTGCGCGGTGTCGACGGTTCGTATCTTTCCATCAATACCGAGACGTGCCAGATTTTGGACTACGGGGGCCACAATTCGCTCAAACGCAGGAGATACAAGTAGGAATTCGAGAGTCATTTGTTCGCCGTCGGGTCCCTCCAGGGCTCCATCTACTACGGCCCAACCAGCGGTCTCGAGTAGAGTTTTCGCAGTTCGTAAGTTCTCCCTAATGTCCCCGGATCCGTCACTTGATGGTGGATTATAAATATTAGTAAATATTTCATCTGGAATCCTGCCTCGATAACGCTCAAGAATATTTTTTTCGAGTCCTGTTGGGAGTTCCGTTGCCGCTAGCTCGGTATTAGAGAAATAACTTTTAGTGCGTGAGTATTGCCCATAAAACAAATTTGTGTTGGTCCATTCAAAATCGAAAGCATAAGAAATTGCACGTCTCACCAACTTATCGGAAAATTCGGGGCGCCTGGTGTTAAAGAAAAACCCTTGCATGCCAGTGGGGCTTTCGTGAGGGACCAACTCTTTGACCAAATCACCTGACTCAACCGAGGGAATGTTGTAGGCAGTGGCCCACTCTTTGGAAATATTTTCGGATCGAAAATCATATTCCCGCGCTTTTAAAGCTTCGATGGCGACCGTTGCATCCCGATAGTAGTCGAATTGAATACGGTCAAAATTATAACGGCCTCTGTTTACTGGGATATCCTGACCCCAGTAGTCGGGTACTCTGCTGTAAGTGATTGACCTGCCCGGTTCAAATGACTCGATTTTATAAGGTCCGCTTCCTAGTGGAGGTTCTAGAGACGTTTGAGAAAAGTCACGCGTCACCCAATAGTGTTTTGGAAGAACTGTGAACTGGCCCATTATTAATGGTAATTCCCGGTTTACCCCATCAGTGAAGGTAAACTTGACGGTTCGTTCATCGAGCTTTTCCGCCTTTCCGACATTTGCATAATACGAACGATAAAAGGGATTACCGCTGGTGGTTAGCAGTTCAAAGCTATAAATAACATCATCTGCAGTGACGGCGACCCCATCATGCCATCTTGCCTCTTTACGCAACGTGAAAGTCACCCAGCTTCGGTCATGGGGCATTTCGATTGTTTCAGCGAGGCGACCATATTCCGTGAAAGGTTCGTCCTGAGAGGTTTCTAATAACGCGTCGTAGATCATAGATAGGCCGGACGCTGGAACCCCTTTTATAATGAAAGGATTAAAACTGTCATAAGTACCTATTGCTGCGAGTCGGACATGTCCGCCTTTTGGTGCATTTGGATTTACATACTCAAAGTGCTCAAAATCGGCCCCATACTTAATGTCTCCATACATTGACAAAGCATGTGAAGAAACTGTTTCGGCGTTAACTTCGGATACGGCATATAATATTAGGCTATACAAAAAACCGACGCAGCATGCGAGTCTATAAAAGTTTTCTACACAATGCTTAAACATATTTACGTTTATAATCATAGAGCTTTCTGCCGTGGATAGTGTTCCTAAGTATCCGATATATTTTATCTTTTAATAAATAATGTTTACAGTTTGACCTTATACTTGCTTTAGTTATTCTGGTGACCAGTTTGCCTAATATTGTAAGCATTCGTAATTAGTTAGCCCATTAGTCAGTCGGAAGTGGAGCCGGGGTGTCTGCCAAATTACGCAAATATGAGATCAGGTTTGCTCTAGTTTCTCTCTTCTTTATTCCAGGAAAAACCATTTTTGTGCCAGGTATATAGGATTTAGGCGAAGTAAGAAAAAGGTCAAGCTCCTCGTACCCCCATTCCCCTTCGGCATTCGCTAAATTCGTGGAATAGCGGAAATCGCTTCTCGCTCCCTTGTCCCGTCCAATTATACTCCACAAATTTGGTCCAATTTTATCTTCGCCATCGGCAGATAAAGTATGGCAGGCTACACACTTCTTCGCAGTTTTTTCGCCACTTTTGGGATCAGCAGCTAGCAATAATAGGGCAATCGGCACGCGACTTACTTCCGAAGGCGGAATGACAGCAACCGGTTCTAAGGTCTCCACGAGATATACTGGTGGCATATGGTCATGATGGTCAGCAAAAAGGCTATTTCCGAGTATGTTGATGACCATAATTAACAGGGCGGTCGCTAATATTGCTCCGGCCCATTTATTGAGTTCAAATGCGGACATAAATCATTTCATAGTTGATAGCTGTTTCTGCGCCGACGTTAACCGTTTTATATGGATCCATGCAATAATTTATACCTAACTACACCTCACCGTATTAAAATAGTAAAGATAGAGGAGTAAAGGATGAAGATATGGGGAAGGTTTCACCAACAGTAATTTTGATACCATCTCGCCTCGCTTCAACTCGCTTACCTGGTAAACCTTTAGTAGATATAGATGGCGAACCAATGGTTGTGCAGGTTTGGCGTAAGGCTATGGCAGCAGACATTGGTGACGTTTTTGTCGCAAGTGGTGATGAGGAGATTGTCCGTGTAATTCAGAATGCCGGGGGAACGGCCATTCTTACTCAGGGTAACCACCCATCCGGCTCGGACCGCATTTTTGAAGTATTACAAACCCTTGATCCGGATCGCAAAGTTGATCGGGTAATCAACTTGCAGGGCGATTTACCGACTATTGAACCCGAAGCAATTCGGAAGGTTCTTGAGCCCTTGATGAATCCGGACGTTGATATCTCAACACTTGCCGCGGAGATTATCGACTATCGCGAACTGGATGACCCAAATGTGGTCAAAGTGGTAACTCCGCTGGGAGGCGATATAAGGGTGGCGCGGGCATTATATTTTAGCCGATTAGCCACTCCTGGTGGTGATGGTCCGTTTTGGCATCACATTGGTATTTATGGTTATCAGCGGTCGGCATTGGAAAAATTTGTCCAATTGATTCCTAGCCGACTAGAAAGGCGCGAGAAATTAGAACAACTGCGGGCCCTTGAAGCGGGCTTGCGGATAGAGGTAGTGCAAGTTGCGACAGTACCCTTTGGTGTGGATACACAAGAGGATCTTGATCGGGCTAGACAAGTGATGAAAAGCGATAGTGTTTGAGAGGAAAAAATGGTCGAAGAGACAGGTATGAAAATAGCTTTCCAGGGAGTTCCGGGAGCTTACTCAAATATGGCATGTGTTGCTGCGTATCCAAATATGATTCCTTTACCGTGTCCAACTTTTGAAGATACATTTTCAGCTGTCAGTGGAGGAGTAGCAGCCCTGGCTATGATACCGATTGAAAACTCAATTGCTGGACGAGTGGCAGATATACATCACCTTTTGCCGAAATCAGGCCTTCATATTGTCGCCGAACATTTTCAGGGCGTGAATCATCATTTGTTAGCGCTACCAAGTGTAACACTTGACGATATATCGCATGTACACAGCCATATTCACGCTTTGGCCCAATGTCGAGTAGCTATCCAGGAACTTAAGTTAGAGCCCAGGGTAGCTGCAGACACAGCTGGAGCTGCTAAAGATATAGCGGCCAATAGAGATCCAAGTCAGGCTGCTATTGCTTCGCTTCTGGCTTCTAAAATCTATGGTTTGAACGTACTTCGTGAAAATATCGAAGATTCTGATCATAATACGACACGTTTTGTTATTATGGCACGGGAGCCGGTTGATCCAGATCCGAGCCAAGGTCCAGTGATTACTACGTTTGTATTTAAAGTCCGTAATATTCCCGCTGCTTTATACAAAGCCCTTGGTGGTTTTGCCACTAACGGCATCAACATGCTGAAACTGGAAAGCTACTTACTTGATGACTCTTTTACTTCGGCTCAGTTCTACGCAGATGTTGAGGGCCACCCCAGTGAAAACTCGTTGCGGCTTGCGCTGGAAGAGCTTGGTTTTTTCTCTAGAACCGTCAATATTCTAGGGGTTTATGGTGCAGATTCATATAGGAGTTCTCGCACCCCCCTCTGATGGTTAACTTTCATAAACTGGTTCGATTGCTTAGCCAATCATCTATCAAGCGTCTCGCAATCGAATCCTGCCGAGGTAGTCGCAAAATTTCATTTTCTGGTGAATGAATGAGTTGTTCTCGAGAAAACCAGTCTGCTGATTCGATTTCCTCTGTATTTACGTTTAGTGTTTTATCTATGGCACGCGCGTAAAATCCTATCATTAAGGATGAGGGGAAAGGCCACGGCTGGGAATGTTGGTATATTGGGGATCCATCTAACTTCACACCAGCTTCTTCTTCTAGTTCTCGGGCCACCGTCTGTTCAAGAGTTTCGCCTGGCTCTAGAAATCCCGCCAGGGTGGATCTCATTCCCTTGGGCCATATTTTCTGGCGACCGAGCAAACAGTCGTTGTCGTGGACAACAAGCACAATGATGGCTGGATCAGTCCGGGGGAAATGGTCGGTCTTGCATTTGTCGTTTGTGCATTTACGAATGTGACCACCCGAGCTGTGTTTGGTGGGATGCCCACATTTCCCACAAAACCGGCTTTGTCGATTCCAGAAAAGCAGGCCACGGGCATATGCCATCGTTGCGCTTTGACGGCGGTCCAGTAGAGGGCCAATGGATCTTAGGTCCATAAATTGGCCTTCATGAGCCCCGTGAAAATGTTTTTTTAGGTCTTCGATATGAGAAATATCTACAGCAAAGTGTGCAATATTGTTTTCCCGACCAAGGAAGACCCAATTTTGGTTTTCCGATAGAAGGTTTTGTGCGGTATTCCCAGTATGCCAAATGGGCGAAAGACGTTCGTCTCCCACTATTTGATGTTTATCTTGCCATAGAACCAGCACGCGGCTTGAAAGGTCCGTCCGCAAACGCATTAATCCATCTGCGTCATGACGTAAACTGTCAACTCGATCCAGTGGGACGTCGGCGTAGTAATTGAGTTGGGTCATGGAGATAAAATATGCATACAGACGCTATTCAAGCAAATTATTATAAATCAAGGAACAGCTGATGGCCCAATGCCGTAAACCTGTTATACTGTGTCTGGGAGTCTGGTGGTGGGCAGACCGCTCGCCAAACCGGTCAGGTCCGGAAGGAAGCAGCCGTAACGAGTTTTGGTCTGGGTCGCTGCCGGCTCCTTTTGGTTGCGCTGTATAGGCGCGTCTTTCTATCCCCATTAGCGGCGACGGTCCATTGATCGAAAAACATTATCCCGAAAACGATCCTACTGATGCAATTGATGGATCTATGAACGATGAATATGAGGTGTTGGCCCGTAAATATAGGCCGAAATTTTTCTCTGATTTAATCGGCCAAGATGTCATTGTTCGCACATTGCGTAATGCATTCTCGACCGGCCGTGTAGCACATGCGTTTCTCCTCACTGGAGTGCGTGGTGTGGGAAAGACTACCACGGCACGTATTATTGCCCGTGCTTTAAATTGTACAGATAAAGAGACAGGAAAGTCGAATTCGGCAATCGAACCTTGTGGGAAATGTGGAAATTGTATGGCGATTACCGAGGGTTCCCATGTCGACGTACTTGAAATGGATGCTGCAAGCCGCACGGGTGTAGATGACATCCGTGAGCTTATCGAAGGTGTTCGTTATCTCCCAACTCTTGGGCAATTCAAGATTTATATTATCGATGAAATTCATATGTTGTCAGTCAACGCTTTCAACGCTTTGCTAAAGACACTTGAGGAGCCGCCACCTAGGGTCAAATTCATTTTTGCCACTACAGAAGTTCGAAAAATCCCGGTTACCGTGATATCCCGATGCCAAAGATTTGATCTGCGGCGTGTGGACGAAGAAAAGTTAACAGAACATTTTGCTATAATTGCAGATGCGGAGAAGGCGCGTTTTGATCCTGAGGCTATGTCTCTAATTGTGCGTGCTGCAGATGGCTCGGTCCGAGATGGCTTGTCGCTTTTGGATCAGGCTATTAGTCATGCAAGTGGAGAAGTAATCAATATAGAATTGGTTCGAGAAATGATAGGTTTGGCAGATCACGCGCGGTTATGCGATCTTCTGGAGGAACTCCTAAAGGGGGAAATTGCTTCCGCGTTATCAATGGCGAAGGAGCAATATTATGCTGGGGCCGACCCATTAGTGATGGTGCAAGACCTGCTAACTATCACTCACTGGCTCACGATGCTTAAGGTAGAGAAAACAGCGTCCCAAGTTTTAGGAGCGCCACAAATTGACCTAAGGCGTGGGCAAGTCATCGCAGAAAATATTGGTATAGGGAAGCTTACGCGCTTATGGCAGATGTTGCTCAAGGGCTACGGGGAAATTGAGATTTCATCATCCCCGTTTCAAGCAACACAAATGCTGTTGGTGCGCCTTGGCTTTGCTTCGGAATTGCCTAATTCTGTCGACCTGGTTCGAAAAATAGCAGATTCAAAACACCATCCTAGACAAAATACTGAAGGCTCTTTGGAAAAATCTCGGTCAACCAAAGAGGAAGTCCAAGAGGCGAACGGTGAGAATTCAAAATCAGGAATAATGGAGGCTTCAGAACCTGCTGCAGATTCCCATATTCCACAGAATTTTTCCGAAGTAGTACAGCTGTTTGCTGACAAAGGAGAAATGAGACTATTCACCTATTTGCAGGATCACGTACATTTAATAAGTTTCTCGGTTGGGCAAATTAAATTGCGATTGGGACCCAACGCACCACAAGAGTTATCAGCGAGTTTGGCAAAATATTTATACGATTGGACTGGTCTCCGTTGGGGGGTCTTAATGTCTGACGCGCCTGGTGACCCAACTCTTGCTGAACAAGCATTGGAACAAGAAAACAAAAAAAAGGTAGAGGCATCAAACCGCCCGGAAGTAAAAGCATTATTAGAAGCATTCCCAGGAGCTGAGGTTACCAAGGTAAAAAATCGGAAAGCACAAGAGCCAGGCAAACGGAAAGATGACAGTATATGAAAAATTTTGGCCAATTAATGAAGCAGGCTCAGGCAATGCAAAGTAAAATGGCTGAGCTTCAACAACAAATGCATGATGCAGAAATTCAAGGGTCTTCTGGGGGAGGCATGGTCACTGCAGTGGTAGATGGTAAAGGGGAATTAAAACGGCTCTCAATAGATCCAAAGGTCGTCAGCCCAAATGAGGTTGAAGTTCTAGAGGATCTGATCGTAGCGGCGTGTGCCGATGCAAAAAGTCGTGCAGAGAACCAGTTTGAAGAAGAAGTTAAGGCGATGACTGGCGGGCTTCCGCTTCCACCAGGACTAAAACTGTTCTGAGTTTTTCGTCCCAAAACATTTAAGAGTATAGAGTATATTGTCATGGCTGGCTCAGAAATAGAGCAATTAGTTAAAATGTTGTCTCGTTTGCCGGGATTGGGTCCCAGGTCCAGCCGGCGGGTCGTGCTTTCCTTGCTTGATAGGCGAGACGTATTGCTTCGTCCGCTAATCGTAGCCTTACAGCATGCAGACAAGGCTGTTGCCGTTTGTGGAAACTGCGGAAATTTAGATGCAACTGATCCATGTTCTCTATGTGTTAGTGAAAAACGAGATCCCAGCCAGCTCTGTGTGGTTGAAGACGTGGCCAGTCTGTGGGCTTTAGAGCGGGCTAGAGTATTCTCAGGTCAATACCACGTCCTAGGTGGGGTGCTTTCGCCACTTGATGGGACGGGTCCGGATGATTTATCTATTCCTAAACTGCTTAACCGAGCAGGTGATAGTTTGGTTTCAGAAGTTATTTTAGCCCTAAGTGCTACTGTAGAAGGGCAAACGACTGCACACTATCTAACCGATAAACTTGTAGACTCGGGGGTTGCTATTACTAGGCTCGCTCATGGAGTGCCAATCGGAGGCGAGTTGGATTACTTAGATGATGGAACGCTTGGTGCGGCCTTGCAAGCTAGACGACCAATTTGATATTGGATAAACCCTTTTTTGACAGTGACGGCTGGGTTTGTTGTCAGAGATTCTTTTATTACGGAGGGGCTAAGATGGATTCTAGCCAATTAAGAAAACTTCAGACTCCATTCAAAGAGAGATATAAACAATCTCCGAAAGAGGCGCTCATTACGCTAGTGGCGGAAGGTGATATCGATAGTTCAGGTTTGATTTGCACAGTTACAGCGGGTACTGCATCAATAGAGGCAGGTCTGCATCCAGCGACAGGTGGTACGGGGCTGGAAGCATGTTCGGGAGATATGCTATTGCAATCCCTTTGCGCGTGTGCGGGGGTGACGCTGCGAGCTGTTGCTACAGCACTTGAAATTCCTATTCAGGGGGGGTCGGTCAACGCTTCCGGTACAATCGATATGCGAGGGACTCTGGGAGTTGACGGTGAGGCTAGTGTTGGCTTCAAAAATATTGATCTTTCATTTAACTTGAGAACCGAAGCGACAGAAGAACAGCTTGCACTGCTTTTAAAACTAACGGAGCGCTACTGCGTTGTATTCCAGACATTATCAAACAAACCAGCCCTGAAAATATTACATGAAAAGGAAGCTAAAAACACTGCCTCACCGTAGCCGGTAGGTATATTTTGTTAATTGTTTTGTCGATCATTGGCGGTGGTATGTAAGGTTTACTAGCCCAGCAGTATCTTTTGGTGGACGAGCTCGTAGAGCTTCTTCATTGGGTTCGGTGCCCCAACCAGGTGTATCGTCCAAAACTAGATGACCATTTTGAATATTAGGTTTTTTAGTAAATAATTCTGTGTCCCAAGGGATCCGGTCGATGTCAATTTCCATGATTCGCAAATTTGGGACTGCAGCAGCAAAATGTGCGTTCATCATTGTACACAAGTGTCCATAAAAATTGTGTGGAGCTACGTTGACCTCGTGTGCTTCTGCTGCTGCCGCAATTTTCATAGATTGCCATACCCCGTTCCATACGGCGTCAATTATCGCAACGTCTACAGCTTCCTTCCTTAAGTAAGGGAGAAAATCACGCAACCCAATGAGTGTTTCGCAGGAGCTGATTGGGTGAGAACTTTGGCTTCGAATATGGGCAAGTGCTCTAGGGTTTCGAATATCTATTTCCACCCAAAAGATATCATGCTCAGATATTTCCCTTAATATTTTAAGATAACCTTCCGTTTTTGCGTTGAAGTTTAGGTCAAGCAAGATATCCATCTCTGGCCCCGCTCCATCTCGAAAAGCTTCTAAATGTGCAGAAATGTTGCGTAGGACCTTTCGGTCCACAGTTAATTCGGGAAAGAAGGGCCTGCTAAAACCAGGGGCCCAACTTTGTACAACGTTATCATCTTCGTACACAAAACAATTGGTTTTAAGCCCGGTAAAACCCTTTTCTTGCACTTCTTTTCCAAGTGCTTTGACATCGTCAAGGGTGCGGACGGCCGGAGGATAGAATTCAGGCTTTTGGATTCTCCAAGTTGCGCAATGTGACCAGTAAACCCGAATGGTCTCTCTGATCTTTCCTCCGAGCAATCCATAGCAAGGAATACCTAGATGTTTTGCTTTGGCATCGAGTAGAGCATTTTCTATCGCTCCTAGTCCCTGTCCAACTACACCGCCGGCCCCTGGTCGAGTGCAGGAGTACAAATCAGCATATATGCTTTCGTGGTTTTCAACTTGTTGGCCAACTACTCGCTCTGATAATTTAGAAATCACAGTACCAACGCCAGGCGATCCGAATCCTTCATCATACTCACTCCAACCCGTAATTCCACTGTCAGTTACGAGTTTAACGAAGTGGTAGTTCCGCCAACCGGCATCACAACTGAGAGTTTCGACCGATGCAACTTTCATGTTTTTGCCTCTTTTTAGGTGCTGCGTATCATATTTTTTATTAGTTGGCATTATCTTGTGTATTTAACGCTCTTCGCATCGCGTCTTGCCATCCAGCCAACCGAGCTTCTTTTTTTGAAATAGGGAGATTGGGGGTAAACAGGGAATGACGCCGCCAAGCTCGCGTAATGTCGTCGAGCGACGTAAAAATGCCAGCTTGTAATCCTGCAAGATACGCGGCACCGAGAGCCGTAGTTTCCATAATGTATGGCCGTTCAACGGGTCTTTCAAGAATATCTGCTAAATCCTGTAAGAACCATTTATTGGCCGCCATCCCACCATCCACCCGAATGGTCACCGCATCTATGCCATCTTCCGCTAGAGCATCCATTAAGTCAGCCGTTTGGTAGCAAGATGCTTCTATGGCTGCACGAGCAATTTCAGCTCGTCCTGTAGACTGGGTTACACCGACAAGCAAACCTCTCGCGGATGGGTCCCAATACGGCGCTCCTAGACCGGTAAATGCTGGCACTAGGTACACTCCACCTGTGTCGTCCACAAGACTAGCTAGGGTTTCTGTATCCTCAGCGCGCGTGATGATTTTAAGGCCATCTCGAAGCCATTGTACTGCCGCTCCTGCAGCAAAAATTGAACCCTCTATGGCATATGTCGCCTGATCGGCAATTTGATAAGCGATTGTGGTTAAAAGGCGATGGGAGGAAAGGCTTGGATTTTGTCCAGTGTTGGTTAAAAGGAAGCAGCCAGTTCCGTACGTGCTTTTTGTTGCACCCACTGAAAAGCAGCATTGACCTACCATAGCTGCTTGTTGATCCCCTGCGACACCTAAGATTGGAATGGAGCACCCCAAAAACTGCGGCGCTGTATCCCCATAATATGCTGAGGAGTTCTGAACAGTTGGCAGGCAGGCGTTAGGAATATTAAACAGGGTAAGCATGTCTTCATCCCACTGGCGGTTATGAATGTTGTATAGACTTGTCCGACTAGCGTTCGTGGCATCGGTTGCGTGCACTTTTCCGAGCGTCAAACGCCATATCAAGAAAGTATCAATTGTTCCAAACAGCAATGAGCCTGTTGATGATTTTTCTCGGGTTTGGTCTATCTGGTCAAGAATCCATGATATTTTGGTCGCTGAAAAATAAGGATCCAGTAATAATCCCGTTTTTGCCCGTATATCCTTTTCTAAACCAGCTCGTTTAAGTGTGGAGCAAAACGACATTGTTCTGCGATCCTGCCAAACTATGGCGTTGTACACTGGTTTCCCAGTTTCCTTCTCCCAGACCACTGTAGTTTCTCGTTGGTTGGCAATACCAATACCAATTACTTCTCCACCACGTGATTCGGCAATTTCTAGAGCCTGTTTACAGACTTGTACTGTAGCATCCCATATTGCTTCAGGATCATACTCGACCCAGCCTTCTTCTGGATAGTATTGTGCCAGCTCTACTTGTGCCATAGAGACGATCTCGCTGTCAGTAGTGAACACAATAGCACGTGTGCTTGTTGTACCTTGATCTATGGCAAGCAGCATGGGAGCTTTGGACATGATGGTTTAAACGTGCCTAGATTGGAAACATCGAAAGTTGCAAGGATATGTGACGGGTCGTGTGATCTAGCTCAAAGAACAAAATTTTATTTTTCGGTTTGCCTAGGATTATTGTACACAGGACAACGCTCCGCTACTACCATAACGGATTTCGATGTAAGTGGCAGTGATCGCACATATGGTGATGCACTCGGCCGTCGTGGCGTCCAGACCTGACAAATGCCAGGATCCATCAATCGGGACTTTGTCATTTTTGAAACAACCGGACTCACCTTTTTGGAGGACAATCCTATCACCGAAGCAGGAGTTTCCTGAATTGTTCAGAAACAAAGTCAGTCCCGGGTGCACCCATGGCACTTCATATTTGTTGACAATGCACACTCTATTGTTTGCTGAAACCACAGACTCCCCTCCCCACGTTACTAGCGCGATCGCCCAAAAAAATGGCGAAAGAACTTTGAGGAGATGAGAAAATTTCACCGGTTCATACGGTTTTCTATTATATCTTCGACAACAGATGGATCGGCCAAGGTAGAAGTATCGCCCAAGCTGTTATGTTCATTGGCTGCAACCTTCCGCAAGATTCGTCGCATGATCTTTCCCGAGCGTGTTTTTGGTAAGCCGGGAGACCACTGGATCCAATCCGGAGAAGCTATGGGACCAATCTCTTTCCGGACCCATTGGGTCAGTTCTTGGCGCAAGGCGTCCGATGGTTCCTCTCCCAGATTAAGAGTAACATAGGCGTATATACCCTGCCCCTTAATTTCATGGGGTGCCCCAACGACGGCTGCTTCTGCCACCTTTTCGTGTGCGACGAGGGCACTTTCAACCTCAGCGGTTCCCATTCGGTGACCTGAAACATTGATAACATCATCAACTCTCCCGGTTATCCAATAGTAACCATCTTCGTCACGTCTACAGCCATCTCCGGTGAAATATAAATTGTTGTAGGAGGAAAAATACGTTTGTATAAATCGGTCGTGATCCCCATACACTGTTCTCATTTGGCCAGGCCATGAGTCTGCAATGCAGAGGTTCCCCTGGCACGCTCCCTCGAGGATGTTGCCATCATTGTCAACTATCACCGGTTGCACTCCAAAAAATGGTTGAGTCGCGGAACCAGGTTTGAGCCCAGTGGCTCCGGGGAGAGGAGTGATCAAAATACCTCCGGTTTCAGTCTGCCACCACGTGTCCACAATGGGGCAGCGCCCGCCACCAACAACATTGTAGTACCAAAGCCACGCTTCCGGGTTGATAGGCTCACCCACTGTACCAAGAATGCGAAGGCTACTACGATCCGCCTTTTCGACCGGTCTATTCCCTTCTCTCATGAGTGCGCGAATAGCAGTTGGTGCAGTATAAAATATTGAGACCTTATGTTTATCACATACCTGCCAAAAACGGGAGGCATCGGGATAATTTGGCACCCCTTCAAACATTAGGGTGGTAGCACCATTAGCTAAGGGTCCATATATAATATAGCTGTGCCCTGTAACCCAACCAACATCGGCCGTGCACCAGTAGATATCATTTGGCCGATAATCAAACACTAGTTGATGCGTCAAAGATGCGTGGAGTAGATAGCCACCAGTTGTGTGCAAAACACCCTTGGGTTTTCCCGTCGACCCAGATGTATAAAGAATAAACAGGGGATCCTCCGCGCCCATAGGTTCTGGATTGCATTCCTCAGGAACATTTGATTGCTCTTCGTGCCACCAGAGGTCGCGATCAGCCGACCAACCAATTTTTCCCCCAGTTCTTCGGATTACTAGCACGTTTCTGCATTCAGGGCAGCGTTGAAGGGCTTTATCGACATTTTCTTTTAAGGGGATAGCACGTCCTCCTCTAATGCCTTCATCGGCAGTAATCAAAAATGTCGATTCGCAGTCAATGATTCGATCAGCCAGCGAATCAGGTGAGAAGCCACCAAATACAACCGAATGGATCGCTCCAATACGAGTGCAAGCGAGCATAGCAATGGCGGCTTCTGGTACCATTGGCATATATATAGTGACTCTGTCCCCTTTTTTGACGTTATGTTTCTTAAGTACGTTTGCCATTTGACAAACCAGTGTTGTTAATTCCGCATATGATATTGTTTTATCAACCGAAGGATCATCCCCTTCCCAAATAATTGCGGCTCTATCAGGTGTTTTTGCAGCATGTCGGTCCAAGCAATTGGCGCTGACGTTTAGTGCAGCCCCATCGAACCATTTTATGGAAACCTTATTACGATCAAAGCTTGTTTTTTTGACATTATCCCAGGGTCGGATCCAATCAAGCCGCTTTGCTTGTTCCGCCCAAAATGATTCAGGGTCACTCACCGATTGGGCGTATAAGCTTTTATAAGTCCGTTCATCAATATTCGCTGACTTAGCAATTGTATCAGGAACGGGATAAAATAGCGTTTCGGACATTTGCAGTCCCTCCAAGTATATTTGTTTTACGGCTTCTAATGGGATGCCGCTTTATTATGAACTCCCGTCTAGCTACTCAGTTTTTTAGGACTACCATGCCATTAATGAGTTCTACAGGTTTGGTGCGAAGTGTCTTGCCCCGACATGGTCCCCAGATGCATCGTCCACTTGCAATTTCGAATTTAGCCCCATGATTTGCGCATTGTATCACACCTTCAGTTTTATTCATAAGGCGGCCAGGGATTACATCTAGTGTAATATGTAAATGAGGGCAGTCGTTAACGTAGCAAAACACGTTCCTGCCTTTACGGACGACAAACAGTTCATGATACCTTCCATCAATGGCTACTTTATCGAATAGTTTTGCGTCACCATCACCAATCTCCGAAATGTGACATAGCACACTACCCATTTACTAGGTTTTCCCACCAGCCATCTGACAGAAAAGCTTCCAATGAGCGACAGAGACAGGTAGTACTGGCAGGCGGGACTGTTTGACCAGAGCAAGATCAGAAAGTTTTGGCTCCGCCTTCATTCCCGCTAGTGTGACGGGACTTTTCACCGTGATACATGGCTTAACGTCGGCCATGCTAAAACGACTTCTATCATCCGTATGGTCGGGATAATAATCGCGGCTCACTTCCATTTCGCCCGCAATTCTTTTTTCAATTTTTATATTGTTTGAGACTTGATAATTTCGTTCGCCGTCCCAGTGTGTGGGTCCATCCCTTAGCCGATCATTTCGGGAATAGGCGCTTGGTTCCGATTTCATCAGCCAGTAAGTCATGAAAATGCTCCAAAAACTTCCAACCACCATAGTTGAGTGTGGCAACTTAAAAAAGTGCTAGGTTGACCTGTTGCTGCCCATGTGTCAGTGAGTCGGAACTATAAAGGATGGAGACGTATGAAGAAAATACCGGACATTGTGGAATTAACTCGATCCCTTATCAAATGTCCTAGTGTCACCCCCGAAGACGCTGGGGCGATCAATATTGTTGAACAAGTATTGGGTGAAATCGGTTTCGTATGTCACCGTCTCCCTTTTGGAAATTCGGATACCGGCATCGTAAATAATTTATACGCCAAATATGGTGAAGGGAGGCCTAATTTTTGTTATGCCGGTCATACAGACGTGGTGCCCCCTGGGGATATTGAGAATTGGTCCTTTGATCCATTTGAGGCGTTGGTCCAAGACGGCTCAATCTGCGGGCGGGGTGCGGTTGATATGAAAGGGGCCATAGCTTCGTTTATCGGCGCTTGCTGTCAGTACATTGTACAAACTAAAAACAGAAAAAAGGAATTCCCTGGCTCTATTAGTTTGTTAATCACCGGTGATGAAGAAGGCCCTGGAATTAACGGCACGAAAAAAGTGCTCGATTGGTTGAAGAAGAAGGGAGAAGTTTTAGATGATTGTCTCGTGGGCGAGCCAACGAATCCCAAACAACTCGGTGACATGGTGAAGATTGGGCGTCGCGGCAGTTTAAATGCGCGGGTATTAGTCAAAGGCATGCAGGGCCATGTTGCCTATCCAGGCACTGAACCAAGCGCGATTCATCAATTGGTTCGATTGCTCGCTGCTTTTGAGAAGTGGTCTCTTGACACGGGAACCGACCATTTTCCGCCATCTAACTTGGAGATTACTAGTATAGATGTTGGCAATAAAGCGACTAATGTTGTCCCGGCCACGGCTAGTGCTCACATCAATATACGTTTTAATGATCTTCACAATGGCACTGGTCTCAGGGATCAAATTCATGCGTTATGTACTGCTCACACAAGTGACTTTGACCTGGAAGTTAATATCTCAGGGGAAGCATTTCTAACTCCTCCCGGTAGATTAAGTGATTTGGTGAGTAAGGGGATTTATGATGTTACGGGTCGCACGCCTGTTCTTTCGACTTCTGGAGGAACTTCAGATGCGCGGTTCATAAAGGATATGTGTCCGGTTGTGGAGTTTGGACTAGTTGGTCATACCATGCATAAGGTTGACGAATGTGTTGCAACCTCTGATTTAAGCTTATTATCTAAGGTTTATTTAGCCATTCTAGAGCGATATTTTCTGAAAGATAGCCAGTGACCCCTTTAAGTGATGAAATTAAAACGTCCTTAACAGGGGCGCTGAGGCTTATTCAGTTCGAACGAGATGGCTTAAATCACTTAAATCATACCATTGATGGTTTTTGGAGGTCCTTTGTTGCTGCGTTGGTTGCCTTACCTCTCTTTATAGTTCTTAGTTTTTTGCATGCTTCGACCTTAGAAAATGACCAGACGTCCTCTACTATATTATATCTGCTGCGCTATGCGCTTGGCTGGGTAGTGTTTCCCCTAGTCATGTTGATTTTAACTCGCGTTTTAGATCGAGGCCGCTGTTATGCTAGCTATATTATCTCGTTAAATTGGATGGCGGTACCGCAATGGGGCTTGGTTGTGGTTATGACCTTCATTAGTAAAGTATTGGGAGGTTTTATCGGCGAATTGCTTCCTGTGTTACTTCTTGTCCTATTGTTATCATATGATTTTTTTATTACGCGCCTCGTTTTAGAGCTCAGTCTTGGGAAGACAGCGCTAGTCGTTACTATTGGTATTCTAGTTGCAGTCCTTCTCGACACCTTGATTTTAGGGATGCCGTAACTATCAAAGTGAGATATCGGTGCTGTTGCTAACTTAGTTTACTATTTAGAGTGGCTAGACGCCCTATAATCAACTCCTGTCAAATAAAGGCCATCCGCTGGCGCGCATGGCCCTGCTGCGGCTCGGTCTCGGGCCTCTAATATGGCCGATATATCATTAGCATGGAGTTTCCCTTGTCCGACCTGGACTAAAGTCCCGACAATATTTCGCACCTGTCGATGAAGAAAAGAACGAGCCTGAGCTGTAATGGTGATATGGTCCCGGATTCGTTTTGTTTGAAGTTGGTCAAGTGTTTTGACAGCTGACTTAGCTTGGCATTCGGCGGCTCGAAAGCTCGTAAAGTCGTGCTTGCCGATCAGGCGACGGCAGGCATCCGACATTGATTCTTCATCGAGCTCCTGACTGACCAACCAAGCTCGTCCTCTTTCAACCGTTAAAGGGGTGCGGCGGTTTATTATAGCGTAACGATAGTTGCGGCACACAGCGGAAAAACGTGCGTGGAACTCCTGCCCGACTTGTTCAACACACAGCACACCAATTGGAGCCGGTCGTAAATGAGAATTTAGTGCATCGCGAATAGTATCAGTGGGATAAGCTCGTGGCAGATCAATGTGTGCCACCTGCCCTAACGCGTGTACACCAGCATCTGTGCGTCCCGCGCCCATGCACTCTACACTGGTTCCAGAGAAATTTAAGATAGCATCCTGAAGAGCGGTCTGCACGGATGGTCCATTGCGCTGCTGCTGCCAGCCCACATAATTTGTTCCTTCATATTCAATCGTCAGTTTGTAGCGGTATCTTTCGATCATGGAAGATCTGTACCGACGGGGATAGGAGCGCCACGAAGCACTTCCTCCGTCGTCATTGGCCTGCGCCCCGGTCGTTGTATTTTGACGGGTTTAATTGTCCCCTGGGAGCAAGATATGGTCAACTGGTTATCCAACACACGGCCTGGCTGACCGGAGGTTTGTTCCATATCAATATCGGCATCCAGTACTTTCCATCGTTCACCCTTGTAAACGAAATGGGCCTTAGGGGCGGGACTCAAGGCCCGAATTTGCAGGCCTAGTTCGTCTGCGGACTGCCTCCAATTCAAGCGCTCGTCAGCTTTTGTCAGGCGGGCAGCATAAGTGGAACCACTTTCGGGCTGGGGCCTTTCTTTGATTGTTCCATTTTTCAGTTTTAAGAGTGCATCAAGAATCATTTCCGCCCCCAGTTTTGCAAGGCGATCGTGCAATCTTCCTGAGTTGTCGGATTTTATAGGTATATCCTGCTGAGATAAGATGGGTCCCGTGTCCAGCCCTTCTTCCATCCGCATGATTGTAATTCCTGTTAAATTGTCGCCAGACATTATCGCTCGTTGAATTGGAGCAGCACCGCGCCAGCGGGGAAGTAATGAAGCGTGAATATTGATGCAGCCAAACTGAGGGGTCTCTAAAACGTTTCGTGGCAACATTAAACCATATGCGGCAACTACCACTACGTCCGGCGATAGAGAAAGTAAATAATCGGCTTCGTCAGCACCTTTAAGAGATTTCGGGGTTCTAATACGTAAGCTTTGTTGGTCGGCGAATTCGTGAACGGGACTCTTGAGCACTGTTTGTCCACGTCCTGCAGGTCGAGGAGGTTGGCTAAATATGCAAAGAGATCGGTGGCCAGCTCCCAGGAGAGCTTTTAAGGCTGGGATCCCAAAGTTTGGAGTGCCCATAAAGACAAACGTAAGAGGAGTCATTTAACGGTTCATCGATCTTCTTTTTGGCGTATAGATTTCAATTTCGATAACTTACGTAGAATTATGTTCCGTTTTAACCTAGATAAATGGTCTACAAACAGGCGCCCATCTAAGTGATCCATCTCATGTTGAAGGCAGGCGGCCAGCATTCCAGAAGCCTTTATCTCTTGAGTTGTGTTGTGCTCATCCACATAACGCACCCGAACACTATCCGGCCGTTCTACATCGGCAAACTGGTCGGGAAGGGATAAACACCCTTCTTCATTTGAGACACTTTGTTCCGAAGTCCACACCAGTTCTGGGTTGACGACTTTTAATGGTGTTGGCTCAGCATCCTTTTTTGCTAAATCTATAACGAGAAGCCGTTTTGGGATTCCGATTTGGGGTGCCGCAAGTCCTATCCCCGGAGCGTGGTACATAGTTTCAAGCATATCATCTAATAATTCCTGGACCTGTCTATCAACGGTGTACACCGGAGAGGCGGTAATTTTTAGACGTGGGTCGGGCGCAATGAGGATCGGCAATTTGGCCATGATGTTGTATAAGGTCAGTTATTTCATTGAATCCGTATTATATGGAACTGTTATGTGGAGGTGTTATGCTAGTCAAGTTTTGCGTGTAAAATTTTCTGTATTTCGCATGGCCTTGCTAGCGAGGATCTATGAGACTGTAAAAGGAACAGGTAGGTATGAGTGAACTCTAAATTGACTAAATCGAGACAATACAATCGTAGGGGTGTGCTGAAAGTTTTGGGCTCTAGTGCTGTGTGCAGCCTATTTGGGAAGACCACTGGTTCCTTAGCCAATACCGACCTTGTGCGCATCGGAGTGTTGTTACCTATGACGGGTGATGCTAGCGAGATAACAACGCAAATGAGGGCTGGGGTTGATGCTGGTATAGAAAAGCTCAATGCGTCGGGTGGAGTACTGGGCCGTTATGTAGAAGCTGTTTATAAGGATTCAGAAGGTCATCCGAACAATCTCGCTAAGTTGTGTACAGAGTTAGTTCGTGACGAACAAGTATCAGGGGTGATCGGGCCATTTATTGCTGCAGGTCGCAAATTTGCTTCGCGTTACTTGGCCGATTTGGCTACGCCACTGATTAACGCAACTAATCATGAAGGGCGTTATTGTCATCCCAACTTGTTTACATTAGGCCCCACACCGGCCCAAGATGTGCAACCTCTCATTGACTACGTGGACGGTGGGGCTGGCAGAAACTATTTTCTGGTTGGTTCCTATCCTAGTTGGCAAAACTCAATGTTTCGGCAATCTAGGTTCCATATTCAACCTCATAATGGGCACGTGCTGGGCCAAGCTCTAACGGATGTGGGGGAGGAGCAATTTGAGCCGGTCCTTGAATGGATCTCTCACACAGGTGCTGAGGTGGTCCTATTTTGCATTCCTCGAGTAAACGGCCCCCTTTTTATTCGACAAGCAAATAAGATGGGATTACTCAAGCGACTCACTTTTGCTTGGATAGGGTTCAACGAAACACATCATCAGGCACTTGTTGCCGAGGAACGCGAGCGTATCGTTACCTGCTCATCTTTTGTTATGTCTGATGACCGGCCCGAGGCAATGGAATTTGTGGAACGCGTGCAAAATAGTCGTGGGGCAAGGTTTCCTGTGACCTATTACGCCCACAACCATGCCAGTGCTGTCGCGGCCCTTGGAGAGGCGTGGGAGAAAGCCGGAGAGGTTTCGGGCCGGGCGGCTCTTGAGACACTTCCCGGACTTGATTTCCAGGGTGCAACTGGCGCCGAGACCATTGATGTGAAAAGTCATCATAGTTCACTAAATTTGGTGATTGCTAAAGGAAGTGCAGAACACCTAAACGTAGTCCAACGGCTTGGATCGGTAGAGGCAAAGGCGGGGTGTACAACATAGCAAGTGAACTATCATTGCTCTTTAGTGCACTTCAGACGGCTTGCTCATTCGAATTACTGTGGGTTTTTTAAGGTTCGGCAATAGGCGGATCGTTTTGCAAGAGTTTCGCAAAGATCCTGGGCTTCTGAAAGCGTTGCAAAGGGGCCTACCTCGACCCTGTAAAATAAACCATCTTCCGGAATAGTAATTTCTGAAAATCGAACCAGCAGTTTGTTTAGTGTGGATTCATGATCGGCCAAAAGTCGGGCCCAGCCTTTTTCGGCATCCCTTACATTTCGGTAAGATGCTAAATGCACCAGAAAGTTTTGTTGGTTTTGGGGGCTGGGTGGCTCGGTAGTTCTTTGATGTACAGTGCTTGTTATCCGGCTTGTTTGACTCAAAATGATCGGATTAGGTTTAGTTGTGACTGTTGTCTGGGGGTCACTTATAGGATCGGTCTCGTTCCGAAGTCTGATGAGGGCTGCGGCAGAACGCGAGTGCCCCTGTGAAGCGGCTGCTTCATACCAGATAAGCGCTATTCTTAGATTTCGCGATACACCACTTCCTGCCTCGTAAGCGCGAGCCAGGTCAAACTGCGCCTCGGCAACTCCTAAATTTGCAGCTCGTCGAAACCAGCGAATAGCTTCTGAGCTAACATCTTTACTTCCTTTTAATCCGGGACTTGGAATTCCCAACGGATAATCGTTGTTTACTTCCCATTGCTCAGCTGCCCGGGTGTACCAAGTATTTGCCATGGCGTAACTTTGTTGCACTCCCAAACCCTTTTCATATAGTTGGGCTAAGCTAGCTTGTGCTGAGGCATCTCCGCTGCTTGCAGCCCGGAGGTATAAAGTCGCAGCACTTTGATAATCGGGAGTCCCGAGAGTACCTTTTTCGAACATATTCCCGAGCAGAAACATTGCCAATGGGTCTCCTTGTTCCACTGCTCTTTCGTACCAGGCTTTTGCATGTTTGTAGTTCTGCTCAACACCGTTGCCGGTTTCGTACCTTTGACCCAGTGCTGTTTGTGCGGTTGCATCGCCGGACTCGACCATTCTGAATAATTCTGTAGTTTCCGAATTTCGATCCCATAGTACTTCGTCTAAAAGTGGTGTGCAGGATGTAGAAAACGAAAAAATGATCATAGAAACCCAATAACGAAGTCTTCTGACTGGAGGCTTAAATATTAAGTATGCGTGTTGAGTAATCATAATGTTTAAATTTCATAGATTTCCTGGGTTTTCTGGTGTCTAGCCCCTGTCATTTGCAGTCAACCATTAAAGAATGGATGATAGTATACATAATTCCAAAGTAAGATATTAAACAGTTTTAGGTAGAATATTCTGTAACAAAGTAGATTTTCTATGTAAGGATAGTTGCGTAGACCCATCGACTGGTCATATGTTTTATTTGTGCCGCCTTAGCTCAGTTGGTAGAGCATCGCATTCGTATAGATTGTTATCTGTCTATGCGTCCTTTCAGGGAAACCTGGAAGTGAAAAGGTCGCTAAAACGGGGAAACCTAAACAGACTGGCTGTTGGCAATCCCGTGCTAATCCCTTTAGGGATGAGTGTAGAGACTTTACACGATCCACCTAAGGCCTTTCGGGGCTATGGTGAAGAGAAAGTCCAGACCACAAACATCACGGTTGTGGTGGCAACGAAAGTTGTAGTTGGTATGAATGCGGGGGTCGTGTGTTCGAGTCACACAGGCGGCACCACTTAATTGTGGTTTAGATCTATGTTGGAAAGGTTCATGACATGAGCTACAACTCGTATTTATCGTAGTCAGTGAGTTTTACTCTCAAGGATCCACAAGACTGTATTGTCTAATCAATGCGTTTCCCAAGCGCTATAACCTCCACAACATGGGACCTCATTCTTCTAAATGCCTGCTCTCATCCTTATCGTTTTCATAGATCTACTCGGTTTTGGCTTAATAATTCCAATATTGCCGTTTTACGCAGAGCATTTTGGGGCGTCGCCAGGAGTTGTCACATTGTTGATGGCAACATACTCGCTCATGCAGTTCATAGCTGCACCGTTGATCGGTTCGATTAGCGATCAATACGGACGTCGAAAAGTTATACTGATAAGTTTAGTAGGAACATGTGTAGCCTATGTTTTTATGGCCTTTGCAAGTAGCCTGATAATGTTATTTATAGCGCGGGCTCTTGCAGGCCTATTTGCAGGAAATATTGCGGCAGCGCAGGCCTATATTGCCGATATTACGACTCCAGAAGACCGAGCACGGGGCATGGGTTTATTTGGCGCGGCATTCGGCTTGGGATTCATTTTTGGTCCAATGATTGGAGGCATTCTTTCCGGGTCTTCATCTGGGGAAGTCAATTTTCAGTTAGCACCCCTCTTCGCTGCATGTCTTTCTAGCGTAGCGGCATTATTAGTGGTTCTGATTTTAAAGGAGCCTCGACAGGCAGGCTCCGCGGCGAGGGGGCGCCGTGGTTGGTTCTCACCGATTTTAGCGGCATTGAAACGAATAGATATGAGGTCGCTGATATTACTCTTTTTGCTTGTGATGTTTGTCTTTGCAGGTTTAGAGGCCACAATTGCTTTATGGGCAGAACGGCAATTTGCTTGGGGTCCCCTAGAAGTGGGATATTTGTTTGCATATGTTGGCGTAGTGGCTGCAGTGGTGCAGGGTGGCCTAATTGGGCCTGCTACTCGGCATCTTGGAGAAACACGGGTTGTCTTCATTGGTTTATGTGGATTGGTGCTGGGTTTTTCTTTGATGCCTATTGCCGATGGATTGGTTCTTCTTTTGGTCGCCACCGGATTGCTGGCGGGTGGTTTTGGACTATGTAATCCTGCTCTGAATAGTTTAATTTCACGACGCGCTTCCGCTGATTCACAAGGCGCTATTTTGGGGGTTGCTCAGTCGGGTGCTAGTTTGGCACGCATCTTCGGTCCAGCATTTGCAGGTGTCACGTTTAGTCTTTTTGGAAGGCATATGCCGTATATTATCGGCGCACTTTTGCTCTTATTGGCCTTGTGGGTGACATGGAGAATGTTACGGAGGTCCCCAGATGATCAAGGCAATATGTAATTTGTATTTCTACTCAGAAAAAAAACTTCGCCAATTGGGATTTGGTCTAGATGGCAGTTTTGTTTCGCGATTGATGATCCAGGCAGAGATATCTCTGAGGACTACCGGGCCGCCGATATCTCGAAGTAACATGTGATATCCATTAGGGTAAATCACCACACGGAAAGACCCCCCGAGATTTGCTAGCATTTTCCAGGTTGCAGATTTGGGAATTATTTGGTCTTTCGAACCATATAGTATTAATGATGGAACCTCGAGAGTCGGTGCGGAGACCAAAGCAGCATCCATGAGATTGACAATTCCATACATGGCGTCAACACGGGTTGCTTTTATTATCAGAGGATCCTTCCCTAACTCTAAAAGCATTTCGTGATTGTCCGAAGGCTGAATGCGGAGACCTTGTCCAGAAAATTTGGCCCAAGGTATTATGTGTGCGGCTGTAGTAAGTAATAAAGAATACAGGGGGTTCATGGTATGACGGCCCCAGACGGCGGGAGCCACCAGAACTATTCCTTCGACGTTCATGGGGTTTCGTGACAAAGCCGTCATAGTTACTGCACCACCCATACTTTCTCCTAAAATGTACAAGGGAAGCGTCGGATGCATTTTCTTTATAGCTTGTGTTACTTCTGCCATGTCTTTGACTAATTCCTCGGCTCCCGGCCAGTTCCCAGCATTCTTGTTGGCACCAAACCCCCTTTGATCATAGGCGTACGTAATTATGTTTTGTCTCGAGAAGTATGTCCCTGGTATTTCAAACGCTTTGCTGTAGTCGTTGAAACCGTGCAATGCTAGGATAATAGCCTTCGGGTTTCCCTCGGGTTCCCAGACCCGAAGAGGCAATCGACTGCCATCGGCAACTAGAATATGGGTATCGGTGATCGACGTCTGACCTACGCGTTGGCCAACTTTGATAAGTTCGGGTGCACATGCCTGTTGCATAAGTGCTGTGGCGACAAAAAACACATGGAGGCGTCTCCAGTTCATCGTATTGTATATTTAATGTCCCAAAGCTGACTATCGTATAAAAAGGATCCTAAATACAGGGGAAAAATGAGTTTTCTCAGCCACATTAGCAACTGTAATCGTTATAACATGAAAAACTTCATTCCTTTTGAAGTTGGAGATCATAGAGTTGGTTGGATCAAGGAGCCTTTACTTTCACACTTTTCATCGTTCCCTAAACTTGTCCAATGCTCATCAGAAAAAGTTCGATGTAATCCAGAACTAAACACGCCGACCCTTCTCGGTAGTGCAATGGCAGATATTGGCGAAAAACTGACAGCAGCGGGGTTCACCGAACCTTGGAGACAAGAGCCATACGCTGTTGGGACTCGGTTTGGAGAGTGCTTGTTTCAGCTTGAACGAGCAATTCTCCCCGCTTTTGGGGTGCGTGGGTGCGGAGTTCATCTTACGGGGTATGTAAAAAAGAAGGGCCAAATTTATGTCTGGGTGCCCAGGCGGACCGAAGACCGGCCGACATATCCGGGGAAGCTTGACAACACTGTCGCAGGTGGACAGCCAGCCCATTTAAGTTTAGCCGAGAATCTCCTCAAGGAATGCGATGAAGAGGCGGGCCTTCCTCCTCATTTGGTGCGTCAAGCTCGTCCTGTGGGCAGTATACCCTATCGTCTGGAAAGAAAGTATGGCCTTCAGGATGGTTTGATTTTTTCTTATGAACTTGAGTTGCCATTAAATTTTACACCCCGCAACCAAGATGGAGAATTAGAAAGTTTTGAGCTTTGGCCAATAGAAGAGGTTGCAAAACGAGTAGAGTCCACTGAAGAGTTCAAATTCAATTGCAATCTCGTTCTGATACAGTTTTTTATGCGGCACGGGTATATTTCCTCTTCGCATCCAGATTACGAACGTCTTCAGAGCGGATTGCAAGGGTCCCAAAATGGACCGAAATAGAACCATCTCTGTGTGTGCTGGTTATTCTACTATGGCTCGTTGGAGTGCTAAAATTTCTGGCTCTGCCATGCGGTTGCTGTCCATTGCCTCTTCTGGCGAAAGAAACGATATCCTCATCGGTTCATTAGGTGGGGTTTCCGGGGTCCCTTCACTCGTAACGTGATAGTACAGAGGAGTGTAATAAGACTCCGTCCATGGACTGAACAGGGTGCCGGGTGAGTTCAGTAATTTGCGAGGTTTAATTATAATCTGGCATTCTTCAGAAAACTCCCGAACAAGAGTTTCTTCTGGGGTCTCGTTGAGTTCAACTCCCCCGCCAGGAAACTTTAAAATATTCTTGCCTGCTACAGTTTCTGCTGAGACCAGTATTTTGCCACTTCGAAACAGTAGGCCGTATGCTCGTAGATTTTCTGGACCGATCACTGAGCTGGGTAACCTGCGGTAGATAACGTTTCCGTGATTTCCTCCAGAATTTCTGGTTCGTCAATTGTTGCGGGAGCCACATAGTCATGCCCGTCAGCTATTTTCTGTATAGTTCCGCGCAATATTTTCCCAGATCGAGTCTTCGGAAGCCGTTTGACCACAATTGCGGTTTTAAATGATGCGACGGGTCCTATGCTGTCCCGGACCATCTGTATTACCTCTCGTACGATTTCGTCGTGGTGCCGGTTAGTTCCTGCATTCAGTACAAGTAGTCCGATAGGGACCTGTCCTTTTAAAGCGTCTTCTATCCCCATCACGGCGCATTCGGCCACGTCTATATGAGAAGCTAGAATTTCCTCCATTCCTCCTGTGGAGAGACGGTGTCCCGCGACGTTGATAATATCGTCTGTTCGAGTCATCACCCAAACATAACCATCTTCGTCGAGATATCCTGCGTCGCCCGTCTTGTAATAACCGGGGTAATCTTTCAAATAAGATGAAATAAAACCATCGTCGTTTTTCCACAAGGTTGGTAGACAACCAGGCGGCAAGGGCAATTTAAGTGACAATGCTCCAATTTCCCCGGATTCGACTGGTTTTGCCTGTTCATCCAACACCTGTAAATTGAAGCCAGGTGCGGGCTTGGTCGAAGATCCATGTTTTATTGGGAGTGCTCCGAGACCAAGAAAATTACCTGTGATTGACCAGCCTGTCTCAGTTTGCCACCAATGATCAATGATAGGAACTTGGAGATGTCGGGCTGCCCAGTCCATGGTATCTGGGTCTGCTCGTTCGCCTGCTAAAAACAAGGCGCGAAAAGACGAAAGATCATACTTGGAGAGTAGTTTTGCCTCCGGATCTTCTCGTTTTATGGCCCTTAGGGCTGTAGGAGCAGTGAACATAGTTTTTACGCGGTGATCCTCCATAACCCGCCAAAATGCTCCTGCATCCGGTGTTCCAACTGGTTTCCCTTCGTAAATTACAGACGTGCAACCCTGCAGAAGCGGTCCGTAAACAATGTACGAATGACCTACTACCCACCCGACATCTGAGGCTGCCCAATAAACTTCCCCGGGTCTAGTGTCATAAGTGTTGGTCATGGTCCACTGAAGTGCCACCATGTGCCCCGCTGAGTCACGGACAATTCCTTTTGGTATTCCGGTAGTACCAGAGGTGTACAAAATATAGAGGGGGTCCGTTGAAGCGACTGGAACACATTCATGAGGTCGTGCTGCAGCAATAGTCTCATGCCAGTCAACGTCCCGGTTCCCATTGAGATCAGCAGGACACTCAGGTCGCTGTAGTATCAGACATTTTTTTGGTTTATGAGCAGCAAGGGAGATCGCCCTGTCTAGCAGGGGCTTGTAACTTATAATTTTGTTTGGCTCGATTCCGCAACTGCCAGCGATAACAATTTTTGGCTTGGCATCATCGATTCGAGTAGCTAATTCTGGCGCCGCAAATCCACCGAAAACGACTGAGTGGACGGCACCAATGCGAGCGCTGGCAAGCATCGCAATCACGGTTTCCGGGACCATAGGCATATAAATAAGTACTCGGTCTCCCTTTTGGACGCCTAATTTATCTAGGGCACCGGCGCATAAAGCGACTTCCTTCAGCAATTCTAGGTATGTAAAACGTCGAATTTGTCCCGTTACTGGGCTGTCATAAATAAGGGCTAGCTGATCCCCGTTCCCGCGTTCGTCGACGTGACGATCTAATGAGTTGTAACAGGTATTAACAGTCCCGCCTGGAAACCAACGGTAGAAAGGAGCGTTTGAGCGATCGAGTATTTCATCCCATTTCTTATACCAATGGATCTCTGCCGCCGCTTCCTCCCAAAATAGCTCAGGGTTGTGTCGGGCACGGGTGTAGACTTCGTCGTACCTAGTCATAATGGCCTGCCTCCCATCAAACTCTCACATTATCATAAGTAGTAGTGTGAGCGAACTCGTGACTGTTTCTACAAACCTCTACGTAGTTAGATAACATAAATGAGGGTCTCTCGCTTTTGTTTCTTACTTTCTGGGGGGCAAGCCCAGCAAGAAATAGCGATTATGAGAATGGGCTTGTTAACATTCAATAAAGTGAAACCGCCCGGTCAAAAGACCGGGCGGGATCGTTAAGCAGCGCAACATATTAGTGCATATTTACCGTTGCTGGCCCATTAGATGCATCAACATAATAAAGAGGTTAATGAAATCTAAGTATAGGCGTAATGCCCCCATGATCGCTTTCTTTTCGGCGACTATAGCGCCGTCGCTTGCATAGTACTGTTGTTTAATATTTTGAGTATCATACGCAGTAAGGCCAGTAAAAACTAATACGCCAATTACTGATATTGCAAAGTGCAATGCACTTGAAGCCAAGAAAATATTAACAACCATAGCAATAATTATGCCAAGCAGGCCCATGAACAAAAATGAACCCCATGAGGCAAGGGATTTCTTAGTCGTATAACCGTATAAACTCATTGCCCCGAATAAGGTTGCAGTAATGAAGAATACACGAGCGATGCTGGTGCCCGTGTACACCAAAAAAATTGATGACAATGATAGACCCATTACTCCTGCAAAAGCCCAAAAGAGTGCCTGAGCGGTCGCTGGCCTCAATTTTTCTATACCAAAACTTAGTACAAGAATGAATGCGAGCGGAGATAACATTATCAGCCAACTTAAGCCGGTTCCGTGGATCGTTTGCATAATTGCTGGTGAACTTGCCGAAAAAAAGGCGACTGCACCGGTTAACGCGAGTCCCAACCCCATGTAGTTGTAGACTTTAAGCATGAAGGCACGAAGACCTTCGTCTATTTCGACTGCGCTGGCCGATTGACCTCGGGCAAAGGTGTCAAAACGCTGTTGAGCCATCAGAAATATCCTTAATATGCATATGCCAAAACTCGTAGAACGAATGATTATACCATGTTTTATATGGCGACAATAAGGGTTGGTTCAAGAAAATTTTTATATCCAAAAACTAAAAATTTACAGCCCCTTTGGCTGGACCTCCAGACTGCCCTTATGGTCGGGCTGGATTTTTGCAGAGTTTCAATGTAGTGATCAGTACCTTGAATTAGGAAAAATGGTTGGCAGTATGGAAACCTTAGAAACAAACGGTGGAAGGTCGTATACAAACTCGAACCTGGTTTCTACCTTTTATATAGATAGCGATAGTGCACTAATAGAGGACTTTGCGTACTCGGCCGTGTCCAATGTTACTGATGTGACCTCTCAGGGGATCGCCCTCTACTATGCTGTTCGTGATTCTATACGATACGACCCTTACAATATTGACTGCACCCCGGTTGGATTTAAGGCGAGTAAGTGCATTGAGCATAAGCGAGGCTTTTGTATAACTAAAGCAGCATTACTTGCAGCGTGTGCCCGTGTCATAAAAATTCCTAGCCGCGTAGGCTTTGGAGATGTTAGGAACCATCTGGCGACTCCCCGCCTGATTGCGTTGATGGGAACAGATGAATTTGTCTTTCACGGTTTTGCCGAGCTCTATCTTAATGGCCAGTGGGTTAAGGCTACCCCAGCGTTTAATCTTACATTGTGTGAGCGGTTTGGGGTTTTGCCATTGGAATTTGATGGAATGACTGATTCATTGTTTCACCCCTTTGATGCTGCTGGACAGAGACATATGGAGTATATTCGGCAACGGGGATCTTTTGACGATGTTCCATTTGAGGACATCATGGCTGCGTTCAAAGAAACATATCCCGTTGCGTTCGCTCGTGGGTTCAAGCTACCTGACGCAGACTTTGAAAGAGATGCGGGTAAAATATAACGCTAGACTAGCAAAACCGGTGGCAAAGGGTTTTACAGAGAGTAGTTCATTTACCTTAAACATGGGGTCCTTGCAGTTTTGTTCTGCAGGCGGCACAGTCTAGTTTTACCGAGTCGATATCTGCAACATAAATAGAGCTCATTGCATGGCCAAAAGCAAAGTGTTGAAAGGTCTTGTTTCTGCGCCAGGCTGTATCGTAGCGCCGGGAGCTTATGATGCATGGAGTGCCCGTTTAATTGAACAGGCCGGTTTTCCTCTGTGTTATTTGACGGGCTTTGGGGCTTCAGCTTCTCATCTAGGCGCCCCCGATATTGGATTGATGTCGGGGAATGAAATGTCGGGATTGACCGCACGCATTGTAGCATCTGTCTCTATTCCCGTTATAGCGGACGCAGATACTGGATATGGGAATACTTTAAATGTGCGGCATACAGTGCGTGCCTACAAACGGTCTGGTGCGGCAGCAATGCAAATTGAGGATCAAGAGTTTCCTAAGCGGTGTGGTCATCTTGAAGGGAAACGGGTGATTGCTGCTGATGAAATGGTGCTCAAGATAAAAGCTGCGAAGGAAGAGGCGGCTGACGATCTTCTGATAGTAGCTCGCACCGATTCTCGAGCGACTCATGGCCTTAAGGAGGCGCTGCAACGAGGGCACGCCTATCGTGAAGCAGGTGCAGATATATTGTTCATTGAGGCTCCACAAGACCTTGATGAGCTTTCCGTGGTTGGGAAGGAATTCCCGGACACGCCTCTTCTTGCTAACATTGTGGAAGGTGGTAAAACCCCGCGTTTGTCGGCTCAGGCTTTAGGCGACCTCGGTTTCTCCTTAGCAATATATCCAGTGACGGCCCTGTTGGCTGCGACGGGAGCGCTGCAAAATATTTTGACGCAATTAAACCAGACTGGGGGCGTGGCTGTGGATGGACTACCGACCTTTACGGACCTGCACGAAGTAAGTGGGCTCAGAGGATACTTGGATGATGCATTGGAGGACAGTCAAGAGGAACTAAAATGAGAAGCTTAATACTATTATCTGCTCTCTTGGCAGGTTTTGTTGCCCCAGATCTTGCGGTTGAGGCAGCAACTAAGATTCGGGTGACTATGCAACTTCCGATTACGTCACCCCTCAGTCAGAATCTGGTTGATTTCAAAAAAAGGGTTGAAGCAGCAAGTGGGGGCGAGCTTATTATCGAGATTTATCCGGCTGCCCAGTTATTTACGGACAAGGAAGTGCCTGCTGCAGTGGCGTCAGGTCAAATAGAGATGGGTATATCCAGTTTGTTGAGGTTTGCCGGGACCATCCCAGCTGTAGATCTTTTCTCGGTCCCTTTTCTTTTTAATTCACTGGAGTTGGTGCAGGCTGCAACAGATCCTGATTCACAAATAAGGGAGTTAATTGACCGAGAGATGGCAAGTAAGGGCGCCCGCCCACTCTGGTGGCAGCCCTATGGACTCACAGTTTTGCTGACAAGGGACAAAGCTGTCACCCATCCGGACCACATGAGGGGTCTGAAAATCCGGACGTTTGGTAAATCGCTTGAATTGTTTGTCAATACAATGGGTGGAGCTGCTACGAATATTGCGGGATCTCGGCAATATTTGGCATATGAAAGAGGGACTGTGGATGGCGGCATGACGGGTATGCTAAGTGTGGAAGAGCGTAAACTTTATGACGTGATGGATCATCTCTCTATGACCCACCATTCGAACATTGAGTTTGTTGTGGTGATTAACGAACGATTTTGGCAAGGATTAAGTGTGAGATACCAAAAGATGATGACGGAGGCGGCGCGAACGGTCGAACAAAATCTGAGAGTAGAATTTAAGGAAATTGAGAGGGAGGCCATGGAAAGTGCTATCCAAAACGGACTTAGGATACACTATCTAAGTCCGGAGGAAATAATTGCTTGGCAGGACCTAAGCGCGCCATTGCGAGCTCAGTATATACAAGGTGCTGGTGAGATCGGAAAGCAACTGGTTGAGGCTGCTGATATACTGCGTGCCAACCTGAGCCGCTAGATCGACGAGATACGGTTGACTGCTATCCTCCGTTTTATAAATTCGATGTCTGTTATGGCCGCTTGGATTTCCGCAGCCTTTTTCGTCATTATAGGAATCATCATTACCTATGAAGTTATAATGCGCTATATTTTCTTAGATCCAACAAGTTGGGTCGAGGAGAGCGCACGAATCCTTCAAGTATATGCTGTATTTTTTGCCTGTGCGTGGCTTGTTGGGACACGCGAACATATAAGGATAACCGTGATTACCGGCTTATTACGGCCGACCATCCAACTTTGGCTAGCCCGTTTTTCATTGTCCTTGATAACCTTAATCTGTGGGGTGGGCGCTTTGTATTCGGCAGAGTTAATGAACTTTTCAATCTCTATTGGCCAGCGCACGGATTCAACACTGGAATTGCCAATGTGGTTGTTGCAGGTGCCACTTGTTGTGGGCTTGGCTTTGACGGCATTGCAGGCAGTATCAATGTTTATTGAGAGTTTCTACGATCGGCAGCGCATAATGGATCCAAACCCAAGACTGGATCTTTAGCCGGTGATAACAGCCATTATTTTCATAAGCTTGTTCCTCCTGTTGCTCGCGGGAGTCGAAATAGCATTTGCGCTGGCTGGCCTGGGGATAGTGCTGTTGATTGCTGCAGATCTTTCTCCGTT
The DNA here is from genome assembly GCA_964515905.1 of uncultured Rhodospirillaceae bacterium. GTDB lineage: Bacteria > Pseudomonadota > Alphaproteobacteria > UBA7887 > UBA7887. Next base: position 91,407 of record CAZEWK010000089.1, on the reverse strand, counting down.
GTTGGTGCCGCAGGCAATGATGTCAAGCATGGATAATTTTATTCTCCTGGCAGTGCCTCTGTTTATCCTCATGGCTAACGTATTGTTGCGGGGTGGGGCAGGAGATGATTTATTTAACGCGGTCCAGACATGGGTTGGTCATTGGCCTGGTGGTTTGGCAGTAGCAACAATTCTTTCGTGTGCTATTTTTTCGTCAATATCTGGGTCCTCTGTCGCTACCGCTGCTACAATTGGTACGGTGGCGATTCCAGCCATGATCAGTAGAGGTTATGACAAAACCTTTGTTTATGGCCTGTTAGCAGCAGGTGGCACCATTGGAATTTTGATACCTCCATCGATACCGATGATTGTGTTTGGCTTTGTGATGTCGGAGTCCATAGTGGACCTGTTTCTAGCAGGAATTGGGCCCGGCTTATTATTAACATTAGTATTTGTAATATACGCTGTAGTCCGGTCCCATTTTGGTGGGATTCAAGGCAGCACGAAACGATATTCATGGAATGCGCGCTGGGCGGCTAGTCGCAAGGCTCTCCCAACGTTGATGTTAGCATTACTGATGCTGGCGGGCATTTATTTTGGGGTGTTTACACCGACGGAGGCAGCCGGGATTGGCTTTGTCTCGGCGTTACTAATTACTCTAGTGCTGCAACGTTCAATCACTATTAACCAGCTGGGTTCTATTGCTCTCGAATCGGCCCGTACTTCTGTGATGGTTCTGTTCATTATAGCCGGAGCCAAAGTATTTGGTCAGGCAATTGCTCTCTATCAGGTGCCGCAAGAAGTGACAGCAGCAGTTGTAATGCATTTAGTTTTGCCAATAGCCTTTATCCTCGCTATCTGTTTCCTGTTGCTCGTGATGGGCTGTGTATTAGAAACACTTTCCATGATGTTACTAATGTTGCCAATTATTGAGCCGTCTCTTAGGGATCTCAATATAGACCCTATTTGGTTCGGAATCATTTTTACTATGATGATTGAATGTGCGCTCATCACCCCACCTGTTGGATTGAATCTATTTGTAATACAGGCGGTGGCTCGTGCCTCTAGTAGTACCGGGGCAGTTCCCACAGGGGCGGTTGCACGTGGTGTATTGCCATTTGTTTTGTTAATAATGTTTTGCGTTGGTCTAGTTATAGCTATGCCAAACATTGCTCTCTATATACCGTTCTATCTTTAGGAATTATTACTCCCGAGGTTCCGAGAGTGCCGTGTCTTGTTTGATCTAAAAAGGATTGATGTGGACCAAAAAAGTATCGCCATATATTAGGTATGTATATTGGCGAGCCAAAATGGATTGGGTTCGTATCAGAAACTCGTAACTGAAGGATTTATTTGTTTCAGTTAAGTTCTAAAGAGATTTAACTTAGGTGATGGTTAACCGATCCAAGAAGCCTCGGAGAGACTCAGAACACTGTTGAGCATGGGAAAAGACCACCCCGTGTTTGGAATTTGGAATTACCTCCATTTCGGCTCCTTGTATGCCGTCTCGAATCGCCAACGTTATAGATAACGGGAGAAAAGGGCTATTATCTGCTGCTATAAGATGAGTAGGCGTAGAAATAGACGGAAGTTGGTCTTCCAAGTCGACCTTGAGGAGCATTTCTCCATGTCCGAGTATCGATTGAGCGGCACTTGCGGCTTGGGTGTTTGCAAACCAATTTTCTGCTGATTTAGACAGCTTGTTAGAATAAAATCGTCGGCCCATCATTCTATCGGCCCAACCAGAGACACCATTCTCACGAATATAGTCTCTCCATTCGACAAGCCATTGTACATCTCCTCCCTTATGAGGACAGGTACAAGGAGTGATACTGAGGAGTCTTTCAGGGTGGTGTATGGCCAGGTAAAGGCCCATAGCTCCACCCATGGATTCGCCTACGAAGTGAAAACGTTCTGTATTGACTTCATCGGCTACGGTCATGACATCGTTTGCCATTACTTTAAAAGACCAGTCAAATGTTTCGTCTGGGACACTTGAACGCCCATATCCCCGCACATCAAATATTACAAGGCGATACCGATCTGAGAGTGCTGACCACCATCCTGCCCAGATACCACTGTCAATGGCCACACCGTGATGGAACAGGATAGTCTCAGGATTCTCAATCCAAGGCGGTGTCACGTCGAAAAGGTCGTAGTGTAAGGTTCCATTGTCCGTATTAATTTGTGGCATAATTTGTCCTAAGGTTTTGGGTCGGGGAGATCAAATTGTAACTGTCTACAAATGAGCATCTATTCTGACAAGTGATTTAAATAGTCGCAAGTCACTCGCGAAAAGTCTATTGTCCCGTTCCAACCTTTTAATTTTATTTTTCCACATATGAATCAATCATTACGACCTAAAGATGCTGCTACTCTGGTTTTAATCCGACTTGTTAAGGGGCAAGCGGAAGTCCTGCTTGGTCAACGCCATGGGAGTCATGCATTCATGCCGAATCGATATGTCTTTCCAGGGGGGCGCGTGGATCCAAGCGATAGCCGTGTCCGGCCTGCAACACCCCTAGGCGAGGAAGTGGCGGCCAGGTTGGAGAAAAATTGCTCTTCAGCCCGTGCTAGGGCGATATCCGTTGCTGCTATTCGTGAAACCTATGAGGAAACAGGCCTCATGCTGGCCGCGCCAATGCCAGCAAAAGCTCCAACAAGTGTTGGAAAATCTTGGGCAAATTTTGTGTCGTTAGGATTGGGCCCTGCTCTCAGCCGTCTAGATTATGTATGTCGGGCAATCACTCCACCTGGACGACCTAGAAGATTTCATGCCCGTTTCTTTATGGCCGATGCAAAGTATTTACTTGGTAAGATCACGAGCAATGGTGAGTTGCTTGATATAAGGTGGGTGCCGTTGCAAGAGGCAGTGACGATGCCTATCCCGTCGATTACTGGGCACGTGATACGGGAGGTTATGCAGTTGATCAAACATCCACCTTTGATGAGTGCGGCTCGGACTATACCTGTCTACCGGCGGATTCACGGGCAGGATACGTATGTGAGGGAGTGAACCCTCGTAGTTATTTCGACCATTTCTAATGTCTACTGCCTAGGATTGGGGCAAACGGTACACGCAGTTTAGATCGGGGTTGCCATCGCATGCTGCTCTTCCGGTATCAATCATGTGAATCAAGTGGGCCAACACAGAACGTCCGGCTGCACGATGCAGGCGGGGGTCAACATTGACATACATTTTCCTGACCATATCCGCGATGGAACTTAGGCCTTCATCAAGACACGCGCTAATTTGTTCCTCTCTTTCCCTTCGGTGCTTTATAAAGGAGTGAACAAATGGTACTGGATTTTCAATTGCGGGCCCATGAGTGGGCCAGTACCGAGTTTCTGTTCGTGAGGTTAGTTTTTCTAGTGACGCAAGATAGTCACCCATATGTCCATCAGGCGGCGAAATGACTGATGTTGACCAACCCATCACATGGTCCCCTGAAAACATTATATTTTCTTCTTGAAACGCTAGGCAAAGATGATTTGAAGTGTGCCCTGGAGTATGAATCGCTTCCAATGTCCATCCGTTTCCTCGCAAGGTTTCTCCGTCCTTAATTTCTTGGTCTGGGAGGAATTGGCGGTCCGCCCCTTCTTCTACTTCTGTTCCATCATGTGGGGTCCCGTGCGGTCCAAATGCGCTAGTTTTAGCCCCAGTGGCGGCTTTTACCGCACGCGCAGCCGGTGAATGATCAATATGGGTATGAGTGATGACTATATCGGTTACAGTTTCGTTTCGTACCGCTGATAGGACAGCGCTTATGTGCTCTTCTAGATCGGGTCCCGGGTCAATAATCGCGACTTTCCCCCTTCCTACTATGTACGTTCCCGTCCCATGGAGAGTAAACATACTAGGATTGGGTGCAACCACGCGACGGATTGCCGGAGAAATATTGTCTGATTCACCGTATTTAAAAGTAAGGTCTCGTTTAAATAAAATGTTGCTCATTTAACAATCCAACTGTTCTGCCAGGTCCAAAAGGTCGTCGGCAACAAAATCAAACGAATGTTCTGGTTCAATGTCCATTGTTTGTTTGGGACCATACTCTTTGGGTCTCCGTATAAAAGCTGTTCGGAGTCCCACATCGGATGCTGCCACTAAATCCCCATTGTGGGCAGCAACCATCATAGCTTGGGAGGGTGCAAGTCCAAGGAGTTCTACACTTTTACGATATGCCTCGGGTTCAGGTTTATAATGACCTGCTATCTCGGCACCTAAGATCATGTCCCAAGGGATGCCCGCTCGCCGTGCCATGTTTAAAATTAGGGAGACATTCCCGTTGGACAGAGATGCCAATATGAAATTTGTCTTGAGACGATGCATGCCAGCAACCGAATCAGGCCAGGGATCTAGTCTATGCCAAACTTTGTTAAGGTGGACAAGGTCACGTTCTTGAAGGGTCTCTAGGTTGAACTCGTCGATTAGATGATTAAGGTTGATCCGATGAAGTGCATCTAAGTTGACCCAACCAATATCACCCTGCCTAACTTTTTCCATGGAGGGTTGGTAGAGGGCTCTCCATGCGTCTGCAAATTTAAAACCATCTATTTTTAGTTCTTTTAAAGGAGGTGAGGTCGTGACTTCTCGGGCTATTGAATTCCGCCAATCCACCACAGTGCCAAACACATCAAAAGTAAGTGCTCTAATTTCAGTTTTGGACATGATGCAGGCCTCAAGCTTCCATCAGATAATGAGTAACGGCTTCTTCGTTCCAATTGATTCCTGTGCCGGGTCGATCGGGAACCATAATTAGTCCGTCTTTTATAGGAAAAGGTTCGGCGAGAATCGCGTTGGCCCAATCTTGCCATTCTAGCCAATGGGCGGTCTCTGTTACACGCATTAAGTGTGCGGAAACCTCAGGATACAGATGGGTAGACATAGGGGTGCCATATGCCCCTGCAATGGCTGCAGAGTGCAACCAGCCGGTAACCCCACCTATTCGCATTAAGTCGGGCATAACGTAGTCACCAGCTTTTACTGTAAGCGCTTCTTGGAGTGTCCTTGGACCGTAAAAATTTTCGCCCAGTTGGACAGGAGTCTGAAGTTCCCGAGTTAGTTGGCTATAGCCATCCAAAGCATCGTATGCGATTGGTTCTTCAAACCAATAGAGTCCTTGGTCATCAAGCGCGTGACACCTTTGTAAAGCGTTCGCCAGTGTTTGTCCTTGATTAAAGTCACACATCAAGTTGACGGAATCTCCTCCGGCACGCCGTACGGCATCAATTGCAGCGAGGTCCTCTGCAAGGGTTGCTCGTCCTAGCCTCAGTTTTAGAGACGTAAAATTTCCCTCCGTAATCAGTTCTTCGGCTTCTTCCTCTAATGTGTCTATAGGCGTAAGCCATAGCCCATTGCTGTTATAGGCAGGAACACTTCCCAAGCTGCCCCCCAACATTCGTGCGAGCGGAAGGTGCGCGGCTTTTGCCAGTGCATCCCAGCAAGCCATATCAATTCCGGATACGGCAATCATAGATACGCCTTGTAGTCCCACTAAACCAAGTGACTTTCTGTTCGTATGAAAATTTTCGACTGGCGAAACAGGTTTGTCTTTTAAGGCGGCAACAAGATCGTGGATCGCCGGCATGATGTAATGTATCGACTGAGCAAGGTATGGTTCTAGATAAGCGCGTCCGACCACTCCTTCGTTCGTTTCTAAATCAATCAGAATGAGAGGCCAGTCTTTAAAAAGCCCGACCCTAGATACAACTGGTCGTTTTAATGGTAAGAGCACGGCGCGTGTTTTTACATTTTTGTAGGTTAGTAACGGAGATTTCATAGGGGATCTTTCTATCCGGCAGAGTTATTTATTATACGCCAAACGCGTTCAGGGGTAAGGGGCATATCTAGGTGGGTAACGTTGTACTCTCTCAGAGCGTCAACAACAGCATTCGTCACCGCTGGCGGTGGGCCAGCTGCTCCGGCTTCTCCGCAACCCTTAAAGCCCATGGGGTTTGCGGGGCACGGAGTCGGGTTGCTAACAAACTCTATAGGGGGCACATCGTCAGCCCGTGGAATTGCATAGTCTAAAAACGAGCTGGTATGAAGCTGGCCCTTTTCGTCATAATATGTGCGTTCGAATATGGCTTGACCAATTCCTTGTGCAACGCCACCGTGGATCTGGCCTTCCAATAGCAGAGGGTTCAGCACTGTGCCAAAATCGTGCACTACCATATACCGTACCAGTTCGACTACTCCAGTGTCTGTATCTATTTCCACTTCGCATAAATGGCATCCATTTGGGAAGGTATGGTTTGAGGGTATAAATTCGCCATGTCCTTCAAGCCCGGGGCTAGCGCCCTTCGGTAATTTGTTATTATCGTGTGCGGCTTCGGCCAATTCATTCCAAGTTACAAATCGATCTGTTCCTGCAACCGTGAAATTGCTATTGAGAAACTCGATGTCGACGGTCGATACTTCCAGTAGATGAGCAGCTATTTCCTTGCCTTTCTTTATAACAGCTGCAGAAGCATTCGTGATTGCGGCCCCGCCGACTGGAATAGACCAGGAGCCTCCGGTTCCATGTCCAGTAGCAATAAGATCCGTGTCTCCCTGGATCACATATACTTTCTCTATGTCTATACCGAATAGTTGTGACGCGATTTGTGCGTATGCTGTTTGATGTCCTTGGCCGCTCGACATGGTTCCAATAAAGATGGTGATATCACCGCTCGGATTAACTTGAAGGTGTGCATCTTGGTTGACCCCATGCCCGCAACGTTCAACGTAATTGGCTAAGCCGACTCCTAATCGACGACTGCGTGCTTTAGCTTCTTCGCGTCGGCCATCTAATTCAGCCCAATTCATCCGGCTTATGCCTTCAAGTAAATTTCTCTCAAATAGACCACTATCGTAAGTCAGCCCTAATGGGGTTGTGTAAGGAAAGCTGTCAGGAGGAATAATATTGCGACGACGTAGTTCTATGCGATCTATGCCCAACTCGTCCGCTGCTTTGTCAACAAGTCTTTCAAGGAGGTATATAGCTTCCGGCCGTCCGGCCCCTCGGTAAACATCTGTGGGTACAGTATTCGTAAACATTCCCCGTACCCGTACATGAATTGCAGGAGTCCTGTAGGTTCCAGCTAAGGCGGGTTGGTTGAGAACAGGCGAGATAGCCCCGCGGCCCGCTATATAGGCTCCAAGGTTCGCCATTTCGTCAACTAATAAACCCAGGAAATTACCGTCGGAATCAAGCGCAAGCTCTGCATGAGTAACGTTATCACGACCATGGAAATCGGTAACAAAAGCATCACTGCGTTCGCCCACCCACTTTACGGGGCAATTTAGTTTTCTTGAGGCCCATATCACCAGGGCTTGTTCAATGTACATTGAGTTTTTGGCACCAAACCCCCCACCGACATCACCAACAACTACCCGAAAACTTTCTTCAGGTTCCTTAAAAATCTTTGCCAGATCTGCACGCAGTGGGTGGGGCATCTGTGACGTTGTATAAAGGGTACTTCGACCCGTATCCGGATCATGTACTCCGATTGCGGCCCGACACTCAATAGCTGCAATTGAAACGCGATTATTGATTACATCAATCGTGACCAAATGCTCTGCTTGCCTCAAAGCTGTAACAACCGCTTCCATATCGCCGCCTTCCCAAACGAAGCCAACGTTAAATGGTGCTTTTCCCGGCCAGACCTCAGGGGCTCCATCACTTGCTGCTTCATTCAAACCTATAGAAGCGGGCAAGGGTTCGTACGCCACCTCGATGAGGCTTGTTGCGTCGATAGCTTCTTCTTGGGTTTCGGCCACGACCATCGCGATGGATTCGCCAACGTAGCGAACCGTATTACTCGCCAGGAGTTCAAAGTTTGGCTGGTAGCCAGGAGGCGCATTTTCCGGCATGAACCATATGGGCAACCCGCCTAAATTATCTTCGGCCAGATCCGAAGCCGTATAAATTGCTATAACACCAGCCGCAGCTTTGGCTTTATCTGTTTTGATGCTGCTAACGCGTGCATGGGCGTGCGATGATCTCAAAAATGCTCCATTTACTTGACCCTGAAAACTTAAATCGTCGACAAACTGCCCTTTTCCGCTGAGCAATAAAGCATCTTCTTTACGTCTTACTGATTGGCCAACGCTAAATTTAGTCATTTAAATCTCCGTTGACGCGTGTGGATTGGCCGCCAACACAAAATAATCTGTGCTTTAATGTTGTACCTGAAACAAATATTCACGGGTTGCCACGTGCATCTATGGGCCATATTTCGATAAGGTGGTTTCCTTGAATAACGTGATAGTGATCGTAGAGGTTTACGCTAGGGTCACAATGTGGAACTACGCAACTGACAATGTCTCCGACTCTCAGGCGTTCATTAGTTTCGGCAGCATAAACAATTGCACCGTGCTCATCACCCATGAACTGATACTGGGCGTTTGCGGGGGCACCAGTATAGAGCATGGGAAGAGGGCCGTCAGTGGCAAAACTCTTCAGACCAGCGTCGGTAACGGCATGCGTGTCATGGGAGGTGCTTACAACGGTTGCTTGCACAGTTAAAGAAGTGTGGAAAGGCCGGGAAGAATCTCTGGTCAAATTGACCGCGTCATACTCCACGTCGGTAAAAATGTAGGAGCCCGCTTGCAACTCTGTGAACACATCAAAATGATGGTCGATGTCGTATGTGCCCGTGCCGCCTCCTGTAACAATGTTAGGAGCTAGCCCTTCTTTATGGAGTGTTCCAAGTAGTTGTTGGATGTTCTCTGCCTGGACCGCCATTTTTTCAAACCTAGTATCAAAGTTTTCGATATGTTGAAGGTGTCCCCCGTACGCCTGAATGCCTTCAAAAATCAATAGCTCGTCACTGTCGATAGTGTTTGCGATTTTTAATGCCGAACCAATGTCAGGTGCGCCAGTCCGATGTGTGCCAATATCAAAGTCTACTAGGAGTCGTAGAGGTTTATTTGACTTGAGCGCTATTAAAGTATTTCTAATAGAGGTGACGGTCTCAATATTATCTACTACTGCCATTAGATTAATGGCTTGTTCATTAAGAATAATTAAACGCTCAATTTTGGCTCTACTAGTTACTGGAGATGTTATCAGGATCCCTTTAATCCCATTTTTGGCCATTGTCTCAGCTTCACGTATGGTTGCGCAGCAAAGCCCTAAAGCGCCTGCTTCAATTTGTAGTTGGGCGATCTTACTGGACTTATGGCTTTTCCCATGAGGCCGCAATCCTTGGTTAGTCGCTTGGCAGTGTTGTACCATGGTGCTCATATTGGTTCTGGCAGCGTCCAAGTCGAGGATCAATGCTGGGGTATTGAGCTCTAATAGTCCTCCATCTTTCCCTATAAGGTGCTCGTTTGGATTCTGTGTGTATACCATTTGCGAAAAAGTCTTTGCTGTTTTAATAGTGTTTATCGCTTCACCTTGAGGCAGGCTTCTGATAATACAGTTTCTGCGAAATAGGCAAAGGCACGTAATTGTTAAAAAGAGGCTAAAATAGCTAGCGAGTGGGAAAAGCAAACATGGAATGGACCGAAAAGGCTACTGGAACGTTACGCAAGTTGTGGCTGGACGGCGTGCCCGCCCGTGAAATTGGCCAGCGATTAGGTGGAATCAGTCGTAATGCTGTAATCGGGAAAGCACATAGGCTAGGGCTTTCGAAACAGACCGATTCGGCTGATTCGGAGCAAGCTCAGACTATTATCACAACGGAAAACCTAACAGATCGTATGTGTCGTTGGCCTATCGGACATCCAGGAGAGCCAGAATTTCGATTTTGCGGTGTACCAAGAATTGGGAGTCGGCCATACTGTGCAGAGCATTGTTCGATGGCCTACCGCGGCAAATCAGATGAGGCTGCTTAACATTATCTATTGTTAGAACGTTTATTTTGTGCTGCGGTTATTGCGGCGGCTGTGGCTTTTACCTGCATGTCGCTGGCGTAGGAAAATGCAGCCTCGTTGGTTGTGCCACCTTGCACCATAGCGTGGATAATTTTGTTTTTGTTCAGAACACACGACTCTGAAGCAGTCCATGCCAAGCGCCCAACATGCCGTTGTCCGTCGTCTAACTCTAACACTTTTTGAATAGAACACTGTATATATTGCTGTACAGCCGTTTGCACTCGCTTTTGTGAGGATGTCGGAAGTGCCTCGTATGATTCCATTCTTTCCTGGTCGCGAGCGCAACCCAGGACTAACGTCATTACCAATAAACAAAGGATTCGCAGATAAAATCCTTGAAAGCGTCGAATTGGCCGCATTTTAATAAGGCTCCCCACCCTTCCAACTAATTCACCATCAAAGTATGAATCTCAGATGACCCCTTCGTGATTTAATAAGTAGCCCCGGCGATTGGTAGTGCCCCAATCTATAGCGATAAGACTTGGGAAAAGCTCATAAGCTACCGCCATGTAGACCCCTTTACAATTATCAAAAAAAAGGAACCAAGTTTTTTTACCGTTTGCCAATTTGAAAACGGAATTGGGGCCAACTGGACATATCTTCTTCAAACGCACGCCTGTGATCCAACACCTTCTTAAACCAGGGGTTTTCTGCCGCTTGTTCGTCTTCCCACTCCCTAGCTGTTTCAGCTGCTACCCGTATAAACTCATCATCCAAAATAATAAATTCATTCCCATATTCTCGCATGGTTTTCAACGCAGCTATATCTCGATAGGCGTAACGGGACCAACTATCGTACGCCATCATTTTACCAGCCAATTTTAGAAGCTCTTGGTCTTCCACTGTCAGACCATTCCAAACATCAAGATTAAACGCACACTCTTGGGCCCCGCCTGTTGCATGCAAACCTGGCATAATTATATATTTTGCAATTTTGTGAAATCCAGAAGGAAGATTAACAGCAGCCGAACTCCATTCAATCGCATCCACCACTCCCCGTTCCAAAGCCGGATACACCTCGGCGCCTGGCAAACTTACTGTTGATGCTCCCAACTCTCCAGCAATTTCCGCCCATGCCCCCGTCGTGCGTATCTTAAGACCTTGCATATCTTCTATCGTTTCTACCTTTTTAGTAGAGTGCAGAAATATCTCGGTTGGTGATATCTGACAGGGAATAGAAGCTATCCCGAAAACCTCTTTACGATATTCGAACCATAATTCAGCGCCACCTGCTTCAAAGAGCCACATTAAAAACTCTTCGGGAGTTAAGTGCCCCGGACCACCACTCAAGGCCAGAGTGCCCTTATCTATACCCCAGTCATAACCCATCCAACTATGACCAGCTTGCACAACACCAGACCGTACTGTATCCGAGACCTTCAAAGCACTTCCCACCATACCTCCTGGGAAAACATTTATTTGAATTCGACCATTCGTGAGTTTTTTCACTAATTCTGCAAAACCCTTTGCATCCTCCTCAAGAAATGGACCTCCACTCCATGCTGTCGCCATGTTCCACATCTCGTCCGCTGAAGACCGCGAACCAGCGCTCAGAAGACAAACAACAAAAATAGCTGCAATTATCCGATGCATTTTCATACCCAGGGTTCCTTGCTCCAAAATTATGCCCCAAAAACGTTTCCCTTGCCGTTTGAGGTAGTATGGCTTCTAGACCTCTAGTGTGATGCACATAGAAGTCTACGAACACCCTTTAGAACTCATGTATGGGACATTAATACACAAAGAAAAGTGGTGGAGATGAGGAGAATCGAACTCCTGACCTTCTGATTGCGAACCAGACGCTCTCCCAACTGAGCTACACCCCCATTTACTACAAAAGGTTATCTTTATCTGATAGACTCACCCCGTACAGACATCAACTATTTTACTTTATTAAAGTTCACTTATCGTTCACGCACCGATTCTGTGGGTCTTAGCCTGTTGCTAATCAAGGGAAAAATGGGAGAACTATCCCTTGCGAACGTCGCACTTTTCCAACAGATCTACGGCCCCGAAGTTTTAATTTTAAACGGTTGAGGTGATTTCGAAAGGTTTTTACGCTGCTTCCTTCTTTTTTTGTGTATATTTTAGATAGGGGCGTCAAGCGAGTATAACCCCCTATCACTGCAACCTAGTGGGTCTATAACATACAATGGCTGAGTTACTTTTTTTTATCGCGTACTGCTTGAAGCTATACATGTGGGTGTTTGTTATTGATGTGCTTCTGCATTGGCTGGTTTCTTTCAACATCATTAACACAAACAATCGATTTATTTATACGATCGGTCTAGCGTTACAACGACTTACTGGACCCATTTTACAGCCCATTCGGAGGCGAATGCCGGATTTAGGGGGGGTGGACCTCTCCCCTGTAGTCGCAATTCTAGGTTTAGTATTTCTGCGGGATGTGGTCGTATTAGGCTGGTTGATGCGGATAGGTGGAAGCTAAATTTGCCTGTGGTATTTGAGGTATCTGGTGTGTGCAAAGAATCGTTCATTTAATGTGTAGATGCGCTGCTGATTTGTTTGTGTCCTGATGAGACCTTTTGGAATATCCATTAATAGGCTTGCTCGATTGGTGGTGGCGGCAGTTTTTATTTAAGGTTGTCTAAAGACATCATCATGCAATAGTTCCTAAAGTAATTGGGAAGATCACCACCGTTTTCGACTATCGCAGCTGTGTTCGACTGGGTAGTGATTATTCGATAGTGAATTTTGCTACCGCTGCCTCGTTTAATTCAATCCCAAAACCGGGGCTATCCGACAGGTGAATTTGCCCTTCTTTTGGAAGGACGGTATCTCCGTACAATTCTGCTACATCATCCAAAGATCCAGAAAATTCTATAGAAAATTCATGAGGTCGAGTTGCTGTTGGGACTGTCGCGTATGCGTGGAGCGAGGCCATGGAGTTGATCCCCGCCTGTGGGCTGTGCGGCATTATTGGTTTGTTTAAGGTCACCGCCATTTCGTATACACGTTTTATTTCGGACGGTCCCCCTACATTGAGTATGTCGGGTTGCAGTATATCTGGGTTTCCCAGAAGGACGAGTTGTTGGAACCACCAACGGAATGAGTCTTGTTCTCCAGCGGATACGGCAACGTCTAAAGCATCAGAGACCTGTTTTAATCCTGGAAGATCATAGTGGGGCAAGGGTTCTTCGAAATGGTCGATCCCTAACTCCTCGAACTTTCGCCCCTGTTGTATCGCTGTGCTAACCGAGTAGCCATTATTTGCATCAAAGCCGAGGTAGTGTCCTTGTGAAAGAAATTCTCTGACAAGTTTAAACATCGCGAAGTCTTTTGCCGGATTGATATCTTGCCGCCACCCCCTCCAATCCATCCGGATTTTAAATGCACGAAAACCCATATCCCAACCAGTTTCTATTTTTTCCACCATTTCTTGGGGTTGAAGTGCCCACCCTGAACCCACACTCCAATATAGTGGAATTGAAGTGCGTGCAGCGCCTCCCATCAGGGTATGCACAGGTAGCCCAGTTTCTTTCCCGAGAATGTCCCAAAGGGCTACATCGATGATGCCAACGACCGAACCTGGTAATTTCGCAAAATTCTCCCCTTTCCCTAAGGCCAATGCTTCCCAGTGGCGATCAATCTGCAGGGGGTCTTCGCCCAGCAGGGAGGGTTTGATTATTGATTCGAGATACGCATTAAACACTCTTGGGTTGTGTCCGCTGAGGTATTTTCCGTGGCCGGGCCCCTCCGCCCATCCTTCAAGGCCTGCATCTGTTTGGATTCGGATCAACGATTTTCCAGTGCTCAATAACGTGGAGGTGATATCTGTAATTTTCATTTATTTGTCTCCTAAGCTTCCTGTGGATAACGTCACCGGTGATCCGGTTCTGTTGCGTCCAGATCTTTCGTCCACTGTGGCAAGGCAAAATTGTCGTTAAGTTTATTGAAAACTATAAATTTATAGTGGCAGGTGCACGTAACTGATCTATCCTGGGCTTTCAGCCTCTACTTTTTTTCAAAGTACGTAATCTCAGAGCATTTAACCGAATAAATCCTTCTGCATCCGCCTGGTTGTAAATGTGGTCGGACTCGAAAGTTACAAGTTCTTTATCATACACGTCATTAGGGGAGCGCCGCCCTTCCACTATGACATTTCCTTTATACAATTTGAGCCGAACGGTTCCATTTACGTATTTTTGCGTTTCATCTATGGCAACCTGCAGCATTCTTCTCTCTGGGGACCACCAAAAACCGTCATAAATTAATTCGGCGTATCGAGGCATAATTTCATCTTTCAAATGAATTTCCTTTCGATCAAGAGTAATGCTTTCTATGGCACGGTGGGCTGACAACAAAATCGTGCCACCGGGTGTCTCATACACCCCCCGCGACTTCATGCCTACAAAACGGCTTTCAACGATATCCATTCTTCCTATACCATTTGCACCGGCCACCTGGTTCAATGTCTCTAGGAGTGTTGCTGGAGAGAGATTTTGACCATTTACAGATACTGGATCTCCATTTTCAAAACCAATTTCAATCGATGTTGGATGATCTGGCGCTACAATCGGACTTACGCTGCGCGTGAACATCTCTTCGTCCGGCGCCAACCATGGATCTTCGAGGGCTTTGCCTTCGTAAGATATATGTAGAAGATTTGCATCTGTTGAATATGGTGGTTCCCCCCGTTTATCAGTTGGAATGGGGATTTGATGTTTTTCCGCGTACCTAATTAGGTCGGACCTGGAATCCAGTGACCATTCTCGCCACGGGGCGATTATCCTTATATCTGGATTTAAAGCGTAGCACCCAATCTCAAATCGGACCTGATCATTTCCTTTCCCAGTAGCACCATGAGCCACTGCATCTGCTCCTACATGCTGGGCTATCTCAATTTGTCTCTTGGCTATCAGTGGCCTAGCAATGGCTGTACCCAACAAATAAGTTCCTTCATAAAGTGCATTAGCCCGAAACATCGGGAACACATACTCTTTAACAAATTCTTCTCGTAAATCCTCAACATAGATTTGTTTGACGCCCATCCCAGTTGCCTTGGCTTTTGCAACTGACAATTCTTCTCCTTGGCCAAGGTCAGCAGTAAAGGTAACTACCTCGCAGTCATAGGTTTCCTGAAGCCATCGCAGTATCACGGACGTATCAAGGCCACCGGAATAAGCGAGCACAACTTTCGATAGTTTGGCCATATAATTTCACCCTAATCTAAAAACCACTTTGTAGCTCAATTCAATTGAGTGGCTTGCCTTTTGCTTCTTTCACTTGCAGATTTCAATTGTCCGCATGCGGCTAAAATATCCCGTCCGCGGGGTATACGTATCGGCGCGGAGTACCCACCATCATTCACGATGTTGGCAAAAGCGTGCATGCGATTGTTGCTGGAGCACTCAAAAGGTGCGCCAGGCCATGCATTGAAGGGGATCAGATTAACTTTAGCAGGAATTCCTTGCAATAAACGAACAAGTTTGTGGGCGTCAGAATTTGAATCATTGACCCCCTTTAACATTACGTATTCAAACGTTATCCGTCGAGAGTTGCGCCCAGATGGGTAATTTCGGCACACTTCCAGAAGGGTCGAAATGGGATATTTTCTGTTGATAGGTACTATTTGATCACGCAAGCTATCTTCCACAGCGTGCAGCGAGACCGCTAAATTCACTCCCAGTTCTAGTCCACACCGCTCTATAAGAGGAACTATGCCCGCAGTCGACAAAGTAATTCTTCGACGGGATAGGGCAATTCCTTCTCCATCCATGAGAATTTTTAGCGCACAAGCAACGTTTTCAAAGTTATACAGTGGTTCTCCCATTCCCATCATAACGATATTTGAAATCATTCGCCCGTCCTTTGGTGTGGGCCACTCGCCGATTTCGTCTCGAGCAATAAGAAATTGGTTCACAATTTCCCCTGCTTTGAGATTGCGGACTAACTTTTGGGTGCCAGTGTGACAAAATTTGCAAGTAAGAGTGCACCCGACTTGAGAGGAAATGCATAAAGCACCCCTGTCTTCTTCAGGTATATGGACGCACTCTACCTCTCGTCCATCAGAA
The DNA here is from genome assembly GCA_964515905.1 of uncultured Rhodospirillaceae bacterium. Taxonomy (GTDB): domain Bacteria; phylum Pseudomonadota; class Alphaproteobacteria; order UBA7887; family UBA7887. The sequence continues at coordinate 75,531 of CAZEWK010000089.1, read as the reverse complement.
AAGCTTAACAGCCATTTGTGTGATCCATCGTCACTATGGTGGGATTGATTAATAGAAGGTCGACTGATGTCGCATGTTTCGGTCAAACGATAACGAAGTGCTTTGGGAAGGGTAGTCATTTCTTCAAAAGTTTTAGCGCCTCGATAATAAATCCAATGCCAAAGTTGTTTGGCTCTAAAGGGCGGTTCCCCGAGCGTAGTCAGCGCAGACTTAAAAGAAGGTTTATCAAGGCCGATTAAGGCAATGCGACCATTAGTTTGGGCCTGTTTCGGACTTCTCGTAGCCGATTTGGACTTCATGGAGTGTTTTAGATCGGATTTTAGCATTTTTGTAAGGTGATAGTGGAAGTCATTTGCAGGCTTCTGCTATTTTCGTGTATGCCCTGGTAAAACCAAATAGTGAGTATGTATCTGTCGTCTTGGTGCCTCTCCAGGATGTACCCACTACAACCATTTTTTTTCCTTTCCGCATACTTTCGACGAGTACTTTGTCGTCTGCGTCGGTATATGTCCAAGCAACCTCGGAATCCGTAAACAATTTCTGTATTTTGCCGTCAATCTCAACGAAGACGTCGCTTTTTTCCTTAAATCGATACCCAGCTTGAAAACTCACAACATCGTTGTTGGTGCCTTGTCTGCGAGTAACTTGTACATACGTAGGGCCTCTTTGCGTGTAGTCTCCCTCTTCTTTTTTTGGTTTACTGACAATGTAACAACCATGGCGCCCGTCCTCGGCAAAAGAGACGGCGGTCCAGTCTTGGAATTCCCCAAGCCACTTGTCAGGCTCTGCGCTCACAATTGTTGAAGTAACAAAAACGTTCGATAGGACAAATATTAAACTTAATAGGTAGTTAAGATATCGGGTCATGGCCATTTCTGTTCACATAGATATTTGTTGGATATTAGCTTTATAGTAAACAGGTTTCAGTATTTTTAGAGCCTATCTAATTATGTATGCAAAAAACAGGTATTGCGAATGTAATTTTATGATCGACGTCGAGGGGCGCCGTAGACATGGTTTGGTGGGGGATTGGCTCCTCCATGTGCAGTGACCGGCCGTTCCGCAAACCGGCCCATAGTAATTAGACGATCATACATAACGATCGCACCAGCCGTCGCAACGTTTATGCAAAAGTGCGTAGGTATACGGACCACCTGAACACACCTTTGTAGCAATTGTGCGCTAAGTTGACCACGCTCCGGCCCCAAAATATAGGCGGCACATCGGGGGTGTCGGAAACTTGGTAGATCTATGGCTTCTTCGATAAGTTCAACGCCTACAAGTTCGCAGCCATCTGCTAAAACAAGTTCGGAAGGGTCCCCATGTTGATAAAATGGGATGTTCACCGGAGCTAGAGAAGTATCCGATCTGGCGGATGTGCTCGAATAATTAGCGTTTATAGTAAAGGCAAAACTGGCACCGAAGGCATGTGCAGATCTAATCAAATTCCCCAAATTCATTGGTTTTGAGATGCCTTCTGCTCCAATGCCAAAATACCCGCGAGGAATAGGCGCTCGCGTGTCCTTCAACTGGTTCGTCATTGATTGGCCCTCTGTTCCAACACACTCTATGATGTGCCAAATGGTTGTTATAAAGCAATAAGGAGAGAGTCGCCGTGCGAGCTGCACTTTGCAAGGAATATGGTACGCCACCAAAACTGGTTCTAGAAGATGCCAGTCCGCCTAATTTGAAAGATGGTGAGATTCAAATAGATGTTCATGCCTGCGGGATCAATTTTGCCGATGTGTTGATTGTTCAGGGAAAATACCAGGCCAAACCTCCTTTGCCATTTATTCCAGGTGGTGAGGTGGCCGGAATAGTGTCTAAGGTTGCCTCTCAAGTCACAAGTCTTAAGGTAGGCGATCGAGTATTGGCTATGACCTCACACGGGGGATTTGCCGAACAGGTTACAGTAGAGTCGGGAAGAGCCCTGAAAATTCCTGACAAAATGGATTTCAAGGTCGGCGCTTCTTTTGCTGTGACTTATGGCACATCACATTTGGCTCTAGACCATCGGGCTCATTTAGGAAATGGAGAGACTCTTCTGGTGCTAGGGGCTTCCGGTGGCGTAGGACTAGCGGCTGTTGAAATCGGAAAAGCAATGGGCGCAAAAGTCATTGCGGCCGCGTCGACCCAGGCAAAACTCGCTGTTGCCAAGGAACATGGTGCGGATTACCTGATAAATTATGTGGAAGAAGATTTACGCGAGAAAGTAAAGGAATTAGTCGGTGGTGTAGACGTTGTCTATGATCCTGTCGGAGGCGATCCCTCGCTCCAAGCCCTTCGCTGTATGAACTGGGAAGGCCGAATTATCGTCATCGGATTTGCGTCCGGGATAATACAAAAGATTCCTGCTAATTATCTTCTGCTAAAAAACTGCTCAGCTGTAGGAGCTTACTGGGGACCTTATAATGATAAAAAACCGGAAATTTTATTGAATTCACTGCAGATGTTACTTGATTGGTTTAGTCAGGGAAAATTGTCACCGCATATTTCTGCCTCGTTCTCCCTTGAAGATGCGGGTAGAGCATTAGCCCTATTATATGAACGTAAGGCGACCGGGAAAGTGGTGCTTGAAACACGGGGCTAGTGATCGGGCAAATTTCTGTTTGTTCAGGTCTTAGGGTTTACGACTGAAGTTCTGGGCAGTTAGTGAAATATTCTAGAGATTCAGGGTTAGCAAGAGCTTCCGCGTTCTCTATTGCTTTCCCGTGCACAGTATCTCTCACGGCGAGTTCTGATATTTTTCCGCTTTTGGTCCGAGGAATGTCAGGAACAGAAATAATACGAGAAGGAATGTGTCGGGGAGAGCAGAAGCTGCGAAGTCGATCCTTAATTTTGCTACTTAAGGTTTGGGTTAGGCGGACAGAAGGTTGTAAGCTGACAAATAGAACAATCCGAGTGTCTCCATCCCAGTCCTGACCAATTGCTACGCTTTCAATGACCTCCCATAATTGTTCCACTTGTCGGTAAATCTCAGCGGTGCCGATCCGTACTCCTCCGGCATTGAGCGTTGCGTCTGAGCGCCCATATATTATAAAACTCCCACGGCTTGTAACTTCGGCCCAGTCTCCATGTCTCCATACCCCGGGGAAGTGGTCGAAGTAGGTGGCCCTATATTGGGTCGCGCCTGGGTCGTTCCAAAATTTTAATGGCATTGATGGAAATGGCTCTGTGCATACCAATTCGCCCTTTTGACCCGTTACAGAGTTCCTTTCTGAATCGAAGATCTTGGCAGCCATCGCTAACGCGGGCCCCTGGATTTCGCCGCTCCAAACTGGTTCGGTGGGGACCCCCGCAACGAAGCAGCCAACGATATCGGTACCCCCAGCGATAGAAGCGAGGTGGACATCCTTTTTGATGCTCTGGTACACGTATTCAAAAGATTCAGGTGCTAAAGGAGAGCCGGTAGATGTGATGGTTTTTAAAGAACTTAGACTATGGCTCTTGATCGGAGATATAGATGCTTTAGCCAAAGAGTCAATGAACTTAGCGGAGGTACCAAATAAGTTGATTTGTGCCAGATCTATATAGTCAAATAGAACATCGTGATTGGGATGGGATGGTGCACCATCATATAGAGCAAGGCATGCTCCTGATCCAAGTGCGGAAACCAGCCAGTTCCACATCATCCATCCACAGGTGGTGTAATAAAATACTCGATTGCCAGGTTTGATGTCACAATGGAGTTGATGCTCTTTTATGTGGGTAAGTAAAGCTCCGCCCGCACTATGCACAATGCATTTAGGTCGGCCTGTGGTTCCAGAAGAATAAAGAATATACAATGGATGCGAAAATGGTAGCTGTTCAAAAATAGTATGTCCCGTTTGACTTCCCGCAATTAAATCATCGAATAAAATAGTATTTTTCAATGGCGTCACTAAAGGGTCTGAGCTCGCATATGGGATTACCACACACATTTCCACATCAGGTAAACGGTCCAAAATGGTAGCTAGTTTATCTAGAACTTGATATCGCTTTCCATTATAGGAATAACCGTCGCAAGTGACTAAAATACGAGGGGCAATTTGGGAAAAGCGGTCTAAGACGCCGTCTGTTCCGAAGTCAGGTGAACATGAGGACCAAATACCGCCTACGCTAACTGTCGCTAGAAACCATATAATTGTTTCTGGAATATTCGGTGCGATAGCAGCAACCCGATCGCCGGGCTGAATACCAAAATTTCGAAGGGCGTTCGATAGAGTAGCAACTTGTTGTGTTAGCTCCTGCCAACTGAGGGTTCTGGAAAGCCCATTTTCATTCCGAAAAACAATTGCTGCAGAATCATCACTTTTGCAGAGCATATTTTCGGCGTAATTGAGTTTAGCATCAGGAAACCATTGGGCTCCGGGCATCTTTCCGCCATCAACAAGGGTTTTGTCGCCCCACGAACTAGCTTTAAGTTGTGAGAAATCGATTAGAGCGCGCCAAAAAGATTCTGAATTGTTAATTGACCAATCGTATAATGAACGATAGTTACTAAAATTCATTCTGGTCCTTGTGTTCACCATCCCCATAAACTTCTGCAGGTTGCTTTGAGCTATGCGGAGATCACTAGGCTCCCATAAAGGGGTAGTTTCTGTCATCGTGGGTTTTCCTAAGAGCACTCCTAAAGCATATGCCTTGGGATGCTCATAATGGGGATACTTGAGGGTATATGGTTATTCATGTGGAAAGCTATTTATTCAGTATTATGATGGTTTTTAGAAAATCCTACCAGCTATGAACATTGGTACTAGTCCTATCATGGAGACATTTTTTGTTTCAAATAAAGTTGATGCCCAGCGGGAAAATGGTCCAGGTCGCCATTTGGATGACATTTGCTTGTATTTGTTTTTCCGCTATGAACGGTATAGTGCGCCATCTTGGTGGGTCAATTGAACCAATAATAGTTGTCTTTTTTCGCTGCCTTTTTGGATTGGTTGGCATGGCACCGTTTCTGTTGCGTTCGGGACTCACTTCTCTTCACACACAAAACCCCCTTCTTCACGGGATTAGAGGCCTCATCGCCGTTGTGGGCATGTGTTGTTGGTTCTACGGTATAAACCACATGCCACTGGCGGAAGCGGTTGCACTTGGCTTCACCACCCCTTTATTTTCCTCAATCGCCGCGGTGATACTTTTGGGTGAAGTCATGCGCCGAAGACGTTGGACCGCAACAATAGTAGGTTTTGTAGGAACTTTGATTGTGCTGCGGCCAGGCTTCGAGGAATTTGGTACAGGCAGTCTCTTGATCCTAATTGCGGCGTTACTCATGGCAGTAAATCAGGTTATGGTGAAGTACCTTACGGGGAAAGATCATCCGAATGCCATAGTGTTTTGGTTGGTATTTTTGGTTTTGCCTCTTTCGTTTATGCCGGCGGTGGCATTTTGGGAATCGCCATCCGGCCATGAGTGGTTTTGGTTGGTAGGGCTTGGTCTTATTGCTACCCTTGCTCATCAGTCTGTGGCAAGGAGTTTTGCACTCGCCGATGCAACGGCTGTGGTCCCCTTTGAATTTATGGGTTTGCCATTTGTAGCGTTCATTGGATTTATGGCCTTCGATGAAACTCCCGATATATGGACTTGGATTGGTGCTGGAGTGATAGTTTCAAGCTCTGTTTATATTACTCACCGCGAAGCAAGATTAGGACAAAATATCGCATCTGAGAAATCGGGACATTTGAACTCATGAAGTAAAACCGGTTTTTAAAATTCAACCTAGGAGACTACTTGTGATTGTTAGTCGAACAGCTAGCAGCGCCAAAGTCATTGCAATTAATACAGCGGTCGTCATCAATTTTCTGAGATTTTTATACCAGACGGGAGCGTAGCCCCGGGATGAAGCGGTTACATCCAACATAAAAGAGCTAAAAAATCCTAACGATAAAACCACAATCTTGATAGTGGGGCTTATAAGAATAAGAGCTATCCATCCTAATGCAGTAGGTCCAGCAGCAGCTATATACCACCAAGGTGAAATGCGAATACCACGTGATTCCGCAGAAATAGCTAGCCCCCAGTTGATGGCACCCAGAAAACTTAAAATAAGGACACTAAAATAAATCAATTGTAGGTATGCATTGATAGCCAGCACTGGTTTCCCAAAAAGCATCAAAAAAGACAATCCATAGATGATGAGTAACCCGGTCAGGGCAACGACTAATATTCCGAGTGGGACGTCCTTAAAATTACTACTCACAAGGCTGGTCACTTATTTGAATCCATCAGCTGAGCTAGTTTGAAATCTTTTTCACTCAGCCCTTCGACATCATGAGTCGCAAGAGTTACTTCAACCTTGTTGTACACGTTAAACCATTCAGGGTGGTGGTTCATTTTTTCTGCAAACATCGCTACCCGGAGCATCCAACTAAAGGCGGCAATGAAATCAGAAAATTCAAACTGCTTATAAATGGCGTCACGGTTTTCTAACCTTCTCCACCCCTCTATTTCGGCAAGGGAATCTGTGATTTGTGCGTCAGTGAGTTTATTGGGCATTTCTCTGTATCTTTCTGTCCTGCACTATTTTTTGGGCAATATCATAGGTGGATTGCTAATCACACAAACCATCCCAGTACAATGCTTTAAGGAATTAGGTTGCGCAAATATAAAGCGCCCTAGTTTGTGGATTTGAGAATTTATGATAAGGGTTGTGAAGAGGAAAGTTTTGGAGTTTACATCCTAGCAGCACGGGGGAAGATAGAATGAATATTCAAGCTGCACGTAACCAGGCAGTAGTTGTGCAGCCCGGTGAAGGGCCCAGTTACTGGCAACCGGTGCCGGCAAATGGCTATAGCGAGGTAATGCTTAGTCCTCAAAATACTAACTGTGACGTTTTGGCGACGGGGTTTCAAACCATTGCACCAGGAGGGCATATTCGTGCGCATTCCCATTCAGATCAAATAGAGTTGCAGGTTTGTTTTAAGGGTGGTGGTCGCGTTTGCGTTTCAGGAGAGGAGCATTCATTGGTGCCCGGGACAACTTGTTTTCTCGGCCCTGACGTCAGTCACGAAATCGTAAACGATTTTGATCAAGATCTTGTCATGCTTTGGGTTATTACACCGCCTGGTCTGGAAAAGTTTTTTGCCCAGATAGGACGACGGCGCGTGGCGGGCCAAGCTGCGCCGGAGCCTTTTCCAAGGCCGACAGATACTAGGGCGATTGAGGATGCTAGCGGCTTTCGTGATATTAAATAGTTATCAGTTTCCGCGAGCTGATTTGGGGAAAAGTTTTTCTAGACCTTCTTTGGAGGGATCCGCGACTCCTCTTTCGGTAATTAAACCTGTAATTAGATGCGCTGGAGTAACGTCAAAGGCATAGTTTACTGCATTCGTGCCGTCCGGAGTAATCTGGATTCGGGTTAGCCGGCCAGTTTCATCTTGTCCGTTAATGTATAGGACTTCCTCTTGTGGGCGTTCTTCAATGGGTATTTGAGTGATTCCATCCTTTATTGACCAATCTATAGTGGAAGAAGGAAGTGCTACATAGAAAGGAATATTGTTGTCCTTGGCTGCGAGGGCCTTCAAATAAGTACCGATTTTATTCGCTACGTCGCCAGTTGCCGTCGTCCGGTCTGTTCCAACAATGCAAAGGTCAATCAGTCCATTTTGCATTAAATGTCCCCCGGCATTATCTACGATAACTGTATGTGGGATATCCTGTTCCAAAAATTCGAAGGCGGTTAGCGCAGCGCCCTGATTCCTGGGTCGTGTCTCGTCCACCCAGATATGAATTGGAATGCCCGCACTATGAGCAGTGTATATTGGCGCAGTGGCCGTGCCCCAGTCGACTGTAGCAAGCCACCCGGCGTTGCAATGGGTTAAAATATTCACCGGAACACCTGTTGGTTTATTTTCGGAAATGCCTTTCAGGATTCGGAAGCCATGTTCACCAATTGCTCGATTCGTTTTTATATCGATTGAACAAATATTTTCTGCCATTCTGTATGCGGTGTTTGCTCGTTCTGGTTCCCTAATGGATAGCAAGTTCGCCCGCATCTCATGGACAGCATGATGTAGGTTAATGGCTGTTGGCCTTGTAGCTAAAAGCAATTTGGATGCATCTTCTAAATTGTCGTCGGAGGGGTCTTTCCGCATGGCTAGACAAATACCGAACGCCGCTGCTGCACCAATTAATGGCGCGCCACGCACCATCATTGTACGAATAGCATGGGCTACTTCACATGAGGAGGATAGGGTGGTGACGTTGAACTCATGAGGTAATTTCGTTTGGTCGATGATGTTGACGCGCCAGCCATCATCATGGACCCATATTGTTTGATAGTGAGTGCCGTCAACTTTCATTTGATAGCTATCAATGATCCCTTGGTGTTGACCCGAGCCTAATCATTTTACTTAGTGTGGGTAGGTAATTCAATTTGTGCAATCCCCGTTTGGTTTGGGGGCATGCGCCGTCGAGACAGGGCGTCACTGCAAGCCATTAGGAAGGACGTTAGGTATGGCATTGTCTGTATTATTAGTATGAAAATCCACAATATATTTGTTGTGTCGCTCAGATCACAGTGCAGACAGAAACCGACTAAAATACAGGAGATTGCTAGAAACATAGAAGTCTCTGTGACAGACGTCATCAAGGCCTGAAAAGGACTTAAAAAAGACCATTGTTTTCGTGTTTTTTGGAAAGGCATGTTTTTTTTAAAAACACTAGTTAGTACTGCACGGGCAATTGTGTACTTTAGTGATTGGCCTGCTATAGCGGCATATAGGCTGTTCCTAAGGGAGCACTTTACCCTAACTGCATAAAGAATCCAGTCGCGAAGTTGACGTAATACAAATACGACTAAAACTGGGATTAAAAATAGTTCTATCGGGGGGCCAAACTGGTCCGGGAATATAATCATGGTAACCGTCCACACACCCGCTGCTAACGTAAAAATAAAACCAACGGCATCTGCTAGCCATGGCATCCAACCTGCGAGGAAATGATATTTTTGCGGCATCCGTAAACGACTCTTTCTCAGACCGAGTAATTCCGGACCAAACCGGCGTAGAATTTGCATCGCTCCATATGTCCACCGAAAGCGTTGAGTTTTGTATGCGTTAAAATCGGATGGTAACAAGCCTCGACCAAATGAATTGGGGACATATAAGGAGTTCCAACCTGCGGCAAGCAAACGAAGACCGAGTTCTGCGTCTTCAGTGATGCACCATTCACTCCACCCACCCACCTGCGCAAGTGCAGATCGGCGAATCAATGTCATGGTTCCATGCTGAATTATTGCATTTGCCTCATTACGCTGGATCATTCCAACTTGGAAAAACCCGGCATATTCCCAGAAACATTTTTTTTGGAACTTATTTTCGCTCGAAGCAACGTGATCTTGCGGAGACTGCACAATGGCGATATCCGGACTCTTAAAAATGGGCATTAGGCTTCGTAGCCAATTAGGTTCAACGACATAATCACAATCCACTACAGCGATAATCTCAGCACGAACGTTGGTAAGAGTTTCTGCAAGATTGAGTGCTCCAGCTTTGTATCCAGGACAATGATCTTGATGTACGAAGTGAAATTTAGGACCCAAATGCAAGCATAATTTCTGAATAGGTTTCCATCGACCCGGAGATTGGTAGTTGTTGCTGATCACTATTACTTCATAGTTCGGATAATCAAGACGTGATAATCCAGTAAGGGTCTGAGATACTATTTCAAATGGCTCGCCACTGCAGGGAACATGGATTGACACAAAGTAGGTTTCAATGTCTTTGGTTATAATTTGTGACGTTGGACATCGATGTGGCCGATGCCACAGTACGTTTACAAATTCAACTAAATCAGTCGCAAGAAGTAGAAATAGTATAAGTTGGGATACACTTAGGGTGATCCATACGATAAGACCCAGCTGGGTTAAATAGTGATTGGTCAGTGCCATGTATGGCCATATCAGCCCGACAGCCCATGCTTGAAAGCACACTCCTATTAGTACAGCTTTCCACACCTTGATTTGTGGCCACTGGCGGATGTAAATAAACTGGGCGACTGTGGCAAAGAAGGATGCTAATAAAGCCCAAGGAAGCCAGTATAAATTTTTGTAAATCGGGCTGCCAGCCAAGGGCCATTTAGGGTTTCTATGTGCGTCAAACAGGCCCCAGTGGGAACCCACTTGGCCTTCAATGTGAGCTTTCCATGGTTGGTCATAAGCTTCGAGCAACACGTAATCAATGTTATGTTTCTTTGCGTACGCCGCAAATGTGCGGACAAAAAATATTTGATTAGTTTTGGAAGCCTTTGCGTCGCCGCGGGAATCCCCTGCAGAAGGCCATCCCACCTCAGCCAGAAGAATTGGTTTTCCAGGATAAGTATTCTGAAGTTGCTTCAATCTTTGATCTATGTAGGGCACTGCTTGTTCGACCGATATTCCCTCCCAGTAGGGAAGGATATGTACAGCAAGGAAATCGGCGCTGTCGGCTAGTGTGGGGTTTGCGAGCCATATATGCCATGGCTCAGCAACGCTAGTTGGTTTTTTTGTCTTTATTCGAACCTCCTCGATGTATTTTTGAACCTGACTAGGCGAGAGATTATTACGAAGCAAAACTTCGTTTCCGACTAGCAAACGCTTAATATTATGTTGGGAACGCCCAACCTGTATAAGGGCGGAAAGTTCTTTCCCATCAGTTTTGGAGTCTACTCCAGTCCAAGCACCAGCTATAATTTCTAGTCCAGCTTTCTCTGCCTGTTGGATAAAATCTTTTATGCCACCGCTTACCGTATAAGTTCTGACAGCCCCGGTTATTCCAGCAATTTGTTGGACGTCTTGGATTGAAGATTTTGGGTTTCTTCTTTGATCCGTAGGCGATTCCCATCTTTGTTGTACAGTGTAGGCTACTGCATTAATTTGGTCATTGAATGCTGGTATGAGGGTATGGGGATGGGAAATGTACCATACCACTAGACTTCCGAACGCTGTTGCGAAAACAATGAGGCTGTTTTTGATACTAGCGCAGTTGGCCTGCTGGGGTTTACTTTCACTAATCATTTGTTTTGGCTTGCCACCTTGTGTCGAAGCCTTCCAGGATTATTTTATGTAAAAAACTCAAACGTCCCAATGGGTTGCTCGGTGGTAGAAGCCCACGCCGAAATCCGATGTCAATAAAGGGTTCTAAAAGGTCAGTATTCTGGGTAAACACATGAACTGGAACCAGCCATGGTGTATTCCTCCCAGATACTATTGCTGGAGGTTGGTGGTCGCCGAGCACTATTATCATAGGCTTTTGATGCGCGACCTTTTTTAAAAACCCTGCTAGCAAATGGATCTCATAATTTATTGCTCGCTCGTATGCGAGACGCATAGTATCTGCTTCGATCAAGTAGCTATTATCAACGTTCGTATGAGCAATATCATACGGAGAATCCGATAGTACCTGCGACCAGTCTTCTTCATAAGGGGGGAGCGGAGTAAATGGCATATGACTAGAAATAGATGCAAAGAAAACAAATAATGGGGGTCGGTCTGAGAGTGCTATTTCAGTATCGTATAAATAAGACAGGCTGTACTGATCTGGAATCCGCCACCACCCAAAATCAGGTCCCATATATTTGAGTTGGCTGGCATTCCAAATTTGATCATATTTGTAAAATGTTCCCTCGGGCCATAGTGTTTTTAAGCCAGGCATAAGTGCTACTGTGCGATATCCTGCCTCCTGGAAGTATGTTGTTAAGCTACGAAATTTGCTGCTCATCAGGGCTTTGTAATCCTGTTGTCTTTTTGTCCAATTCCCTGTCATCAAAGTTGCGTGTGCCAACCAAGAAGCCCCGCCAAAAGTCGGGCTTTCATAAAGCCCGGTCGCGGCCACCCATCCATATATTTCCATATTTTCGTCCAGAGTTTTTATGGCTGGTTTTAAGCGTGGAATGAATTCACCATCATCGAATACTATCGAGCCGTACGATTCTACGAAAAACAGATACATGTCTCGACCATGTAGCCGACCTAGGTCCGAATTAATGTGGGCAGGGGCGGCAATTTCAACTGGGGTATGGTCGTACAAAGACTCGTAGATTGTGTTGAGCTGTTCAATGTACATGTAACCTACTGGAATAGAAAACCATCGTTCGGTTTGAATGCTCCGATTGCCCATTCCTGCAGCGTAAAGTCCTAATATAAAAAGGGATAGGCACGACAATGCAATGCGGACTCTTTTAGTTTCTGTGGATAGGCAAAGAAAGCGCAGTGAGCATGACGCGGTGTAAGCAATACAAGCAGCACCTGCCAATAGCAGTGCCCCTATTCCAAAAATAAATGCGGTGGTTCTGCCGTCACAAATCATCGCGACAATGCGAGGTACGTGTTGGGCGTCCCAATAGAGATCAAGAGGTCTTCCAAAGAGGGAAGGCGTTGTGACGTCGAGGTAACGTCCAAGAACAAGGATAAGAACGAATATCAACAAACAAAGTCGCATTCGTTGTCCCATAGATTTTTTAAACGCACTGGTATACGTACATATCAGAAGTATTACCATTGCTGCTTCAACAGATAATTCAGGCCTCAAGTAGATCCAGGGTGTTGGCCAAATATTGTGGAAGCTCAGCGACGCATTAAGGATTATTAAAGCGGCACAAATCCCAGCAAATCTCTTCCAGTTGACCATTTGCTAGTAGGTCAGACCCGTCACTTCTGGTAGGCCTCGAATTCAATGATTATGTCAATATTGTCGCCTACCCATCCATTTCCTACCGCATAGCTCATGCCGTAAGCGCTTCGGCGGAAGGTGCCTCGTGCAGAAATACCTATGGTAGGTTTACGGTGTCCAAACGGATAGATCTCGTTTTTGTTCCAGGTAAAATCCAAAGTTAAAGGAAACGATTGCCCTATCAAAGATAGAGGACCGATAATCTTTCCAGTTTTAGCGCCTGTTTGTTCAATTAAGTCTCCCTTAAATGTCATCACCGGAAACTCACGTGCATTTAAAAAATCCGGACCTCGTAAATGGCTATCTCTTTTTTTGTGATTGGTAAATACACTCATGGTATCAATTTGAACGTACAGATTTGTGATGGACTGTTCTTGCTCGTCAAAGGTAAAACGCCCCTCCGCTTTCAAAAACATCCCCAGGATTTTCGCATAGCCGATATGGTCAACTAAAAAGCCCACACTAAAATGCTCTGGGTCGATCACATAATCTAAGGGTTCTGCTTTAAGACTAGTAATCGTTAAGATAAAAGTTGTTGCAATGGTTATTAAAAATACGGTGGCAACATAAATCCTACGAGGTGTTTCCACAACACGCCTCCATGGTTCGTTCGGTGGATAGGAGGTAATAAATATCTTGATAAAATGAGACAAGTAAGAGCAGAAGGGAGAAGAGTATAATTGTGGTAGCTAGCGCGGCGCTAGTAATAGGGCACAAAATTATTATCAAACTAATAGCTTGTACTACGCAAATAACTTGCCTCCTTCGGCTTGGAGGTAATGGTCTCCGGAGTTTACGAATCTTCCACCCTGCCACCACAAACAGGTAACGCATGGCTCCCACTAAAAGAACCCAGGGCCCAACTTTTCCAAGTTCGAATACTATTATTGCTAAGACAAGTATGAAAGAAGCATCAACTTCTAGATCAAATATTGCTCCGAACGTGCTTTGAATATGGAAGCGGCGGGCTAGCCACCCATCGACAGCATCAAATAAAAGTGCGATTACAGCCAGTGAAACGAAAAACCAAAGTTCACTAGGGCGAAGGGTTGCGGCGATGCCAATCTGACTTGCGAGGACGGCCGTTAAGCTGAGCCGGAATAATGTAACCCGATTGGCGATCCCAAAGGAGTCTGGCAGCGGGTGTTTTCTTGCTTGTAGGAGTGTTGTACCTACTATCAGGATAAACACAGTTAGCACCTGCAGGGGGGCAAAAATTTGAGTACTTTTCCCTAACGTTAATAGCTTTGTGGTAAGCACAGTCGTTGCAGCAGCAGCGATCAAATGACAAATGGTGCTAGTAGTAAATTTAGTTAAGGAAGATCGTGTTTTCTGCATTTCACGTGTAGAACTACCAGGGGGTTTCTCATTTTAGGCTCTAGGCAAAGAGAATGGAGAGTGTAACTCCTGCAATGCAAGATGTTGTAGTTTATGCAATCATATACTTTTCTGTTCGATTTAGAACCCGTTTAGGGAGCATCAAAATATGACCACGGCCCTTTATGCCCACGCGTTTTGGGTGCAAGCACCTGGAAACGGTCAGATACTCCGAACACCATTGGTGGAGCCTCGGGAAGGGGAGGTTTTGGTTCAAACACTGTTTAGTGGTATTAGCCGGGGAACCGAAAGTCTGGTCTATAAGGGTAACGTTCCAGCCAGCCAGCATCAGATTATGCGTGCTCCGTTTCAGGAGGGAAACTTCCCAGGACCAGTGAAATATGGATACTCGAATGTCGGGCTTGTATTGAAGGGCCCGGCTAGTTTGTTAAATCGGGCTGTTTTTTGCCTTTTCCCACACCAGGATTTTTACGTTGTGCCAGAGGAATCCGTGGTGCCGATCCCAGCAAATGTCCCCAAGGGTCGTGCAATTTTGGCGGCCAACATGGAGACTGCTATTAATGGTCTCTGGGACTCCCCGGTGGCAATTGGTTCAGATGTGATAGTCGTTGGCGCTGGCGTCATTGGGTGCCTGGCAGCGTACCTCGTTAACCAGATTCCAGGAACCCGGGTGCTGATGGTCGATATCGATCCATGTAAGAAAAATGTTACCAGTGCTTTGGGCGTTAAGTTCTCTGAAGCCAAAAATGCCTCAGGATCAGGTGACATGGTGATTCACGCTTCTGGGTCGCAGGAGGGATTGCATCTGGCACTTGAATTGGCGGGAAAAGAGGCGACAATTCTAGAGTTGAGTTGGTTCGGAAAACAAACTGTGAAGTTACCCTTGGGCGAAGGGTTTCACTCCAAGCGACTTAGGTTGCAATCTTCACAAGTTGGGCAGGTCGGGATTACCCAGAGATCCCGTTGGGATTATCGCCGACGTTTATCTTTGGCGCTTGATCTTCTTGCTGACGACATACTGGATCAACTGATTTCTGGCCATAGTGAGTTTGAACAACTACCAGAAACAATGCGTCGAATTACTCTGCCAACCAACCAAGAGCTTTGTCATTGTGTGACGTATTCGGGGGTCGTTGCTCAGTATGATGATCACGTTTAGAGGAGAAGGCTGATGTACACCGTATCGGTCCGCGATCATGTTATGATTGCACATAGTTTTAAAGGGGCCGTGTTTGGGCCCGCGCAGCGCCTGCATGGCGCTACATATGTGGTTGACGTTGAATTTCGTCGACCGACTTTGGATAATAACGGCTTGGTGATAGATATTGGATTAGCTTCCGCCGCTTTAGCGGAGGTCCTTGAAGAGTTAAATTATCGAAACTTGGATGAAGACCCGTCGCTTGCTGATCGGAACACTACCACCGAAGTTCTAGCTGAAGTGATATTTTCTAGATTATTTAAAAAGGTTAGTGAAGGAGACTTGGGGGCGGATGCCTCAGGCCTGACAGCGATTTCGGTGACACTGCATGAATCACACGTGGCATGGGCGCGCTACGAAGGTGCCTTACTTAATGGTTGAGGTTGGCCGACGGATGGGCGTATGTACAAGCGGTTGGACCTTCTCGGTACAGGCATGCATCTTCGTTTTGTGTAGGAGCAGACAATTTGCGGCAGATACACTTCATTATACCAGGTAATATCGATGCTCTCACAGGCGGGTATATCTATGACAAGCATATCATTAACGGATTGTCTGCCCAGAAGTGGCATGTGAGTCTTCATTCCCTATCAGCAAGATTTCCATTCCCGTCGGACCATGACCTGGAATACGCTTATTCAATAATTAAAAAAATTCCAGATCATAGTCTAGTCGTTATTGATGGGCTTGCGTTGGCACCACTAGCAAGTCAGCTTTGTAAGGCTTCAAAACGATTGAGGATAGTCGCCTTAGTTCATCACCCTGTGGCGGAGGAAACTGGACTAACGTTGGCTCAGCAACTGCAGTTTAAAAAGTTAGAACAGGTGGCTCTTTCCGTGTGTTCCCAGATCTCGGTAACCAGCGCAGTAACTGCCAAGATGTTAATAGAAGAGTACTATGTGAATCCAGCTTCTATTGAGGTTATCGAGCCGGGGATAGCGAAAATGCCTGTCTCTATAGGATCTAATAAGGCTTCATTCAATCTTTTGTGTATCGCCACATTAATACCGCGGAAAGGGCATGAAGTATTGCTGCATGCATTAGCCTCTCTTCAGGAGGTTCCTTGGAACCTAGATTGTATAGGTGATCTAGATAGGGATAAGCAAACAAGTATTCGAGTGAAAAATTGTGCTACGAAACTCGGCATTCGCGATAGAATTAATTTTCTAGGAAACTTGAATGTATCAAAAATGAGAGATGCGCTTCGGTCCGCCGATTTGTTCGTGCTTGCGTCATACCATGAAGGATATGGGATGGCTTTGGCTGAGGCTTTGGGGTCAGGAATACCAATCGTAGCGACTAGCGCCGGAGCAATAATTGAGACTGTCCCTCAGAAGGCAGGTTTGTTGGTTCCCGCCGGTGATAGTAGGGCCTTCGCTTCAGCATTAAGTCGATTTTTTCACGAACCTCGGTTGCGCTGCCGCTTGACAGAGGGAGCAAGGGGTTGCAGAAGGACTCAAAGATCATGGGAAAAGGTGGTTTACCAAATGGAGGCATTCCTTCTTGAGACGGTTGGTTAATGAGTGGGTTTACGGTTGACTGGTTAAATTTACGTGAACCAGCAGATTCTCGTGCACGCAACAAAGACCTATTAGCGGTTCTGCACTGTTGGTCACAACACTTCGATCATATTTCGGCCATTGACATAGCCTCTGGCACTGGAAGTTGTATCCGGGCATTGGCCCCTTATTTGGGATTAGGGCAGTCATGGAGACTCATGGATCACTCAGACTCATTGCTTGCGGCAGCAAAAACTAACCTTTGTAAGTGGGGCCAACAAAATGGCTTGCAGACAAAGATAGCCCCAGATCGCCTAGAGATATACGGTGATGACAAAGATTATGAGTTAACTTTCCATGATTGTGATTTATCAAGAGGCTTTGGGGACAGACCTTCAGAGATTGATTTAGTAACTGTTTCCGCTTTTTTAGACCTGGTCTCCGCTAGTTGGTGTATGAAGTTTGTAGATTGGTGTTCTGAGACTCAAGCATGTGTATACGCGTGCCTGAACTACAACGGCTGTGTAACTTTTGGCCCAGCTCACCCCACAGACTCACTGGTCCTAGACGCCTTAAATTATGATCAACGTCGAGATAAAGGCTTTGGAGAGGGGCTTGGGTCACGTGCTGTCTCTGTATTAGAGTGTGCACTTCGCCACGCAGGATACGACGTTATAACTGCCCCAAGTGCTTGGGCATTGGGAAAAGCCGATTTGGATCTTCAAACAGCACTTATCAAAGATTGGATGGGTCTGGTGGACAAAAGTCAGGAAACTCGCGACTGGTTGAAATTTCGACTCACAGCAATTGAGCAATGCCATTCTCAATTGGATGTTGGGCATACAGATTTGTGGGCGTGGCCCATTTCTTGGTAGGTGATAATATCAGGATTGGGCTTACTTCCTAAAATTCGAAATCAAACAAAATATCGTCCCCGAGTGGAAAAGTTCTGCAGTGCTTTCCACGAAAGGCCTTACCAGGATTTATTGCAGCCGTGGGTTGGATTCCGACCTTGCCTGCGCCAAACATTACGGGGGCAACGGTGATATGAAGCCGATCAAGGACACCCGCATTAAAAAAACGGCTCACGGTGATGCCACCACCCTCTATGAACAAACGATGTAGCCCTCGTGAGCCCAATGCATCAATGCAATCCTTAGTAGAGATACCTTCGTCGGTGTTGGGCAGTTCAAGAATTTCAACGTTCTTCAAAGCAGGATAATTTCTTTGCTTTAGGTTTTGGGCGCACAACAAAACAGTAGCAACTGATTCATCAGTAAACACTTGGTGGGAAGGACTTAATTTACGGTTTGGGTCTATAACGACGCGGGTTGGGTTATTGCCGCTCACTAGTCGTGTTGTCAGTTTTGGATTGTCTGCATCAACTGTATTTGCTCCTACTATAACTGCATCAAATAAGGCGCGCATTCGATGAAGATGAATAATGCTTTCCTTGCCAGTGACGTAATATGAGTTACCGTTGTTGGTAGAGATATATCCGTCCAGACTCTGTCCCAGATTCGCGACAATCAGCGATCGGTTTCTCTGTTTTGCAACTAAGGGTCCGTATAACCGGATTAAATCTTCGGCTGCGTCTGAGAGGCCTCGTATAATATTCCATGAGCCCGTTTCGTCGATGTCCAAAATGTTTTGAGATGTTCCGTTTAGATATTGCAGCAGGAGCGTCCAAGCACCCTCAACGTCAATCAAAGTCTGACTAGACATTCTTCAAATCAGATATGGGGAACTGTCTCATATCCCTCAAAATAAGAGATATTTCATCCAACAAGAATTCAAACAATTTGGACCCACGCTTGGCGTCGGCTTTTGCTGCATCGCCCACCACTCCCAATTCGTGCAAGTCTTGTGCTTGCCAAGCAAATGCAGCCGGTCCGTTTGTCGAAAGGCGGGAGTATGTTTCTTCCATTTTCCAAGATGATGAAATAAAATTGTTTGCCCGGTTTGGGCGCACTAATTCTGGCTTAAGGAAGAGCATGAGTGATGTTTCTATTTCACCCCCATGTAGCCCATGCTGAAGTTCTTTAGTATTAAATAGGCCTTCAGGAATGCCAAGCTTAAAGGTGCTCACCCCAACTACCAGCATTTTATCCTGGGCACGAAGACGCTGTGCTACTATGTCCACGATTTGCGGTTGCCCTCCATGAGTATTCAGGATTAGTAGTTTTTGAATGCCAGATTTGGCCACTTGCTTGCCGATACCTGACCACAGACTGACTAGTGTCTCGGTGTTAGCTGAGAGTGTTCCTGAATAATCAATGTGCTCTGTGCTATCGCCGATAACCATCGGCGGCAGGCTAACGAGTGTTAGACGATCATGGCTTCTGCCCAAAAGGCCTTTGACCAAGCCTTCACTTATGCATGCATCCGTCTCAAGTGGTAGATGCGGCCCATGCTGTTCGATGGCTGCTACTGGGAGTAGGGCAATGGTTTCCTCGGGGTTTAAGGTAGAAAAGTCCGTAGTGGTTAAATGTCCCCAATAGCCTGTCAAATCGGGTTGGCTATCATTATTCCGCATTTGATTAGTCATCTATAAATCTTTGCCAGACAGGCCTACAAATAGACTTTCTATTCTAGAGTATCCCAAAATTTTATAAAAGCTTCTCGCGTGTCCGATTGTAGGTCACCGGGCTTTAAATAGGCGTATAAAAATTTTAAGAGCTTTCTATCGACATCCGCAAGTTTAATTGCTGAGGAGGGCATGGTCTCGTCTTCAAATACGACACTAGCTGGAAAATACGGCGAGTCGTTTATTGGTCCAAGAGTATGATAGAGCTCCTGAGCGATCGTTGCCTTACGCTCGTGATCGAGTAATTTGTTATCTATCAGTACTAGCCCCATTCTCATGTGATGCTGGTTGTCAACGATTGTTCCCGCAAAGCCGACGCCTCCTTCAACAATCTGGAAGCCATAAATGGCAGAAATTTCTTTAAAATTTGCTCGATCCGCGAAGATTATACCAATATCAGCGCGCGCATCATTCGTATATTTTAGCTGAATGGGTGTTTCTGCTAGAATTTGATTCCAGTTCATAATGAGAGATTCAATATATGCCTGGTCTGTTTTTGAGGCGCCTACGGCAGTGATCAGCGGGGAACGGTTCCAGCGTTCAACAACTCCGGATCTTCCTCCATATTCGGCCGACATCAGCACAGTTTTGATATGGTTCCATTCTTGTCCGCCAGATTCTGTCTCTTCGGCGACCCCAGCACAAACATACAGTTGATCCCAAGCCACACACGTTAGTAGCAGAATAGCCAAATAGAAGCATTTGCGGGTGATAGAATTATTAGAAAACATATCCTTATTTTCACGGGCAAGTAGTAATGGTCAAGCTTTAAGGAGAGATCGCGTAGGGGACAGATACTTAACGTTGATTAATACAGAAATACGCCTGTAATCTTACCTAATCGTTCAACGGTAGAGTAAAACATTTGGAAGTTTGTGGAGAGGTCGCGTAAAGTACGATTAAATAGCAGGCTATTCATTTTATTTAGAATGTAAATATTGTTTATTTTCTGATCTACTTTGCATATCCAACAGTAGTTTCGATTTCTAAATTACAGATTTTTTGGTGGGTGTATGACGACTTTAAACCACAGCAAGGTACTAATCTTGGGTTCCGGGCCTGCCGGTCTAACAGCGGCTATATATGCTTCAAGAGCGAATTTAGCCCCGATCTTGTTGCACGGTATTCAACCTGGCGGACAAATGACAATCACCACCGACGTCGAAAATTACCCCGGTTTTGCTGATGTTATTCAGGGTCCTTGGCTCATGGAGCAGATGCAGAAGCAAGCAGAGTCAGTTGGTACAAAAATGGTTTCAGACATAATCAAAGAAATAGATTTAGGCCAGGGCCCCTTTGTGTGTCTAGGAGATTCTGGTGCGCGTTATACTGGGGAATCGGTAATATTATGTACTGGCGCGGAAGCTCGATGGCTGGGGTTGGACAGTGAGACAGAATACCAAGGATTTGGTGTCTCAGCGTGTGCTACTTGTGATGGGTTCTTTTTCCGAAATAAAGTGGTTGCAGTAGTTGGAGGAGGTAACACGGCTGTTGAGGAGGCGCTTTTTCTGACTAATTTTGCTTCAAAAGTGTGGCTTGTTCACCGCCGTGATGAGTTGCGAGCAGAAAAGATGCTGCAGGACAGACTATTCTCTAACAAAAAAATAGAAATACTGTGGGATCATCTGGTCGAAGAGGTGTTAGGGAGCAGTGATCCAAAATCTGTAGAGTGTCTTCGTCTTAAAAATATTAAAACTGGTGCGCAAAGAGAACTGCCATTGGACGGCTTGTTTATTGCTATTGGCCATACACCGAATACCGGTTTATTTAAAGGTATGGTGGATATGGATAAGGATGGTTATATCAACACTATACCGGGAAGTACGGCAACAAATATTCCTGGTGTGTTCGCGGCTGGTGATGTCCAAGATAAGGTGTACCGGCAGGCCGTAACCGCAGCGGGCTCTGGCTGCATGGCGGCTCTTGAAGCGGAACGATATCTAGCAACTGATGATAACGCGATGCGCGCCGCGGAGTGACTATTAATTGCAAAGGCTAGGACAAGAGGTGAGTTGCAAAATCATTTCTGAAATCAAATAGATGAACTGGGATAAGCTAAGAATCTTCCATGTAGTCGCTGAAACCGGTAGTTTCACTCATGCGGGGGACGTGCTAAATTTGAGTCAATCTGCGGTAAGTCGCCAGATCCGGGGTCTTGAAGACTCGTTGAATTTAACTTTGTTTCATCGTCACGCAAGAGGTCTGCTGTTAACGGAACAAGGAGAGGTCTTGTTTCAGTCCGTTCACGATGTTTTCACGACACTCGCGATGACTGAAGCAAGGCTAACTGAAAGTCAAGAGCATCCAAAAGGACCACTACGGATTACGACGACTGTGGGATTTGGCTCATTATGGCTTACCGAACATATAGGAGAATTTATAGACCTGTATTCCGATATATCGGTAAGCTTACTAGTAGCAGATGTAGAGCTTGACTTGACCATGCGAGAGGCAGACGTTGCAATACGAGTAAAACCCCCAACACAGTCGGACTTGATACAGCGGCGTTTGTTCACAGGACATTTAGGTATATATGCCGCACCGGCCTATTTGAATCAGTTTGGGACACCTACGAAAATACGAGAGTTAACCAAGCACAGAGTCATAAGTTTTGGTTCCGAAATGCCTTCACCGTTTGCGGGGCACAGTTGGCTGCTCGACGAGCTCAATTTGATAGCGCCCAAGTTTGAGCCGTCGTTAACAGTAAACAATGTTTACGGCATGTTGCGTTGCGTTCAGAATGGAACTGGTATTGCAACATTGCCAACCTTCCTTTCAAACCAACAACCAAATTTAGTCCGTATTTTAGACAAACTCGAGACACCGTCAGCGGAGGCATATTTCGTTTATCCGTCAGAACTAAAAGATTCGCGTCGCATTTCGGTTTTTCGCGATTTCTTATTACGGAAAGTCGCGGAGACGGGTTTTAAATAAATATCCCTTCCATTTGGCTGTCCTTAAACAAATACAGGGGTCCCGTGCCAACCCGATTCACGTTTTTCCCAATAGAGGACTTTCAGTTGTTCATAGGTTGGACCTGGCTTTCCGTTGCCGACAACGTGGCCATTAACTGTGGTCACTGGGATTATTCCCCCTGCCGTTGAAGATAGAAACACTTCATCTGCGTTGATAAGATGTTCCACAGGAATATCTTTGGAGAAACAGGAAACACCGATTTCTGCGCAGAGTTCGCTCACTGTTTGACGGGTCATGCCGTTAAGGACACCGTGTCTGGGAGTTCCTATGTTGCCATCTTTTACTATAAAAATATTGAATCCTGGCCCCTCAGTTACAAGTCCGGCTTCGTCGGTTAAAACAACAGTGTCGCCGCCTCGTTCATATGCTTCAAACAAACCCATTTGGAAATCGAGCCAGTGATAATGCTTCAGTGTAGGATCAACAGAAGACACAGGAATTCTCTGGATCGAACTAACTACTAATTTCAACCCATATTCCCGTTGGGCCTCAGTTGCGATCCAGATGTAAGGAACACAGAAAGCATAAAATTGATTCTGGCATTCTCTAGGATCTCGAATGCCGATCGGAGGAGTCCCCCGCGTCATGATAATCTGGACGTAGGCGTTAGTTGCCTTTGAGCGTTTAACACATTCTACCATTATGGACCGTATTTGCGCACGGTCGTAAGGGCACTCCATTCGTAATTTCGCGATATTTTTCTCAAATCGGTCCAGATGATCTTCTAATCGAAAGAATAGTCCTTTCCAAACAGAAATCGTATCTTGATTGGCATCCGATCGTAAAAAACCCCAATCTAGTAGGGGGATTTTAGCTTCTCGGATGGGGACGTAGTCTCTGTCAATGAATGCCACACCATCGAGATTTTCAACCAGGGAGTTTGTCATTGGGCGATGTCTCCACAAATAGATTTGTTAGTGTTCGGATGTCACTCGCCGAGGCAAAGAACCTTTAAAGTTATTCGAATTTGGTGGTTAACAGTTTGGGGAGACTGGTCATAGAAAGAAAAACCTGTGCTCCAGCTTCAGTTAAAAGATGATCATGATTTGGTCTAACATGAGTTCCACCCGCATAACCTAACACATGCATTCCTGCTGCACGGGCACCCAGAACGCCTGGTATACTGTCTTCGACTACGATACACGCGTTTGGTGAAACGCTAAATTGTTGCGCTGCGTGGAGAAATAAGTCTGGATAGGGCTTGCCTCGAGGTACTTGACTGGCACTAAAAACTGCGCTCCCAAAATGATGTCGCAGCCCAGTCAAGGTCAAAGTAAATTCTATCTTATCAATAGTCCCTGAGGATGCGACACACTTGGGCAACGAAATCTTGCCTAAAACGGCACCAATACCCGGGACCGGTTTTAGATATTTCTGAAAGGTAGCATAAGTTTGAGCCTGCAATTGTTCAAAAAATCTTTCTGAAAGTTCTCGGCCTAATTCTGTCTCAACCTGATTTACAATAGTGGTGAGGTCCCTTCCCACGAACTTCTCAATCGAGTCCTCAAAAGAACATTCATAGCCTTCTTTGCTCAGCGATTGAGCTAATATTCGATTTGCAATTGGCTCAGAATCTACCAGAACACCATCACAATCAAAAATAATTAGAGCGGGCGAAATATTTAGCACTTACTAGAACCTAATGCTCATTATAAAAAGAGATTTTCGTTTCTAAGGTCTGTGTATAGGTGCGACACAAACTCCCCATATCCATTAAAAATGCGTGTTGGTACCCGTTCATTCGACCCCAACATTCGCTCCGTTTCTTGGCTCCATCTCGGGTGTGGAACTTCAGGATTTACATTGGCCCAAAAGCCATACTCGTTTCCAGCGATCTCTTGCCAGAAACTTACTGGACGGCGGTCTGTGAAAGTAAAGCGTTGAATGGATTTGATTGATTTAAAGCCATATTTCCATGGCAAAATTAGTCGCAGTGGGGCTCCATTTTGGTGGGGCAGTGGTGCCCCGTAAGCCCCTACCACCAGCATGGCCAATTCGTTGCTAGCCTCTTCTATTGTAATGCCCTCCCCGTAGGGCCAAGGCAACCATATTTGTCGTTGTCCTTGAGCAATATCTGGCAATTCAAAAGCAGACATTTCCAAGTATTTGGCTTGGCTTAAAGGTTTGGCAATATCAAGTAAAAGTCGAAGTGGGAACCCTGTCCAAGGTACTGTCATTGACCAGGCTTCTACACAGCGATGCCGGAGCACGCGCTCTTCAAGTGGCATTTTTTTGATCAAGTCGTCCACGCCAAATGTCATTGGTTTCTCAACCATTCCATC
Source organism: uncultured Rhodospirillaceae bacterium (assembly GCA_964515905.1). GTDB lineage: Bacteria > Pseudomonadota > Alphaproteobacteria > UBA7887 > UBA7887. Next base: position 51,022 of record CAZEWK010000089.1, on the reverse strand, counting down.
AAGACGTATCTCCCAAGGTCTTAGAGGAAGCTGCTTAGCGCTTTTCCATATGTCTTTGCTGGATCCAAATTCAAAGAAATTGTTATAAGTAGTTGCGAGATGCTCTGGCGTAATTGGTCGTCTCACTGTATATCGAGGGTTGATGCGGGCAGGATAACGGTCAGCGTTTAAATCCGGTTCAGCCAAAGCTTCAGATGGTGATAAAACACTAAAAATATTGCTGGTTGACCCACCTAAAATACTGCCCGCAATGACGGTTTTGGAGAATTCACGGCGGTTCCAAAATACCTTTTCTGGTGTCACTTTTGAGTCTGGAATATACCAATTACGATGGTTTTTGATAAACATAGGTGTTTTGGTTACGTCCGACTTTGTGAGGTATATAGTTTATTGGTTTTTATTCGTTGTCGTGTGAAGGGGCTGCTGAATTCAGGCATTTTTAATCCAAACTGCAGCATCATGAAAAACACCGCCGCCATTCGGTGGCCCGGGGTCAGCCCCGATCAACGTGTTTACACCGAGCCCGTTTTCGAATGCATGATTAGGCCAAATACCTTCAATTACTGCGACTTTTGATTGTTGATCTTTGGCAATGTCAACGTGCACAATAATTTCACCTCGACTGTTCCCAACTTTTACTTTGTCCCCAGGGAGCATATTTAATTGCGCGATATCCTCCTTACACAGTTTAATAGTCGGTCTCACTTCTTTTGCTATAGAAGTTTTTGTCTCTGTAAACGATGTGTTTAGGTAATTATGTGCTGGAGCAGTTACTAGTCGGAATGGATGATCTGCATCAGCCTTTTCGATTAATTCTATGTGGTCTGGGAGATTCGGTAGAGCCTTATGGTCGGGCCCTTCAGCGGCCCAGTTAGCAGCAAACCGAAACTTGCCGTCATCGAACCCAAATCCATCTAAAAAGTGAGAATCCTTAAAACTCGGTTGACAGTCAATCCAACGGTTATCTTTTAAGGCGTCAACGCTACCCCAACCAGAGGTCTTTAACGTCTCGTCAATAATTTCCCACTCCGTCATTTTGAAACCCCTATGAGTGGCACCCACCCGCTTTGCAATTGCGCAGATTACATTGTGATTGGAGCGGGATTGACCAATAGGTTCGATAAGTTTCGGGCCAAGAGTAATATGTTGGTGTCCGCTTGCTTGATATATGTCGTTATGTTCCACGAAAGTGGTGGCGGGCAGCAGAATATCGGCAAATTTAGCAGTATCTGTTACAAATTGCTCATGGACACACAAGAATAAATCGTCCCGGAGCAGGCCCTCTATCACTTTGGCTGATTCTGGAGCCACCACTGCCGGGTTAGTATTTTGTACCAACATGGCGTGCACTGCTGGCCCGTTGGCTAGATCCATTTTATCACCGGTTAAAATTGGTCCGATCCTGCATTGATCCAGCAGGCGAATCGAAGGGTCCTGGCAGTCAAGACCTTCTATCAAAGTTTTATCCCAATGATAGATGCCACCATTACTGTGAAATGCTCCACCGCCTTTATGAGCCCAAGCTCCAGTAATGGTTGGCAAGCAGGATACAGCATGGGTATTCACCGCGCCGTTTCGAGAGCGAGAGAAGCCAAATCCCACTCGGATGTAGCTACGCTTTGTTTGACCGTACAATTTCGCAAAAGTCTCTATCTCTGAGACTGACAGACCAGTGATTTTTGCCGCCCATGCGGGTGTGCGTGTGCGCAAGTGATGTTCAAGGGCTTCGGGACAATCCGAAAATTGTGACATATATTTGTGGTTGGCAAATCCATCCCGAAAAAGTACATGCATTACCGCACAGGCCATTGCTGCATCCGTACCTGGCTTCAAAGCGAGGTGCATGTCGGATACTTGAGCAGAGCGTGTTCGGTATGGATCGACCACGATAAATTTTGCTCCACGCTCTTTCCGTGCTTTTTGTATATGGGTCATTACGTTGACTTGAGTAGAAGCAGGGTTTCCACCCCAGGCAATAATTAAGTCGGAGGCCGCCATTTCTCGTGGGTCTGGTCCACGCAGGGTCCCTACGGCTGCTTTCCATCCGGCTTGGACAAGTGTTACGCAAATGGTACTGTGTTGCCCAGAATATTTCATGTCGTGGCGCAGTCGATTGATGCCATCACGTTGCAGCAGACCCATGGTTCCAGCATAAAAATAAGGCCATATAGATTCGGAGCCATGTTTTTGAGCCGTTTGGATGAACGCTTCGGCCACTTCATCTAGGGCGTCATCCCAAGAAATAGATTTAAATTCACCGGTTCCCTTTTCACCGCTTCGACGCATCGGGGAAATCAAACGATCCGGATGATGCGTGCGTTCAGAGTAGCGCGCCACTTTTGCGCAGACGATGCCCGAAGTATAAGAATTTTCTTTAGCTCCACGGACCCGACCTATCCGATGTTGGTCTAACAACTCTACTTCAAGAGCACATGTGCTGGGGCAGTCATGAGGACATGCCGAATAGTTAACCTGAATAGGTGTATCTTTATCCATTTTTATTTTAACTCGCTGCAAGCTTTTTGAATACGATGGCAGGCTTCTGTGAGTAATTCATCAGAAGTTGCATACGAAATTCGGAAATGAGGGCCCAGTCCAAATGCTTCTCCAAAAACGACCGCTACTCCGACGGACTCAAGTAAATAACGAGCAAAATCTTCATCGGATTTTATCATAGATCCGTCTGGCGACTTTTTCCCGATCACTCCATGGCAACTCGGGTAAACATAAAAAGCTCCTTCAGGGACAAGGCAATTAATGCCTTCTGCTTGGTTTAGCATGGAAACAACAAGATCGCGTCGTTGGCGAAACGCATTATTTCGAGGTGCTAGAAAAGAATGGTCTCCATTAAGAGCTGCAACTGCAGCCGCCTGAGAAATGGAAGTAGGGCTCGATGTGCTTTGTGATTGCACTTTCGCCATTGCTTTAATTAGTTTAGTAGGCCCTCCTGCAAACCCAATACGCCAGCCCGTCATCGCATAGGCCTTTGACACACCATTTACAGTTAAAGTGCGTTCGTACAAAGAAGGTTCAATTTGAGCAGCAGTGGTGAATACATAGTCGTCGTACACGACTTTCTCGTAAATGTCGTCCGAGAGCACCCAAACCTGACTGTGTTGAACCAACACATCGGTCAGCGCTTTTAGCTCTGAACTATCATACGCTGTTCCCGATGGATTAGAGGGCGAATTCAGGATAATCCATTTTGTTCTTGAAGTGATAGCGCGCTCAAGGTTTGAGGCATTGAGCCTAAACCCTGTTTCTTCGCTTGTTTTAACTAGTACAGGGATTCCTCCTGCTAAAGACACCATATCTGGGTATGAAACCCAATAAGGTGTTGGGATAATCACTTCATCACCTGGATTAAGTGTCGACACAAATGCGTTGTACATCACATGTTTCCCACCAACACCAACGTTTATTTGGTCGGGAGTGTAGTCTAGTTCATTGTCTCGCTTAAATTTTTTGCATACGGCTTCTTTAAGCTCTGCAGTCCCGTCTACTGCGGTGTATTTTGTATCGCCATTCCGCAATGCTGTGATAGCCGCTTCTTTTATGTGATCAGGGGTATCAAAGTCAGGCTCACCGGCTCCGAGCCCGATAACGTCTGCTCCTGCAGCTTTTAGGTCTCGAGCCAGGCCTGTAACTGCCATAGTGGGTGACGGTTTGATGCGATTCAAATTTTCAGCAATTATTGACATACGGTTCCCTAGGGGTGAGCGGTCTTCCTACGAGGCTACGCTGGTGAACTGCACTCTTGCAAGAATAAACAACTATACCACAGATTGCAGTGAATTACCGGTTGCCCCATACTCACTATTTTTGTGGCAGATATATAATTAAAGGAGAAATTTTTGCAATTAGCATCAGGTCTGTCTCGTCTTGGGACAGAGAGTGCGTTTGAGCTTTTAGCCCGCGCAAAGGCACTAGAGGCGCAGGGACGCGACGTTATCAATCTAGGAATCGGCCAACCTGATTTCCGTACTCCTGACCATATAGTGGAGGCTGCGCAGAAGGCCCTTGCGGATGGGCACCACGGATACACTCCAGGCAACGGCATATTGCCTTTGCGCGAAGCTGTCGCAGCTGACATTGCCAAGTTCCGTGGGTTAGAGGTTGACCCTGACCAGGTAGTAATAGTCCCAGGCGGAAAAGTTACAATGTGGTATGCCATACTCCTATTTGGTGAACCTGGTGCTGAAATAATGTACCCTAACCCTGGTTTCCCTATATATGAATCAGTAATAAATTATTCAGGCGCTAAAGCCGTCCCTATTCCTTTACGCGAATCTAACCAATTCGCCTTCGATGCAGAGGAGGTTCTTTCTCAAATTACTTCTGCGACGCGGCTCATTATTCTAAATAGTCCGGCGAATCCAACAGGTGGGGTCGCGCCTCGCTCACAATTCAATCGACTTGTAGAGGGGCTCGAAGCATATCCAGATATAGTGGTTCTGTCGGACGAAATATACTCTCGCTTAATATATGATGAAGCTGAATTTGTTTCGTTGTTAGAATATGAGGTGTTGCGAGATAGACTGATAATTTTGGATGGATGGAGCAAGACGTACGCGATGACAGGATGGCGGATTGGTTATGGAGTATGGCCATCTGCATTAGTAGATTTAGTCACTAGGCTAAATATCAATTCAGTTTCCTGTACAAATGCTGCAACACAATATGCTGCCATCGCTGCCTTAACGGGTTCACAGGAATCGGTTTTACAAATGGCCCGAGCATTTGACGAACGCCGACAACTTATTGTTGAAGAGACGAATTCGATTCCGGGATTTACATCCATAATGCCAGAAGGGGCGTTCTATACTATGCCTAACATCAGCGGGACTGGCATGAAGGCAAAAGACATGGAGAATTTTCTGTTAGATGAATTGGAAATTGCAGCTGTAGCGGGCACTAGTTTTGGCGCTTATGGGGAGGGTTATATGAGGTTTTCCTACGCAAATAGTTCCCAAAACATAAAAAGAGCGATGGCTCGTATTCGTGAACGTGGAGTTGCAGAAGGTTGGGGCCAGACGTAACCCAAGACGTATTAAGAGCTATAAAACTGGGTCTTAAGTTAGAAGAAATTAAGCCTCGGAGAAGAAAACCTTGTGATGGTAAAATAAATTCGTGTAGGTGAGTTGTTAACAAAGGAAGCGCTCCACTGATGGCGCAAAAATTTTCTATCAAGTCTGAGTTTGCCCCATCGGGCGATCAACCAGATGCCATAACAGCGCTTTTGGCAGGCATTTCTCGTGGTGAGCGAGAACAGGTGTTATTAGGAGTAACTGGATCAGGGAAGACCTTCACAGTAGCAAATGTCATTCAGGCAACCCAGCGACCAACATTGATACTTGCCCCGAATAAGACCTTAGCTGCTCAGTTGTACGGCGAGATGGCTGAATTCTTTCCTGAAAACGCCGTGGAATACTTTGTTTCTTACTATGACTATTATCAGCCCGAAGCCTATGTTCCGCGCTCCGATACCTATGTAGAGAAGGACGCGTCCATTAATGAGCAAATCGATAGGATGCGACACTCAGCTACTCGGGCATTATTAGAAAACGATGATGTCGTGATTGTCGCCAGTGTATCTTGTATTTATGGAATTGGTTCGCTCGAGACTTATTCTCAAATGGTTATTCGATTAGCCGTTGGGGATCAGTTAGAACGCAATCTCCTCTTAAAACAAATGGTAGAACTTCAGTATAAGAGGAATGATACTAATTTTGTGCGAGGTACATTCAGGGCACGTGGGGACACAGTGGAGATTTTCCCGGCGCATTATGAGGATCGAGCTTGGAGAATTTCGTTCTTTGGCAATGAAATTGAATCCATCAGCGAGATTGACCCGTTAACCGGTGAGACAACGCGCAGAATGGAGGAGGTGAAGGTATATGCCAATAGCCATTACGTAACACCGAGACCTACAATGCAGCAGGCTATCAAAGGGATTCGAATTGAACTGCGTGCTCGTTTAGCAGAACTAGAATCGCAAGGGAAACTTTTAGAGGCGCAGCGTTTGCAGGAAAGAACCAGGTTCGATCTTGAGATGATGGAGACTACGGGTACGTGCGCGGGTGTTGAAAACTATTCGCGTTATTTGACTGGGAGAAACCCTGGTGAACCGCCACCGACGTTATTTGAGTATCTACCGGGCAATGCTCTGGTCATAGTCGATGAAAGTCACGTCACTGTCCCTCAGTTGGGTGGGATGTTCAAAGGAGACTTCAATCGTAAAAGCACACTCGCTGAATATGGGTTTCGGCTGCCCTCGTGTGTTGATAATAGGCCCCTTAAGTTTGAGGAATGGGACTCGATGAGGCCTCAAACGTTATTTATCTCCGCAACGCCTGGGCCATGGGAGTTGGAGTTAACACAAGGCGTATTTGTAGAACAAGTAATTCGTCCCACAGGTTTAACAGACCCAGTGTGCGTTACACGACCCGCTTCCATGCAAGTGGATGACTTGCTGGCAGAATGTAGTGCCTCCGTATCCCGAGGCGAACGTGTTTTGGTTACTACGTTGACTAAACGGATGGCTGAGGATCTTACAGAATATCTAGGGGAAAGCGGTTTACGTGTAAGATATTTGCATTCAGATGTTGATACCCTCGAACGCATTGAAATCATTCGAGATTTGCGACTCGGTGTTTTTGATGTGCTAGTAGGAATTAACTTGCTGAGGGAGGGCCTAGACATTCCCGAGTGTGCGTTGGTGGCAATACTTGATGCAGACAAAGAAGGGTTCTTGCGTTCCAGAACTTCACTGATCCAGACAATTGGCCGGGCTGCACGGAATATCGCAGGGCGTTGTATCCTGTATGCGGACAGAAGCACAACCTCGATGGAGGCTGCAATTACTGAGACAAATCGTCGGCGAGAAAAGCAAGAAACATATAATAAGAAACACGGCATCACTCCGGAGAGTATCAAAAAATCAATTAGCCAGGTCCTTCAGGATATTAGTGAAGCAGACTACGTGACCGTGGATAGACGGATGGCGATCTACGACGGATCGATTGGCAACAATTTGCTATCACATATCAACGCCTTGGAAACCAAAATGTATGAAGCTGCCGCAAACCTAGAATTTGAAGAGGCCGCGCGTTTAAGGGATGAGTTGCGGCTTCTTCAAGCCTCGGATCTTGGCCTCACGAACAAACGGAGGTCGGCAGTGCCTAGTCGCGTATGCACAATAACTAGTAGACAGTCTGATTCGACTTAATTTTTGAGGGTGCGAGTGTGCTTCGATGGAAAGTTTGCTTGCGCCAGATCTTAGACTCCTCCAAGGTCGCAAATGATGATAACTCAAAACGTTCTAATAACGGGTGCCGCGACGCGTATTGGGCGCGCTATTGCTCTTGCAATGGCAAAAGCGGGATGGAACGTTGCCGTCCACCATCATCGGTCTAGCGAGGAAGCAAAAGAGCTCGTCTCTGAGTTGCAAAGCTTAGGTGCTACAGCGACGGCAATTTCTGCGAATCTGTTGGACTCGAGACAGGCGGAGGGTGTGATAGACTCAGCCCATGAAAGGTTAGGTGCAATAAGCTGCCTCATAAATAATGCGGCACTTTTTGAATACGACAATATCCATACTGTGACATCGGAGAGCTGGAAGGCACACTTAAGTGTGAATTTGACTTCTCCACTTCTGTTATCGCAAACTTTTGCTAATCAAGTTCCTGATGGTAAGGTAGGCAATATTATAAATATTATTGACCAAAGAGTGTGGAACCTGACCCCGCACTTCATTTCCTACACTATCAGTAAAACAGGGTTATGGACTTTGACCCAAACTTTGGCCCTGGCGCTTGCTCCTAATATACGGGTTAATGGTGTTGGGCCGGGTCCGACTTTGCCAAGTTCTAGACAAACCGAGGGAGAGTTTCGTGCTCAATGGCAAGCACTTCCGTTGCAACGTAAAGTATCGCCGGAAGAGATTTCGGAGGCAGTAGCATATATATTGAGCGCACAAAGTATGACTGGGCAAATGATTGCATTAGATGGTGGCCAGCATCTTGGTTGGTCTCCATCCGATTCAACCATGATTGCAAAGGAGTAAGAAAAGTATGGAGGCCCCCATTCTAGCCAATCGGGAGAAAATTGGAACAAGTTGTAGCCCTGACGCCACGACGAATTTAGTTCGGCATCGGCTTTTTGTTCATGGACTAGTGCTGCCCTGTAAAATTGGAGTCCACCGACACGAGCTGGATGCGCCGCAAAGAGTTCGGATCAGTGTGAACCTCGATATTCAAAGGTCCAGGGTGCCGTGTCAGGACTCGATTCAGGAAGTTGTAAGTTATGATGATGTTGTCAATGGTATTCGCAAGATCGTTCAACACGAGCATATAAATTTGGTGGAGAGCTTGGCCGAGCAAATTGTCATGTTCTGTTTTCAGGACGACCGTGTAATCTCTGTCAAAATAAAAGTTGAGAAACTGGATGTATTTGGTAATGACACTACTGTTGGCGTTGAACTGCAGCAAGAAAGGGAAGCATGATTGCTAGATGTTATACCTCAGTCTTAGAGCTACTACCTTTGGTTTAAGCACAGTAGTGGGTCTATTGCTTGGGATTTATGGTTTCGTATAAGGGTAAATAGCAAAATTTGTACACAAGGGCACGCGACACGAGGTGGTTGGGTACCTTTTCAGTGCTGTCATTTCCTTGTCACAGCTGCGAAAAGATAGAATCCTACAAAATTAAATGAAAACAATAGGTTATAAAAAACGCCTATAATTTAGGCAAACATGTGTAAAGATGGGTTCTTTGCGTTGTAGGGGGCGTGTCGCAGTAATTATCCACATACTTGCCCACAGATTTCGTGGATATTAATCAAACGCGTTTACCTGAATCCCGTATCGGGGGATTTTGTTACTGGTCTTCTTCAAGGCCATTCATAAATTGCCCAAGTGATCTCATTGACGACACCTCTTGGGAGCATAATATTTGAGTTCTTAATTATAGATTCTTATGAAAAAACATGGAACTTGATACGTCCTCATCTGCAGAGAGCAGTACCGTCAACTTGGGGATCCCAGTAGTCCGCAAAATTGTTAAGACACTTCCGAATCAGCCAGGGGTATACCGGATGTTGGATCCTAGCGGACGGGTCCTCTACGTGGGTAAAGCGCGCAATCTTAAGCGAAGAGTCCAGAGTTATGCTAGGCCTGCATCTCTCGGCAATCGCATAACACAGATGGTGGGCAAAACCGCCACGATAGAAATTATTACGACACATACAGAAGCTGAGGCGCTACTGTTAGAAGCAAACCTAATAAAACGGCTTAGGCCGCACTACAACATTGTTTTAAAGGACGATAAGTCGCATCCGTATATTCTTCTTACAGGTGGCCATGATTGGCCCATGCTAGTGAAGCACCGTGGAGCTCGTTCCAGGAAAGGTCAATATTTTGGTCCCTTCGCTTCGGCGGGAGCTGTAAATCGTACGTTGAATGCATTGCAACGGGCTTTTCCTTTGCGCACCTGCTCAGATAGTGTGTTTTCCAACCGAACTCGTCCATGTCTACAGTATCAAATTAAACGATGTTCTGCACCGTGTGTTGGGCATATTACGGTGCAGGATTACGATAGCCTTGTTCAAGAAACAGACGATTTTCTGTCCGGGAAAAGTGCCCAAGTGGGGAATAGCTTAGCAATTCGAATGAGGGATGCGAGTGATCAATTGGAATTTGAAAAAGCTGCAGTCCTTCGAGATAGAATTCGTGCGTTAGCCCACATACAGTCTCGCCAAGGAGTGAATGTTCGGTATATCGATGATGCGGATGTGATCGCGGCAAACCAGCAAGCGGGCCAGATTTGTGTTCAGGTATTTTTCTTTCGGGGTGGCAGTAATTATGGGAACAAAGCCCATTATCCAGTACATTATAGAGGCGCCACTATATCTGAGGTGTTGGTCTCATTTATCGCTCAATTCTATGAGAGTCGCAGTGTCCCTAGAAATTTGTTGCTAAGCCACAGTATTGAAGGGCTCGATCTGGTTGAAGAGGCGCTAAATCTCAAGTCCGATCGTCGCATTCGAATTACGGTGCCGCGACGAGGGGACAAGCTTAGATTGGTTGAGCATGCGGAAAGAAATGCTAATGAGGCCCTCGCGCGCAGGTTATCGGAAAGTGAATCCCAGCGTCGCCTATTGGAGGGTTTGGCCGAGAAACTGCAGTTAGATGCTACACCTCATCGTATAGAAGTCTACGATAATAGCCATATTTCTGGCTCCCACTCAGTCGGAGCAATGGTCGTTGCAGGACCTGATGGATTCAATAAAAACGCGTACCGAAAATTTAATATCAAGATTGACAATAAGCCCGGCTTAACAAAATCAATTGAGCCAGGTGATGATTACGGAATGATGCGTCAGGTTTTGACCCGGCGTTTTGTGCGATTGCAGAAAGAGGATCCGGAGCGTTTGCACGAAAAATGGCCAGACTTAGTTTTGATCGATGGGGGCCGTGGGCAACTATCTATATGCTGCTCTGTTTTGGAAGAGATTGGGATTACTAATGTAACCGTGGCGGCCGTAGCCAAAGGCCCAGACCGTAATGCGGGAAGGGAGCGGATTTATCTTCCAGGTTGCCCTCCGCGCATGCTTGTGCCGAGTGATCCAATTCTATATTTCATTCAACGTTTGAGAGATGAGGCGCACCGATTTGCAATAGGGACCCATCGATCGAAACGATCTAAGGATATTCGTCGCTCTGAACTTGACGCAATAAGTGGTATCGGCAGTAAAAGGAAGCGAGCACTTTTGAATCGTTTTGGATCGGTGCGTGCAGTGGCGGATGCAGGCCTGCAAGATCTCAGAGAGGTAGAAGGCATCAGTTCCACAGTAGCACGACTTGTATATGACTATTTTCATGGTGATGATTAAATTGATTGATTGCTCAAATGTGAGGGGCGACTAGGGGCTATCAGCAAGCATTAAGAGGGCCGAAAGAAATTGATTCATTTCCTACCTAACTTATTAACAATTCTCCGGATTCTTTCGATTCCGCTATTGGTGGCAGCATTTTTACTGACAGATGTTTGGCCTCACTGGTTGGCGTGCATTATTTTTATCGCCGCTGGTGCAACCGATTACTTAGATGGAATTCTCGCTCGCCGACTAAACGCTGTATCCGATTTTGGGCGTATGTTAGATCCAATAGCAGATAAGATGCTCGTTTTGGCTGCAATCGCCTTGTTATTGTCTAAAGATGCCATTCCGTTGTTGCCATCTCTTATCATTATTTGCCGGGAAGTTTTTGTATCTGGGCTACGAGAATACTTAGGACAACGAGCTGTTCAAATTCCCGTAATTGCTCTTGGTAAATGGAAAACAGGAATTCAGTTCCTAGCGTTGGTGTTGTTGTTTGGAAGTCATACGTTAAGTTTTTCAGGAGAGCTCTCAAGCAGTGTTTACTTGTTCGGCGTGGTTTTAATATGGTTAGCAGCAGGCCTTGGAGTGGCCAGCGCTTATAGTTATTGGAAAACAGGCTTTAAAACTATGTTCGCTCAAGAGTCACAAGGGACATGACCATGAATGTGCTGGGTATTGCGGGTTGGAGTGGCAGCGGTAAAACGACATTGATGGTACGACTAATAACCAATTTAGTAAAAAAGGGAATTACGATAGCTACAATCAAGCACGGGCACAAAAATTTTGACATAGATAAGCCCGGAAAGGATTCGTATAGGCATCGGGAGGCTGGAGCCCAAGAGGTAATGATTGGTTCGAGCTCGCGTTGGGCATTAGTGCACGAGTTACGGGGTTCAAGCGAGCCGAATCTCAATGAGTTATTAGCGAGAATTTCTCCGGTTGATTTGATATTGGTTGAGGGCTTTAAATTTGAGAGCCATCCGAAGATCGAAGTTTACAGGGGTGCTCGTGGAGGAAATCCGCTTTACGTGTCAGATCCAAGAGTGTTAGCCGTCGTGAGTGATTTACCTTTAGAGGATGCGGATCGGCCAGTCTTCCATCTTGATGACATAAGTTCAATTAGTGACTTTGTTGTTGGCCACTACAATTTATTGGCGAATGATGATGGCTCAGCTTAGCGAAGACTGTTTTGCTACTGGAGGTGAGCTCTTGCCTTTGAGCGATGCTCTGGCACTACTGGAAGATCGCGTTCTGCCAATCTCTCAGGTTGAGAAGGTTCCGTTGGAGGCAGCAAATGGCCGGATTGTGGCAAAAACAGTATTAGCGAAAAACCATGTCCCACCTTATTCAAATTCTGCTGTCGATGGATACGCTGTTTATTTTGAGGATCTCATACCGGATCAAGAGACGAACTTGCCAATACTTGGCCGCATTGCCGCTGGTTTACCCATGAAAGGTGATATGGAGAGGGGCGGAGCATTACAAGTTTTTACCGGTGCTATGCTCCCTGACGGCACTCTAGACCAGGGGCCAGACACGGTTTTTATGCAGGAAGACTGTAGATTTGAAGGAACGAACGTAATCCTGCCGGATGGAATTCAGCGAGGCGCCAATCGACGTGAGCGAGGTGAAGACGTAACTAAGGGTGACGCAATATTACAGCCGGGACGGCGACTTCGTTCGATGGATTTGGGATTGTTGGCTGCATCCGGTTGTACTGACGTGGTTGTATATAAGCCGCTACATGTTGGCCTTTTTTCAACAGGGGACGAAGTTAGGGAGCCAGGAGATACTTTGGGTCCTGGACAAATCTATGACGCAAACAGAATTGTGCTGCGATCAATGTTATCGTCACTTGGATGTGATGTGGACGATTTAGGAATCTTGGCGGACGATCCTGAAGAAACGTTGAAGCAAATTGAAAAAGAAGCCAAGAGCCATGATCTATTGGTCAGTTCTGGAGGTGCATCGGTCGGCGAAGAGGATCACGTTCGTAGTGTACTAGACACTTTGGGAAGGGTTGATATTTGGCGCATAGCTATTAAGCCAGGGCGGCCGTTGATGCTTGGGACTTTGCGCACTGAAAGTGGGCCTGTTCCTTACCTCGGCTTGCCTGGAAATCCAGTTGCCGTCATAGTGACTTTCATAAAATTTGCCCGTCCTTTGATTTTGCGTCTGGCTGGAGGGAAGGAGCAAGGACCAAAGACATTCCCGGTTCGTGCTGGTTTCAGACATAACAAAAAGAAAAACCGACGGGAATTCATTAGATGTACACTCAACCCCGGCCACGATGAGTTTTTGGTGGCGAATAAGTCCGGCAGGCAGGGAGCAGGAATTCTTTCGGCGGTGACACTCGCTGATGGTATGGTCGAACTGCCGGAAAATCTGGAGTATGTGGAGAGCGGTCAGCTAGTCGATTTTTTGCCATTTAGGGGATTAGAATAAGATGTTATTACATTGGGTAGGTAGGGATTAATGCAACTTCTTTACTTTGCGTGGTTACGAACAAAAATTGGTGTAGGCGCTGAAGAGTTGGATTTACCAACAGAGGTTACTAACGTAGAACAGTTACTAGAGTGGTTGAGCCAGCGAGGGCCCGGCTATGCAGATGCGTTAGTTGATCACTCTGTTGTTCGAGTAGCGGTCAATCAAGAATATGTTGGTTTAGATCACACCTAGAGTGCAAATGACGAAGAAGCTTTGTTTCCACCCGTGACCGGTGGCTGAGGCACATGCGATGATTAGGGTTCAACGTGAAGATTTTGACGTGAGTGCGGAATTAAAAGCGCTCAGACAGGGTAACCCCAATATTGGTGGTGTAGCGAGCTTCGTTGGCATCGTTCGCAATGTGGGAGAGCCAGATGAACTGGGTGCAATGACCCTTGAACACTATCCGGGGATGACAGAAAAGAAGCTAGAAGATATAGAAAGCCAAGCACACAGACGTTGGTCACTAGATGCAGTGTGTATCATCCATCGATACGGCAGGTTAGAACCTGGGGAGCAAATTGTATTAGTTGCAACGGCATCCGCCCATCGCGCCGCATCACTTGAAAGTTGTCAGTTTTTGATTGATTGGCTTAAGACAAAGGCTCCTTTTTGGAAATTTGAAGAAAGTGGTGGTAGTGGAAAGTGGGTGCAGGCGCGTTCATCTGATAATGTGGCTGCTGAGCGTTGGAAAAATAAAAAGTAAGAGGTTTCAGAATTAGGTAATGATCCACTCTGCAGCACTTCAGCTTTAAATTAATTTTTGTGCGCATTGCTGGCCGTATGCGTGGGTCCCTAGACGTCGCCTCCGATGAGTAGTGTGTAATCCTCGATCAATCTCTTTGTTACAGATCCTACCTGAAACTCAAGGTCCTCACCGATTTGGCTAACAGGGGTGACTTCGGCTGCTGTTCCAGTCACGAACACCTCAGCAGCTTCAGATAAATCAGCAGGCATTATAATACGCTCAACCGTTTGAATGCCACGGTCCTGTGCTAGTTTAATCACTGTTTGGCGAGTGATCCCATCGAGAAAACAATCTGCTATCGGGGTGTGCAGGGTACCGTCAATGACTAAGAATATATTCGCGCCAGTTGCTTCCGCTATCCGACCACGCCAATCTAACATAAGGGCGTCATCAAAGCCGTTCGATTCCGCGTCGTGTTTGCTAAGCGTACAGATCATATAAAGGCCCGCAGCCTTCGTCTTGGCTGGTATTGTTTCGGGGGACGGCCGCTTCCATTTTGACCACTGTAGCCGGATGCCTTTCAAGCGGGCTTCCGGTGTAAAGTATGACGGCCACTCCCAAGCAGCAATTGCCACATGTATTGTGCATTCTTGTGCAGAAACACCCATCATCTCGCTTCCGCGCCACGCTACTGGACGCAAGTACCCATCCGAAATTTGATTGGCCTTTAAAACTTGGTAGTTGGCACTATTTATTTCTTCGGCTGCATAGGGAAGGTCGAAACCTAGGGTATTAGCTGAATGAATCAATCGCTCAGTGTGCTCTTCAAGTTTAAAAATTTTCCCATTATACGAACGCTGGCCTTCAAATACGGCGCTGGCATAATGGAGTCCGTGAGTAAGCACGTGAACCTTGCTTTCCTTCCAGGGCACCATTGCGCCATCAAACCAAATCAAACCATTATTATCGTCGTAGCTCTGCATTATTGTGACTATGCTTGTCCCATTGTTGAGGTTGGTTAAAACGGGTGAGGTTGGCTAGCACCCGCTAACATGTGTTGTCAATAACGACCATAATTTACTTTAGGTATAAATTCTCTCATAAATATCTATCATCTCAGGGATGGTTGGAATACGTGGATTATTGGCAGGGGAGCCCGAAGCAAGAGCTTGTTCGGCCATTGTTTCCAGTAAGCTGAAGTATTTATTATCCCCGATACCGTAATCTTTTGGACTCGGAACTTCTAAATCGATGTTTAGTTGTCTGAGTTCTTCAATAAGCTTTTCAACCGCTTTTGGAGCGGGGTCGTTTTGTTCCGCACACCCCATCGCTTTTGCACAATCGGCGTAACGCGACACAGCGTTGGAAGCAGAAAATTCCGTCACTGCCGGTAGCAGCATGGCGTTTGAAAGTCCGTGTGGAACATGAAAATGAGCACCCAAAGGCCTACTCATGCCGTGGACCATACAAACCGATGAATTTGAGAATGCCATGCCTCCTTGAGTGGCTGCCAACATCATTCCTTCGCGGGCCGTAATATCATCGGGATGGCTGCACGCTTTCTTTAGATGTTTAAAGACAAGTGACATACAGGACCGAGCTACACTATCCGAAAACGGGTTATGTTTCTTACTTACGTAAGCTTCCATAGCATGGGTTAAGGTATCAATCCCGGTATCAGCTGTAAGTCGCAACGGCATGCTCAGTGTAAGCGTATAGTCTACTAACGCTGCTTGAGGGACGTAAGCAAGACCCATACACAACATTTTTTCGTCTGTATCTGTATCAGTAATTACCGTAAAACGGGTCACCTCGGAGCCAGTGCCTGCTGTCGTTGGAACAGCTATGATCGGGAAGTCACAATGATCGACCTGGGTTGGAACTTTGTAATCCTTCATAGCCCCGCCATGAGTTGCCAACACGGCCATCGCTTTAGCAGTGTCCATTGGGCTGCCTCCCCCTAGAGCAATTAGACTATCAAATTTACCGCCTTTCAGGACCCTTACACCTTCGTCGACTGCCACAGTCGTTGGATCGGGGACAGTGTCCGTAAATGCTTCCCAAATCATTCCTGTTGAATCCAATATGGATGTCAACTTGTTCAATACACCCGAGTTTTTCATGAAGGCGTCACTAACGATTAAGGGGCGCTTTAAGTTCAGTCTTTCGAGCGTAGCAGAGATCTCTTGGTGAGCGTTTGCCCCAATCATCATCAGTCTTGGTAACGTGATCATTGAGGCTGCCATGTTTTGTACTCCTGTTATTTTGTTATATATTCAAAATTATCTTATGAATGGCCGAAGGCCCATTTTCTTTCTCAGACCGATGTTATACTGTTTCTGCACTTAATTATGCAAAGTTGAGCAGGGCCGCTGGCTGAATTTAAAATTGTGCTGGTTCAGGCAAAACCGCGAAGATCTTGGGTGGTTCGAGGCTAAATTTGTTGAGTTTTGATACTATTTTGCAAACTGGGCGCATTAAAGTTGAGGCACTTCGCTGGCCAGTTGCAGCTTCTCTCATGAGGTGCTTGCTTTATTCGAGAGAAATCTCTCCTTCAATTGTAAGACGGAGTTCAGCCCCTTCCAGAACCAGGTCAACGTGCGCAGACAATGTTTCGTTACCCTTTATTTTGCCTTGTGCGATGCCCTCTCTAACAGCACGTTCTATTTCTTGTTGGGCAGTAATACCTACTTTCTTTAAAAATCTTCTGGTGCTGATATTAAAGCTTTCTTGTTGCATTTTTCGTCTCCCTGGTTTGGTCTCTATTTTGATAGTAAACAATATATTGAGCGAACCAAGTGCAACAGGACACCGAATAGTCCAATGGCGTTGAGGTGAATGTGAGCAAACAAGCACTGCAATTACAGGCGATCAGTCTATGGAGGGGAGAGAGGTTTCTTTTTCAGAATTTAGACTTCTCTCTAGCGCCAGGGGAAGGGCTAGCTTTAAATGGCCCAAACGGTAGTGGAAAGACGTCTTTGCTGCGTTTAATTGCCGGTTTAATTCAACCCACCGCCGGTACGGTGTTTTGGAACGGCGTGCCCATCTCTAAACAAGAAACATGGCGCGAAGAACTCGGTTATGTGGGACACCTTGATGCAGTAAAACCATCACTTACCGTTGCAGAGAATGTCAGCTTTTGGACAACATTGCGTGGTGCCCACCCCGATGGATCCGCACTTCGTCATTTTGGACTCGACACGATAGCGGAAGTGCCTGGGCGCTATCTTTCGGCGGGCCAGCGACGCCGTGTTGCGCTTGCTCGTCTTTTAGCAGTTAAAGCCAAACTATGGCTTTTGGACGAACCCGCGGTCGGCCTCGATGAGTGGGCTATCTCGGCCCTTATCGATGCCTTGGGGAAACATCGTAAAGGTGGTGGTACTGTGGTTGTTTCAAGCCACGGCGCTCCGCTGATTGAGAACGCAAAAACAATTACTCTAGCCACAGAAGCATACGGATGATCGCCCTACTGGCCGTAATTCGTCGAGATGTATCCCTTGTGTTAAGGCGACCGAGTGACGCAGTTTCCGTTATACTCTTTTTTATTCTTGCTATTGTATTATTTCCGCTTGGAATAGGTCCCGAGTTAAACATCTTAGCTAGGATCTCGGCAGGCACGGTATGGGTGGTGGCATTGCTAGCAGTAATGTTATCGCTTGATAGATTGTTTCAGGTTGATGCGGATGATGGCAGCTTGGATCAGCTCTTGCTGGTTCCATTACCGCTTGAAGCTATCGTTTTTGCAAAAATTGTTGCTCACTGGATAGTCACGGGTGTACCCCTAATTATAGCGGCTCCTATTCTTTCTTTGTTACTTAATATGGATGGTAAGGGATTTTTGGTTATGGTCCTTGCTATGACGCTAGCGACACCCACATTAAGTCTTATAGGTGCTGTTGGGGCAGCCCTTGTAGTTGGTACGAGGCGGGGGAGTGTTTTAATATCCCTTTTAGTTCTCCCGTTATTGACCCCTGTTCTAATTCTAGGCGCAAGTGCGGTTGATATGGTTTTGACAGGTCTTGATGCTACACCGCTGCTCATGTTGCTTGGTGCTCTGCTATTGATAGCAATTGTACTATGTCCTTGGGCTGCCGCTGCGGGCCTTCGATTGGTTCAAGAATAAAGTCGGGTTTTCTTTTATGATCAACCTTCATCTTTATGCCAATCCTAGACGGTTCATGAGTTTATCCGGCCGCATTTTACCTTGGGTAATGGCAATTTGTCTTGTTTCCTTCCCTATTGGACTCTATTTAGCATTAGTGGGCTCGCCCCCCGATTACGAACAACGAGAAACCGTCCGAATCATGTATATACATGTGCCAGCGGCTTGGTTAGCCCTATTTAGTTATACTAGTATGGCCTGTGCCTGCGCTATCGCTGTGATATGGAGACACCCCCTTGCAGATGTTGCGGCCAGGTCTATCGCACCCGTGGGTGCAAGCTTCACATTCATTTGCTTAGTCACCGGCGCCTTGTGGGGCCAGCCGACATGGGGCACTTGGTGGGTTTGGGATGCGCGCCTTACTTCTGTGTTAATTCTATTTTTTCTTTTCGTGGGTTATATTGTTCTTTTCGACTCATTTGATGATCCGACTAAGGGAGCAAGAGCGGCTGGGATACTAGCGATGGTTGGCATAGTATTTGTTCCTATAATAAAGTTTTCCGTGGACCTACTTGAACTTAGAACTTTGCATCAGGGTGCAAGTGTATCAAAGTTATCGGGTCCATCTATCCATAGTACAATGATGTGGCCTTTGATGGCTATGACCATTGCATATACGGCATATTTTGTTGGAGTAGTCCTCATTCGAATGCGCTCCACGATCATTGCGGCGCGTTTACGTTCACATAGAGTGATGTTGGCTCAACAGGTTGCCCAGAGCCCTAGGAATAGAGAGTAATGTTGTACGAATTAAGTGAATATCTTGCTATGGGTGGAGATGCTCGATTTATATGGCCGGCCTATGCCGTCGCATTAATAGTATTAGCTGGAATGCTTATGATGTCGGTATCTAGCTACCGGTCCACTCGTTCTAAGCTGGGAGCCCTTGAAAAGGTTGCGCGTCGTCAATCATCTGATCAGAATACTGGTGTAAACCAATGACCCGTAAACGTCGGCGCCTATATATTATTATTAGTGCGACTGTGTTCCTTGGGGGCGCTACGGCACTCATAGTGGGGGCTTTTCGTGACAATTTGGTATTTTTTTTCAGTCCCACGGAATTGACAGAGAGACAAACTCCTATCGGTCAGCGGATTCGCTTAGGTGGCTTAGTGGAGGAGGGTACTTTTGTCCGTAAGGATGATGGTCTCACGGTGAGTTTTTTCATAACGGATTTAAACCAAAATATTCGAGTTTCTTATCAGGGAATTTTGCCGAGTCTTTTTCGAGAAGGGCAGGGTGTTATAGTACAGGGGAAGCTAGAAAGTCATGATCATTTTATTGCCGACCAAGTGATGGCTAAGCATGATGAAAATTATATGCCGCCTGAGGTTGCAGATGCCCTGAAAAAATCAGGCCAATGGAAGGAAAGTGCACAATGATCGCTGAATTTGGGCACATCGCTTTAATCTTTGCACTTACTATCGCACTGGTCCAAGCAGTGGTGCCAATGTTAGGTGCTGCTCGTAATGACGAGCGACTTATGTTGGTTGGAAATACCGCCGCACTAGGTCAATGGATTTTCATTTTGATTGCGTTTTTTGCGTTAATGAATGCCTACGTAACGTCAGATTTCTCTGTTGCCAACGTTGCAAATAACTCTCACTCCGCCAAACCTTTGATCTATAAAATTGCTGGGGTATGGGGAAATCATGAGGGTTCATTGGTGTTATGGGTTCTTATCCTATCGACGTTTGGTGGTGCGATAGTGTTGTTTGGCGGTAACTTGCCGCCGGCTTTGCGTGCTAGGGTGTTATCTGTTCAGGCGTTGGTAGCTATTGGCTTCCTATCCTTTAGTTTATTCACTTCCAACCCATTCGAACGTTTGGCTCCAGCGCCTTTAGATGGGGTCGGCTTAAATCCATTGCTGCAGGACCCAGGGCTTGCGATACATCCTCCATTTTTGTATCTGGGTTACGTTGGCTTTTCGATCGCGTTTGCCTTTGCGATAGCAGCGTTGGTGGAGGGACGTGTAGATGCCGCTTGGGCGCGTTGGGTCCGACCCTGGACGCTTGTGGCATGGAGTTTTCTGACCATTGGGATCGCTCTAGGAAGCTGGTGGGCATACTATGAGCTAGGTTGGGGAGGCTGGTGGTATTGGGACCCAGTAGAAAATGCATCTTTTATGCCTTGGCTTGCTGGTACCGCACTGTTGCATTCTTCCATTGTGTCTGAAAAGCGCGATGCCTTAAAAGCCTGGACGATTCTTCTAGCTATTGTGACGTTTTCCTTGAGTCTTTTAGGGACATTCCTGGTTCGCTCAGGAGTGTTAACGTCTGTGCATTCGTTCGCGAGTGATCCAGCAAGAGGTGCATTTATACTTGGGTTCTTAGTCATTGTAGTGGGTGGTTCATTTATTTTATTTGCTTTAAGAGCCCCCAAACTTCGCTCCGGGGGTCTTTTTGCGCCCGTTTCCAGGGAAGGGGGTATGGTAATTAACAACCTGTTGCTTAGTGCGGCAGCGGCGACAGTATTATTAGGGACTCTCTATCCGTTGTTTGTTGATGCACTGGGTGCAGGCAAGGTATCAGTAGGACCGCCCTATTTTAACACAGTGTTCATACCACTAATGACACCCTTGATACTGCTTGCAGGGATAGCACCAATGCTGACATGGAAGCGTTCGGATCTTGCAGGTATGTTTGCTAGAATGAGGGTAGCGCTAGGTGTATCATTTCTGGTTTTGTTTTGGTTCGTCTACCAAAAATGGGGTAACACGGTCTTTGGTGCTCTCGGCATGGCTATTAGCGCTTGGCTTGCGGTTGCTGTGCTATGGGACTGGGTGATACGGGTTCGGTTATTGGAAGGCTCCCTGACAGGAAGTTTTAGCCGGGCAATCAGAATACCTCGGTCTACTTACGGTATGATGTGTGCTCACTTCGGAGTTGCGGTCTTGGTTGCAGGGATAACAGCTTCCAGCGCATGGAAAATTGAGGCCATTCAAGTAATGGAGCCGGGCGATTCAGTATCGGTTGCAGGATACGAATACCTGTTTCAAGGGGTTTCCCAAACTCAAGGCCCTAATTATTCAGTCGATCGGGGTCATTTCGTGGTAACGAGAGACGGGAGTCTCGTAACTGAATTGTGGCCAGAAAATAGGTTTTACCCGGTCCAGCAGCAGCCTACTACTGAAGCAGGAATTCACACTAGGTGGAATGCAGATCTATACGCTGTTGTAGGAGATCCAGATGGCCAAGGAGGATGGTCCACACGAATTTACCACAATCCATTAGTTGTTTGGATTTGGCTGGGAGCCTTTATTATGGCATTCGGAGGAGTCCTTTCTTTAAGCGATCGGCGCCACAGGATTGGTGCTCCTCGCCGAAGCCAAGACTCGTTGCCAATATCTGCATCCAGATCTAGAACGGCGCACTGATTATATGAATAAGAGTCGGCTGTATTTTCTTCTGCCAGTTATTATTTTTGGTGTCTTATGTATTTTTTTGCTGAGGGGTCTGTCATTAGATCCATCAGCAGTGCCAACCGCGTTAACGGATAAAAATGTTCCAATTTTTGATTTGCCCGCTTTAGATGATCAGACTATTGGGTTGGCATCCTCAGATTTAGGAGGGGAAGTGTCACTGATTAATGTATTCGCATCATGGTGTTTACCGTGTCGAGTTGAGCACCCATTACTGATGAAGATGGCGGGCGACGGAGTAGTTGCACTGCATGGCATTAACTATAAGGATGAGTCTAAGGATGCGCGGGCTTGGTTGGATGAATTAGGTGATCCGTTTGGTCGTATAGGTGCAGATCGGGATGGGAGAGTGGGTATAGAGCTAGGAGTGTATGGTGTTCCAGAAACATTTGTGATCGATCAGTCGGGGCGCATACGATACAAACATATTGGTCCGATCACGCAAAGGGACTTGGATAAATACCTGCTTCCACTGATTGAAAAGTTGAATCAATGAAGATTTGGATTTTTACACTTGTGGCGTTGTTAGTTGCTTCCTTATCGGTTGCAATGGCATTTGAAAATGATTCTCCGCTAGAGGATCCTTTGATGGAATCGCGTGCGAGGGACCTGGCAAAAGAGATTCGTTGTTTGGTTTGCCAAAATCAGTCGATTTTTGATTCGGATGCGGCACTTGCAAAGGATCTGAGGAAGATTGTACGAGAGAGGATCACTTTAGGAGATGATAACGCGGCCATAACAGAATATCTGGTCGCTCGTTACGGTGATTTTGTTTTATTAAAACCACCGATTAAACCAAAGACCTATTTGCTTTGGTTCGGGCCGATACTAATATTTCTTGTGGCGGGATATACTGTGCTTCAGTTTTTTAAAAACGCGAATAAGGTAGGGAGAAAATCAACCTCGCTTAATTCATTGGAGCGCAAGAGGGTCAAGGAACTTATTTCTGACACGGAAGTAGAATAATTAGATGAGTCCCTGGTGGCTATTTCTCTTCATGGCACTTGGGGCCCTCGTGTTGCTCCTGCGCCCGTTCTTTCGATCTCATAAAAGGGCTGTCTCTCGTGCCAGCTATGATCTAGAAGTCTACCGGGAACAGCTAAAAGAGTTGCATTTTGATAACACTCGAGGGCTGATCTCAGATCAAGACCATGAAGCGGCTCAGACTGAAATTGAGAGACGAATTCTTGTAGCAGGGGGCGCGCGGGATCTAGAAAATCATACACCAGAAAAAAAGACCTGGGGTCAATGGAAGATCTTGCTGCTCATGATTGTTGCAGTGCCATTGTTCGCAGCGAGCCTGTATCAGACTTTAGGGAGCCCGCAATTAAAAGATGAACCGCTAGCTGCCCGTGGTCTTGATAATCAAAATGTTGGGCAGGGAGAGTTTGATCAGGCAATCGAAGGTTTAGTTGCGAGACTCAAGGAGAATCCAAATGAGGTGGAGGGGTGGATCTTGCTTGCGCGAACCTACGCTTTTGTGGGGCGATTTGGTGACGCCGTTAGCGCCTATCGGGAAGCCATCGCACTGTCCCCGCAGGATAATGATCTAGTGACAGCTATGGGAGAAGCCATTGTGTTTAGTCGAGAGGGAATGGTGACACCAGCCGCCCGCCGACAATTTGAAGATGTGCTTGCTAGTGATCCTAGTCACCAAATCGCTAGATATTATCTGGGCCTTGCGCATGCTCAGACTGGCGCAAGGGAAAACGCATTTGCAATTTGGAGTGAGCTAGCGTTAGATGCAGACCCAGGTGAGCCATGGGTTCCGCAATTGCAAAAGCAGTTGGCCGAATTATCGGAGGAACTGGGGCGGATGGTCCCAGAAGTCGCAAATGCAGGCGCCCTCGAGAATAAACCAGAAAGTACTTCTTCAGCTGGTTCCAGTGGTCCTACTGCCGCCGATATAGAGGCAGCAGGGGCAATGTCTGACGGTGATCGCGCAGACATGATTCAGAGCATGGTAGAGCGATTAGCAAATCGGTTGGAGGCTAATCCGGAAGATCCGGAAGGATGGAAACGACTTGGAAACGCGCGGCGGGTTTTAGGTGAACTCCCAGCAGCTGTCAAAGCGTACGGTCGGGCGCTTTCAATAACACCTACCGATATTATTGCCCTGATTGCGCAGGCAGAGATTTCTATGGAGATTATGGCCAGTGGGATTGTGCCCCCCATCGCTGAAAATAATTATAGAAAAGTACGTGAACTTGATGCTAATCACCTGGAGGCTCTTTGGTATCTGGGTCTTGCCGCCTCGCAAAAAGGGCTTCAGGAAGACGCGAAAGAATACTGGCAAATCCTTCTCGATAAACTCCCAGAAAATAGCAATGATGCTCGCGCTGTCCAGAAACAGCTTGATGAGTTGAGGTAAGAAAACCCCTTTTTAGTGATTTAAAAGTACGAAAGATTCGTTTGGTCTAGATTGCTCGCTCTTGGTCCTTCCAGAAGACATCTCTTACCTTGCGTCTTAAAACCTTTCCAACGGGGCTTCTTGGAAGATTCTCCCAAAAGAATATGCGTTTGGGCGCTTTGACACTCCCAAGCGTTGTTTTGCAATGTGATATAGCAGTTGCTTCATCTAATTTGGCGCTTCTTACCAATTCTATTACTGCTGTCACAGATTCCCCCCATTTTTCGTCTGGAATTCCGACGACCGCACATTCCTGGACCTCTGGTAAAGCCAACAAAACTCGTTCAATTTCGCCAGGGTAAATGTTAAAACCACCAGAGATAATCATGTCATTTTTTCGGTCTAGAATATATACGTAACCCTCTTGGTCTTTAATGCCCAGGTCCCCTGTGTGGTGCCAACCGTGGGCACTGACCTCCTCTGTCGCTGTCGAATTTCTATAGTATCCCGCCATTACTAAGCTGCCGCGAACGACAATTTCTCCTTGTTCTTCGGGAGGAAGCAATCTGCCCGAGTTATCCATTATTTCTAAGTCAGTGAGTAAGCAAGGCCGACCACAGCTCGCAAGACGTTTTTCAAAACCTGTGTCTAACCACCGACTATGCTCTAACGCTGACATAACGGTACACATCATCGGGGCCTCGGCCTGTCCGTAAAGTTGAGTAAGCACAGGACCGAAGACTGAGACGGCATGCTTTAGCTTGTCCACAGACATTGGAGCGGCGCCATAAATCAAGTAACGAAGAGAACTGTAATCGAAGTCTTGTAAACGGGGGTGGGCCAGCATCATATAAATCAGAGTGGGCGGTAGGAACAAAGTGGTTACTCTATGGCGCGGAATCGCTGCCAGAATTGCTTCTGGGTCAGGACGTCGAAGTATTATATTAGTTGCTCCTATTGGGAGCAGCCAAAGGGCAGTAAGTCCAGCTGCGTGTGTTATGGGTGCGGCGATTAAGTGCACGGGTGGGCTTTGATTGGGCATGGCCATGTTCGCATTCGCTATCATGGTAGAAAACACTTGATTGGTTAACATGGCCGCTTTGGACCGACCGGTCGTGCCTCCCGTAGAAAAAAGGCATGCTATGTCATCCGCTTGACGAGGGATATCTGGTGCGATGGAAGGATACGCTTTTATCCACTCAGCAAGGCTGGTGAGCCCGCCAAAACTGCGATCAATTGCAATTATTTTTGTTATCTTTGGAATTTGAGTCAAAATCAATTCAAGATGCTCTTCAAACTGGCTATGAATGAATAGAAGAGATACATCGCGATTCTTTAAGACATAGAGATTTTCTTCAATCGGGCTCAGGCTATTCAAATTAACATATATAGCCCCGGCTCTCAGAATGCCCAACATGCATAAAAAGGCACGGGCATCGTTAGGGCAATAAATTGCTGCTACATGGTCGGGCATAATACCCGTTTCGGACAGGCCGATTGCCATCTGGTGAGATTGTCTCTGTGCTTCTTCATAGGTGATGGAGCAGGTGTCGTCCATAAAGGCAACCTGCTTAGGGTTCAGAGACGCACCTCGGTCAAAAAAATCTATCAGACGCATAATTATGTCCTGGACGTGATATGTTAACGAACCATCAGAGGGAGTTCAGCAGCGTCGTTCCAACTAAAATATCCGTTTTGCTTAATTAGCTCCGGGAAATGACCTGGTATAATCCTGTCCGCGATATCCAATATTCGACATATAGTGTTAGTTCCGGCACCAACCGTATCGAAAGCCATGTCACACCTCTGGGAAATGGCTTCTTTGGGATATTTCAAAGCGTCTCCGGCTACAACAACACAGCCATAATCTTTCGTATCCAGCTTTATTGCAAATGATCCTGGAGTATGTCCCGGTGCTGGAAAATACTCTACGCCGGTGCAAATTTGTTTTTGGCCTTTAATCAACTGGAGGTCGTGTTTCTGGAGTTGCTGTTTGATCATCCAGGGGATGTAAAGGTCTTTTGCATGCGGATTGTCAACATATTCCCATTCTCGCTGACTAACCATAATTTTTGCATTCGGAAAAAGATCCACATTGTTACAATGGTCAAAATGTAAATGAGACAAAAATATAATTTTTATGTCGTTAGGTTGCATGCCTTCTTGGCGCAAGCCCTCTATTAACGTAGATCGGTTGCAGTAGTGCCCTACGTCAAACAACAATGGTCCTTCGTCACAGGTAATGAGAGTTGCATTTGCAAGTCCTAGGAATCCTTCTCTAAGTCTTAAATTATTGCCATGCACAATAATTTTGTAGTTAATTGTCATGTAAGCTATTCCTTTCAACGTTATTGCTGCTTAACCATCCTATTTTAATTGACTGTGTGCGCGATGAAGTCAATCCTGAAGACACAGGTATCTTACATGTATTTGTTTTCTCTATCAGGTTCGAAAGCCGGGAAAAGTTATTGTAGCCGTTGGGTAGGAGTAATTATTTTTGTTGTTTTTGTTTTCCACGATCCGTCGTGGGGGGTTGATGGGAACGACTTGCACAGGCTAAAGGCAAAGAATACTTGTATCGAATGTGATTTAAGCGGTGCAGACTTGCGAGACACTATTTTGTCCGCTGCTATTTTGACAAGAAGCAATTTGGCAAAAGTACTTCTAGCTGGTGCAGATTTAAGGTTTGCTAAGATAGACTATGGTAGCTTGGAGGGTGCAGATTTGTGGGGTTCAAGCTTAGTTGGTATAGATCTTCGGTATGCAGATTTGCGGGAGGCAAACTTCAGCTTTGCCAACCTAACTCGGTCAAATTTGAATTTTGCTAATCTTACAGGAGCTAAGATGGGCGCTGCGAATTTGACAGAAAGTAGTCTGCGGGGAGCTAATTTACGAAATACCAATTTGCATCGGGTAAACTTAAATAACGCCGACTTGCGGGGTGCAGACTTGAGAGGGGCGAATTTAAAAAAGGCCACTTTAAAGGGTGCGAAAAGATGTAAAACTAAAATGCCATGGGGGGAGGACAATTCCGGGTGTCCCGAGAGATAGTTCCGGGGAACTAATATTTTAAGAGTGTCCCATCTATATACGTTGCTTCAGAAGTAGATCTGTGGCTTTCTTTGCTAATGTAATACCTGGACCCTAAATAAATGAGCATTGAGGTTCAGCACAGATATTTCAAAATAATCTGCGGGAGTTGTTCTCCCGTATAACCTTTTTTTGGATTAAAGGACTTTTTGTTTCCCTAAATACAACTTATCTTTTGTAGACTTAAAGGCTACTTTCAGACTACACATGTTCTCAAATATGCTAATTACTTTATTTATTCATCATGCTGCGATCCTTTTATAGAACAAAAGAGTGGGCCCTTTGGGCATATGGCGGGGGAGGGGTCCTTATCTTTTCCATATGGCTACAAGTCCAAATGACTGTTGCTCTAAATACCTGGTATGGGAAGTTTTATGACCTTTTGCAAAATTCAGCGGACTACGTTGATAAGCCGGAAGAAGGAATAAGCTCATTTTACCAGCAATTGATATCTTTAGATTATGTAAATAACGGTTTTGAGGGAGATGCATCCTTCCTGGTAATTGCGGCGCCTTATGTTGTCCTCGCAACGTTGACGGCCTGGTTTACCAGCATTTACGGATTGCGATGGAGGCAGGCAATAACTTGGGGCTATATTCCAAGATGGAGAAATGTAGAGGAAGAAATTGAGGGTGCTTCTCAGAGAATCCAAGAAGACTGCAACCGCTTCGCCAGAATAATTGAATCCTTAGGATTGCAAATTGTTAGAGCCGTAATGACACTGATAGCATTCATTCCAATTTTATACGGACTAAGTGACAAAGTTGATGTTCCCATTTTAAGGGATATAGAAGGTTCTCTAGTTTGGGGGGCTTTAGTAGTATCAATTGGCGGTTTGATTATTTCATGGTTTGTGGGATGGAAACTTCCAGGCCTTGAATATAATAACCAAAAAGTTGAGGCAGCATTTCGTAAGGACTTGGTGCTTGGAGAAGACGATAAAGTAAACCATGCTCGCCCTGAAAATCTCTGGGAGTTGTTTTTAGGAATAAGATTTAATTATCATCGACTTTATTTGCACTACGGGTACTTCAATATTTGGGTGCATAGTTATGACCAGATAATGACGGTTGTACCTTACCTGCTGATGGGCCCTGGGCTCTTCACTGGGTTGATAACTTTAGGAGTTTTGGTTCAAGTCTCTAATGCGTTTGGGAGAGTCCACGGTGGGTTCGCTTTATTTTTACATAATTGGACGACGATCACGGAGTTGCGATCCATTTGGAAACGGCTGAAAGAATTTGAAGATAATTTAGAAAAGTTCGAAAAAGTGGAGGCTGTATACTCGTAAATAAATCGATCATTTCTGGTGGGGTCAGTGAACTCACGTGATTTAGTGGGTGTTCATTTAATTGTTGCGAGTTTCTACAAAGGTTTTCTGGTGCCGTGGCAATTAATTAAAAGGCTGGCCTAACTGTAATCAGCTTTTTAATAAGATAAACTGTTACTACGAAGGCCTTACCGGCCAGTATTCCGTAAAAACAAAGGATCAAGAATAGGTATGTTAACCGTAGATGAGGCTATCTTAAGTAGACGATCGGTGCGTGGTTATCTTCCAACACCGGTTTCCCAAGATACGATAGAACACATTCTGGGAGTAGCCAGTAGGGCACCTAGCGGAACCAATACGCAGCCATGGAGTGTGCATGTTTTTACAGGGTCGGCACTCAGTCGGTTATCAGAAAGAGTACTCAGCGCTTTTTGGAATGAATCTGATAAACATAGTAATGATCGTACTCATTACCTTGAGAAATGGCGAGACCCCTATCTTGCACGCCGTCGGAAGGTGGGCTGGGATTTGTATGGGTTAGCAGGTATAAAAAAGGGTGATCGTGAGAAGACCCAAAAATTTCATTCGATGAATTTCCAATTCTTTGGTGCCCCCGTTGGGATGATTTTCACGATAGATCGAGATATGGGGTGGATGAGCTGGTTAGATTATGGAATGTTTTTGCAGAATATTTGTATTGCGGCCAGGGGTCAGGACCTCCACACTTGTCCGCAAGCTTCTTGGGGGAACTTTCATACAGTTGTGGAAGAGGAGTTGGGCCTGGAAAACCACGAGGTAGTCCATGTTGGGATGAGCCTAGGTTATGAGGATGCGACAGCACCTCAAAACAGCTTAGTCACTGTGCGTGAACCTGTTAAGAATTTTGCCACTTTCCATAATAAATAGGTTGAGCAACGATATGATCTGCTTGCCACGGGATGAGTCATTAAGTGGGGCGGTGTAGTATACTAACCAATCGACTTTGGTCACATAGATTGTCAAAAGTATTAGTCGGCAATAGAAGGAATGGACAACTATCTACATCGATTAAAAGTGTCTCATAACTTTTTACTCCAGGTGCGTTGGCTGCCTTTAATGCGGGATTATCTTTTTATTTTCTGGGCCCCAAAAAAAAAGTTTCCATAAAATGTGCCAAGGCTTTGCTCTCGTTTTGGGTAGAACTTTTGAGCATGGATACAATATTTTGTTGTTCATCAGGTTTTCGGTTTTGGCTTAATTTCGCCTTTGCTTCAATCCGCGAGATTGCTATTTCAAATGTAACTATATTAGGGACCATTTCCGTAATTAGTGTTTCGTGGCTTTGATTCTTTGGCCATGCCGATGAAGGGTCATGGTCAAAAATGGCCACCATCCTTTTAAGCAATGCACGGACAGATACTGGGTCCTGTATGATGGTTGCGGCTCCATATATGTGGACTGCTGTATAATTCCAAGTGGGAACGGCGGGATATACAGAATACCAAGTGGGGGAAATGTAGCCGTGGCATCCGGTGAAAATTGCTAGAACCTCCTTATTTAAAGCGAAATCGTGCCATTGGGAGTTATTTCGAGCCATATGCCCCTGAATGATGCCATTATCCGAGCCATTGCCATGCCATAAAAGGGGTAAGTGGCTAGCCGTCACGCTTTCGCCAGTTCGCGTCACCAGGGTGGCAAAGCTATTTTCATGCACGATTTCTTCAATAAGCTTGGGATTTTTCAGCTCAAAATGCTCTGGGGTGTACATGTAATCGGCTCCTTTTTGGTTGCGAAGAATGTATCAGGCAAAAATTAATAAACGTAAACCTTGTTTTTATCGGCTTATCTCGTCATATAGAGTGATACCAGGTCTTCGGGTCCCTAATGTACTTTGCTTTGTTCCTTGAGATTAAGCACAGATTCACCATGTGGTTCGTCGAACTGGTATGTTTGCCGTGTATTCCACGGAGTCTAAAATTTATGTAGAGGAAGTATAAATGGCTACAGGGACCGTTAAGTGGTTCAACCCGGTCAAAGGTTTCGGTTTTATTACCCCCGATGAGGGTGGTTCTGATGCCTTCGTTCATATCTCCGCTGTAGAGCGGGCAGGTTTATCCACATTACAAGAAGGTCAGAGGGTTAACTACGAGTTAGAGCCCGGACGAAATGGTAAAAGTTCCGCTGAGAACCTCACAGTGTCTGAGTGAAACTAATTTTAGAAGTGAACTAGAGGGCCCGCAGTAATGCGGGTCTTCTTTTTTATACGTAAGTGTGTAATTTGTGAAATTTATTATAGATTAAGGCTTCTTACAGATGCGGCAATTACTGAGGTATCATAATTAGATTGAGCCAAACAACTAGCTTAAATATAGACTTTAGAGTTGTTGTTACAGACTATATAGATACAATTTTTTAGGTTTCTCAAATGAACTATGTGACGGATATAATTGTCTGAGGCTCTAGATGCGACTGGCTAAGGTTGGGGACACAGTTCGGGTCCACTACACAGGAACCCTTTTGGATGGCACGGAGTTTGATAGTTCTCTAGAGGATGAACCACTAGAATTAACGATTGGGAGTGGCCAAGTAATTCGGGGATTTGAAACGGCGCTTGTCGGTATGGCCGCTGGTGAAACAAAAAATGCCACCCTTACTCCGAAAGAAGCGTATGGCATGCGTGATCCACATAACGTCCACAATGTTGAGCGCACGTCTATACCAAACGAGATTGAGTTAGAAATAGGTACTATCTTCGAAGCCGAGGACCCTAGTGGCAACCAAATTCAGTTGCAGGTGCTCGAATTCAGCAACCGTAATGTTGCACTTGATGCTAACCACCCATTGGCTGGACGAACACTTACTTTTGAACTCAATCTCGTGGAGTTTGTCTAACTAAACTCGGCTATTATTGGGCCGTAGATTTTTTAGTGGGGACAATTCTTTGAATTTCAATTTTTTCACGGTTCATCAGTTTCCCGACGCGTGGCGCAATATTATTGGTCCAGTGTTCATCCTCATACACGGCCTTGTATAGACGTTCACGCTCTTTTTCAGTGTTGAACCTGCGTAGCCAAATGTAAACGCTATCGTCAGATTCACCTCTGAAAGATCCAGTAATTACCATGCCTTTGGATACTTGGAAGGGAATAATCTCGGATTCCATCAATTTTAGCCATTCAGCCATTTTCCCCTTGCGAATGGTGTACTTACGTAGCTCATAAAATGCCATTACGTTGCCCCTTTTACTGTATTATGAAACTATTTTCATATGGTCTTACTTCAGAAAGAAGAAGCAAAATTGAGAAAACTTTTTGCTTTAGTCAAGGGCGCATTGCAAATTTACGTACCCCGGGTACGCGCAGTGAGGCCGAGCTGTTTGCAAAATCACAAAGTAGCGACCGTGTCGTCCTAGGATCGACAATCTCCTCTATCCAAAACGTTTCTGCTGATCGAAAAGGCGACCTAAGCTTGTTCAGTTGGTCTTCAATTTCACCCAATTTTGCAGCTGGGTTCTCAGCAGCTTCAATGTCGGCTCTGTAAGCTGCTTCAATACCGCCTTCAAGGGGTAGAGACCCCCAACGCCCTGAGGGCCAGGCATATCGAGTACAATATCTTCCACCGTTTTTGTGGGCAGCTCCAGCTACCCCGAAACAATTGCGTACCACAACGGTGCACCATGGAGTGGTGGTTTGCCACATCGCGGTCATGGCACGCACCCCTTCCTTGATGGTCCCGTTTTTCTCTGCCTGTAATCCAATTTGAAAGCCCGGACAGTCAACAAGATAAACTACCGGCAGGTGAAAACTTTCTGCTAAGTCGACAAATTTTGTCACTTTCTTGCAAGTATCAGCCGTCCAGCATCCCCCATAAGAGTAGGGATCACTAGCCATGAGGGCGACGGGCCAGCCGTCTAATCTGGCAAAACCGGTAATTACGGACCTCCCATACTGCTGGCCCATCTCAAAAAAAGACCCGTTGTCTACTATCGCGTCCACTATCGG
Organism: uncultured Rhodospirillaceae bacterium; assembly: GCA_964515905.1. Taxonomy (GTDB): domain Bacteria; phylum Pseudomonadota; class Alphaproteobacteria; order UBA7887; family UBA7887. The sequence continues at coordinate 18,695 of CAZEWK010000089.1, read as the reverse complement.
CCGCATTTTGTAGATTTTTCGGGTGTTTCTGGGGATGGCGTTAATCAGCCAGTCTATTTCTCGATCAGGATCGTCGTTTTGGGGACCACGAGCAGGAAGTTCATAGGTTGAATTTGGTAAATAAGATAGAAATTTTCGAGCACACTCGAACGCTTCCTCTTCAGAATCTACCGCGTGGTCTACAGCTCCGGATTTGAGGTGTATCTGGTACCCACCTAGTTCATTTTTGCTCAGTGTTTCCCCGATTCGCGCCACGACGGGCGGGCCAGCCACAAAGAGTGCTGACTTCTCTTTCACCATTACAGCATAGTGCGATGCTGCAAGATGAGCGGCGCCGAGCCCAGCGACAGAGCCTAGACCTAACGCTACACGAGGTACAGTGCCTATGTTGCTAACCAATAACTCCCATCCTTCGAGCTCGGGAATGTTCGCACGCCCGGTTGTCTCTATTGTTTTAACTGAGCCACCCCCTCCAGAACCTTCGACCAGGCGAATCAGTGGAATTTGTAGCGCATTTGCCATTTCTTCGCACATAACGTGTTTTGCGCGAATTGTAGCATCCGCAGAACCGCCTCGAACGGTGAAGTCGTCTCCGCCAATAACAACTGGGCGTCCATTTACCTCTGCTTTGCCAAATATAAAATTGGACGGTGTAAATTTTGACAGGTCATTATTGGAATCATAATCGGCCACGCCCGCGATTTTACCTCGCTCATGGAACGAACCTTCATCGGCTAGCAGCAGCACGCGTTCTCGGACTGTATAGCGGCCACCGTCTTTTTGACGTTTAACTTTATCCTTGCCGCCTAACTCTTCCGCAAACGCTTCGCGTCGACGTAATTCATCAAGTTCTTTTTGCCAAGTCATGGGTTACAAATCGTTAATTCACGGGCTTTGGGTCTAATAAAAAGTTATGAAAAATAATATGGTAACACTAGTAAGCTATGGAGCATGGTGGCCCAAATCAAGCCCTTAATATTCTTTACAAGAGGATTCTTGCCCAGTGTTTATGTCCATTATTCAAACGAAATTGGAGCTGCTTCAGGGTCGTTTTTCCGGGAGCGTTCAAATATAAAAATCAGTTTGGTAATCGATATTGAGTATTCCAATATTCTTTATTCATCTCTTTAATGCCACAATTGTATACTTTTTCAAACATTATGCACAGCAAGTATTCCACATTTATGGATAGAAAAGGTTATAAAAATGACGCAAACAGATGTCGCCAAATGGGATGAACTCCGTGACGAAATATTTCTACCACTCATTCACCGAGCTTATACTAAGGCAGCGGTGGAACTAGAACTGCATCGAAAAAATTTGCGCGCTAAGTCGCCATCTGTTAATCCTCAATTTTGGCAGCGCAACCGAACTAATCTAAGTTGTTTGCATCATTTAATGGATCACTATTATTCTAAGGTGTTGATAACAAATGCTAAACTTTCTCGATTAACGGACGCCAATCCATCCACTATTTCATCAATTTTGAAGGAAGCACGCGAATTGGGCCTAGTTACGCCAGATAATATTCCGACACAAGAGACCGTTGATTTCGCAATAATGGCCACAAAGAATTTGGTTACTGAGACCGATTTCTTTCATTACACACAGGAGTTTGCAATGCGTGTGAGTATCGCAAAAGGGCGCCAGGCGCTGTAAACTTACTTACGATTAAGTCTTGGGCCCAGAACCAGAAAATGTTTGCAAAATATAAATTGTATTTCGTTTGAAGTAGGTACGATAGTAATCGAACAGCAATCGTGTAACGCAAACTATTTGGGAGTTGGACCAAAGATATGAGCAAATTATCCTTTGGGTTGGAGTTTTGTAGGTTTTTAAAAGCTCGAAGAAATTTAATGTGGCTATCTATGACGGTCTGCTTCGCATCAATTTGGTTTCTACCAATTATGATAGGAGTTTTTCTTTCCTAAAATCCTAGCGTTCAACCGGATTTATTCAGTGTATATGTATTGAGCATCAAATCTATTTGGGTTGGTACTTTGATTGCTCCGCTTTGTAATAGTTGCTGTCTAAGCCGGCGACATTGTTAGTCCCTTTGATATTTGGCTTTGTAATCTTCAACCAATGTCATATTTTGATTTTGTTTCTCTAACATACAATTTCCTACTACCAGTAAATCAATGTCAGTACCCATAAAACACCGAAAGGCGTTTGCCGGTGAATCCACGATTGGTTCTCCACGCACATTGAAGGACGTGTTAACGACTACGGGACATCCCGTTTTTTCTTTAAACTTTTTAATGAGGGCATGGTATTTAGGATTTGTCCGCTCGTGCACTGTTTGAATCCTAGCGGAATAGTCAACATGTGTGACAGCAGGGATTGTGGAGCGGTTCACGTTTAGTTTCTCTATGCCGAACAGCTTTTCTTCCTCTCGGCTCATTTTTCGACGTTTCTCTTTTTTTATTCCATGGACCAATAGCATGTACGGACTATCGTTATCCATCTCAAACCATTCGGACACGTCTTCTCTAAGAACAGACGGAGCGAATGGGCGAAAACTTTCCCGATATTTAACCTTAAGATTTAGCATTTTTTGCATTGTTGTCGAGCGTGGATCTGCGAGGATTGATCGTCCACCTAACGCCCTTGGTCCAAATTCCATCCGTCCTTGAAACCAACCTACCGCCTTGCCTTCTGAGAGTGCTGCTGCGGTTTCTTCAAGCATATCTTCTTCGTCAACTATCCTAAATCTCGCACCACTGTGTCTAAGTGCTGATTCGATTTCAGATTGCTCGAATTCGGGACCAAGATACGTCCCTTTCATGGAGTCATTTTTATCTACTATTCGAGGTTTACCTAGCTCTTTGTGCCAGACAGACAGAGCCGCTCCCAATGCGCCACCGGCATCGCCTGCGGCCGGCTGAATCCAAAGTCTCTCGAAGGCGCGGTCTCTATGTATTTTCCCGTTAACCACACAGTTTAGAGCTACACCACCCGCCATGCAGAGATTTGGAATCTTGTATTCTGCTGCTAAGGCTCTCGTCATGTGAAGTACTATCTCCTCTGTCACTGATTGTACAGATGCAGCAATATCCATATGGAATGGTGTCAGTGGATCCGAGTCGGCCTTTCTTGGAGGTTGTCCAAACAACCTAGAAAACTTTTTGTTGGTCATAGTGAAACCGGTCGCATAGCTGAAGTAGGATTGGTCCAGCCAGAACGAACCATCGGTTTTTAGATCAATGAGATTCTCTAATATCAGGTCTCTATAGTGTGGGGTTCCGTATGGTGCCAATCCCATCACTTTGTATTCGCCGCTGTTTACTCGAAAACCAATGTAGTGGGTGAATGCCGCATACAGCAGACCAATGGAGTGGGGGAAATGGATTTCCTTGACAATATCCAGGCGGTTGCCTGTGCCGACTGCGACAGTTGTTGTTGCCCATTCACCAACCCCATCAAGCGTCAAGACCACCGCCTTCTCAAATGGAGACGGATAAAACGCGCTGGCAGCGTGGCTAAAATGGTGCTCTCCAAACAACAGTTTTTTATCATCAAAGTTAGGGTAGAGTTTTGATAGTTCCTCTGTGAGCCTTTTCTTTAAGAAAAGTTTCTCACGCATCCAAATTGGCATAGCTTGGTTGAACTGTCTTAGCCCTTTTGGAGCGTAAGCGATGTAGGTTTCCAACAGCCTTTCAAACTTTAGAAACGGTTTGTCGTAGAAAGCAATATGATCAACTTGGTCGAGTGTCAGGCCAACTTGTTCGAGCACATAATTGATAGCCTGTGCAGGATAGCTAGCATCGTGTTTTTTTCGTGTAAAGCGCTCCTCTTGTGCAGCAGCAATAATTTCACCGTCAATGACCAGCGCTGCTGCGCTGTCATGGTAGAATGCGGAGATACCAAGTATTGCTGTCACTGATTAGGTCAGATCTGTAATATTATAAAATCAAGTTCTAGGGTTATAGAGGAACGTTTTTAGTACTCATGCCGACCACACCAATTGCATTCTTCTCCCGTACCGACAAATATTGTCTCATGTTCTACCGGACACCAATGGTCCCACATTTTGTACATGAGTGGATTAGAAGGTGGGCCGTGCGCTAGGGCACTAGGTACGCAGGCCATGGCCATGACAGATGCGACAGGGAGCAACCAAAATTTACGTCGAATGCGTAGAAATTTCCATAACTCTGCTACTAATGTCATCGATATGGCTCCTTAGTATGATGGATTTCCCTGTTTTTAAAATTGGTCCTTCATGGATCCAAGTGGTTGTTTGCGTGTGATCCAATATGATTTGGCATTTTTATTTGGGGTCAGTCGCAATGAATCTCTTCCCATTAATCTCACAATTAATCCTGTTGGCACAACAGAACTAAAGTAAACTAATACTAACAGAATCTGGGTTAGCACAGCGCTAAGGACCCTAATAATTTTAAAACACATCTTAGTGGGTATAACCAAAGCTCTCGGCGAAATAAGTCCAACCAGACAAGAAATGGCTGCTGCAAGAAGGCACCAAAGGCGCACGTTGCCATCGTTCACTAGGGGGTAGACACCGATTAATAAGAAAGCAACAGCACAAGCAACGCTGAAGCGTTGTTCTAAGCCACTCTTTACCTCGAGAATCGTTTCATGTTCGGGCAAGGTGATAATTCAGCCTGGTTGCAAGTATAGTTACCGGTAATTCTAACAGATTTACTGAAGGAGCGGGATACTTTCTAAACTTTTTCCGTGGTGACAAGCATTGATTGGCTAAATTTATCACTAAAACCGCTATAAAACACTACGGAAAATAGCCTGATGTGTGGTTGTTTCCACCCTATTCAACTAGGGAGTATGAGGCTGCGGCGTCCGATTCTAATTCTAATAGACGAGGAAACTAGAAACGAAATAACAATCTGTGGAACTCTATCCTCTAATAGAATCGGTCTGCGGTAATTCTAGAGCGTTTAGCAGAGAGTTTGGGTAGCGTGCTTATCAAATTATTTTCGTGACGGAGCAGGATGAACTGGGTCAATCCAGTGAAGCCCTTCTGGTTCTTCTGCCGCCGGAATGTTCAGGTTAACCACGACCGATTCTTGGTCACTACGAACCAGTACACATTCGAGAGATTCCTCAGCATTAGCATTAATTTCTTGGTGCGGCACATAAGGGGGAACGTAAATAAAATCGCCTGGTCCAGCCTCACAAACATACTCTAGGGCTTCACCCCATCGCATTCTCGCCTTTCCACTGATAACATATATGATGCTTTCGAGGGCTCCGTGATGATGGGCCCCTGTTTTTGCGTTTGGGTGAATTGCGACCGTTCCCGCCCACAGTTTTTTGGCACCCGCCGTAGCGTAGTTGATCGCTGCTGCTCGATTCATCCCCGGTGTTTGCGGAGTATTAATATCAAGGTGATCGCCGCTGATTACCTTTACACCATTATGTTTCCAGTCTGGCATGTCGGTCATTTCCCAATTCCACCAATCCTATGCTCCCGAATAGACCATTTCGGCTGAGTTTTATCAACTCACTCACTGTCTCAGATCACTTGAACGTGAAAAATATCAGTGACCAAGTGTTCACGGCTTCACATAGTCAAGGGTTCATTCAATCTTGAGAAACGCGGTAGGTCAACGTAGGCTTTGGATGTGGAGGCAGGAATTAGCAGTGTTGCCGGCACCTTGCCTGTAGCATTACTACTAGATACCCATGTTATCCGTATAACCAATTGTCCTCGTGTGAAACGTGGTAGTGTAGCTCGTTGGATTAAGCTAGACACGAAAATGTTAGACAATATAGGAGAGGCGATACGTTGTTATCATTTGGTATCCGGCAGACCAAGTTGTTGCAACTTTTCTTAGATCAGGTCTTGTCTCTGCTGAGAACGGAATTTAGGGAGGTAAACAAATGTGTAAACTAAGACTATCACGTACAACGGGTATATTTTCGATTGCTACTATATTCGCATTCATTTTTTATGCCCCAGTGTTAGCAGATTTGATGATCGTCGGCGGCGACAGCAAAATTGCTTTTGATGGGCCCGACGTTGCATTCAAGGCACCGGGTGGTGATGTGGTGTCAGTGGTAGACATTGGTACGGACCCGGCTAACCCGAAAATTGTTGCCAATTTGCCGCTCATAAATTCGGTATTTGGGCCGCCAACCAACTTGGTGATTACCCCGGACGAAAGATTAGCACTGGTGGCTAATGCGATGAACTGGGTGGAGATCGATAGTGAATGGAAACCCGAGCCAGATAATCGGATTCATGTAATTGATTTGACACAAAAACCACCAATAGTGATCGATACTGTAACAGTCGATCGACAGCCGTCCGGGATGGCTATCAACCAGGCTGGGAGTTTGGTTCTGGTTGCCCACCGCAACAGCGGTACAATCGGTGTATTAGAAATTGATGGCAAGAGTGTTTCTATGGTCCAGTCTGTCGACATTAAGGAACAAGTGGCCTCGGTTGCCATTGCACCAGATGGCAAGCGTGCGTTAGCGACAAAATTTTCGAGCCATAAAATTGCTGTGCTCGACATTACCGACGGTAAAGTGTCTTACGATCCTTCACTGGACATGCCTGTTGGATTATGGCCCTACAACGTTCAGATCACACCTGATGGGAGATTGGCTCTGACTGCAGATAATGGCAATGGAGGGCGTTCAGATGGACATGTGGATACCGTGAGTGTGATTGACTTGTCAGTGGAACCGCCAAGGGTCATCGACAGGGTTGTGGTGGGTGATGCGCCTGAAGGCTTGGCGATTAGCCCGACTGGCAGAATTGCGGTTGCAATATTGCTGAAAGGGAGCGCCGGATTTCCCGTCGATAGCTGGGTGTACAACCGCAATGGCAGCGTCGTTGTTCTCGAAATCAATGGCGATGTCGTGCGCCGGATTGCAGAAGTAGAGGTCCGAGGGTTGCCCGAAGGTGCGGTGTTCACGCCCGATGGGAGCTATCTTTATGTCGGTAATTTTGTAGATGGTGATATTTCGGTGCTTAAGGTAGATGGTACCTCCGTGACCAATACCGGGACTTTACTCAAGTTGCCTGCTAACCCGGGATCAATGCGTGGTCGTACACCCTAGATAAGTTGATCGGAAGAGCCGTACAAGCTCTATCCGCACGGAACGGAACAATGATTAGAGGTGCCAGAGGTTATTTCTTTTAATCAGTGTAACGTTGTTCTTTGGACATAAGCGCAAACGGATCCATTTATGACAGAAAATGAAAAAAGAAACCTACTTATTATTACCGAAGTCTGTGAGGCGTTTAATCGCCATGATTCAGAATCGATATTGGCCAAATTTACGGAGGATGCGACTTGGCGAACTTCTCGCGGTGATGCTCCGGAAGGCCTTCGTTTCAATGGGAAAAAAGAAATTCGCAAAATGCTATACCAGAGATTTGCCTCTATACCTGATATGTCATGGAAGATACACAGCCATTGGGTGGGGGGTAATCGGGGTTGTTCAGAATGGACGGTTTCTGGAAGTGAAGCAAACGGTAATAGGTTGAACTGGTTCGGATGCGATCTCTGGTCTTTGCGAAACGATGGAATGATTACGCTCAAGGATACCTATTGGAAATTTTCCGGCAAAGAATAATGGTATTATTTTTGTCGTTCCATTTTGTTCCTTTCAAGGAAAATTACTTTGTGTTTATCAAGAGATACCGTTTTGATAACAGTGGTTTTCGGAGTAAAAGTTGTGTTCACAGAAGAGACTGAACTATCTATTTGAGGATGTTTTCCATGGTTGAACAGGCTATGTTCTTTGCGGGAAATCCAATTAACCGATCCAGCAATGAACGGCGCGACGCGGGATGGATTCAAAATGCGTTAGAGGCAGACGATAGTTATTTTTTGCCGGTTTGTAATTTCGAGTTTCCTATCACTATTGGTGAACAGAGTAGTTTGGTGTGGGGTCAGAGGAGCTGGTTGCAAGCAACCGAGGTGCCAGCAGACCCAATATTTCTTGGGAATTTTGAAGATCGTGCGCATTTTGCTTTTGATGTGGGGAACCTAGGGGCTCCCGCAGAGGCTTTTGGGTTAACGGGAGTGGGGGAATTCTTTGGGCTGCGAAAGTTAGCCTCTCTTCTATCGCCTGTTGAGGCAGCAATGGCGGCTCAAGCTCGCTCTGTTCTTGAATGGCATCGCCGACACCGTTTTTGCCCGGGTTGTGGTAACCCTTCTGTGCACCGAAACGGGGGGACCTCACGGCACTGTCCCCGGTGTCAAACGGATCATTTCCCTAGAATTGATCCGGTGGCAATTGTTTTAGTCACAAGTGGAGAACGATGTCTTCTTGGGCGCTCAGGTAAATTTGGCAGTACTCTTTACTCGGCTTTGGCAGGGTTTGTTGAACAAGGGGAGTCGATTGAGGAAGCGGCTCGGCGCGAGATAAAGGAAGAATCCGGGATAGAGGTGGGAGAGGTTACTTATGTGGCTTCCCAGCCTTGGCCCTTTCCCTATTCTCTAATGATAGGTTGCTATGGCACGGCACTTACAGAAACTATTATATTGGACGAAGATGAATTGGCAGATGCACGTTGGTTTAGCAAGGAACACCTGAGAGCGGCATTAGCTGGTAGAGCTGAAGATTTGACCGTTCCAGGAAGGCTTGCAATTGCACGCCATCTTATCGAAAAATGGGTAGAGCAGTAGGATTCTAGTCACGTGATATTATCCTAAACAAAAGAATTTGAAGAAACCCGGACAGACTTTAATCAATTTGGAAAATCACTTTCGTAAGATTTATAGGTCGCAGCGCTCTGTGCAGACGGTTTCCAGCGTATACAACAGAAACCTCTAGCAACACTTGTAAGTTTACAAATTGTTCTTTCTAGCAGTAACAAGCTATAGACCAGTATTTTAAAGTACAGGATGTTCGTTGTGCCAATTAGTTGCTTGCTGATATGCGTGCCCGGCCCTGATAAGTTTATCCTCTTCAAAATGGCGTCCAATAAATTGGATTCCCACGGGCATGCCGGTCCTAGTAAATCCTGACTGCATACATAGAGCAGGATTACCCGTATAATCAAATGGCACTGTAAAACGTGTTATTTTGGATGCGGCCTTCGTATTTTTCCTGTCAGCTTTACGTTGCTTCCACGTCGGAGTTGCCGTTGGTTGCGCAGGAACGATTAGGATATCAATATCGTTGAATAGAACCTTAACTGAGCCACAAAAATTATGTCGAGCAAGCAAAATCTTTTGGTAGTCAGTCGCTGACAAGGACAGACCAAGTTCTATTAAACGTGCAAGTGCTAATCCGTACTGTTTTTTTTGTTTAGGGTAAGTGTTTTTATGGACAAAGGCTGTTTCTATCCCGCAATGGGCAGGCCAATTCTCTACGACACCGTCTGTGTTCGGAAAGACCACTTCACGAAGGTCAGCACCTATTGATTTAAGCGTTTCCAATGTTTTCTCTATGGTCTGGACTATTTCTCGATCCACTCCGCATTGGTTGTATAGCGGATCGAATCCAAATCGGATTCCTTTAATTCCTCTTTCAAGACCCGCGAGATAGTTTGGCACCGCAACAGGGGAGGTTGTAGGATCTTTCGGATCAATTCCAGCTATCACTTGTAAGATAGTTCCCGTGTCGGCGGCATTCCGGCAAATGGGTCCAATGTGGTCTAGCGTTGGTGCTAAATCGAAAATGCCATAGCGCGATACCCGACCCCAAGTGGGTTTCAAGCCTGTCAAGCCATTTGCAGCTGAAGGAAATCGGATGGAGCCACCTGTGTCGGAACCAAGAGATGCGAAACAGAGACCAGATGATGTCGCGACACCAGATCCAGATGAAGAAACGCCTGGCCAGTACTCGCTGTTCCACGGATTAACTGGCGGCACGACATCCGGGTGATGTTCGGCAAAGGCGCCCTCGGTCATTTGTAATTTCCCAAGAAGAATTGCTCCAGCCTTGGCTATTCGCGTAACCACTGTTGCGTTGTAGTTTGGTATGAAATCTTTGTGAATGGCCATGCCAGCAGCTGTTGGGATACCTCTCGTGTAGCAAAGGTCTTTAACAGCGACTGGGATGCCATGAAGTGGTCCTCTTATGCGGCCCCGCTCTATTTCTTGCTCCGCCTTGTAAGCTTGCTGTCTGGCTAAATCTTGAGTGATGGTTGCATAGGATTTTAGTTTTTTATCCTTAGAAGTAATGCGTTCCAGCATATATTCGGTAAGTTCTACTGGCGAAATCTGTTTCGTATGTAGTCGGCGTGCTACATCCAGAAGGCTATCGTAATGTAGATCTTTCGGCAGCACATCACCCTCCAAGGCAGAAATTTCTCTTTAATGTTTTATGGAATTATCACCTATTAAAAGGTTCAATGATATAATCAAAAAACAGATCATTCTCATCGCTTTGCTAAGTTACGAGTTGGTTAATTGCCTAAGGAAAGTATTATCCTAAAACTTCACGATAGTTACTAACAAACAAAAACTGATTTCTCATATTACAAGAATAAACTATATCGCGGTCTTACTTGCTTAAGAGTATAGAGCAGAGTAGTGCTCTGTTTTATTCCACCAGGTGTGACTTTAGTACGTCTTGGTCAAACTCAATACCAAGCCCGGGGCCCTTGGGAGGTATGATATGACCATTCTCGAAGACCAGGGGTTCTTTAAAAAGTTTCTTATGCAACGGGCCCTGGTTGGCCTCCTGGATAAGGAAGTTGGGGGAACAGGTATCTACCTGTATTGCTGCTGCAAACACAACCGGTCCGCAGTACATGTGGGGTGCTATCATTGCGTAATGTGCCTCCGCCATACTTGCAATCTTTTTTGCCTCAGTGATCCCACCGCACTGACCAACATCAAGCTGGAGAATTTGGGCTGCCTGTTTTTCCAAAACTTCTGAAAACTCATATTTTGTCACTAGGCGTTCACCGGTGGCAATGGGTATGCAAGTGTGGGCAGCTATTCGCGCCATTTCACTAATATTTTCTGGCATAATTGGTTCTTCAAACCAGAACGGATTATAAGGCTCCAAGTAATGGGCAACGCGAATAGCACTATAGGTAGGCATTTGGCCGTGTGTTCCAATTGCAACTTCCAACCGGTTACCGACAGCGTCCCGAATACTTTGGAAGATCTTTGCTGCGTGTTCAATTTTCCACAAGGGAATATCCCGAATAGGGTGCAAAGGCATAAAGGGGTCTAGTTTGCATGCCGTATTACCTTCCTCAAGTAATTGGAGCGCAACTTCGCCGGCTTTCTCCGGGTATTTATCTAGGTCTACATCCGGCATGTAGGCGTATGCCCGCAATTGTTTGTGATACTGGCCCCCTAACAACTGATAAATTGGCATGTTTGCTGCCTTACCTTTGATGTCCCAAAGTGCCATATCGATAGCGCTGATGGCTGGAGTGGCGTACAAACTAGGATGTCGCAAATCGTGCCAGGTACCGTACATCTTGTCCCAAATGAGTTCCGTGTTTAGCGGGTCCTCGCCCAGAACAATTTGACCCACCAACTCCTTTATTAGGCTGACCTGAGACTTCAAATCCTGGGGCCGATTAGAAAATGCACTCCCAGCAATACGTTCTCCTATGCCTGTAATACCTTCGTCTGTCAGCAACTCTAAGAAGAGGAAGTATCGGCCACCTATATACGGTTTTTCAGCCTCCACGACTGTGGTTTTCACTTCTGTCACTTTCACTTGGTACCTCCTTTCGTAAAATTTCTGTGGGAAAGGCGTTTATGCCTTTTTGACTACCACATTACAGAGCCACCGGTATTTATATCCTGGCCAGTTATATTTGGAGAATCCTCAGAGGCAAGAAAAACGGCTAAGGAGGCCGCATCTTCCGGGCCGGAGCTCTTTTCCGAATATCCTTCGTCGGCACACCATCGACCTGCTAGCACCCGTTTCGGATTGGTCGCTGTAAAATCTTTCCTGAAGGTATCCTCATCAAAAGGTTGGTTCATGTATTCTGCCCTGGCTTTAATGAGTTCTGCCGTTCGGTCCTCGTGTTGACCAGGGCAGATGGCGTTGACGGAAATGTTGTAACGTCCCACATCAGCCGCCAAAGTGCGTGTAAAGCCTATCACACCCATTTTTGATGTTGCGTAAGGAGCTCGGTGAGAAAGGGGCTGCTTCCCCGTGCCCGAACTGAAATTTATGATTTTTCCTGATCGTTTGCGGATCATTTCAGGAAGAACTGCTCTGCAGCAGAGGAAGACTGAGTCAAGATTTACGTCCAGTGTTTGCTTCCACTCAGCTAAGCTCATGTTCCAGACATCTTTGGTGGGCCCAGCAATACCAACGATATTGGCAAGGATATCGATGGTTCCAAACTGTTGCAGCGTTTTTTCTACCATCTCTTGCACTTGGTTCTCTTTGGAAACATCCGTCTGGAAGCATAGGACTTTGCCTCCTCCTTCCTTAATTGTGGAACCAACTTGTTCCTCCAGCTCGCGAACTGGGAGAATATCGCAGATAGAAACTGTCGCTCCTTCTTCGGCAAAGCGCCGTGCAACGGCTTCAGCATGACCGCGACCGGCGCCTGTTATGAGAGCTACTTTTCCTTTTAGTCTCATTTTCTATCCTCCTTTTATTTTTGTTTAAATTAGCGCCCTTTGGCTCGGAAGTGGCCGGCCACTTCGGTTTTATTCATAATTTTTTGGTTTGTTGCAGGGAACTTCCCACCCGATAGGGTTTGAACCAGTTAAACCCATAACTTTTGTCCGTGGTGGTCGAGGTTTGTTTGCGCTCGAAGAAGGTGAATAACTTCTTGGGAGTTTTATACACTAGATTTTTCATCAATTTGTAGACCTCTTTGGTGGGGCTCAAGCCTAGTCTCTAGTTTGACGCCATGATAACGTATCTGCACTCCATTTTACTATCCATCATCGGACGAACAGGTGAATAAATTGAATATCGATATCCCAGATCCTTTGGAACTAACTCGAACGTTGGTGCGCTTCGACACCATTAACCCTCCGGGGAATGAACGGCCCTGCGCTCAGCTTCTTGGAAGCCTGTTGGAGGCTGGTGGTTTCTCCGTTTCGTACCACGAATTCGCTGATACTCGAACAAGCCTGGTGGCTCGCATTGGCGGCACCCCTGATAGTAAGCCTATATGTTTTACTGGACACCTAGACGTCGTACCCTTAGGTGGGGCACCTTGGTCTGTCGATCCCTTTGCTGGAGAGATTGCGGACGGCAAACTCTACGGCCGCGGGACCACCGACATGAAAAGTGGAGTAGCTGCATTCGTTACTGCTGCTTTGCACGTCTCGGGAGAAGTCACAAATGGACCAGGCGTAGTTCTCGTTATTACGGCAGGCGAAGAAACCGGCTGCGAAGGAGCGTACCACCTTGCGGAACTTGGCAGTGCACTAGGTGACGCAGGAGCCATCGTAGTTGGGGAGCCAACATCGAACAAACCCCGCATTGGTCATAAGGGTGCACTCTGGCTAAAGGCTACGACTAAAGGAGTTACTGCGCATGGTTCACGTCCCGAAGACGGTGATAATGCAGTTTACAAGGCCGCTCGCGCTATTACCCAATTAGAAGATTTTGATTTTAATATTGCTCGCCATGAAGTACTCGGAAAACCAACACTCAATGTGGGGACTGTACATGGCGGCATGAATATAAATTCTGTCCCTGACTTAACGGAGATAGGGATTGACATTCGGACCATACCCGACCAAAGCCATCATACATTGCAAACTCAATTGTCTGGATATCTTGGGGACCAGGTGGATCTAGAACCGGTGATCGACGTGGATGGTGTGCTAACTAATTCAGCCGATGAATGGGTGCAGGAGGTCAACGAAATCATCACCGGAATTCAAGGGGAAATTCCTGAATACAAGACTGGCACGGGCTTCACGGATGCCTCAGTGCTGACGCCTGCTTACGGGGGCGCCCCAACTCTCATCCTGGGTCCTGGTGAACCCTATATGGCTCACAAAACAGACGAATATTGTGTCGTAGACAAAATTGCAGAAGCTGAGACTGCTTACATCGAAATTAGTCGAAGCTGGAATAACCGCTAGGAGACGATTATGGAATCTTGGCTTAAGGCTGCTCTGCTCTATATTCCCGAGTGGCTCGACTTTCAAATGCAGTTGACAGAACAACCTGGATGCGTCGTTGCCGTTGCTTCCAAAGGAAAGATTGTTCTGGAAGAGGCCTTTGGCGTTGCCAACATCACAACTGGACAAAAGCTCACCCCACGTCATCGATTCAGAGTAGCTTCACACTCCAAGACGTTCACTGCGGCGGCTATTTTGCGCCTTTGTGAAAAAGGTATGCTGCGGCTTGACGATTCTGCTGGTCTCTACGTCGGCGACCTACACCCTGCGGTTGCCCAGACAAAAATTTCACAATTGTTGTCCCATAGCTCTGGTATCATCAGAGACGGCGACGACGCTGTTTACTGGGGTGACGGTGGCCCCTTCTTGGGGGAAAAAGAACTTCGCACCGCGTTAACGGAATCGCTTACTCTCGAATCTGGTACGCAGTTTAAATATTCTAATCATGCTTTCGGGCTCATCGGGTTGATTATTGAGTCCATTACCGGGGAGTCGTATTGCGATTATGTACAACGCCTTATTGTGGACGGCAGCAAGCTCCAGGAAACTTTGCCTGACACACGCACACCACGCAATGTTCTCACAGCTCAAGGGCATAGTCGAAAATTACCATTGGGCTACCGGGTTGTAATACCGGGCGATAATCCGACCAACGCCCTGGCTCCAGCAACAGGTTTTTTATCTACGGCGTCAGATCTCGCACTCTTTTTTTCGACACTTGAGAGCAACGCAAAAAAGAGCGTTTTAACTCGAGCAAGTCGTAATGAAATGACCCGTATCCATTGGGAAAACGTTTCCGATTACGCAAAGCGTTACTACGGTCTTGGGACCATGATAGGTAAAACGGGACATTGGGATTGGTTTGGTCATATGGGAGTCTTCCCAGGATTCTTAACAAGAACAGTAGTAGTGCCCGGACGCGATATATCTATTTCGGTACTTACGAACTCAGTAGATGGACCATCGAGCGTCTGGTCCGATGCCTTGCTTTATATTCTCCAAATGTTTGCAAAAAAGGGGGCTCCAAGCGCTAACGCGAAGAAATGGAGTGGCCGGTGGTGGGATCTTTGGCGAACACTCGATTTTATCCCCATGGGAGATGGCGTGCTAGCAATTGATCCAAGCCTCCAAATACCGTTCCAAGATGCGACAGAAATCATCCTAACCGATAAGGACCACGGAAGGATCTGCGCGAGCCCCGGTCTGGGGAATTTGGGTGAAAAAGCACGATTAGTTAGGGGATCTAAAGGGAGGATTCGCGAGGCATGGCTTGGAGGCATGAGGTTCTCGGCTAAGAGCAAGGTCTCTGCTAAGCTGCGGAAAAAGTACGCCTCGTAACAAAAATGTACTTGAAATACCTAACTTTATTTTATCCGCTATGTTTGACGATTCTTTTGGTAATTGGAGAGCGTGGGTTGATGCTGGTGCAAAAGAATTTGCAATTGTTACGCCAATTGTAAGGGCCCAATTGTTTCAACACACTTAAGCTACCGTGTTGACGGAAGATTCATAGCGACCTACGGTAAAGGTGGGTCGGTACAGGCAAGTTAGAAAGTTTTGACCTCAGCCAATATATTTCTGGTTGGCCTACGTAAGGATAACGAAATGGCGGTTCTTCAAACTTTTGGCGTGGACGTTTCGTCAAAGGTGGTCGCTGCGTCGGTTACGGACTATGGATATGCAATCGTTCGGGACATTCTGGATGATGCACAACTTGGTACGCTTTCAGATCAACTGGCCCCACATCTGGATTCGGTGGATCTTGGTAATCCTGATCCCTTCTTTGGCCATAAGACCAAACGATTTGGTGCTCTTCTGAGTCGCTGCCCTATCACTAGAGAGATGCTAATTCATCAGCTTGTCCTTAGTACTGCAGATCTTGTCTTGCGACCGCACTGTGTACGGTATCAGTTGAACTATACGGGTGTTATGCATTTGGCCCCTGGCGAGACTACTCAAAGTATGCACCGGGACACTGGATTTTACCCCATACAGAATCCGGCGCCGCCACTTACCTTGGCTACAATGTGGGCAGTCACCGACTTTACGCGGGAAAATGGAGCAACACGAATAGTACCAGGCAGTCACCTTTGGAGCGACGACCGCAAACCTTTGAGTTCCGAGATTGTTCAGGCAGAGATGCCCGCTGGATCGGTTCTAATTTACACAGGAAGTTTGATACACGGGGGCGGCGCTAACCAATCGAATAGTTTCCGTTGTGGTGTGGCACTGCATTATTCACTGGGTTGGTTGCGGCAAGAAGAGAACCAATACCTGGCAGTTCCGATGGAAGAGGTTCGCACTTACCCAGAGGAGGTGCAACGCCTGATGGGCTATGAACTTGCCACCGTTAATTTGGGATTTGTCGATCATAAGCATCCTAATGATGTTCTGAATGACACTGCTGGAAATGGTCCGGGAGTACTTGGGGTCAAGGAGATGATGGATGCCGACGACGCCGTCGAGCGTTTCCAAGTGACAGACACTGCCACCGTTGGCAGAACCCGGTTTGACGTGTGATGGAATAAGACTTTGTCGTTTGTCGGTTCCCCGATGGCCCATCCAGCTACGGGAACAAGTAAAGTAATCATGTGGCCGCCCTGCTCGGCAACGGGCGGTATTTTTTTATAGTTTTACGGGAGCAAACGTGTTCAGGACACTATTTATTAAAGTCAGGCCAGAGGGTCATCTATTTATTGCAATTTTCACTGTTATAACGATTATTTTTTTCACCGTTGCCCAGTGGTTAGGCTATATTGGTGTTATTCTTGTTGGCTGGTGCATATATTTCTTCCGCGATCCTGACCGCGTAACACCACTTGGAAATGGATTAGTTATTAGCCCCGCTGATGGCGTCATTCAAAAAGTAGATGATGCTGTACTGCCTCCGGAGCTGGATATGGGTGACGCGCCAATGCGCCGGGTCAGTATTTTTATGAACGTTTTTGACTGTCACGTAAATCGTATTCCTATCGATGGAGAAATAGTTAAAAATTCCTATCGCCCTGGCAAATTTTTGAATGCGTCTTTGGACAAAGCAAGCGAACATAATGAACGCCGTTCCTTAGTAATAAAAACAGGAAAAGGTATAGAGGTCACCTTTGTGCAAATTGCGGGTTTGGTTGCTCGGCGTATTATCTGCTGGGCAGACAAAGGGCAATTTCTTCGAGCCGGGGACAGATACGGCATGATCCGTTTTGGAAGTCGTGTCGATGTTTATCTGCCCAAGGGCACGCGGCTTCTTGCAGTCCCCGGTCAGCGGGCTGTCGCCGGTGAAACCGCTATTGCTCAATTGGAAAACAGCCAAGAGGACCAAAAGGGAGAGTGGCGCTAATGGCCCCAAACCCTAGCGAAAGACGCCAACTTCGACGAGATCGTTTGAACCGCGTTTTGCCTAATGCCTTGACCACGTTGGGGCTGTGCTGCGGACTTACTGCTGTTAGATTTGGCCTCCAAGACAGATGGGAAATATCGATTTTGTTCATTGCGGCAGCCGCTCTTTTTGACACGCTGGATGGACGCGTGGCGCGACTCATGGATGGACAAACGGAACTTGGTGGGCAACTTGATTCTCTTGCTGACGCTATTTCGTTTGGTGTGGCTCCCGTAATGATCATGTATTTGTGGTCGCTTAATAACGCGGGTGGTATTGGTTGGGCTATCGCCATCTTATTTGTGGTTTGCTCAATCCTAAGATTAGCCCGTTTCAACGTTGCCTCCGTTGCAACCAATCTTCCAGTTTGGGCGAGCAATTATTTCAGTGGTGTTGCCACACCAGCAGCAGCGGGCATGGTCTTGTTGCCTTTAATCCTCGGTGTTGAAACAGGGTGGGATTTTTTCCGTTCCACGTGGCTCACGCTTCCCTGGACGATCGTGATTTCCGGATTAATGATTGCACCAATCCCAACTTATTCCTTTAAACGTATTCGTGTTCCAAAAAAGCTTGTCACGGTTTCATTAGCTGGCGTTGCGCTGTTAGCTGCGGCACTTATCACTGAGCCGTGGCTTACCCTATCCGCTCTCATCATAGCTTTTTCAGCGTCTATCCCATTCGCTGTTTTATCTTTCCGTAAAAGACAGAATGAGGATGAATTCAGACGTTCTTCGGAAGATTCTAACTCTGGAGATAATGGCTAATCAATTCGGGCCTCGGGTCACGAATGTTAGAGATGATGGCAGGTCTCTTAATTAGTTTTTACTTTATACAATGACAAATGTTTTATGTTAGAGGGGTTGAACTCGTTTCAACCCAAGAGATTTTGCCATTTTTAAGCAGTGTAATATATATCACAGCGTCTTTTGTCCCATTCGGAAAAGTAAAGAATGCATCAGAGACCATAATGTCATTATTCTCATAGATACAAATGGACTTATCTTGCTTGAATTGGACACTTAGTCGTATGGGCATAGCCTTTTTTTCAACTGACCCTAATTACCTCTTTTGAAGGCTAATAAAGGAGAGGATATAGGTTTAATTGATCCAACCTAACCAGCTAACGAGGAGAAATTGATGTTTAATGTGACTATGCCAACGGCTGTTTTTGGTGGGCTAGCCTTAATAGCCATATCACTAAGTTTACCCACTATCACCAGAACCCTTCCCATATCGGAAGCTCAAGCTGAAATTAGTGGGAATGAACTTACCTTTGCCACTACCAGAATTGTGAAAGCATT